>JAVYOH010000033.1:0-14648 GCA_038734615.1 Saccharolobus sp. | reverse complement strand
TCTGGTGCAGTAACGGCGCTAATACTAGTAATAGCTTCAGTAATTATAGCGTTAGTTGTGGTAGGCTTCGCATTCGGACTATTTGGATCATTCACGTCAAGTGCTCAAGTTACACAAGTAGGCACTGCAACACTAAGTGTCAGCAAAGATACTCTTACTGTAACGTTAAAGAATACTGGAGGGACTGTCTATGTCCAAGGAGTCCTATATAACGGCAACATCTACTCGGCGTATTCGGGTAGTAGTGGCAGTAGTGTTTCTATAACCGCAGGTATTAGTTCATACGCAATTACAATATCAGGTTTATCATCAATGTCTTCTAGCTTAAATAACTTAGTGGGGTCTACTGTTACTTTAACGTTAGAGTTATCTAATGGACAAAGTGTTACTGTAAGTGCAATAATAACATCATAATAAGTCTCATGTGAAAGTTAATTGCCTTTTTTTCTGTGATTCTTTATGTTTAAGCTAATTATTACATTGTCGTTGTTGTTGTTTCTCTTCTTTTTCTTATCCTTTTTATTTCCAATAACGTTTAGTAGTGTTCCTCAATTAAGTAGCGGTACTTTTGCAATATATAATGCAACCGCATTTTATTATAATAGCATTGACAATTATACTATCCAGATATTTTCTATGATTCAATACATAAATAAAACATTTCCAAATGGCTCCGTTATCGTGTCATTTCAATTAATTTCATGGAATTCATCTATGGCTTTGAATTGGTCTTCCTCTATTCAAAATTCCACATTTCCAATATTCTTTTATTACGTTTCTCCTAACTTTTTAGGAGAAAACATTACTTTATTACATCAATCTTTATATTATATTAACCGCACTGGTCCCTATTATGTAATATGTAGAAGTGGTACTGTTGCTGGCATAGAAATAAAAACCTATTATTTCTTTAATTCTGATGGTTTGGCAGAAAAAG
Organism: Saccharolobus sp.; assembly: GCA_038734615.1. Classification (GTDB taxonomy): domain Archaea; phylum Thermoproteota; class Thermoprotei_A; order Sulfolobales; family Sulfolobaceae; genus Saccharolobus. Next base: position 13,711 of record JAVYOH010000033.1, on the reverse strand, counting down.
TTATTACTCTTCAGTTTGGTGAAAATGGTCAAGTTGCAAGTAAGACTGTTTATACTCTTTGGTTAACTAATTTTTATAATAAAAGTGTTGGACTTCCTCATTTTAATGTAACTACTGGTGGTTTAATGTTGAATTTAAATAATTCGAATTACGCAATAGCGAATAGGATAATGGCGTATATAATTTTATTTGGTGGTATAGCAATAATTTTGATATTATTATTTAGAGGAACTAGATTTGGTTTAACTAAGTAATTACTTTTCTTAATTGTTTTTTCATAGTATTTAGTTAACTATTAAACGAATGTTTACTTTAATTTAGTTTGCATAAATATTTCTATTAATTTTTCTTAATGAGTGGTTCTAAGTATGTTCTACAAAGAGGGTTTTAAGTTAGCTAGCTGAATTTTAACTCATAAGAAGGTTATTACACTTACTTATCTTATCTTAATTTACAATTATATAATAGTTATATTCTGATAGGTTTGCTCTTATGATTTTAGAAAAAGATATTACAATGGAGTTTTCATTACCTTTTGATTTGAGGAAATAATCATTTTAATAATTCTCTCTTTCCCTCTATAGCGGTAAGGTTATAATTCTCTTCATCTTAATTTGGATTCCTTTAATTTAGTTTAAAGGTATCGTCGAGGTGTTTTCTCACAAGTCTGACCTCTTTGTTTTATGCTTAATTGGAATTCTCACTTTAATATTATTTTTTATAATTAAAAAGATAAATATTTCACGAACTCATTTTCTGTGGATAGACTTAAAAATAACTTTTAATATTTTTAATTATGCCAAAGCTTTTCGTTAGGGAAAGTTCTGGATTAGTTAAGAGTGTTTCCTTGATTGATGCTGTAATGTTAAACGTCGCTAATATGGGTGCTGGTCTAGCTATTTTCATAGGTATAAGCCCCTATATAGTGCCTGGTGCAGTACTTTGGTTGTCATCTTTTCTTACTTTTTTGTTCACTTTGCCTCTTGTTATACTCTATACTTATCTTATTCAAAGAATACCTAGGACCGGTGGGGATTATATTTGGCTTTCTAGAAGGCTAAATGGTCCCTTAGGTGCTATTATGGGTATTGCTATAGCCTTTAATATGCCTCCATACTTTGCATTATCAGCTTTTTTCTCAGTTTCTGCTATAAGCACTGTTTTACTAACTATAGGCACTTTGCATTCTCAGCCTTATTTAGTTAGTTTAGCTAATGATGTTTTTACTACTAGTAATGTTTATTTAGCTTATGGTTTAGCAGCAGTAGCTTTTGGAATAGTGATTTTAATAAATATTTTAAAGCCTAAATGGGGTTATACACTAAACTCAGCTTTAGGTATTTTATCTTTATTAGGAACTTTAGTAGCTATATTAGTTTTAGCCATTAATATTCCAGATTTTCATAGTAAAATTTACCCGTTCATTAAGAGTTTTAATTTAACTGTAGAGCCTTATACTGGTCCTACTTTTAGCTTGTCTTCTACTCTTTACATGATTCCTTATTTTGCATCTTTTGCGTATATTTGGCTATATGCTGGGCCTGCAGTTGCTGCTGAGATAAAGAGTAGGAATGGTTTAAAATATAATTTAATTTTAGGTAGTTTATTGACGTTAGTTTTTATCACAATTCCGTTTTTGTTAATGGATATCGCAGGAGGTTATGGTTTCAATTTTTCCCTTTATCCAACTTATACATATAATTTCTGGTCAGTTGCGATTGCTTTAGCTAATAATGAGGCATTGCAGTGGTTTATAGGAATTGGTCTTATCGCTTGGGAGTTTTTCGTAATGACCTTTGGTGTTATTGTTTTTGCAAGATATATTTTCGCATTTTCATTTGATAGACTATTTCCTGAAATATTTTCTAGACTTAATAAGCAAGGCTCTCCTGCTTATGCTCATTTGCTTGATTTCTTAATTACTCTAGTGTTTTTAGCAGTACCTATAATAAGTCCAACTGGTTATGAGGCATTATACAGTTACACTCCTTTGGCTATAGCTTATTTAATGTTAGTATGTGTAGCGGGAATAAGGCAGGGTGTAAACGAGAGGAGTAAAGGTATAATTGTTTCCTCTATCCTATCAATGGCATTTTTAGCATTTTTAGGTTATGAGGCATTTAGTAATCCATATTTTGGAGTTATAGGTAGTAATGGTCAGCCTTATTTACCGGGTATAATGTATATAGTGAGTTTAATAGGTTCTGGAGCTATTATCTTCATAGTTTCCTATTTCTATCGCTTGAGGAGAGGAATAGATTTAACGTTAACTTATAAGGAAATACCGCCTGAATGAAAGGGTTTTTTGTTAATTTTCTATTGATAATTTATGTTCTCTAAATACGTGTGAGTAAAAATCATATGCTGAGGTGAATGTTCTTCCACATGTGCAATAATATTTGTCTTTTGCATATTTGTACAAATATTTTCTGCTTTCAGCATATAGTCTGCCTAATATTGTATTTAGTTCTCTTTTTCTCTTTAGCATGTTTTCAACTGGCATAGTATCCTTTACTGCCATTAAGAATGGATAATAGGATAGTCTTAAAGCAGTTCTTTTTTTATTAATTATCTTATTCAAAGCCTCAGCCATAGTCATTATTAACACTATCAATTTACATTTTTCCTTTTTATAATTTATGTTTTTCCTCTTAATAGCGTATTACGGTTTTAAATTATTTTTGGCGTTATTAATTAAAAGTTAGGTATTCTAGGATTGATGCTTAGTTTGCTAAGAAACCTTTATAATTAATGGTGAGAAATTAAGTAATATGAGAAAGATACTGAGATGGTATGTAATATATAAGATCATGAAAATATTGTGGAGAAGAAGTAGGAGATGGTAGTCATGATGAATATGATAATGAGGGAAGTTGGTAAGAGAATTAGTGAATTAAGTAGGGAATTTTACGAGTCTGTAATCCCACCAATTGATATGTATGAGGAAGGTGGAGAATTAGTAGTAGTAGCTGATTTAGCGGGTTTTGATAAGAATAAAATAAATGTGAGAATAACTGCCCAGAACGATTTAATAATATCCGCAGAGAGGGAAATACAATATATTGGGACTAAATATGTGTTACAGAGGCCTAAAAAGATTTATAAGATAATTCATTTACCGGCAAAAGTTAAGAAAGATACTCAGATTTCTGCAAAATATGAAAACGGAGTATTAATGATAAGGATACCGATAGAGGGAGCATTGTCAGTAAAAATTGAGTAAATAGTAATAATATTCTTTTTTAATGTATCATTTTCTATTATTATTAAGCATTAAAGATAGTGCAAGTATTATCATTATAAGTGTTAAAGTAATATTTTTTGTGAAAATGTATAATATTATTGTTGCTACTAATACTAATTGTGGTGTATATTGCAATATGGAATTTTCTTTTCTATTATAGACCTGTACCTCTTGTTGTTGGGAATACGATAAGAGAAAATTTCTAAATCTGTTCCATAAACCATCTAATAATTCTCTGGTTTGTTCTATAACTACTTTTGTAGTATATCCTTCTTCTTCCAAAAACGTTATAGATGATTTTACAAAGTCAAAATCTTCATCTATTTCCCTACAGGTTCCATCTAGAACATTAATCATTCTGAAAGGTAACACTAATTTAGAAGGCATTCTTAGAGGGAATTTGAAGAATACTTCATCAGCTAATTTCATGAAGTCTTCTAATTCAAGCCTATCTATTTCTATTCCCTCCATACTTTGCATGAAAAGTTTTAATCCTCTAGATAATACTTTCCTATCTGCGAAGGGTTGTATTGCGCCTAACTGATCCAATACTCTAACTAGAGAATCTGAATCCATTCTAACCATTGCAACATAAGCTCTTATCAATAAGCTTCTCGTCTTCTCATCAATTCTCCCTGCCATTCCAAAATCATAAAGTATTAAGTTACCTTCTTCGTCTACAGCTATATTACCAGGATGAGGATCTGCATGGAAATATTCTTTATTTAATAATAAATACATAAATAGTCTAAATACTCTATAAGCTAATATTTTCTTATCTACTATTTTCTTAGCCTCATCACTCGTAACCTTAAATCCCCTTATATATTCCATTATTAATACTCTCTTTGTGGATTTTATTACATTTGGAATTCTCAATGTTTGATAATCCGATAATTCTTCCTTAATCTTATTTAAATAAAATGCTTCTTTATTATAATCCATTTCTTCAAAGATTCTCTTGGAGAACTCTTCCATAAATATCTTTATAATTTCCACAAAAGATTCATCAAATATCAGTCTAAGAAGTGGTAGAAGTCTTTTTATTACTTCTATATCTTCCTTAACAATCTCTCTAATTCTAGGTCTATTTACCTTTACAGCAACTAACTTTCCTTTATATTCTCCTAAATAAACTTGCCCTAACGATGCAGCAGATATAGGTTTCTTATCTATTATCTTTAAGTCTTCCCCTATCTCTTCTTTGATTATCTTTTCTACTTCATCATATGGTGCAGGCGGTACATCATCTTGGAGTCTCGCTAATTCTTTTATATAAGCTTCTGGCATTACATCTGGTCTAACAGATAGAACTTGACCTAATTTTATGAAAGTAGGCCCTAAATCAATTAGAGTATCAACGAATTTTTTAGCTTCTGTTTCAATCTCTTTTACGCTAATTGGTTTGCCTTTTAATATTCTTTGCCTAAACTCTCTATAAGCTAGCACTCTAGGAGCCAAAGCGAAAAATATTTTCAGTAATCTTCTTATCATAAATATTAGTATAGATTATGAGTATTTGTAACTTGTTTAGTTCTTATCATCTATAGATATATAAAAACAAAACATTATCGAAGTAACACTATTGTAAGTAGGATGAATGTTGCAGATACGACAACTAATGTTACTCCTATGGTATACAATCCATTTCTTACTTTAGGAAAAACGTTAAAATAAGCTATTCCTACATATATTGAACCAAGGATCGCCATGACTAAAGCTATAACTAAAAAAGAGATTTTAATAAAAAGTATAGGTGATAACATGTTATCATTTTCTGTATTAGTATTCATTATTTATATATCTTATGCCTCTTAAGATGCATAGGAAATATTATGTTTTAGGCATCTAATAAGGGATTACAATTAATTAGTAATACAGTATTGGAGAAATACTTAAAGCTTCAATATAAAATACATAACTAATGAAATGGGAGTTAATAATCGTAATACTTTTAATTATTCCTCAAGTAGGATTAATAAATAATCATAATATAGCTAAGCCATTGCCATTATCGCCCTTAGTTGCAAGTAACTTAGAAATAACTTTAGTTGATGAGCAATTGTTTATTGTACTGAATTCCTATCCGGTAACTACTAATATGTCGGCATATGTGAAGGTAATCGCTCAATCATCTATATCAGGTTATGGACCAGCATATTTGATAAATGCGATAACTAATAATGGCTGGTGGTATCAACTTGGTGTAGCATATAATTGGCCATATAGTAATGGGTCTTATGATCCGGGATTTCATTTAATTTATATGGTTTGGGCTAGTAATGGAAGCCCAGTAATTGGTCCATTCTTAGTTAATTTCAATGGGCAAGTTAACAGTGGGGATGAGGTACTTCTTGAGATGTATTTTTCTGGCTCTAATATTATACTCTCTGCATATGATATTTACACCGGGGCAAAGGCTAGCGTATCAGTCAAGGCAGAAGGAACAACGTTTACTACTAGCAATAATCTAATTCATGGTTTTATAACTGGGCTAATGACTGAATGGTATCATAGTAGGCCTTATTATGGAGGTGAACAAGGCGTAATATATAAACTGCCATACTTTTCTAGTTATTTCACATTAGGTGCAAACGAATTTCAAAACTCTTCCAATATATTTTATGTAACTCATGATTACTTGGCACAAAACAATTACACTTTTTATAATCTATCTTTCGGAGGAGCATTTGAAGCTTCCAATGGAGTATATTTTGTAACTGGAGATCTTTACCCAATTTTTCTAAACTACAAAATAATTGGGGGTAACTTTACTCAGCAATTGAATGTGACTTATCAATGTTTGAATTATATTAAAACGTCTGAATTGCCATCCTTAATTTTCGCTAATCTTGGGACTAATCTAACTGTGCCTACTCTTATAGTTAAAGGATTTAGTAGAATAATTTTAATTAATCAAACCCCAATTGAGGTCTTAAGATCTGGGAATTTAACCCTATATTATCAACTCCAATATTATGTAAATGTTAACATTAAGGTTAATTCAAGCGTAAATAACATGCCTTTCAATTTGACTAGTGGATGGTATAATGGCTCTTCAAATATATCAATTAGTAATTATACTTACTATAATAACAAATCAAGGTTGTATATTATTTCAGTTTACCCCTCATTCCAATTTACTCTAAAAGGTCCAGTAAATATTTCTATAATTTATGTTTTACAGTATTATGTAGAGTTAGTTTCTTCTCTACCCGTCTTTGGATCTATAAATGGAACAAATACAACAATATCTTCCAATTGGTTTAATGTAGATACAATAATTCAAATTTATAATAAGACATTCTATCCAAACAACGTAACTAGGATTACAATTACTAAGATATCACCTTCAAATATAATAATTGTAAACAAATCTTATACAGTATTTATCAAAAGTCTGGTTCAATATTTTGTTAAAATAATTTCTCCCATAAGAGTTTTCGCATTAATTAACGGTTCTAATACTACACTATCTTCTAATTGGTATAATGCTAATACGTCGATTCAGGTAGAGAATATTACCTACTATGGATTAAATGATGAATATAGATATTTAATTGTAAATATACTTCCATCACAAAATATTATTATCAAAAATCCAATTATTATTAAAATTATTGCAGTTAAGCAATACCCCATTCATGTTATTTCTCCTATAACAGTTTTTGCGTTGATTAATGGTACTAACGAGACCTTACCATCATTTTTCTGGATCAATTCTGGTACGCAAATTAATATAGAGAATATCACCTATTATATAAATAATACGTCAAGGTTAATTATTACAAATATTTCGCCTTACTCTTCATTTGTTGTCAATAATCCTATCAATATTTCAATAACAACGTTGTCACAGTATTTTTTGAACATATCTTCTAATCGCCTTGTATATGCTTACGTTAATGGCAAAAACGTTACTTTAAATAGTAATTGGTACGATAATGGTACTGAAATTATTATTTATAGAATATGGTATTTTAATTCTACAGAAAGGCAATATTTAGTTAGCATAAGTGTTAATGGGAAGAATATAGCTCAAAATGTTATAATTATCAATCAGCCGATTTTCCTAAGATTGTCTTATGTTATACAATATTATATCAATTTGACCTCAAATATTCCAGTAAAAGCCATAGTGAACACCAGTTTAGTAACGTTTAAGCCAAACTGGTATGATGAGGGGACCCCTATTATGTTTCTAAATTACACTTATTATGTAACCAATGATACTCGTTATATTATACTTTCTATAACTCCTATGAATTTCACTGTAAATCATAGTCTAAATGTAATTGTAAAGGATATGGAAGAATTCTTAGTTAAAGCCAATAATCCAGTAATTTTCATTATTAATAATGAAAGTATAAACACTAGCGAGGTTTGGGTTCCTAATGGCGAAATCATTAAAGTACTTAAATATTATTATATATCAACTAATGAGAGAATATTCTATAATACTACTAACTATACTCTTGATGTAACTAAGCCATTAGATGTTAGCGTAATTCCAGTGAGAGAGTATTTGGTAAATATTAATGGTTCTTCTATGTGGTTGCCTTATGGTAGTATTGTTACCTTAAGTGAGTCCTTACCTATTTATGAGCAAGGAAAGTGGGTTGGAACGTATAATGCGTCTAATGGTGTTAATATTACTATTACTAGTCCAGTTACAGAAACTTTCGTTAAGAGTGTGAATGGGCTATTTGTAGGCATAATATTGCTGATAGTTGGTTTAATATTGATCGTAGTACTTATTTTTATTATAAGAAGTTCTAAGCCTAATTTTTAAGTTATTTTTTTAAATGCTATGATACTCATTAAGACTAACATCATGCTCGAGAATATTATAGAGTAAATTGGATTGAAGTGTAGTAATATAATTGAAACAATTATTATTGAGTTAATTTCTATCTCTCTAATAAGTAGTGAAATGGGGTCACCTATTCTTACGCCTTTTCCCTTAATTACATTATTATATGAAATTATTAAGCTAAGTTCAACACTAGCTAATAACGAAGGTAACATAATTAGACTTTCGAGGTCTTTGCCAAATGCTGAAAAGATTATTATGCTAATTAGGTATATTAATGCTACAATTGTTAGTTTAGATAGGAAGGAGCTTTTTAATCCTGAGGGTAAGGTAGTTAAGAGTTGTAGTCCAGAGGCTTCTAATAGTATTAACCCTATTGATGACGTAGTTATCATGAAAATTACGTAGTATATTGCTATTGTTGGTGCAAAGAATGAAAAAAATAATGCGAATGCTGGTATTGTAAGTAAAAAGCTAGCCTGAGGTACTCTTAGGAGTCCTTTAAGATCTTTATATAAGTATGTTATGAATGGTGATTGTAACCTAATCTTGTATTTTACATTATGTGAGGTTATTATGTTATAGTCAAGGAATTTATAAATTTGCCTATAAGTTAAGAGTAAGGAAAGAATTACATAAGTTATAGATAATATTATACCTAAAATGTTAAAAAATGCAAATGGAAATATTGGTAATAAGTAATATGGTAAACTGTAATTTCTAAAAGTGAATCCGTAAGGCAATATTATAAAAAGTACCCAGAATAATGAAGTCCCAACCCTAAATAATGTAGACGCTATACCTAATTTAATTCTCTTTCCTACTATTATCATTAGGGCAAAAGAGATTGAGAATACGAATATTACCTCTAATTCAGACATGATTGTTTGTAGTACTGATAAGGTGGAAAAGAAAACGATAATCGGTGTGAATATTATGGAAATGAGAAAACCATAATAGAAGAATTCGAATATACCTCTAATTATAGCAAAACTGGCCTCTTTATCATTTAGGGGAAGTGAAAGTAAGAATGTTTTTAGATCTGAATTACTAACAAAAAACATTATATTTAAGCCAGTAGTGATAATATTTGCAAATATAATTAAATCCATGAATATTAGAGAGAGGGGAGCATTTTTTGTAAATGCTGAAATAATACCTACAACCATTATAGCTATACTATACGCAATTACATTGCTTATTCTGATTAGTGTAGAATTTCTTATAGCTCTGCTTACTGAATTATCTCTAGATGGTAGTCCGAATGATCTACTCGTATACATTAAATATACTATTTGCTTATACACAACATCATATATTTTCGTTTTATTCATTCTAGTCCCTTTAAGATGTTTTTTACTTCTTCATCTAACCCAGTAACAGATAAAAATATATCCTCTAAAGATTTCCCAGAATCTCTAATTCCTTCAGTAGGTTTTTCCATGATCATAGAACCCTTATTTATTATTCCTATTCTATTGCATATTTTTTCCGCAATCTCCATTATATGTGTAGAAAATAATACGCCTCCGTCATTTTTCACATGATTCTGAATAATTTCTTTAAATATTTTTACTGATACTACATCTAATGCATTAAATGGTTCATCAAGTATTAATAATTTTGGTTCATGAATAAGTGCCAATATTATTGAAACCTTTTGCTTATTCCCCATCGATAGAGATGCTATTGGAGTATTCATATAAGGCTCTAAAGAGAATGCTCTAACTAGGGCTGATATTTTATTTAAATCCCTTATCCCCCTTAAACTAGCTACAAATCCTATTATCTCAGCAGGAGTCATGTATTCATAAAGAGCTGGTTGTTCTGGAACATAACCAATGTAATTCTTTACTACTTTTTCCTTGTTTCTAATACCTAATATTTCTATTTCCCCTTCAAAGGGTACCATATTCATTATCGCCTTTAATGTACTACTCTTTCCAGCACCGTTAGGACCTAAAAGACAATAAACCTCTTTATCTACACTAAAATTTAACGAATTTACGGCTATGAAGGAACCGTATTTAACGGTTAAATTTCTCACTGATAGCAACATTATATTAAGTATTTCGATCTTGTAATTATTAAACCTAATTTCTAAGCTTTATCTAACTTAAGTTTAGAGATGATTTTGTTTATTTTTTCTTCTAGATTCTTGATTTTCTTATCAGTAGGGTCATCATCTTCTTCATAAAAACCGAATAGTCCCCTCATCTTCATGAAAACCACGTCTCCTAACCTTGTTATTTCAGGGTTATATCCTTTTTTAACAACCTTATATAATCCTTGAATTTTACCACCACCAATTGGTAATACTAAAATTCCAGATTCTTTTAGTTGATCATATATTTTGCAAGGTAAAGTAGGTGAAGAAGCCCATATTATCACCCTATCATACGGGGCTTCCTTCTCATATCCTAAGCTTCCATCAGCCTTTACTAAAACTAAGTTAGGATACCTAGGTAGTAAAACTCTCTTTGCATATTCATACATCACGTCATCTATCTCAAGCGTAACCACGTTTTTATCTTCAACAATTTCAGCTATTAATGCAGTATAATATCCTATTCCAGTGCCTATTTCCAAAACTTTCTGATTTTCCTTTAAGTCTAGAATATCAAGCATATATATTCCTAACTTTAATGCGGTTGTAGTTATATTTGGCGTTATGTAAAAAGCATCATTTACATAATGTGTATCGTATGCGAATTTTTTAAGAACATCTGGCAGAAAGTCTTCTCTATTTACTTTTGTAAATGCTTTAGCTAGCAAAGGATTCTTTATTGTTTTCAATATAATATCCTTTGCGCTCATTATCTATAATACGTTTTTTAAAAATATAATTATATCGAGAACTTTCAATTTTTAGATTGAAAGAGTTTAATAGTGGGAAAAGTAAAGTAAATTCATGAAAAATAGCGAAAAGTTGTGGAATTCAATAGTTGATGTATACGATTCTATTCTTAAGCATCCATTCATTAAAGAACTAGTAGAAGGAAAACTAGATAGAGAAAAGTTCAAATATTATATAATTCAAGATTATTTATATTTAAGAGAATTTTCTAAGGTATTAACAATATTATCTGCTAAGGCCGAAAATGAGGAACAGTCGCTTTTATTTATATCTCACGTACAAGATGCAATAAAAGTTGAAGCCGCATTACATAAATTTTACATAAGCGAATTTAATATAAATACAGAAGAATATGAGATGAGTCCCACAAATTTAGCATATACCTCATACTTAGTTGCTGTAGCTTATGCTAGACCTTTTCATGAGATATTATCTGCAGTATTACCCTGCTATTGGATATATATGGAAGTGGGTAAGGAATTGTTTAAGAAAGGCTCAAGGGATTTCTACTATCAAAAATGGATAGAAACTTATGGTGGAGAGGAATATGAAAAAGGGGTTAGGGCAGTATTAAGCATTATAGATAATCTAAATGTTAGTAGTGAGGAATTTAGGAAAATGAAAGTACATTTTAGAACTGCTTCTGTATATGAATACATGTTCTGGGATTCCGCTTATAGACTCGAAAAGTTTCCCTTTAATATAGAAAAGAATAAAGGAGTATGACTAACTAAAACATATGGATAAACTTTTACTCCATGTAGGTCCTACTACAATTAAAGAGGACGTTTTAATAGCTGGTTTGGAAAACAATGTAGGATTTACGTCTAAGGAGTTTATAGAAGCTTTTTCTAATTCACTTAAGGGTTTAAGATACGTTATGGGAGTAAGTAAGAATTATCAGCCTTTTATAATACCTGGCGGTGGAACTTCTGCAATGGAAAGTGTTACTTCCTTACTTAAACCTAAGGATAAAATCTTAGTAGTCTCTAATGGAGTATTTGGAGATAGATGGGAACAGATATTTAAGAGGTATCCAGTAGATGTTAAAGTCTTAAGGCCTAGTCCAGGTTATTATGTTACTCCAGAGGAAGTTACGGAGGAAGTTAAAAAGGATAATTACAAGATGGTTACATTAACACATGTTGAAACAAGTACTGGAGTTAGAGAGCCTATAAAAGATGTGGTTAGTAAGATAAGAAAAGATGTGGAATTGATTGTGGTTGATGGAGTTTCTAGTGTAGGTGCTGAGGAGGTAAAAGCAGAGGAATGGAATGTAGATGTTTATTTAACTGCAAGTCAGAAAGCTTTAGGTGCTCCAGCTGGTGCTGGATTATTAGTATTATCTCCTAAAGCTTTGGAGTTTCTAAATCAAGATTCCATAGCTGGATATTATTTGAATTTAAAGAATTGGTTATCAGTTATGAGATCTATGGAAGAAGGTAAACCTATGTACTTCTCTACTCCTCCAGTTCATGTTATAATGCAATTGTCTAAGGCATTTAAGCTTATAGAAGAAGAGGGAATAGAAAATAGGATAAAGAGGCATTCAATAGTTTCACGTGCTATCAGAGCTGGGATAGAAGCTTTAGGATTAGAGATAGTAGCCAAAAAGCCTGAGGCCTACAGTAATACTGTAACTGGAGTAATTTTAAAGGTAGTAGAACCAGCAAAGGTTCTTTCAGAGAGTATCAGTGAGGGGGTTGAGTTTGCTCCTGGTGTACACCCTGCATTTAAATATTTTAGAATAGGTCATATGGGTTGGGTTACCCCTAATGATGCAATAGTAGCAATTAGTGTAATTGAAAGAACTTTGAAAAAATTAGGAGAGCCAATAAGGTTTGGTGAAGGAGTTAAAGCTGTTCAAGATAGTTTATCTTCAGCCCGCTGAAAGTATATCATCGATCTATCCCCAAAAATTCATCATCTTTTTAAGAGATTAGGATAAGAAGACTACTAAAAGTTATCGCAATAATTCCTAAAATGAAATCTATTACATATACACTGCTCTTTTTAGCTATTTTTAGTAAAAATGAAATAGTTATTATCCCAATTACCAGTGATGAAAATACTGCAAGTAATATTCCTTCATAACCTAATATGTTAAATATTTCATTTATATTATGCTTAGTGAAAAGTAGGGTAGTACCAACTGCGCCTAAAGAGGCTGGAATGTATGCTAAATATGAGTATCGAAAAGCATTTTCTGGAGAATAACCTAAAAACAGCATTGTCGAGACTGTAATTCCAGATCTACTTACACCTGGAAGAGCTGCTAAGCCTTGAGCAATTCCTATTATTATCATGTCTCTTAGTTTTACATTTTCAGAATTTTTAGGGATTATTTTATTTCTCGAAGATTTTATATAAATACCGTCAATGATTAATGCAATACCCAATATTAACATAGGTATACCAGCATTATAAGATACCGTACTCAATACCTTTTCAGAGAGTATGTATAGTGGAACTCCTACTAATCCAGTAAATAAAGTTACTATTACTAGAAATAATAGAAGATTTTTATCTCTTAACGCTTCTCTTATATCATTCCTAAAATAAATTGCGGCAGAACCTATAGATCCCATTTCCATAAAGAGATCAAACGTATATGCTACTGTTACACTTATCCCCAATAAGAACTCTGAAGTTAATAACACTTGAGTTTTACTACTTATTGGAAGCCATTCGGATATTCCTTGAACAATTCCAATGAGAATAGAGTATAACGGGTTCATCAAAATTTAAGACAAGTTCTTTTTATTTAACTCTTTAGTAAATATATTATATATTTCTA
>JAVYOH010000032.1:0-14881 GCA_038734615.1 Saccharolobus sp. | reverse complement strand
TATTTGGTGAAAAATGGGCAATTACTAGCTAAAATTCCTTTAGTAATGATTAGTCCAGGCATGTATCAAGGTGCTTACGCACTATTACCCCCATTACCACAAGGAACTTATATATTAGTTGTAAACGACTCGTATGGAAGTGCGTATTCTTACGTTTACTTCGGGGAATATAATTTCGGTGCAATTTTAACGCCTGTTAATAATGGTTTCCCTGCTGCAGCTCCAGGGCAAAATATTACTATTATTGATGAAGTACTTACTCCCCAATTTACTGGATTATTCACCTCTAACGTAACAGCATTTATATATAATTCTTCAGGAGCACTTATAGGCAAAATAAAACTAATACCCGCCCCTGATGTAGTTCAATTCGGTATTTATTCGTTATTCTTTCTTTATGAAGGAAATTTCACCATTCCCAATAATTTAGCACCAGGATTTTATAATGTGGTAATAAACTCTGTTACAAATACTTCTGTTGGTCTACTAAGCTCTAATTTCACAACAGCTTTCTATGTATCACCAGCTAATTTGAATTATAATGTTAAAGTAAATACTATGGCCTATGAAGGAGAATGGTTAAAGATTATTGCAAATATAACATATCCAAATGGGACTGAGGTAAAATATGGCATGTTTACCGCGACTATATTGCCTACTGAACTTAATTATGAGTCTTTAATTATAGGTTCTGAAGTTGGAGTACCATTGCAATATAATTCAACACTTAAAGAATGGATAGGTGTTTATCAGATTCCTTCAATATTTGGAGGTTCTATTTACCAGGGTTCTCCAATTTATTCCATTTCTGGACCATGGAATGTTATAATTTCTGGAGTATCATCTGAGGGATATAATTTATATTCTACTTCATACTCGTATTTTAACGTTCTACCTTATACGTTTATGAATAATATAGAGGTGAATGGAAGCAATACGAATTTACCATTACTTTCTAAAGTTAATTCTACTACGTACATGATATCCTTTGTTAAAATAAATAATATTACGGTAACTAATAATACTAACCTGATTTTGGATAATGTGATTGCAAATACACTAGTAGTTAAGGACTCAAAAGTTATCATAAGCTCATCTACTGTTAACCAAATAATAACAGAGAACTCAACAATTAATATTATTGAGTCAAAGATAGGCGGTAAAGAAATAGCTATAATTGCAAATAATTCAAAGATTAATATTACTTCATCAATCATTCAAGATTCTACATACGCGTTTTCTCAAGCTAATTCAGTAATTATGTTAAATGGAGTAAATATGCAAAACGTTACATCAATTTCCACAATACCAAAACCAACATTAGAATATTCCCCAACAAATATAACTATTGGTAAAGAATTAATAATGGTAAATATATCTGGAGAATACTTGAAATTATTAGGAATCTCAGTTAATGGTCAACCAATTAGTTATCATATAATCTCATCCTCTCCTACCTCAATACTAGTAAGTATACCATTTAATGCATCTCTCCTAGCTGATGGTAACTATCTATTTACTGTTACAGTATCAGATGGTTTACCATATAATTTAACTTTTAATGTAATAAACAGTTATCATTTGGTTAGCCTGCAGAAATCCATTACATCTCTGCGCTCGCTCATATTACCAGCAATTATATTAGCTATAATTTCAATAATAATTTCAATAATAGCAATATTATTTATCTTAATGAGAAGGGGTGGTGGGAAATGATGAGAGCGCTTGTACTATTAGTACTATTACTAGCGATCGTTATTATTCCACTTATCTCTACACTACCTTTTTCTGAGACAAGTATAAGTAAACCATTAATATTAGGGAATATTACAACACTAAACAGTGGAAAAATACAGTATGACCCTTCATATTATTCATTTGAAGCTTACCAGATTCACCCCCCTAACGTTACGCCCATTAAAGTACCAATAGCTACTAATGCTATTTTTAACAATAGTGGACTTAAACCCTATATAGTTACTGTAAATATACCAAGAGGAAATTATAGTATGGAAATTTTAAATGTAAGTATAAATGAATCTAATGGTGCCCAATATGATAGGCCAGTATATATTTTCGCTAATGGGGTTCCAATATTTTGGGGATCTACGCAAGAGTTACTAAATTCTACTGCTTCAACTGATGTAACGATGTTTGAGAATTTACTACAAGGTAATGTAACTTTTCAGCTTGTATTAGAGAACTTTTATGACGCGAAAATAGGTATAACTGGGATTTATAAGATGAATGTAACACTTTATCTGTATCCTGGTACTCCGCCTAAAGGCTTGCCAAATTATTTTATACCACTGTTTTTAAGCAAATATAACTATTCATACATAATATTAAATCCAGTTAATGATTATATCTCACAAAATATTACTATTCCTAATGGCACGTATAGATTAGCTTTAATGTTATATGAAGAAGGTGGAGGGTTGGATGAGTTCTGGTATGCTAATGAACCAGCTACAAGAGAGATTCAAGTATTATATGATGGAAGACTTGTTGGAATAGTAAACCCCTATGAAACTATTTACACTGGTGGGATTAACTTATTGTGGTGGAAACCAGTTACGTCAATAAATACATTATCCTTCCACAGTCCTTATGTTATAGATTTAACTCCGCTTTTAGCCTTAGGATCTTCTGGAAATATAGCGGTAACTGTAACTAATCTATTAACTGCATTACAATTAACTGGTAGTACGGCATTTGACTGGGATATAAGTGGAGTATTATTACTATGGGTTAATTCTTCAAATCCTTTAATTAGTGGTACTTTGCTATCACAATACTCAAGGTTTATGGATTCTTCTCCAATATTTAATCCAGGAGAACTAGGAGAGTATTATCAAGAAGGAGGGTCTTATCTGATTAACTATTCCGCATTGCTTAATTTCAAGTATGGTACAGAATATACTGATGTGATACAGCAAGGCAGGTTTTATGCATATCAAACCTTTAATCAAATATATGAAAAAGCTTTTCTGGGAGAGAATTTCATGGAAAAGGCCATAGAGATGGGTAACCTATATAATTCTACTTTATACTATGAAATATCTTACCCAATATTCTTACAATTATCTGCAGTAGCTATACCTATAACTAATCCTCACGTAATACCATATAATTTAAGCTATTATCAAAATGGTACTTTAGATCTAGGCTTAAACTACTACTATGAAAATCTGTTTAATGGACAGAATATAACAATAAAGACTATTGAAAGCGTTAAGGCAATAGGTGGATTTGGTGGGATTATAGAAATTATAAACAAATATGGTGGGGCTGTATTAGTGGCACTAACATCAAATAATGCAATAACTACAAAGAATTTGATTAACTATTATCTAATTAATAGCAAAGGTTATGAGGAGATATTCTCTGCAGAAGGTTTACAAAATTCAACTACCAATTTGGTTGGATATTGTATATATCACTCTATAAGCTTCATTCCGATAAGTAATGATCCTCCTCAGCCCTTAATTAAAAATTATATACCGCTTTTGCGTTATTATACAGAAATCTATTAATAAGTTCTTCGCTTTCCTTTTCATTTAAAATATTTTTTCTACTAACTCATTAGCTACTTTAAGAATAGCTTTTTTAGCTAATTTTGAACCTAGCCATGCAATTTCTGGTATATTGAAAGCATCTGAACCATGCATAACCTTATTTAAAGGTGCTACCTCAAATATTTCTCTTAGTATACTATATGCTGCTAAAGGTGCAAAGGGTATTACTTGAGATGTATCTAAATAGACTGAGGGAAATATATATGACATCCAAGCTGATTCTCTATGATATGGATAACCTCCATGAGTTAATACTACAATTCCCTCATACTTTCTTACTAGATCGGTAAGATAAGAGGGCCTGGTTAACTCGAATTTTATATCTCTATCTCCAGCTCCAGTATGAATTTGTACTGGTACTCCCAATTCCTTTGCAATCCTAAGAGTTTCACACAATAAATAATCCCTAAATCCCTTAGCTATTTTACCATACCAGTCTCTTTTATTATCCATGAAATCCCTTCTTGCATTTTCAATTTCACAAGTAACCTTGAGTCCAGTTCTATAAGCTATTATGCTTTTGAACCCAGAATATCCCTCATTCTTCTTCTCCCTTAATGTTTCCTCAAATACTTCTAATGCCTTATCGAAAGGTAAGTCAAAGAGCTTATTTATAATAGTCTCTATTCTGAACAATAGTTTAATTTTCACGTTCTTAATTTCCATTTCTTTCTTTCCAAAACCAGTATCAATTACTATACCCTCTATTTGTGCATCTTTAAATAATAATTCCAAATACTTGTAAGGATCATCTCTTATCATTCTATTCCTTTCTTCTATGAAATTTTCTCCCAACAATTTTATTAGTTCATTTTTCAAATATAGGTAAAATGGCCTTAACCTGTTCATAGTTATTACGTCTGTGCTTATTTCACCTTCTCCCCAAGATTCTGCAGAAGCCATAATGAATTCTTTTTCACTCATTACTTTAACTGAGAACCAATGAGAATGAGAATCTATTACTTTCATTGGAATCATCAAATATTCTTATACACATTATATTCCCAGTCAGTAACTAGGCTTTCATACTCTTCTACTTCAGCCATTTTCACCTTTATGAACTCATCAATTATTGAACTGCCTATTCTTTCCACAAGCCTAGTATCCTTCTTTAGCTCATTTAATGCTTCTCTCAAATTTCTCGGAATATCTTCTATATCTTTCCTATAATATGCGTTCTCATTTACAGCATCAGAGGGTTTCAGACCCCTTTCTATTCCATCAAACCCTGCCTCAAGTACTGCTGTGAGAAGTAAATAGGGATTCGTTGAGGGATCTGGGACTCTGTACTCTATTCTTCTATCAAATTGTGACATCCCTGGATACGGTGTCGGTATTCTTATCATTGCAGATTTATTATTATAACCATATGTTATCTTAGTTGGTGCCCAAGAACCGGGGACTAATCTTTTATAAGAGTTTACTGTAGGTGCTGAAATCGCAGTTAATGCTTTAGCATGTTCTATTAATCCAGCGATAAAACTATATGCCAAATCACTTAGTCCGTATTTGTCATTTTGATTATAAAAGAGGTTTTTACTATTATTCCATAGGCTTATGTTCAAATGTAGTCCAGATCCTGCTAATTTATTAAAGGGTTTTGGCATGAAATTAGCTTCTACTCCATATTTGGATGCTGTCTGTTTAGCTACTTCCTTAAATAATACAACTTCATCAGCACTTCTTAACGCATCTTTATGCATTATATCAAACTCGTATTGTCCCGGACCGTACTCTTTTATTACTCTTATTGGTTCTATCCCTATTTCCCTTATCTTTTTTGATATGTCTGGAATTATTGGATTATTATAAAATGATGCTGAATCAAAACATTTACCTTCATCAAATGGCTTTCTATCCTTTACTAAATAAAATTCTATCTCAAACGCCGATTTAATATCAAAATTGTATTGTTCTCTAATTTTCTCTATGCTTTTTATCAGACTACTTCTTGGATCATATTCCCAAGGTTTTCCTTGCTTATATAAATTACATATTACTACTGCTGATGGAGGAAATACTGAAAATGTGCTCATATCTGGAACTAGAAATACATCCTCATCTTGAGGACCAAAGGTGCCATATGGACTAATATAATCCATCGGAGTAAAACTTATCATAGCCATTGTTAGGCCTATTCCAGTCTTAATAAGATCGTTAATATGGTCTATATATGCTCCTTTAGATCTTATATAACCATCTAAACCTACCCATGTAAATCTTAATATTTCAACTCCCTTATCTCTAAGTTCCTTTTCTATCACAAGTTAGTATTATGTAAAAGGGTATATTAATTAATATTAGGTAATTCAACATTTTTCTAAGAAACAAGTTTTAGAAATTTACTCACTTTGATTCTACAAAGTCCACATTTACCTCTTCGGGTTCTTCATACCATTTAACTTTTTCCCCAACTTTCGCCCTAATTTTCCATTTAATACTTTTAGGAAATTTCTCTATTATCTCTCTTAATTTTAAAAGTTTAGGTTCTATTATGCTTCTATTAGGATCTTCTTTCAAAAATTCTAACACTCTATCGTGATTAATCGTATACGTTTTATAAAATCCCCAATCGTCTGATAAGATCTTTGCAATATAATTATAATCTAGTGTCTTTTCAGTATCTCTATCCCCCAACTCTATATCATATAATAACGCAGATATGTCTTTTTCATCATTCTCAGTTAAATTGATTATCTGCATTTTAGTTAATAACAGATCAGAAGTAGGTATAGTGTATTTCATAATTCTTAGCCTATTTTTCAACACTAGCTTGTGGCACATTATGAACTCATCAAGAAAGATATCAACTGTTGAATTAATTACAGGATCAAAGAACATTAATCTAGTATTCCCATGAAGACTGTTGAACCTCTTATTCGGTATCAGACCTAAACTTTCCATAAACTTAGAAATTTTAATACTTTGATTTGAAAGACCAAAATAATCTGCATCCTTATATGTTCTAGAATATAACTCTGAACCTTTCTTAGCTATTAAGGCTATTGCCGCACCACCTAATAACCTTAGCGTTATTCCCTCAGCTTCAGCATTTTCTATTACGCTAATTGCCCTATTCAAAAGTTGCTCTTTAGTTACTGCCACAATTAATAGTTAGTTTTATTTTGTTATAAAGCTTGGTACTTGGAAAATCATCTAAGCATTAAATGAAAATTATTAGGCAAAACCATAATAAGAGGGATATTCGAAAGATTTCGAAAAGAGAGTTAATTAGAATCTTATTTTGGCAGCTTTGGCTTATACTATAAAGAATTAATGAGTTTCAAACAATTTAGCTTTATATATAATTAATTGTGGTTAAGAATTAAGATATATTTAAATTAAATTATAAAAATTGATACTATAGTATTTAATTAATTAGGCAAAAAGCTTATAACTGTATCAGTAAATGACTGTTATGGAACCTCTTATAGCAATAGATCTAAACTCAAATATGAGTTTAAAACAGATAGAAGAAGCTTTAAAGAAACTATTTGAAAAGTTTGGAGCATTAGATGTTGTTTTCTTGATAGACGATGATAGTATAGTGGAAATAAGAGGGAACCTCGTCGCAACTTTCTATAATATAAAAGAATTATTAGAGACTTATGACATGTTAAAGCAATTGTCAGAAAGCAAATCTAATAGATTGAGAGTTAGTAGTGTGATAAGATTAGAAAGAGAATTAAAGAGATTTCCTTTAATAATAATAACTGATAGGAAAATTGTAGAATTAGAGAAGAATCTAGTATTTGTATATGACGGAATAAATGTAAAGGCTAAATACTAAGTAATAACTTTTTTCGTTTTTACTATTACAGTTATGCGAAAAGTTTATTCAAAATTAAAGCGTTTCAGTTAAAAATATTATTATTTAAATCAAAGATATAGATATTTTTCAGAAAATCTATGCATGATGCAAAACTCGATGAAGATAATTTTTTAAACTCGATGAAGATAATTTTTTAACAAACTGCAAAAGGTTGATTTTATGAAAATTGAGAATTTAAGTAATGTAATTGGAGGATATATCTCATGGATAATGGATGGATATGACTTAAATGCAGTACTGATTACTTCTTCTATCTTAGGCTCACTTTTTTATCCTAGTATCAAATTCCTTGGTGCAGTATTGCCTATCGTATTTACTGTTGTTTCAAGGCCTTTAGGCGGAATAGTTTTTGGATATATAGGTGACAAGTTTGGGCGTAGGTATAGTTTACTGATTACCGTACTCGGTTATTCCCTTTCTATAGGATTAACAGCAGCTTTACCTACCTATTTTCAAATAGGACTTTTAGCAAGTATATTATTGTCGCTTCTGAGATTTCTTCAAGGTATTTTTATAGGCGGTGATGTTGCAGGAAGTTTTACAATAGTTATGGAAAGTGTAGGCCAAAATAGAGGGTTATTTTCTGGGTTAATGCAATCTGGAGTTGCAGTTGGAGCCATAGGAGCAGATGCATTATTTGCTTATCTAGCTTCTGTAACTGGTAAAGAATTTGTTACATTTTATTGGAAATTAATATTTATAATTGGTGTCATACCTGCAGTATTAGCAGTTTTAATAAGATTCAAAATGTCTGAACCATCAGTTTGGGCTAAAGTTAAAAGAAATTTAAATCCCTTAAGGGGATTAAAGGATTTGCCTAAGCCCTTTATTGTAATGGTAGGTTTTTGGATAGCTATATATACAGGACCAAATCTAGTGCCCACAATATTTGGTGAAATCATGCATTTACCTCCATCATATTATGGAATATTAGTAACATATATAAACATAACAACTATTCCATCTATGATAATCGCCGGTCTTATATCAGATCGTATTGGAAGAAAGAAAATGGGCATCTTAGGATCTATAATAGGTATAATAGGTTCTATTATATTCTACTATTATTTACCATTTAAGGAAAACTTATTATATTTATCTTTATTATTTGGATTTTTAGTTAATTTACCCATATCTATAACTCCAGCATTTCTAGCTGAAAAGTTTAAAACTTATTCAAGGGCTACTGGTGTTGGTACTTCTTATAATGGTGCTTTCTTAATAGCAGGCTGGGCTCCATTAATAGTCTCTCTACTCTCTTCATATATAAGCCCATTCACTGCTGCTGCACTAATGGAATCTATTGGATTCTTAATATCAATAATAGGGTTAGCTTTAAGCCAAGAAACCTATAAAATGACCATAGAATAAATAAGAAACATTTTTTTCTTTCATTTAACACTATATATTTATGAGAATAGGAGTTGTAGGATCTGGTCCAGCTGGTTTTTACGCAGCTTTAGAGTTAGCTAAAGGTGGAAATAAGGTAGTATTGATAGAGAAAGAGGAGAGATTAGGTGGTACATGTGTAATTTATGGCTGTATACCATCAAAGGCAATGTTACATCCAATACATTTGATAACTGAGTTAGAAAAAATTGGTAAAAAAGGTATTGAAATAAGTATGGAAGAATTAAGAAAATTAGCTCAAGAGGCATCTCTTAAACTTTCAAAGGGGGTAGAATATGTCTTAGAAGAGAATAATGTTGAAGTAATAAATGGTAATGCGTATCTAAGATCTGGAATGTTAAATGTTAATAATGAATCGTTACAGGTAGATTACATAGTTCTAGCTGCTGGGACTTATAGAGAAAAAATTAATGGTATTATTTACTCTGAAGATTTACCCTATTTAGACAAGGATTTTAATAATTTCATCCTAGTTGGTGGAGATGTTGGAGGAATAGAATTTGGTTGGATGTTAAGAAAAATGGGGAAAGAAGTTAAGATTATAGATAAGAACTCGACGCTTTTACCTTATTTAGATAAGGATATTACCAGTGCTATTACAAATTACTTTACTAGAATAGGAATTAAACTTTATCTAAATAGAGAAGTAAAAGAGATTAAGACTAATGAAGTTGTATTGGAAAATGGAGAGAAATTAGAAGGTGATATAGTATACATGACATTTGGTAGAAAACCTTCAATAAAAGGATTCGAGGAATTAAGAAACAATCCATTTATTGCAGTCGATGAGTACTTAAGAACCAGCATTAACAATATATACGCAGCAGGCGATATAATAGGTACTCATACTGCACATGAGGCTATTTACGCTGGAAAGTTGGCAGCTATGAATATTATGGGGAAGAAAAAGAAGTTTGATACTTATGGTATTCCAAAAGTAGTATATACACACCCAACTATAGCTTATGTTGGAAGAATGGAAGGAAATTGCTTCAAATATAGTTTAGCTAGTTTAGGGAGGGCTATCACTGAAAAAGAAACCGATGGAATTCTAAAAATATGTGCCAAAGATGATAAAATAGTGGGAGCCCAAGCTTTTATGAAAGATGCCGAAGAGGTAATTTCTCTAATTTCCTTAATGATTAGGCTTAATTTGAGAATAAGCGATATTCAAGATTACGTCGCACCACATCCTTCATATATTGAGGCAGTAACTGAAGTACTACAAAAGTTTTAACGCACTCTTTATAAGTTTGGATAGCATGTCCATATAAGATGGATATTTATACTGCAATAAGGAAAAGAAGGGACGTCAGATCTTACTACAAACCAGACCTATTCCAGATGAAGTATTAGCCAAAATTTTAGCTGCAGCCCACTTAGCTCCATCAGTAGGATACTCTCAACCTTGGAATTTCATAATAATTAAAGATCTTGAAATAAGGAAGAGAATAAAGGAGTTAGTGGAGGAGGAAAGAAAGCGATTTGAAAAATTATTAGATGAGAAAAAGAAATCATTGTTCTCGAAAATAAAGGTAGAAGCTATATTAGACACGCCAGTAAATATAGCTGTTACGTGTGATACAAATAGAGTTGAACCGAATATTTTAGGTAGAACTACAATGCCTGAAACTTCAATATATAGTGTAATACTTGCAATAGGAAATCTTTGATTAGCTGCGACTGCAGAAGGTATTGGAGTAGGTTTTGTATCATTCTTTGATAAGGAGAAGGTTAAGGAAATGTTGAAAATTCCAAAAGAAATAGAACTTGTAGGCTATTTAACATTAGGTTACGTCAGAGATTTTCCAAAAATTCCAGAGCTAGAAGAAAAGGGATGGAATAAGAGGGTTAAATTATCTGAATTAGTGTACGAAGATATTTATGGAAAGGAAATGAAAGAGAGGTTCAGAAAAATACTAGATTATAAAGTAGAAGAATTGCTTAATAGCTAATATCATTAAAAAACTTAGCTTTAACTCTTAAAACCTTTCCAGATCTTAATATTTTATAATTTATTCGAAGGTTATTATTACATATCCTAGAAACTTCTACTTGATTTTCATCTATAATTTTCATATTAGGTTTTGAACACATGTCAATGTTGAAATAATTTGATAGTATATTATCTATTTCGTCAATATCATTAGCTGTAAACTCTATTTCCATTGAATTACCGATAATTTTGGAAAAAGTACCATGTCTACTAGACATATATGAGGTAGTTACACAGATTATACTTCCTATAATATTTAATATAATAACTAATAGATGGAAGAAATTGGTAAATAAATCAATTTTTATAAAATCAATTAACACGTATGAAGTTAGTAAAGATAATAAAATGGAAGAAATTATTGCTATAATTAGTGAGTATTTATAATTAGTCTTAAAGTTATAACTTATCAAAAGTCCAGTTAAAAAGGGACCTAAGATTGGAATCCACCATAATAGTAAGGGTAAGAAAAATGCTATATAGGTTAATCTTTTCAATGTGAATATATTAAATGAGATCAAGTTTATTAATCTTTATTCACCATTCAATTTGGTAATATTTCCATCGGTATCTTCAAAATATAATGCTCCATCTTCACCTATTACCACATATCCTATTTTATTTCCACATTTATAAGGAAATGCTAATAGACCTTTAGCCTTTAAACCTGATATTGAATAAACTGGCATTAATGAATCCTCAAAGTTCATAGCTAAACAGTGCGGAATCTTTTTAAATAATTCATTTATTACATCATTTAATAAATTTTCATACTCATCCCCTAACTCTCTAAGCCTCTTAGCTTTCTCGAGAAGACTCATAGAAAATATAGCATATTGTAAAATCAAAAAACTTTCCATAGACTATAAGTTTAAACTAATAACGTTAATAATTATGTTGAGTCTCTTTTAGAATACTATTAAATTAGATATGACTAGTATTTAAAAGTAATTATGAGTTAATCTTAAATACTACTTAAAATATATGTAAGAATATGAGTGAAGTCATAACTAAGAATTATAAAGGAGAACTATTTGATCATGAAGTGTATTCTAGCCTCGCTAAGGTTGAAAAAGATCCTATGCTCAAGAAGACACTCATTAAATTATCTGAGATGGAAAGAAAACACGCAGAATTTTGGTATGAAATTGCAAGGAAAAGGAATATAAAAGTCAAAAACCTTTCAATATTAGATAAAATTAGAGTGAATTTTTATTTAATAATAAGAAAATTATTAGGATTAAATATTACCATAAAGATTCTCGAAGGAGGTGAAGAAGAAGATATTATGAAATATAGAAAATTGTCAGAATTGGAGGATTTCTCTTTAGACGAAAGAAAGATGTTAAAGGAAATTGAATTAGATGAGGCAGTACATGAGCAAGTTCTAGGAAATATTGAGGCTAAGAACATTGGTGATTTCATATATGGAATAAGTGATGGACTGGTAGAAGTCTTAGCAGCAGTGTCCGGATTATCTGGAGCACTTACCTCGCCACTTTTAATAGCCATAGGTGGTTTGATAGTAGGTGCTTCTGGTACACTCTCGATGGCTATAGGAGCCTACTTATCTACGAAATCTGAAAGAGATATAAAGGAACAAGAGAGAAGAAAATTGGAGATAGAAAAGTCAATAGATCAACGTGCTGTACAGTTGAAGTTAATTAATTTCTTCACAGAATTAGGTGTTAACATAGACCTTGCTAAAAAAGTATCATTAAGCCTAGTTGATATAGCAGAAGATATATTATATCCTAAGGCTAGTGAAAATCCAATTAAGAGCGCTTTAATAACTGGAGTATCTTATATTACCGGAGCTGTAATCCCTATACTTCCATATATAGTAGGAGCTTCTGGATTGTCTGGATTAATAGCTTCATACGTAATATCTGGAGTAGCGACCTTTTTAGTAGGGTCAATAATTGGAGCATTAAGCGGCATAAAACCCTTGAGAAAAGGTGTTCAAATGACAGCATTAGCATTATTAGCAGCTCTTGCAACGCATGGACTAGGCTATATGGCGTCAAAACTCTTATAATAGAAACTTACAATATTCTACTTCTCACAAATGCGTGATTTTATATTTTACTAAAGAGTAAGCTAAAGTGTGCCAAGTTTATTTGGTAGAAAAGTTAAGGTAATACATCATATAGACCAACTACATTCAACTATGAAATTAGCAATAAAAACACTCCTAGATTCGTATTTGCCAGATATAGTTAAAGGATATGGTTTTAAATATGCTGATCCTAAATGGGGTGAACCTATTTTTATACCTTATGGTTATTTAGATGGTGATTATAAGGATACAATAGAGGCATTTGAGAAAATAATGGAAGAAATAAACGATAGGAAAGAAGAAGGAATTAGTAAGTTTAAACAATGGTACAACGATAGTAAATTTTTCGAAATATACAGATTTGTTCAATATTCAGTACCAGGGACTGAAGGGGGATATACACCAGGAATAGCGGTTGATCCCTTAATGCCGTATACCTATTTCAAAGAAGGGCTAGAAGAGGTAAAAAACGAGCTTCAAGGCAAAATAATTGTAGCTAATCCCGCTTTATCTTCTTTTACTGAATTCAATTTCTATGATCCAATAATAGGAAGAAAAGAGGAGATAATAGATGCTTATATCTGGTTAAATAAGTTATTCCATGAGAATTATGATAAAGATAAAATGTACGATGAAAAATTAGGAAGAACTTATATGAATCTCATATTTAATTTTCTCGAAAATTATGGAAAAGATAGAAGAGTCGTAGAGATTACAGAGGGAGATATACTTTTAGTTCCTATATTTTTATGGACTAAAAATAAGGTATTTAAAGATAATACAAATATAATTGAAGTATGGAAAAATTCCTATCTCTTCAAAAACGCTATGTATCATGAGATAGAGGCCTTGCCAGTTATTCTTAGCAATAAATATATAGATGAAATCATAAATAATTCTCTAAGTAAATTTAGCAAAATTATTCTCATTAGTGATAAGAAATTCCCATCATTATCAAGATGGGAAGAATATCCAAAATCGTTGGAAAGCTTAAAACTACAAAAAGAAGGCAACTTCTCTAAAGTTTTTATAGCTTAGTTTAACATCACAAGATTCTTTTAAGTCTTTAAGAACTAGCCTTAACTATAGCGTTATAGATTACAATACTAGCGTTTTCTATATGATTATAGGCTATACTATATTCATCTGATGCACTCTGATGGCCAGTAATAATGTTATACAATATAGTGGAATTTAGACCTGCTAAATCTGTTGGACTTATTTGCGCTGGATATCCCATTACCATCCATGTTCCACTTGGCCCGCTAATTATTAATATTGTTATAAGATGAGGTATGTTACTTGCATATGCAGGAGATTGACCTTGAAGCGCTCGATAAGTTTGATTTACCTCATAAAATTCAGTTAAATTGTAAACCCAATAGGGTACTAAATTCTTCAGTTCTTGGAGGCCATAGGTTACAAGATCCTTAGAAGATATTGGAGTACCATTAGGAGTTTCGTTTAAATATTGACCGTAAATATAGACTGAATGGAAATAAATATTTTCACCTTCAAATTGGGTGAAATTGGAGAATATGAGACCAGGAATTGGTGCACCTACGGTAGACTCGGTTATAGAATAATGTGGAGTTACGTTTACATAGCCAAATTTAGAAAGAGCTAGATATAGAGGCCAAGAGGTTGTTGCCCCATTAGGACAACCATACCAGCTTATAAAGTAAATTTGAACAGTATTGTTTCCTGCATAATTTATATTATTTATTTTTACTAAATTAAAGAGAGGAGTACTGGCCTCAGCTACGGTTGTGCTAGATGTTGGAAAATGAATATAGGGTAATGCTACGAGTAGTACTATTATAACTGCTAAAACTATAAATGGTACATACATGAGTTTATTTTCGTTTGAAGTTTTCTTAGTTCTCTTTTTTGCCATATAACTGACTAAGCTATTTAGATTAAATTTATTTTGCAAAGTGGTATATCACATTGATAAACTATCTTATTTTCAATTAGCCTAAACGTCTTTACTTGTATTTTTAATC
>JAVYOH010000031.1:0-14926 GCA_038734615.1 Saccharolobus sp. | reverse complement strand
ATCCTTATACTTTTCTAGTGTTTTTTGTAATTAATTTATATTAGCACAGCATTTCCAATTATTATGGAATGCTCATAATTTTTCTTTAAATAATTATTTAATCTTCTATCCATGCAAGAGATTACTAATCTCATAAATACAATTAAAAAGTTATAGATTTTAAGCTTTCTTTTATAACAATATGGTATTCATAATAGGATCTAAAACTTGTTGAATTAAATCTTTAACTTCCTCATTATGAACTAGGACCGTTTTTACGTCTTCTTCATTAATAATAAAGAATTCAAATTGTGAATTGAGAGTTAATATATTAACCTTAGTCTTACCATTAATGTAATCTAAATTGATGTTCCAGTTGTTTTTACTAACATAATCTATTAGTCTTGTAATTAATCTGCAAGGGCTTATATCGATAGCGTATTTGTTCATCGTTTTTATCTGTTAATAACTTATATTTAATATTTTAGTTAATAATAGGTGTCTAAAATGCTAATATCATACAATTTATACTTACTTATATAGTAGTATATATTTAGTTCAACAAACACATAAAATGATAAGTTTTTATTAAATATTAACACTATATTACTTAAATTGTATGATAAAATAGATGTAAAAATTTAGGTACTGCAGTCCCAAAGAGGTTTAAAAATGAGTATGAATAGTTTATACTATGGGGCCAATAATTAAGGTATTAGTAGGATTATTATTGTTGTTTAGTGCTATTGGGCTAGATTATTTTGGATCTTATTTTCAAAATTTGCTTATACTGGTAATATCTATAATTATAGCTATAGCAGGAGCGTTAGTGGGAATAAGGGGCATGATAGAGTTTTTAGGAGAAAGGTTCTCTAGATCTTAGTAAAGCCAGCACGATACATAATGATCTTGTTCTATCTCTTTTAATTCTGGTTCTTTCTCTTTGCATTTTGGCATAGCAAAAGGACATCTTGGATAAAACACACAGCCCTTATCTGGCCTAATAATATCTACCTTGACCTTTATTTCTTTAATCTTATTCCTTAATGTTGGATCTATTTTAGGATATACGTCAATTAGAGCTTGTGTGTAAGGGTGAAGAGGTTTCTTAATAACATCACTAGCTTTTCCTAACTCTACTAATTTACCTAGATATAATACTGCTAGCCTATCAGAAATTATCTTAGCTATTGGCAATTCATGCGTTATTAGCATGAAAGTTATATTTTTCCTCTCTCTTGCATCTTTTATTATCTTTAAAATTTCCCCTTTTAAAGAGGCGTCTAACATAGTTGTAGGCTCGTCAGCTACTACATATTTAGGATCTATTATTATTGACCTAGCAATACTTAGCCTCTGTCTTTGCCCTCCTGATAATTGATATACTCTATTTTCCAATAACTCTAATGGAAGTCCTACTAAGTTCATTGCTTCTTCAATTTTCTTCTCTACATCTGGAATTTTTCTATATTTTAAGGGCATTGCCAGTACATCATAAACTCTCATTAAAGGATCTATTGATGAGTAAGGATCTTGATAAATCATCTGAACATATTTAGTGATATTTTTTAACCTATCCTTAGCTACGTTTATCTCTTCCTTATCAGCCTTTAAATAAACCTCCCCAGCAGTAGGTTTTTGTAAGCCTATAGTAACCCTGCCTAGAGTAGTTTTTCCAGAACCACTTTCTCCAACAACTCCTAAGATTTCTCTTCTTTTTATATTTAAACTAACATCATCAATTGCCTTAGCTACTATCCTACTTTTAGAAAAAATAAATCCACCTTTAGTAAAATACACTTTCAAGTTTTTTACTCTAATTATATAATCATCACTCATAGAGCCAGCAAGCAACTTCATCACCATCAGAAAATAGTTTAAATTTAGGCTCTTCTTTAAAACAAATATCTTTAGCATATGGGCATCTTGTATTAAATCTACAACCAAGAGGCGGATTTGAAAGGTCTGGCATAAACCCCGGAATTCCTCTTATTACATCTTTATCTAAAGTAGCTATAGACTCTACTAGCAACTGAGTATATGGATGTCTTGGTCTCTTAAATATAACCTCTGAAGAACCACTTTCCATTATTTTACCAGCATAAAGAATGTAAGTCCTATCACTTATTTCAGATAAGAGAGCTAGATCATGAGTAATGAATATTATTGATATTCCTAAATCCTTTCTAAGCTCCTTTAATAGGTTTAGGATATTAGCCTGAACAATAACATCTAGAGCTGTAGTTGGTTCATCAGCTATTAATATTTCAGGATTTAAAGCTAATGCCATTGCTATAAAAGCTCTTTGCTTTTGTCCTCCAGATAATTCATGAGGGTATTTATCAGCTAATGCAGGGTCCATATTAACCATTTTAAATAACTCATTAACCCTTTCATCATAATCTCCATTCCATTCATGTATCTTTAAAACTTCTATTATTTGATCCCTTATTTTAAAAACCGGTGTAAAACCAGACATAGAGCCTTGGAATACCATGGCTATTTTCTTCCACCTATAATTCTTTCTAAACGTATTTTCATCAAGGCTTAGAATATCTTCCCCTTTAAATAATATCTTACCAGATTCAATTCTTCCTGGGAAAGGAACCAATCTCATAATACCATAACCTATAGTACTTTTTCCAGAACCGCTTTCCCCCGCTAAACCAATTATTTCCTCCTTATCTAAGTTTAAATTAACTCCATCTACAGCTTTAACAACGCCTCTCTTCGTATAAAAATAAATTTTCAAATCTTTAACTTCCAATAACATTTATCTTTCACCCAAAGTAACCCTCTCTATTGCAAACCCTATCAAAACGAAAGGAATAGCTACAATCACAATCATTGCTCCAGGAAATACTACCCACCACCACCAGCCATTTACTTGAGCTTGATGAGCTTCAGCTGAATCCAAAATTCCACCCCATGTTACTATATTAGCAGGAGCTATTCCTAAAAACGCTAGTGTTTGAGCAAGGAGAATACCAGCTGGTACGCCTAAGGCCATATATGCTGCAGTTATTGGAATTAATCTAGGCATGAAGTGCGTGAAGAATATCCTATAAGAAGGTATTCCTGCTAATTTATCAGCCTCTACAAAACTATTAGATTTTATAGATAATGCCATGGATCTAGCTATTATAGCATAAAATGGCCAAGATAAAAAGGCTATTAATAAGGCTTCTAACTCTAAGCTAGGTTGAACCGCAAATGATACTGCAACTAAAAATGGAAGAGCTGGCAATGCTAAAAACACTAGAGTAAACCATTGGATTATAGAATCCTTATTACCACCTAAATAACCAGAAATTCCCCCAACTATTATACCTACACCTACTGCAACTATGGAAGTTAAAGCACCTATTTCTAACGCATTGGGTAAGCCTAATAATACTCCTAAATCTAAAGGTCTGCCATAGTAATCAGTGCCCATTAGCCCATAAGAGTTTCCTATTAAAGATAAACTAGCTTTAGTTACGTTAATTGGTTTATAAGAGAATATTTGAATTTTTACTATATATAA
This sequence comes from Saccharolobus sp., assembly GCA_038734615.1. GTDB lineage: Archaea > Thermoproteota > Thermoprotei_A > Sulfolobales > Sulfolobaceae > Saccharolobus. The sequence continues at coordinate 11,421 of JAVYOH010000031.1, read as the reverse complement.
TCCATTTTCTGTAACTGTAAGATTAGATTTTTGAGAGTTGAAAAGAGCTGCTGAAAGAACCGTACTATTAACTATGCTAGGAGATTTACCAGTAACAGATGTAATATAATTTAAAATATCTCCACTTACAGTAGTTAGATCAAACGGCAAATTAAAGTAACTACTAGGTACATTAATAGTTATAGTACTTCTATCTGGCTTAGTCCAATATATCACTTCATTTATAGGAGTAGCATTTGTAGATATGGTAAAATATACATTATATGCTGGAAGTGATTTAGACCAATTAAAAGTAAACGTTACTAATGCAACATATATTCCAGAGTATGAATGAATCGTTATATTATTTGAAGAAAATTGTTCAGTTGTGAAATATTTATTAGGATAAAAAATTGACATCCAAGCAGGAGGTACGTTTGCAGGATATTGGGACCAAGCTGCAGGATTATTCCAAGAATTATAAACACTACTTGGAATAGATAAGGCTATTCCAGTAAAAATAAGTAAAATTATGAGAATTATTAAACCAGCTAGTCCTATCTTATTACTAAGAAAATCTTTTACATAAGTTGAAAAACCTACTTGTCTTTTGCTCATTTACTCACCTACCTTTATTCTAGGATCTAATATTCCATAAACTAATTCACCTAAAAACAAACCTAAAAGTAGAACTATAGTTAAAACATACGTAATCCCTAATATTATCGGTAAATCATCTAAAGTTATAGCAATGTAAGTTAATAATCCTACACCAGGCCATTGAAAAACTACCTCAGTAGTTAAGCTACCACCTAAAGATCCTGCAAGAGCTAAAATAGCTTGTGTAGCTATAGATGGTGAAGCAGATCTTAAAACATGCCTATATAATATTCTCGAATCTGGTAATCCTCTAGCCTTAGCTGTAATAATGAAATCCTCTTTCATTATCGATGCAACTAGACTTCTTACAATATATGCGAATCCTCCAACATTAACAATAAATATTGTAATTAATGGAAGTGCCATATGATATAATACACTAATCCCATAATCAAAAGGATTTTTAGGTGGAGGTATAGAGGTCATACCACCAGATGGGAATACCTTAATTGAATAAGCTAATGCTGCAATTAATACAAATCCTAACCACCAAGTGGGAATACTGGAGTGAATTACAGCTATTATTGCAATTACCTTTTCCCAAAAGCTAGATTTAGCTGAAAGCAATCCTATAATTGTACCTACAATTATAAATATAATTGTAGCAGTAGTAAATAGAAGTATAGTATTTGGCAAGTAATATGCAATTATGGCACTTACTTGCCTAGATCCGGAAGGAGCTTGAAGAAAATACGCATCTCCAAAATTAAAACGCAAAAGATTATACATTTGAATAAAATACTTATCTATTATAGGTTGATTAAGACCATAAGCGGAAATTAGTGATTCCTTATATTTTTGTATAGAAAGTTGAAGTTGAGTAGAATTTAGATTATGAGAATGTTTTAGCAATTCTTGAGTAAATTGGGCAACTTCAAAATTAATACTCTTAGCTATAACTTCCTGCAAAATAGGAAAAGTAAAAACATAAAGTATGGTTAATGTTGCAATTAGAACCAAAAAATAACTAATTCCCTTTTTTAATACAAAAATCCCATAACCCATTAAATCAGCCTCATCTTCTTCTCATAACTAATAATACTGCTAATACTATTATAATGATTATTAAAACTATTATAGCCGCTATATACCCAATATTAGAAGAACTTACAGTAACAGTACTTACTAAGGTAGAAGTCACAGTAGAAGTGGAAATACACGTGGCAGTTGAAGTTGTAATTGAAGTAGTTGCTGAAGTTGTTGTAGTAGTTGTAATTGCTGGTAAAACTACAAGTGAGTAAGTTACTGGATTAATTAATAAGGAAGAGTTGGTATACGCTGCAATAGTTACTCTATAAGCACCAGGTTGTAGAGTAGATGGGATAGTAAAGGTAAACACACCATTTGAATTAGTCATTATTTGAGAAGTTGAGATTACGGATCCATTAGTATATGACAAAATGATACTTACTGAAGTATTAGGTGCTGGTTGAGAGACTGTTGATCCTATAGGAGTTCTTAACACAGTTCCATTTAAAACTTGACCGACACTCACAGTTGGTGGTACAGTAAATGATATAGAAAACGTTTCTGGCATTGCAAATGCTGCAGCTGGCGGAGTTAAATGGAAATATGGGCTCTTAACTATCTTAGCATAAGGCGGAGACGCAGATGGATTCCAGCTCACTAGCATAAATGGACCATCACCTATCATTGCGTTACCATAAGTATTTATGAAATTAATTGCAGCTTGATAACCAGCCAATGCTTGTTGAGGTGTCACTAACGTTATATTACTTAATTTCTCTACTGCAAGTAAACTAGGAGGTATATATGAAGATTTAGAGGCGTTTTGAAGAGCTGAAAGTATGTAGCCTACATCCTTGGAGCTTACTAGACTTAACCAGTCAATTCCCTTAGAAGTTGCTGCTGCACTAGACCATGCTGCCTTACCATTAGCAACTACTGATTTCATGGCTACATATAATTGCCATGGGAAGTATCCTCCAGCGGGTTCCTCAGCATAACCAAGAGGATTGAAGGAGAGGAATAAGCTAGTAACTGCTACAGTAGGGTCAAAGAACCAATCATTACCCCATATTTCTATTGCAGTAGAGTTAATTATCTTAAATCCTTTGATAGTTTGTAGTGATGGACTATAGGCTGAACTTGCCGTACTATCATATATGGGATTGCTAGAGTTTAATGACATTTCAGACGCGACAATGTATTGATATATTATATCAGCAAGAGTTATGTTTTGTCCATCTACCCATTTATCATTGTTAAATAGTGGAGCTAAATTATATATTACAGCCATTTGTGCAGTAGTATTAGGAGGAACAGTAGTTATTTGCTGTTTTGTTGGATTCCACCACAATGCATTAGTAGGAACCTTAACTGCTGATGAATTAGGTGATAGATTAACTATTTTATACGTGTATATGTAAGGTATTTGATAACCAGATCCTGGAACGGTTAGATATTGTGGGGTAAACAACGCATTAGCTATCTCATCAGTATAGGAATCAGTAAAACCAGCACCAGGATTAGCAGCACCTTGCGTTAGATATCTGACACCTACAGTAACATTAGGATAAGTGCCATTAAGCATTGAAAGGTAAGTTTGGAAGTTTAATAATGTACCTTGAGCAAAATTAGGATAAACTCCACTAATATTCGAAAGTACGTACTGTGGGATTAAACTCATTCCTAAACCTATTCTAACTGACATATTTATGCCAACGTTTACTATATCATTCTCTAGTTGATAGTACTGTTGTTCACTACTAAATTGACTTTGAGCTAAAATCAGAGACCAATTATCGATCTCATTAGCTTCCTTAAGTAATGATGGATGCTCATATTTAGTATCGTTAAAAGATCCCATGCTTAGCCCATAAAATGAAGTAAATGGCGCGTCTGCACCTAAAGTACTATAAAGTCCAACTGCTAATCCTGAATCATAGTAGCCATAAGTCCCTCCCCATGCCTCAATTAATATATCCCATGTTGAGTTAGCTGGATCACTACTATAAACAACTGCTATTTCTTTTTGCAAATTACCTTGTACTTCCTGAACGGTAAATCCTAATTTCTCCAATTGAGTGATAAGATATTCAGCATACGCTTTTCTCACTGTAGTATCAGTTCTTACGAATACATATACGGTAATTGGTTTTCCATTATAATACCATTTGCCATTGATATATTGTGCACCATGAGCAGTTAATACTTTATAAATAGTTTCATTAGCATAAGTAAAGTTGTAATGAATGTAAGAGTATTTGGCTAAAGTAGGCAGAAGGTGAAGTACATCCTGTTCTCCTGCATATAAGGTTATAGAAGGAATACCATAACCATGTAATATATTATCTACAAAATACTCCCTATTAGCAATGAAATTAAGTGCAAATCTAACTTGTTGAAACTGGAATGGGTTAAAACCAAAAGTAGTATTTAATGGATTTACCAAAATGTCATAATACGTTGAAGGCATTATGTAAGCTTTAGCTCCAGGAGGTAAGGCTGTATATTCTGAAGGTGGAATGGAATATGCGTAAAACGCTATCTGGCCATGCTCAAAAGCTAAAATTCCATTAGCATCATTGCCGTTATAGGATATAAAGGTTATAGATGTGGAAGCTGGCATTGAAGCAGGCTGAGCTAAAGCATAGATAGGACTAATCAGCATTGCTACTAATAGGGTAAATGATAAGATCTTAGCCTTTAAACTAACTGTTTTCGACATTATAACTTACACCCTAATAATTAGACTTTCCAAGTTTATAATAAATTTTATCCTAAGACTTTTGAGGAATATGCTAAAGATATACTTTAAAATATCAAATATAATTTTATTATTATATATTTTAAAGAATTTATATGTATGTATATATTTTTATGCGATAAAAAGCAAGTCTTTCAATTCTGATGAATTTGGTTCTATACGTCTATATTATAAGGGAAAAAATCCTTTTAAGATTTCTCTAAACCTAATTAAGCATGACTGAAATGTGCAAAGTTATAATGTATAAGTGCAATTATAATGTTACACTAATACGTATCTGTAATAACGAAAATGAAATATACATGGGAGAAATTAGAGATGATAAGATAATTCTTAAAAATGGAAAAGCCATCAGCTTCGATTACAGTAGTTTGATAAAAATTAACGATAATCTATATGTGAATAATGTAGATCCCAGCTTATTTTCAGATCTCTCATAACCATTTAGATTAATCTTACTTATAAACAAGAAATACCTCTAAAATGATTAGAGATTCAAGAGTAAATTCGAAATTTCAATAGAAAGACTCTATAAATTAGATTTATAAAAGTTAACAAAGTTAAATTGTCAATAATTAGCTATTAATATCTTAATTAACTAGTAATTATGGGTTAAATAACTTTAAAATGTATTGATAGCAGAAATTTAAAGACAAATAAAGTGAAGTAGATGGAATTTTATAATGTAGGCTTATATCTACCAAAATCTTTTTAGTAAAGTATAAACATTAGTATAACTAATCAAATAGAAACTATCTAATAAAATCTATATAATATAATATAAAATAAAAAAGAATAGTTGTGAAATACTTTCTATTTATTTTTTAAAAGTTTTTGGTCTTAGTATAACAAATTATTAAACACCATTTTAATCATCGCGTATTATATTTTTAACAAATCAAGGAAATTACACATGAGTATAAAAAAGTTATTAGTAATAAATTGTAGTAGCTATGTTAATATTTTATTTTGATAATGATTTTGCCATATTAAATATTTCAATTAAGGATTCTAGCTTTAACTTACCAGTTCTAACGTTCCTGGGACTAGGGTGATATGAGCCTATAAGCCATAATATTGATGAATCTTGTCTTTCTATTTTGATTAAGCTACTGTGAGAGAATTTCACATTAGGAACATTATAACCTAGTTTCTTAAATACTTTAATTAAGGAATCCCATGCTATTTTACCTAAAGCAATATACACCTTAGCGTTTTTCAACATCTTTACCTCCTCTTCCAAAAAATATGAGCAATTCTCGATCTCGTCTTTATTTGGTTTATTAAGTGGGGGAGCGCATTTTACTGCTGAGGTTATGTATACATCATATATTTCTAAACCATCATCTTTTGATCTAGAATAAGGTTGATTAGATAGCCCGGCCTCATATAAGGCTCTAGCAAGATTATCAGAACTTATATCACCAGTAAACATTCTTCCCGTTCTGTTTCCCCCGTTTGCTGCAGGTGCTAAGCCTACTATGACTATTTTAGCGTCAAATTTTCCATTAGGTGGAACTGGTTTTCTCCAATAATTAGGAGGAAAGGATTCCCTGTACTTAACTAGTCTTTCACACTTTTTACAGTCTATTAGTCTTAGCGTGAAAGTATCTTGCATAAGATCTGAAAGATTATAGAGTATTAAAAAATATTATGTGATGAAGCGAGATATAATAATATGAACCTAGATGGAATGAATAGTAACTGGGAGTGCTAAGAGAATAGGTAAAGAAATTGCATTAGGCTTAGCAAAGGAGGGCTCAAATATTATCTTGCACTATAATCAATCTGAAGCTGAGGCATTGAGAAGTAAAGAGGAAATTGAAAGCTTTGGGGTTAGATGTTGGACAATAAAGGGTGATATAGGAAATAACGCAGAGGCTATAATTCAAGAATCTATCAATAAAGCGAAAAGGATAGATTTTTTGATAAACAACGCTTCAATATTTCCAATTAGGAGATTTGAAGAATTTTCTATAAATGATCTAAACTATGTTTTTTCTGTAAACTCATGAGGACCACTATTACTAATCAGAGAATTTACTAAGGTATCCAAAAAAGGAAAAATAATAAACATTTTAGATTCAATAATTTCTGGCTATAATTTCGAAAGATATGTGTATTATTTAAGTAAGAAAATGCTAGAGACAATAACTTTAAGTTTAGCCTTAAAATTGGCCCCTAATTTTTTAGTAAATGGCATAGCCCCAGGATTAATTCTTCCACCCGAAGGTAAGGACTATTCTTATCTAGAAAGGCTTAAGGAACTAATACCATTAAAGAGATATGGAAACGTTAATGAGATAGTGAATGCAGTTATCTTCCTTCTTAAGAGCGATTTCGTAACTGGACAAATAATTTACGTAGATGGGGGAGAACATCTTACTCCGAGAGTGATAGAGTGAAAATCATTATAGAAGATTTAAAAGTTGGTACTATTATTGGTGTTAATCCAAACGAGAGAGTTGATAAGCAGGAGGTGTCTATAGATTTAGAAATATGGTGTGATTTACAAGAAGGAGTAAAAACAGATAAGATAGTAGATACTATTGATTATAAGATAATTAAAAAGGAGATATTATCGTACGTTGAAAATTCATCATATAACTTGCTAGAAACGTTAGCTTTTAAGATTTGTAAGGTAGTTTTGCAAGACAATAGAATTAAGAAAGTTAAGGTTAGGGTTAATAAGCCAGGGGCTTTAAGTTACGCTAAGAATGTTGCAATAGAGCTTTCTATGAAGAGGAAAAATAATTTAGCTAAAGCCTACATAGGAATAGGTTCTAATATAGAGCCAGAAGATAACGTTAGAAAATCATTAATATATTTGAGAGATAAATCTAAGGTAACTAAAATTTCTAGTGTATATTTAACTAAGGCGATACCTCCTAATCAACCAGATTATTATAATTGTGTTGTTGAGATTAAAACTAATCTAGATCCGTTCTATATAAAATATGTTTTAAGGAAAATAGAAGAGAAACTAGGGAGGATAAGGAGTGAAAATAAATACATGCCAAGAATTATAGATCTGGATTTACTTTTATATGGTAATTTAGTTATAAATTCAGATGAGTTAATAATACCTAATCCAGAAATAGTTAGACTATTTGTAATAATTCCATTATATGAATTAAATGAGGACTTAGTTATTCCTAACATAAATAAGTCATTGAAGGAAATAATAAAGAGCGTTAATGGAGATGATATGAAGCCATTAAACGATTATACTGAAGAGTTAAGGAAAGAAGTTCTGATCTCACCCTAACTTTCAAAAAAGGCTAAGTCATATTAACAACTGTTCTCGTTACACAACTTAAGAAAATAAATAACACTAACTTACTAGTATTAGTTTTTATTTACATAATTATAACTTTGGCTCATATCTACCATCTATAGCAGTCCAACCACCATCTACGTAGATCACCGTTCCCGTTATATATGATGAAGCAGGCATTGCAAGAAATACTGCTACGCTAGCTACTTCTATAGGGTCTGCCCATCTCTAAGAGCTGAAGAAACTTGTTAAGTTCGGTAAATGTAGTAGACCAAATTTAATAGGAACGCTTGGCAATGGAAGCGCCAAATTATTATTTAATGGCCATTATGACGTAGTTCCATCTGAAGATGGCTGGAGTATAGATCAATATTCTGCAGTAATCAGAGATGGATCATCAGACATGAAATCAGGTATAGCTTCTCAGATATTTGCAGTAGAAGAATTGAGAAGGGCAAAGCTTCTTCCTCCATCTTTGCAAATCATTCAGACTATAGTCCCAGATGAAGAAACTGTAGGTAATGTAAATGCGGGTATGTATTATCTAGCTCAAAAACGTCAATTATGCTATCTTCACTGAACCGACCGTGCAGATAACATATGCTATGGACATAGAGGAGCAATATGGGCTATTGTGAAAGTTTTCGGTAAGAAAAGCCATGGTGGATTACCTCAGCTCGGAATAGATGCAATAAAGATGATAAATAAATTGTATGACTTAGTCCCAGAGTTAACCTCAAGCTATTCCAGAAGTAGCAAAGAAACCATCTATATTAATAGGTACGTTAAAGTGCGGAAGCTGGATGAATACAGTGGCAGATTATTGTGAATTTACAATAGTTAGGAGACTAATTCCGGAAGAAAATTTAGAAAGTGTAAGAGAAAACATAATCAAAGTATTGGAAGATGTAAGCAAAGAAACTAAGACTAATTACGAATACGACGAATTTTACGCAATAGATACCATGATTTCTAACCCTAACGATAAATTGTTAAGTGAAGAGATAAAAACCATCAGAGGTAAGGTACCAGATCTATCTCCCGGAACTTTTGATATAATAAGAGAAGGTATTCCTTCAATCAATTATGGACCAGGTAGAATAGAACAAGCTCATGCTACAGACGAATATGTGGAGTTAAAGGACTTTTATGACTCCATTAAGGTTTTGGCATTAACGCTATATGAACTTGGAACTTTTTTAAATCTCACTTTACTAAATTAAGTTTAGATATAGTTACTAATACATAATTCATCACACTTAATTATTCGACCTCTTCTCTGCTTATCTTGAATAATGGAAAGATAAATAATAATCAATAATTTCATAATCGTTAACTCATAGTATTATATATGAGACAGATAGATGCTCTTAAATCTCCTCGTTTTACTCAAATCTCTATATTTGGTAGACTTCCCATTTGTTCCCAAGATGAGAAAGTAAAAACTGTTTTCTTGGGAATACCATTTGATGATGCTACTACGTATAGGCCCGAGCTAGATTTGGACCTATGGGAATTAGACAAGGGTCTAGGCTCTTAAGACCTTATAATCAATTTCTTGACACATATCCTTTTGATAAGCTAAATGCTTGTGATGCAGGGGATGTTAACGTAATCGCTGGCTATATTGAAGATACTATGAAGAGAATAGAAGAGGATGTATTTAGCTTAATAAATAAGGAGATAGTGCCTTTTATATCTGGCGGAGATCACTCAATCACGTTATCCATATTAAGGGCTATGCATAAAAAGTACGGAAAGGTGAATGTAGTACACTTCGACTCCCATTATGATTTCTGGAGTTCGTATTGGGGTAAAAAATACACTCATGGGAGTTGGTTAAGGAGGGCTTTAGAGGAAGGATTAATTAATAATGTTATACAAGCTGGTATTAGAGCATCAACTTTCTCTAAAGAAGATCTAGAAGATAAAGTAAAATTAGGTATAAAGAGCTTTACAATTAGGGATCTTAAGTATAATTCAGATAAGATAATTAGCGAAATAAATTCATTGCGAGGACCAACGTACGTTTCAATAGATATAGACGTTGTTGACCCAGCCTTTGCTCCTGGCACTGGAACCCCTGAAGTAGGTGGGCTTACCAGTTTTGAGATAATTGAGATACTAAGAAGATTAAGATTCGATAAATTAATAGGCTTTGACGTAGTAGAGGTTTCTCCACCTTATGATGTTAGCGAAATAACTAGTATGTTAGCAGCAAACATAATATATGAAGGAATGAGCGTCCTCTCACTATCTCTTTAATCCTTAAATCCACTATCAGCAATACTTATTACCTCATCTAAAACACTCAATCCTTCATCTATTTCCTTATTATTAATAATAAGTGGTGGAGCTATGATAAGCCAAGAGGGGCCATTGTAAATGTAAACACCTTTTTCTAATGCTTTCTTCGCTATAATATCAACTGTAGTAATCTTACCCTCATATCTATCTTCATAATCTCCAAAGGGAGTATTACGCCTATCCTTAACTAACTCTATAGCCCAAAATAGTCCAACCCCCCTAACATCACCAATACTCTTATGCTTCTCCTTAAGTTCAAAGAGCCTTTTTCCTAAATATTCTCCCATTGCTTTAACGTGAGATAACAAGTCTAACCTTTTGTATTCCTCAATGACTGCAGGTATTGCTGCTAATGAGACTGGATGTGCTTCAAAAGTGTGTCTATGAGCAAATATATTATCCTCAAAGAACTCGCCTATCTCTCTACTAAACGCAGTAATCCCTATTGGAACGTAAGAGGCTGAAGCTCCTTTAGCAGTAGTTAGTATATCTGGCTCTATTCCCCATAAATTAACCGCAAGCCATTCTCCTACTCTTCCCCAACCAGTCATCACCTCATTTGCTATAAATAATACATCGTTTTCCTTTGCAATCTTTCTAAGCAATGGTATATACTCTTTAGGAGGGACTATAGCACCATTAGTTCCAGTTATTGGCTCAACTATAATTGCAGCAACATTCTTCTCCTGCTTTATAATGTAATCTACATAATTTGCACAAGCTATATTGCATTCTGGATACTTTAACTTTAATGGGCATCTAAAACAATAAGGTTCTGGAAATCTTACTATACCAGGCATAACATTTGGCTCAGCAAACTATCTTCTATAATCACCAGTTAGTGAGATTGAAGCCTCGGTGGAGCCGTGATAAGATCTATATCTGGCTAATACTTTATATGCTGGCTTTTTATATAATCTACTTACTTTTATTGCAGACTCATTAGCCTCAGTACCAGAGGTTGAAAAGAAGAATTTTGTGAGATTTTTTGGCATTACTTGAAGAAGGGCTTTAGCAGCCTTAGCTCTAACTTCTGTCCCGAAGGAGGGACTAATGTATTGTAAAACATCAAGCTGTTCCTTTATTGCGTTTATAACCCTTTCATTTCCATGCCCTAAGTTAACATTTATAAGTTGAGATGAGAAATCCAAATATTTCTTGTTATTATCATAAAAATAAACTCCTCTACCTCTTTTTATAATAACTGGATCCAACCACTTTGTTTACTCCAGGTTTTGAAAGTGTAACTTCTTATTACCTTTTTACTATCATCTTCCATAAGTATAATCATGACCTAGCATTATTTAACCTTATTTTAGGAGAAAAAGTTTAGTATTGAAAGCTTAGGCTGATTATTTTGAATACCGATGTTATCGGCCATCCTGCTCTTAATATACCTATTTCTAATGGTCTGCCGGTTGGAATGCAGTTAGTCGGTAGACATTTTGAGGAAGATAAAATACTTAAA
>JAVYOH010000030.1:0-14979 GCA_038734615.1 Saccharolobus sp. | reverse complement strand
TCCAAACGTCTGAGCAAATTGGCTTTTTGCAAACCTAGTATAATCTGGCATACTTAATGCCATGGTTGCCCAGAATGCTACATTTGCGTTTATTAGACCAATTAACGCATACCAAAAATCTGGACCATTGACAGTAGTTGGGATTGATAGTATGGATATCCAGTGCCAATTTGCTTCGCTCATTACAGTAAAGAACAGTATTAAGAAGCCTCCAAATGATATAAACGGTACGAACCAACTTATTACTTTCAGAATTCTCTGTCCACTTTTTGGGGGAGATAAGTAAAGTATTAATAATCTTGCAAATATGGTTAGTATAAATACAGACCAGAATAGTAATGGGTTTATTGTTGCAATTAGAAATGGAAGATTGGCTGGAGCTTGAACTGCTAGGGCATAAAGCTTTGCAACCTGATGAGTGGCAATTATATACATTGCACCTATTGCTTCAGTAATTATCCATGTATCAATGCCCCACCATCCTGCTCCTATTATGCCCCTAAGTAATGAAGGAATCCAGCTTCCATATATTCCCCATCTACTTCTGGTAAGAGGTGTTTCAGGAATTCCATATCTTGCACCGCCGTGACTTATGATTAATATAGGTATTAGGACTATTAGGTTGCCTATTAATACTGCCATCAGCCCCCAGAACCAGTTGAGACCAAAAGAATATGCTATTGACACTAATGCCCAAGATTCAACTTGAATTGACATTCCAAACCATATTGCCAAATAGGTAAATGTTCCCCAATTTCTGTATTTAACGGGTGTGGGGTGTAGGTCTTCATTCCATAAGTATTTCTCTTCAGGGAACTTCTTTTCAAGTTCAACATACCCCTTTTCAGGATAATACTTCGTTATTTGACGTCTATCGAATTGTTCAACCATAGCCTTCTGTGATTAAAATAAACGTAATGGTCTATGTTAGTGGATTAATTTAAAAAAGTTAATAAGGATTAGTAAACATTTTCAAAGTAAAACCTTATAGCAGTGAATTCTTAAGTACGTCTTACACATCTTGTACTCTTCTGCGTTTGTTATAAAGGGTTTGGTCGTATAATCGCTGTTGCCTAGGATCTTGTACTCTTCTGCGTTAGATAGTTCTTTTCTTCGTAATAGGCTATCAAAGAAATGGTCATTGTTGGATATTTCTAACTCTAAACATGTATTCCCCAGAGCCTATTTCCATAACTATCCATTTTCCATCTTCTTTGGCAGAGATTAGTCCAGTTAGTCCAGTGGTTAGGCTCTTATTCCAAACAATTTTTTCACCTTCCCATATTTCACCATTTGGTAAGTATACTTCAGCTATACTTCCCACTGGAATTCTAAGCTTTAAGCTGAACTCTTGATCATATTTCCATTCAACAGATAAGTAGCCTTTAATAGTTTTGATGAAAGCTGATGAGTGGTTAATCCTTTTGAATAGGATAGGCTTGATTAGAATTCTCTTATACCCAGGTTCTAATGGATATACTCCCGCAATATTCTTGTAGAACCAGGCGTCTATGCTACCAAACATGTGATGATTATGAGAATTCATTCCATCACCAGTTAGTTTTTCCCATCTTTCCCAAAGGGTTGTAGCACCTTCTTTTATCATGTATCCGTAACTGGGATATGTTTCTTGTGTTATGGTATCTAATGCTAAATCCTCGTATCCGTACTTAACTAAAACTTCTGGAACGTATTTAGCTCCAATTATTCCAACGTTTAAGTGCTTATCCCAAGTAGTTCTAACAAGATGGACTAAAAGTCTTAAAACTTCATTTAATTCTTCTTTAGGAACCATATCTAGAAATAGTGGAAGTGAATTACAAGTTTGAGAGCCTCCTAATAAGATCTCAGTACCATCTGACCTAGTATAGGCAGAGTAATAGCCGTAAGAGCCTCCTAAGAGTGGACCTTTTCTTAGAAAATGTTTATTAAATGCGTCGAGTATTTGTTTAGCTTTTTCACTGAATTGGTCATTTTTTCCAAGGATTTTTGAGACCTGAGATAGGATTAGGGCATCTCTATACAATATCCATGTAGATATAATTTCTAATGGGCAATTTTCTGTGGAGCTAATTCTTCCCGGAGGTACCCAGTCACCGTATTTACCAAAATATAATATTCCATCTTTAGTTTTAGAATAAAGGTATTCCCACCATTTTTTCATAGCATCGTAACTTCTCTCAAGAATTCTCTTATCACCGTAAAAAGTATAGAGTAACCATGGTAAATAGATAAGTGAGGTACCCCAGGCTGGATCAGCGGGGTAAAGCTCGAAATATTGAGGAGCCACATCGGGTATTTCACCATTTTCCTTTTGAGCTTGAATTATATCGTCTACTATCTTTTCGTAATATGTTATCATGTTGAAGTTATATACTGCTGAGTCAGATGAGACAAATATATCACCTAGCCAGCCCATTCTTTCATCCCTTTGAGGACAATCAGTTTGTGTTCCATTATTCAAATTTCCCCTAAGGCTCGCTAATGTAATTTTATGAATATCGTTAATTAATTTGTTTGAGCAAGAAAATGAACCTATGGGTTCTAAATCTGCACTAATTACAATAGCCTCGACGTCCTCTAATGAAGGTAAGTAACCGGTGATTTCAGCATAACGGAATCCGTGATATGTAAATTTAGGTTCTAATATTTCTATATCATCACCTCTAAGTATATATACGTCTGTAGCTTCTGCACCAACTAAGTTTTTAGTGTTTAGTGTATAATCATTATTAATTAACTCTGCGTGTCTAACTCTAATCTCGTCTCCACTTTTCCCTCCTTTAACTCTTATTCTAACCCATCCAGTTATATTCCTACCAAAGTCAAACACGTAAACTCCAGGTTTAGGATTATAGTAACTAACCGGTTTTATTTTATCGATTACTTTCGTAGCTGGAATAGTGGCTGAGGATTTTAGTTTTACTCCTAGCCATTCTACTTTTTCACATGGCTTCCACTTATTGTTAAAATCTGGATTACTCCAATTCTTAGGCTCTAACCTGAAATCGTATTTGTAACCATTGTATATGTCATCATCAATTATGGGTCCTTTTTCTAAACACTCCCAACTTTCATCGGTTGAGATAATAAGGTTTTTACCATCAGATGTTTCAGCTCTAATCATAGCCAATACTCTTGGTTCTCCATAATGCTTTACTTTATGCTTTAGTCTCTCAAATGAAAACCTCCCTTTGCCTAATATTATTCCTATTGCGTTTTTACCTTTCCTAAGCAAATTTGTAATATCATAGGTGCTGTAATAAGCGATCTTATTGTAATCGCTCCAAGGAGGATCTAAAGCCTTATCACCTACTTTAACTCCATTGATAAATAACTCATAATATCCCAAGCCAGAAATATAAACTCTAGCATTGTTAATTATATTATCAAGAGAGAATTCTTTCCTTAAAAATTGGCCTCCAGTTATCCAATAACCTTTCCAATCATTGGGATTCATTATTGCAGTCTCAAACCAATTTATATCACTCCATTCACTCTCTCCTAAATTATCCCATAATTTAACTCTCCAATAATACCTTGTAAAACTATTAAGAGGAGGGCCATTATATTCAATAATATTATCCTCTGACTCGACTATATCAGAATCCCAAAAATCCCCAATACCATTCTTTACACTATGTAAAGTGCCTACAATGACTCTATAAGCCTTTTGACTTACATTCCTCTTAGAGTTATTTATTAAAATCCATGAAAATCTCGGTTTCTGCTCGTCTATGCCTAAAGGATTTAGGGTAAATTCAACCTTTAAATCAGTTATATACATAACTTTTAACCTACTTACTACTATTTATTCATCGTTTTCTCGTTATTAAGCCTACCCAAAACTTTGTATAATTCTTTTTCCGCTTTAGCCATTTCACTTTCCTTAACTAGTTTCCATAATCTATAAAAGACTGGATAGCCAGCTTGTTGTTCTAATGTCCATTCCTTTGCGAAATTACCTTGCCATATTTCTTTACTCTCATCTTCAACTATGCGTTTAACTAAGTCATAATATTTAAAGAATCTAGTTAACGTTCCATATTGGCTTGTAGTACTATGATGTTTCATTTGTTCAAATATTCCCTCCTCAGCCATTAATCTAGCTATTTCAGAAAGTTCTCCAGAAGCGTAAAATTCTAGTAAAGCAGCCTCTGGTGAAACGCCATACTCCTTTACAGATATGTCATAACAAGCCTTAATTGCTGCAAATAATATTGGAACCCATGTGTGTTCACTTAATAAATCTAGTAAAGCTTCTTCTTGAAAAGACGATAAAACTCCAATACCTCCTGGTAGGCCTATTGCTCCAATTCCCTTAGCTATTGCCTTTGCGTAATTTAAAGCATTTCCAGAAACATCTTGTTCAACACCTATTAATACTGGATATCCCTTACCTTGCTTATGTAAATCTAAAATTCCCTCACCTATCATTCTTGGAGCTACCATTACCACGTCAGTATTTTTAGGAGGTCTTATCAGACCAAATGCTATGTTATATCCACTAGCGAAATCCAATACGAACTCCTTCTTTTGTAAAATTATTGGTTCTATTTTCTTCTCGTAAACTTCCTTCATTATTTCATCTGGTATTAATAATAAGCCAATATCTGCTAGCTTTATGGCATCTTCAATTTCATATACTTCAAATCCTTCTTTTTTAGCTAATTCGTAATACCTATCCTTGACATTACCTATAATTACTTTAAGTCCATTATCCCTCATTATATTAGCCTGAGCTCTACCTTGATTTCCATAGCCTATTATGGCTATTACTTTTCCCTTTAATATGTCGATACTTGAATCAGTAATTAACATATGGATAGTGTAGAGTCTTATTATAAAAGTATTATCCCATACTTGTTTACTTTGAGCTAAAAGATAAATTAAAATAAATTCTTGTTCTTTTTTTAAAAAAATTATTATATGTAATACTAGCATTTTTGCAATTCTTGAAAATAACTCCTTGTCTTATTAGATAATTCATATCGTACATTCCGCTAAGTCTTTTAGGCACTAAAATTTATGACAAAATGTCAAATAATAAATAAATAAATTGTTTCTACTAATAATTTGTGCAATCTTTTATTACGGCGTTATAATAATCCTTCCTTCTATATTTCCCTCGTCTAACCTCGTTTATATTATCCAAGCTTTCTTTTGAAATGAGGGACACAGATCTGCGTTAGAATAACAAATAACTAAAAGTTAAAAAGTTATAAGCATAAATACCATTATTATTATATAATAACTCTCAAAATAACAAAGAACTAAAAGATAACACCTATTATAAAAAACATATCCTTCTTAGTTAGAAAGCATATCGTTATTATGTCTCACTGTACTCTGAGGTCAAAAAATCAATTGTTGATCTGAGAGAATTGCTCCTGCTTATACTTTCCTATTTTGGTTTATATATTCAAGCTTTTATTAGAATTCTCCTTGGCAAAATCGCATAAAATTTTTAATAATTAGAATGTGCTAATTCATCACTTTTAAAATAACTCCTTGTAAGTCAAAATTATTATATAATTAAATTCCATCTCTTTAGAAAAAATTTTTATCTTTCTATAATCTAAATTGGAAAAAAATTATAGGTATCTTTTCTTTATAATCTCTAAAATTGCCAACAACACTGCAATACTTCCTCCTCCTATTATGTATATTAATTCAAGGTTATTTGCTGGGCCTTTGTTAACCATAACCTGATTAGAACTGATTAAGAATCCATAATTACTAATGGGGATTAACGTTAGGCCAACCTCTGCTGGAGTTACTGGAGAGTATAATGAAATCTCTATTTTTCCGCTTATACTTAAGGGTATCTTAAACTGATTATTACCAGGATTTAACGTAATAGGGATAGCTGTCTCTGTAGAATTGTAATTTATTACCAATATTAGATGTAAAGTGTGATTAATTCCATTATATATGCTAAGTCTTATCTTGTTACCTTCCAGTTTTACGCTTGATAACTTGATTAACGAAAATTGATTTTTAACTATAGAGATTATTGTGTTTGTATAGAGTAAAGCTTGTTCTTTAAACCAAGCTGGACCATATGCTGGTGGACCCGTTTGCCATGTCCAATCGCTTCCTTCTGCTATGTACAAGTAATTCCACAGTGTATTAAGTAAGTTGGTAGAGTTTGGCGTTTCGTTAAAGGGTAGATAAACTAAGGGAGACACGTTTTCTCCTAATGCTACTGTGTATGCTACTAGATATTCTCTAGCTAAAGATACATTTTGCCATATGTTAATCTTACCTATGTAACCATTATTCCAATAGTTTAAGTTCAAATCCCATGAACTAACCGGTAAGTTTGTTATTACAGTATTAGGTTTATGTGTTGCAATTGCTTCGCTGGCAGTTTGGGTTATGAGCCAACTTCCTTGATATTCAGACAATGCTTGATAGATTGCATATAGATCTGCAGGGCCAGTTGATGGGTTAAATATTAATGGATTTTCACCATCTAGGGCTACAGTAACTACTCCACCCGGATTATTAATGTATATTTGGGCTAATTGTTGAATTAATTCTTGAGCGGTAAGTTGAGGTGATTGACTGAAAAATTTGAAGCCAAATTCGTTTGATAAGGTAGTATTTCTAAAAAGTACTATGATTGTTTGTCCTAAATTGTTCTCAACTATAAATGGTTGGTCTGGATTTAATGAACCTTTAACTAAAGTAACATAAGGTAAGAATGCTTGCTGATCTAAGATAGTATACGAAATTCCGCTTTCGTTATAAAGACCTACTAAATCCATGTCGAAGGCCATCTCTGGAGTCCATGTTCCATTAGCCCATACTCCGAAGATTTCGTGCGTTAAGTTCTCACCCATTTTTATTTGAGCTAAAACATCGCT
Source organism: Saccharolobus sp. (assembly GCA_038734615.1). Lineage (GTDB taxonomy): Archaea > Thermoproteota > Thermoprotei_A > Sulfolobales > Sulfolobaceae > Saccharolobus. The sequence goes on along the minus strand of JAVYOH010000030.1, from coordinate 8,107 downwards.
CCAATAGCCATCTTGAAGTAATAGTGGTTGTAATGGATGATAGAAGGGTACAGTTAAAACTTCTACTTTACCTTCTTGTATTAACGTTTTATATAGATTTAGAGTATAGTTAACTGCTTGAATATCATGGGTTGTATTTATACCAAAATTAGCTGTAAAAGTAGCGTTTTTCTCATGAAGTATTGTCTCCCACTGGTAAAGTAGTACTGGTGTGAAGTCTATGGTTGTGCTAACGTTAAACTGTTTTATTAATAATGCTTGTAATTCATAGGCCCCTACTAAATTACCATTCCACATAAAATCTTGTCCAGTATGTAACCAAACCCAAGGCTGTTCCCAGCTCCCATTGGGGGCTACGTAAAGTGGTTGGTGCATATTCCATACTATAACGAGGCTTAATGGCTTTTTGCCAGTTACATTTAAAACGTAAAATGGAGGTAAGGTGGCTTGTCTTTGAAGAGTATTGTTAACATAAACGTTAAGTAATGGACCATATATTCCTTGAGGAATATTATTAGTGTTGAGAGTAAATGAGATGTTATTTATCCCAGGATTCAAATAAGCAGAAATATTATATCCTATACCAGCTATTTGTAGAGAAAGAACGGAATTAACTGGCTGTTGTAACTCGTTATTTAGAGTTATGTAAATTTCAGCTCTCTGTCCTTCAACATAAACAAATTTATTATATACTGAATTAACGTATTGAATGAATGAGTATACGTCTTGTATTGCGAAATTAGTGCCAGAAATGTTGTGGTAATATTGGTTAAGGCTTAAATCGTGATAAACCCATTGTACCCATTGGCCTGGTTTAAATGGGCCTATGAGTATTGTGTAGTTTCCCCAAAGCGGATTATAAGTCATTAATTCATCAGTTATGTTACTCCATGGTAATCCAGTTTTGGGACCAGTCGTGAGACCGTAATGTATGTCTATTTGGTCTGGTGCTCTACCTATCATAGTAATTAATATTGAACCATTTTGTAATACTGTAGCATATGTTTGCCCTACATTCGAAGGGTTAATTTCAAGGTTCCAATTCCAGAATGGATGATTATAGTAATTTATCCACTGGTTAGTAGTATTATCATAAAAGACCCACGCAATCCACGTCCCATTATTGAATGGACCTATAGTTACACTAAAATTTTGTCCATTCCAATTCATATTCGCATTATATATACTAGTCCACGCTTGCTGAGGTCCGCTCTCGATTCCATAATGTAAGATTACAGTGTTATTGCTAGGTATTCCAGATAGATAAATCGTGACAAATCCGTTATCCGTCACAGTGAAATTTACATTTATTTGACTCGTCGCTGAAGACGGTATTAACCAAGACCATAATGGAAATATCGTCAAAATTGCTATTATGATATAAGCCCTAAATATATATTTTAAATTCTTCATACGCATATTAAAGTAAGTATCATATTTAAGCTTTTACCTTTAGTTGAATATAATATAATAAATTTAAATAATCCCTTATAAGTGAAGTCTAATACTATTATTATATAGTTCAAAATAACTTGACGCTAGTATTCCAAATATATATAAATGACGAAAGTTTTTTATGTGTAAAACCGAAATAGTAGTTGGGGATTAAATTGAAAAGACAAAAAAGAGCTATTTCTAAAACTCTTGTAGCCGTAATAGTGGTAATAGTAGTAATAGTAGCAGCGATAGGTGGTTATTATGCATATGTAAGTTCTCAGCATCCTACAGTGCCTAGCACGACTTCAACAACATCAACTATTACATCAACAACTACTACAGCATCCCTTAATACTAGTAATCCACAAGCTTTAATGAGTTTAGTTGGACTCACTTCTCCACCGTCAACACCAGTGACAATTACCGTATGGAATAGTTATAGTACTTCTGAAAATCAGGCATTTAATCAATCACTATCTGCGTTTGAAAAAGCATTTCCGTGGATTCATGTACAAGTAACTTACGGAGTTGGAGTTGGTACTTCTCAGTTTGAGACTGCTGCAAAAGCTGGTCAAGCGCCAATAGTTTATAGGGATACTAGTGATTCTGGAGGAGCGTTATTTGCCGCAGGCTTAGTGTTGAACTTGTCACAATATCTTCCTCCAAGCATAACTTCACTATATGTGCCTGCAGCAATAAATGATTGGATGTTAAATAATTCGCTATATGGTTTGCCAGATAACATAAATTACATTGTAATGTTCTATAATAAGCAGTTTGTTCCATATCCTCCTAATACTACTACTCAATTAGTTCAAATAGCTGAGCAGGTTAACAAGACTTATCATGTTTGGGGAATAGCGTATGGTGCTAGTGATGAATACGGTTATAGATTTGCTGCTTGGTTCGCAGGATTCGGAGGACAGATATTTACTACTTCTAACGGGAAGATTATGCCAGCTTTGAATACTACAGCCATGGTTAATGCTCTTAATTTCTGGTATAATTTGACTTACAACCTTAAGGTCAATTATTTGGCTCCATCAACTGGTGCTGGAGGTGCTGAAGGTCAATTATTTATTGCTAATAAGACTGCGATAATATTTGACGGACCTTGGGATCTTAATGCGTATTTACAAGCATTAGGGCCAAATCTTGGAGCAGCCCCATTACCAATTGTTAGTCAAACTGGTATGAGAGCAGCTCCATTTGTAGGTTCAACTGGATTTCTAATATCATCTCCACAAGCTAGCGGTGCTACACCAATGCAAATAAAGGCTGCATTAATATTCATTCTATACTTTACTAACTATGAAGCTGATTTAGGATTATGGAATGTAGCTCATGATATTCCTGCTAATCTACAAGCGTATAATGAAGCATTAACGCAGTTAAATGAGGGAGTGTTACAACCATCATACTTAAACGGTATTATGAAGGGGATATTGGAACAAGCTAATTATGGCCAAAAGTTCCCTAACATACCACAAATGGCTTATTATTGGAATTCGTTCCATCAATACGCTAGTGAATTTTTCGCAAATAAGATAAATGCTAGTTCTGCAGCCCAAGGAATGGAACAAGCATTTATTCAAGCATTAGTACAAAACGGTTTGCTCTCTACTGCATTGCCAATATTACCAGTACCATCACAGATCTTATTCTTAATAGCTACTGTACTTTCCCCAATGCTAGTAATTATTCCTAATAGAAATAAAAGGTGGTGAATATGAAAAAAGAGAAGGTATATTCTATTTTTTATATTTTACCTATACTTGTCGTAACACTATTCCTTTTCATATTTCCTCTAATTTATTCTCTGTATATTTCGTTTACGAATCTAAGCCTATTACATTTTCTGAAATATGAGTATGTTGGATTAAATAATTATTTGATAATATTTAAATATGGTTATTTTTTCGAACTACTAAAAAATACGTTAATATGGACTATAGGAAGTTTAGTAAGTATGATGTCATTGGGCTTTTTATTGGCGTTAATACTTAATCAAAGTGATCTTAAGGGAAAATCGATATTTTACGCGCTTCTTATCTTACCTTGGGCTTTTCCTGGTTTTATTTCAATACTAATATGGCAAGGATTATGGGTTGATCCTTATGGGATGATGAATAGACTAATTTTACCTTTGCTTCATTTACCTAAAATAAACTCGTTAACCTCTACTACTGATGCTTGGATTGAGTTAATAGTAACTAATACTTGGCTTTCCTTTCCCTATTTCATGACAGTATTTTATTCCGCCCTCCAGAGCATACCTAAAGAGCTTTACGAAATAGCTGATTTGGATGGTGCAAATTTTTTAACTAAATTTACTAGAATAACTTTACCATCACTGAAGAGAACTATTGCGTTTGTTTTCATTACTAGCTTCGTATTTACGTGGAATAACTTTTACCCAATTTATATATTAACTGGAGGAGGGCCGGGTATTTCCACAGAAACCTTCATAGTTTACGCTTATCAAGAGGCCTTTAGTTATAATAATTTCGCCTTAGCAGCAGCTTGGTCCGTTATTTCAACTATTTTTGTCATAATTTTGGGTATAATAATAATTAAATATACGCATATATTAGATTCTTTCACGTAAGGTGAAAGGTATGATGCAAGCTAAAAAATATAAATTGTTTAAGATTTTAAGACTAGGAATCTCGTATTTTGTTTTAATAGTAACAGTAATATTCGCAATTTTCCCTCTCTATTATGTTTTTATGACATCATTTAGCAATGCCCCTAACTTAATATCGCTCAGTATATCTTCTCTAGTACCTAAACACATATATCTTACCGCATATAAGGAATTACTCTCAGCTAATTTGTATGGTGGTACGTTCCCATTATGGGCTAGAAATAGTTTAATATTAGCGGGTTCTACTGCAATACTTTCGGTATTATTGGCCTTAATAACCGGTTATGCTTTATCAAGATTAGATATTCCAGCTAAGAAATCTCTAGCTATTTTCATTTACATTGTAACTTTCTTCCCATATACTGCCACAGCAGTACCCTTATACTTACTCTTTGCTAAGTTTCACTTGCTTAATTATATTGGCTTAATATTAGCTTATACTCCAGGGACATCGATTTTTGCCGCATTCATAGCTAAACTTAGTATAGATTCCATTCCCTCCTCTTATGAGGAAATAGCTATGATAGATGGTTTATCTAGGTTTGGCGCGTTCTTGAGAATTGTAATGAGGTTAGCATTACCAGTAGTAGCTTTAACAGCATTATTAGGATTTACTGGAGCTTACTTAGATTTCGCCTTAGCTTACTCTTTCTTATTGCCAGACGTTAAACTATGGACTGCTACAATTGGTCTTTATTATATGGCTGGATTATTAAATTCTGCAAGTGCACCAGCATATAATATATTTGCAGCTGGGGCAGTATTAATGGGTATACCCTTAATGGCCTTATTTATAGTTTCCCAGAAAATGATGACACGTGCGTATAGTAATTTAGCTGGGGTGAAGCAGTAATGACTTATGTTAAATTAGAGGATATTTGGAAGGAATATGAGTCAAAGAAAAAGAAAACTCAAGTACTAAGAGGACTAAACCTTAGTATAGAAAAAGGGGAATTTGTGGTAATTTTAGGACCTTCTGGAGAAGGTAAAACGACTATTCTAAAAATCATAGCTGGGTTATTAAAACAAGATAAGGGACATGTGTATTTAAGGGACGAACTTGTAGATGATTTACCACCAAAGGATAGAAAAGTTGCGATGGTACCGCAAAATTATGCAATATACCCTTTCATGTCGGTTTATGATAATATAGCCTTTCCCTTAAAGATATCCCATGTTCCTAATGAAGAAATTAAGAAAAAAGTGTTAGAAGTAGCTAATATGTTAAGGATAGCTGAGTTATTAGATAGAAAACCTAGTCAACTAAGTGGAGGCCAAATGCAGAGAGTTGCCATAGCCAGGGCATTAGTTAAAGGAGCTGATATTATACTAATGGATGAGCCTTTATCAAATCTTGATGCTCAGGTTAGAGTTATAGCTAGGGAAGAATTAAAGCAATTACAACGCAATTTAAAACCAACTATAATATATGTAACCCATGATCAAACAGAAGCCTTAAGTTTAGCCTCAAAATTAGTGGTACTTCATGATGGTATAGTTCAAGCTTATGGAGATCCCATGGAATTATACACACAACCAAATAATACATGGGTAGCGAAGTTCTTAGGAAATCCTCCAATGAATGTGTTAAAAGGGGAAATAGTGGATAATGAGATAATGATAGGAAACACAAAAGTAGAACTGCCAGTTAAGTTTAAGAGCATTGTAAAAGAAAAGCAGAAAATTCTAATTGGTATTAGACCAGAGGATCTCTATATAAATGATAATGGACCTTTAGAAGGTATTGTAGAAATGGTTGAAGATTTAGGACCTTATAGCGTTATTCATGTTAGAATAGGAGATGAAATTATAAGAGTTATAGAGAAGTCAATAGCGAGAAAAGAAAGAGGTGAAAAAGTAAAAATAAGTATTGACATTAATAAAATGGTTCTTTTCGATCCAGTAAGCGAAAAGAATATCATGCTAATGCAGTCGAAAAGAGTGACTAACGAGTGAGAAAAGTTATCTTATTATTTTTAATCTTAATCACCTTATTTTCCCCATTACTATGCAATTCCACTACGAACCCTCAATACGAAAGTCCATCATATCTCCTTTTGAATAATTGGATCAATCAGTCGATTTGGATTATAACTGGCATAAAGGTTCCCAATCCTCAGCTTAATGGTTTCCCAATTCTTCCCCCTTCCATAGAAAATCTTTATGTAAAAAATGAACTGCTTAACTTTAGCGTAAATTTCATAATGTCAACGGAAAACGCATATTTAACCCTTAACAATAGCGTTATTCTTTCCAGCAATGAAGGAAATATTACTATTCTAATGCCCCCATATTCTCCATACATTTTAATATTATTTAACATAGTATCAAGACTAGAGGTGACAATTTCAACAAATGCTACAATTTCAAAAGTTAGTCAATATAGAATCTTTTTGTTATCAAACTCCAGTTATCTAATTCAAAATCATAAGGTCATTTTCAATCTTTCAAAGGGAATATGGTTTCTTGAAATAGGTGTTAACGCTAAGCCAGTCAATAATGTATCTACCTTGATTAATTTAAACAATAAGGAAGTTTCTCAATGGCTTAATGAGTCCAAAATTCCTAAATTGCCCAATTCGTTGCTAAAAGAGTATTTCCTTTCACTCTTGCTAATAAAGGACGATCAAAACCCTTACCTAGGGGATTTCGCAGCTTCTCCTTCTCCCATTTATTTATATTCTTGGGTTAGGGATTCCGCATTTAGCGCTATGGCATTACAAGATGCTGGCCATTATAGATCTGCCTTAAAGTATTGGCTTTGGTTAAGCAATGCTACACAACTTCAGCCTGGAGTATGGTATACTAGGTATAATTTCTACAATGGTGAACCAGATACAAACTTTGGTATACCAGAATTGGATAGTATAGGCTTATATGAGCTAGGCGTATACGATTTCTATAATCTTACTGGGAATATAACATTTATAAAACAAGTCTTACCTATAATAAATGAAAGCGTGAAGTATCAAATTGAGCAAATTAATCAGAATAAATATCATTTACTACCACCAGATCTGAGTGTTTGGGAGGATAGGCTCGCATATCATTTCTGGACTGAAGCAATAAATGATTTGGGCTTATTAAGTGTTGCTAAGATCTATAAGGTTTTAGGCTTAAATTACTCCCTAATATTAAGAGAAGAAGAGTTATTAAATCAGAGTATTTTAAAATATTTCTGGAATAATAATTCGTTTGCATCAGCAATGGGGACTTCTGTTGTGTTTGAAAACGGTAAGAGTGAGACAATATTATCACCAGAAGCGCCTTCAATAGATTCGGCAACTTTACTACCAATAGATATGGGATATTTACCCTTTACTTCCAACTACTCTCTAACCAATTTCAAAACCGTAGTAAAGGTACTAACAGTAAATGGCGGATTAGCTAGATTTCCAAACGATCTTTATCATTATTCTGAATATCTTTACGATAGCACTGGGCCTAGTCCACCGTGGGTAATTACAACACTATTTGAGGCTTTATATTTAGAAGGTCTAGGAAAGTATAGTGATGCATTGTTGTATTGGGCATATAATAATAGTCAACATGGATTATTACCAGAAGCTGTAAACCCTGCAAGTAATGATACTTATCCATTGCCTACTACTTCACCCTTAACGTGGTCCTCAGCAATGTTCGTTATAGTTTCTTTGTCATATAAGCAAGAGAATTCAGTAAATCTAATTATACCGCTAATGATAGTCATAACGGTCTTAGTAATAGCGTTAATTTATTATTTGATGAGAAGAAAGCTCTTTTACAAGTAATTTCTAGAATTTTTAATTTAATTTAAATTTGAGTAATTTATTATTTGATGAGAAGAAAGCACTTTTATAAGTAATTTCTAGAATTAAATTTGAGCTCTCTCAGCAAAATTTTATCTCAATCTAGTTAAGTCTGACTCTGTAGGTAATTAATGAGCTAGCTATATTTACTAAAATTTGCAGAATTTTATATTGAAAATTCCGTATAATGAGATTAATATGATAAGAATTCCCAGTCTATTAGTATGTAAGGAAG
>JAVYOH010000029.1:0-15253 GCA_038734615.1 Saccharolobus sp. | reverse complement strand
CATTACTTATTGCCTTTAACCATGATGGGAAGAATTCTTCAGGGAATAATGCTGTACTAGAAAACATTAATGGTAAGTTTAATAAATTGGATACTACACCGGGGGCTTGCCAATCTGAAGTATTAGCAGTGATTATCCCATATAATGATGAGAAACCTATCCCAACAAATATTAAACCTATTATCCATTCTAGAAGACCTATCCAATCTACACTATACTGTACGCCTAATACTAAACTAGCTAATATCATTATAGGAACTTGAATAATACCCCTTGTCATACCCCCTAAAACTTTAGCGTAAAATATCTCAGATTTTCTAGTTGGTGTTACTAGAATTCGTCTTAAATATCCTAATCTCTTATCTTGGATTAAACTCATTGAACTAAATGATCCTACCATCATCATTGATACTGATAATTCGCCAGGGACAATAAATGCAATATAATTATTAGTATGGAAGAACGTTTGCAAGAATTCCTTAGGTACTTGAGAAAAACTGCTTCCGAAAAACACTATCCACATTATTGGCTGTACTAGAATCATTATCCACATATACCTACTTCTAAAGAATCTTTTCATTTCTCTCTCATATAGGGCTAATATTCTATCTATCATCTTCTCGCCCTCCTTATAGTCATATAAAATTTCCTAGCATCAAACTCTCCTTCTTCTATTGTTGTTCCAGTTAAGGTTAGAAATACTGTATCTAAACTAGTCTTATTTATCTTTACAGATTTTATTTTAACTTCGCTTAATTGTTTTAGAACATCTGCCACTATATTTTCTGCGTTTTTAGTCTTAATTCTAACTTTACCATTACTTATTAAAACTTCCCCATAATTTTCCAATCTTTTTTTATCAAAATTACCTTCATATTCTATTTCAATAACATCCACACCATATTTTTCCTTTAAATCATTAGGACTACCTATCGCTACTATCTTACCTCTATTTATAATTGCTATTCTTTCACATAATGCATCAGCTTCTTCCATGTAATGTGTTGTTAAGAGTACAGTTGTCTGAAAATCCTTATTTATTTGCCTTATCAAATCCCATAAGGCTTTCCTAACGTTAACATCTAAACCAACAGTTGGCTCATCCATGAATATGATTTCTGGAGAATGGAGTAATGCAATAGATACTTCTAGCTTTTTCCTCATTCCAGTAGAGAATTTACCAACTTTTTTATCTTTTACATCATATATTCCAAAATATTTTAAAAGTTCTAAAGCCCTATCCCGCCAATCCTTAAGTCCTTCTAGTTTCGCTTGAAGTTCCAAATTCTCCCATGCAGATAAATCATCATCCACTATTATTTCTGAAGCAACCCAGCCTATCCTCTTCTTAACCTCATTAGTCTGCTTAACCACATCAAAGCCTGCAACTATTGCTTTGCCAGAAGTGGGTTTGGTTAATCCAGTAAGTATTTTTATCGTAGTAGTCTTTCCAGCACCATTAGGCCCTAAAAGACCAAATATCTCCCCATGTTTAACGTCAAAACTAATGTGATCCAATGCAACAATATCACTGTAATTTTTTGTTAGATTTTCTACAATTACCGCTTGATCCATGAGTAAAAAGATATGTCTATAGTTTAAAATTTTTCGATTTCGATATCAAACTATTTTACTACAAGAACAGGCACATTAGATTTCGAAACTAGTGCATTAGATACGCTTCCTAATATTACCTTTTTAAGCCCAGTAAGACCTCTACTACCAGTAACTATCAAATCACAACGTATATTACCACAATATTGTATTATAGCATCACTAACATCGTTACTTTCTAGAATTTTAGGTACAATTTTATAACCTTCTAACTCTTTTATAACTTCTTTCTGAAGCTCCATAGCCTTTTGCTCATTCTGAATTATTACTTGTTCTGGACTTCTAGGAGCTTCTCTTACTACTGTAATTAAATGAATCTCATCTTCTGGTTTTACTAATTTTAACGCAAAAAATATAGCCTTTTTTGAGTTATCAGAGCCATCATACGCTATAACTACTTTCATCAATATATATATCTTTTAAAACAGAATTTAAAAATTTTGATAATGAGTAATGAAAAGTTCCCATTAGAAAATGTATAATGAGTATTAATAAAAACTATTTAGCTACAATTCTTTTAAGATATTCATCAATATTTATAACTTGATTATTTTCATCTACAACCAATGATCCAGGGTTTCCCTTATTAGCCTTTAATATATACCAGCTTATTACAAGCACAGAGAATATACTTAACATAATAAACTGGACGTAATCCATGGATAGCATAGACTGTATAGTACCCCATGAATTTATCGTAGTTGCTACAATAGGAATTATTATATATCTAATTTTGAGATCTCCAATCCTCCAATAAAATACTGGAGCACCAAATCCATCTAAAATCCTACCTAAAAGCCATAATATGCCTTCTACTGCAGCAATTTCAGTAAATGCTCCTTCAAAGCCTAAAAATTGTATAGAAAAAGCAGCTATTAAGGCTGTAATAATACCTACTATTGCAGTAGCTAATATAGGCTCACCACTACTATTAACTTTCATGAAAAACACTGGAGCAGCTTTCTCCCTAGCTAAATTGTATAAAACTCTTGCAGCCCCAATAGTAGTTCCTATATTAGATGTTAATAAACTATTGATGGACAATATAAGGGCTATCATAAATCCTAAACTCCCATATCTAATCATTTCTACAAATAATGGCTGGGAAGAATTAGCTAATGAACTTAGTGATCCAGACCATAGTGCTATAAGACCATAGGTGCCTAAAAACATGGAAATTCCTCCTATCACTAAAGCTAGCCACATTCCTTTAGTTACATTTTCATTAGGCTTTTTTGTTTCCTCACCTAGATAAGTTGCAGCTCCAGCTCCAGATATACTAACTGTCGTTAAAACGAAGGCTATTGCTAGATCTCCTACACTTTTGAATTTTGGCATAATATAGTCAAAATGTATTCCATTACTTAATGATAAAGCAAATAATGAAATAAGTAGTATAGCTTCAGCAGTGGCACTAATAGTTACAATATATCCTAATAATTTCTTAATATGAGTAAAGGAAATTAAAGTAGGATATATAATACTAATAATCACTCCAACATATAATATCCAAGATGGTAGTGTAATATTAAGCAATTGAAATGATATAGATAATATAAAGTATATTGCCAATATATTTACCACATTTAATAAAATGTATGCTACTGATTCTGTAAGAGCTTCTATAAATGCTAATTTCTTACTTCTCCATGCACCATAATTAAAACTATAATACCCTCCTGCACTTGCTAGTTTTTTAGTATACATTGACAGTGTGTATATCCATAAGGCGCTCGCAACTAAAGATAAGAGCGTGGTAAAGACTACTGATGAACCTGCATATGCTATTGCTGCAGTAGTTGTTGAGACAACACTACCTAAAGGAGCAGTAACTGCCATTGCTTGAGCATAAGTCTCCTTGAATGATAATACGGCTTTCTTAAGGGTCATTTTCCTCCCTTTAAGCTTTACTATCCTAAAGTTTAAAAAATTTCCCTAAATCAAGGCTAGGAGTTTCATTAAAGCTTAAAAGACATCCGCTTAAAAAGTTTAAAAATAGGCTTTTAAGCAAAAGAAAATTTTTCATTATTATGATGCGTACTTTTATCACATAAGAGAATAGAAAAGGTTAAAAATAAAAAATTAGCTATTTAATTTAGAAATTATTTCAAGATTTTTCCTTAAATCTTCAAATCTTATTTTCATCTCTGGCGGCATTGGTTTCTTTGGTGTAATAGTATTAATTATCTCTAAAGATTTCGTGACTTTTTGAATTGCTTCTTTTTGATTCTTATAAGAAGCATAATATGCCTCTCTTATTAATCTTACTACTTCTTTCCATTTCTTTAAATCTTCTTCTGTAAGTATACCCTCTTTTAGATGGTATAGTTTAATATCATCTTCTACTAATGATGCTTCATTATTTAGAACTTTCCATAATATGTTCTTTATATCAATCATCGATATAACCTATTCCATTATAAAATAAAAACCTTATGTATATTTTAAAGAAGTCTGTTGCTGAGGTTCGTATGGACCAAATTTCTGATTAAATTTCAGCATTAAACTAACTCCAGCGTTTCTCACGTTTAATAAGGCGTTTATGAATTCATTAGCAGTAAGGTTTTCTATAAATAAAGGCTTAGAAATTTGAATAACATTAGGTACTTCTTGATTAGGGGGTAATGCGATAAAATCTACTCCATAGTGCAAGGCTTCTAATTGTAAATCTATGATAAACTTAACTCTTTCCTCCCTATTGAGAGACATTAAACTACTAATATGGGTAGGATGTATTCCTATTCCCATAACTATTATATAGAATTTTGAATTTTCACTTATTCTAATAATTTCAATCGCTGGTCCACCTTGTGGTGGTGTAACTAGAATATGAAAGAATTCCTTAGCTTGTGGTGGTCTATTTGGTACTAAACCTAGCTCCTTTATCCATTCTTCAATTTGCTTATCGGTTGACTTGTCAAACATAATCTTCCCTCTTTACTTCATTATCTGCATTACCCTTATCTATATATTTTTTCACATTTAGACAAGCTATAAACATAGCCTTCCTCATTACTTCCATATTACCATAAGCTCCCGCAGTATGTAAAGTTCCAATAAAATTCTCAAGCTCCCATAATTTTGTATTATAAAAATCCTCTTTACCATTTTTCCTCCAGAACACATCAGTACCAAATCTAACATCTGGCCTTTCCTTTAATAACCTATAAATACCTTCCTCATCCACAGTCTCGCCCCTACCTACATTAACAATTATAGCTCCTTGCTTCACATTCTTTAACAATTCATAGTTTAGTATTCCCTTAGTATGCTTATTTAATGGTAATGTGTCAACTATTATATCAGCCTCATTAATTTTTTCCCTTAGCATTGACATACCATGCCTCTCATCAAACCACTCTGGTTTTTTGAAAGTCCTAGAAATTCCTATAACATAATTCCTAAATGCAGTCTTGCCTATTCTAGCTACCTCAGATCCTATTCCACCAGCTCCTAAAATTAAGAGAGTTTTTTCTGAAGCCATATAAGCTATAGTCCTCTTTTTAGTTCCAATACCTTTAGCTAAACCCAAAATTAACCCCCAAGCGTGTTCAGCAACTGATAATGCGTAAGCTCCAGCATTAGAGAAAATCCTAACATTTGGCGGAATAATAGAGAAATCTAAATCATCTACCCCCGCAGAGAAAGTCTGTATCACTTCAAGCTTAGGCATTTTACTTATCAATTCTCTATTTACCTTACTTGGCCAAGTGAGCAGTATTCTTGCCTCCTTATAATCTTCCTCAGTTAAGTTATCGTATTTTACATCAATTACATTTAAACATTCTTCTGGCACTTTTTCGGTAGATATTATCTTCATACCTTTATCTCCTAAGCTCAAGATTAATAGTTTAATTGTTAAAAAGAATGATCGTATCTATCTTTTAGAGACTTAAATGAGAGGTTTAAACTTAATCTCTGGAAGTTCACAACAAAATCGTAATAATGAATTTGCTTATCTTATCAAAATTAGAATCCCTTAGACTTTATATCTTTTATTAATAGTTTACCCGCTTCTGTTAATGTATAATATTTCTTATCAATTATTTCAACTAGCCCACATTTTTCAAGTTTTTCCAAATATTTTTTAGTTATTTTCCTACTAATATTTAGCTTATATGATATAAATTCTAACTCTAATGCAGTATTAGATTCTACTAAAAGTTCTAAGATTTTCAATAAATTGTATTTAGACTTACTACTAATTATGTCACGAGGTAACTCATTACCTGATATGAGTAATATGAAGGATTGGTTTAAAAATGGACATTTATCAATATAATGCTTACCTTTTATTGAAAATATTGTTATATGAAGTAAAATTAAAATAATAAGCAGTAGTAAGGTCTTTTTGTTATTCATCAGATAATAAGTAGAATTAGGTAATATTTATTAACTGTGTAAAGAATATCGATGTCCTCCATGATAAGTAACGTAAGTTTTTAGAATAAAATTTATAAACCATACAATGCATTTACTTAAGCAAGTAAAAAACTCAAATCAGTACTGCTAATAGTTTTACCACAGATAAGTAAACTTATATAGCCTTGTTGCTGTTTAAAAAGTGTGGGGAATAAAAGTACTATATTTGTAAGGGAAACTTCTGGTTTAATTAAAAACGTATCACTATTGGATTCCATAGCACTTAATATAGGGAACATGTCAGCTGGAATAGCATTATTTGAATCAATATCACCTTACATAACAACTAATGGAATATTATGGCTGGCCTCAATAATTGGATTTTTGTTTGCAATACCTCAACTTATCATCTATGTAACAATGAGTACGAAAATACCTAGAACTGGAGGAGATTACATCTGGATATCTAGGAGTTTAAATGGTGGTATAGGTTCCGTAATGGCAATAGCGTTAATGATAGAATCCACAGCTTATTTCGCATTAATAGCATTTTTCACATCGTCAGCAATAAATACAGTATTTACAATAATAGGTGAATATGATAAAATGCCTTACTTACTAAATATAGCGAATAATGTAATAGTTGACCCATACGTAACTACGCCAACCCTCTTTCAAAGTGCTATAATATATTTAATCTCCTCACTAATATTCATTATAATTATTTTGCTAAACATCTTTAGGGCTAAATGGGGTTATAGAATAGTCACAGTCTTAGGACTATTCTCAATGATAACCTTAATCCTAGCAATGATAGTTTTAGCAGTAAATTCTGGAGACTTTTATTCCAAAATATCAATATTAATAAATGCCAATAATCTTAATGTTTCAATACCAAATACTAAGCAAAGCTTTTTACCTTCTTCAATATCATTGACTGCTACATTATTCCTTTTACCTTTCTTTGCACTATATACTTATCCATGGATGCAAGCAGGTCCTGCTGTTGCTGCAGAATTTAAAGGTAAAAACACATTAAAGTGGAATTTGCCTATTGCACTAATAATTACTGGTCTGCTAGTAACTGTAGGATTTTTAGAGATGGATCTAATTGCAGGTTATAACTTTAACCTACAAGCTTATCCTACATTTATATACAACTTCTGGACAGCAAGTATTGCAGTATCTGGTAATCCAATATTACAATGGCTTATTGGGTTAGGATTAATAGCATGGAACGTATACATTTTAGCTTATGGAGTAATAGTTTTTGCAAGATATGTTTTCGCCCTATCATTTGATAGAGTATTACCAGAGAAATTTAGCCAAATTAATAAATATGGATCTCCAGTTTTTGCTCATAGTTTAGATTTATTCCTAACATTACTATTATTATTAGTCCCAGTATTTTCTATAAACGCTGCAATATCCTTATACGGTGCTACTATATTAGGCAGTCTTTACTTCCTAGTTGCAAGCATAGCTGGATTCGTTTTCGGCATTAGAAACAAAATCCGTATATTACAAGTAGCAGGATTAATTTCTGCTGGGTATTTCGCATACTTAACATATGTCGCAGCTACAAATCCAGTTTTCGGATTTATGCAGACTAATGGATTTCCAAATTTAATTACAACAATATTCGTAATAGGAACATTAATAGTAGGAGTAATAGTATATGTTATAGCTAAGACTAATAATAAAAAGAAAGGAATAGACATAGATCTGGCATTTAAAGAAATACCTCCAGAATAAACCTTTTTTTATTTATATCATATTGTATTTTTATGAAACTATTACGAGAAGAGCTAAAATGGAGTAATCTACTATTACCGGTAGTACTTCTTCTAATAGTAGTTAATCCGTTTTATGAGAGAATAGAAACCTCTTTTCAACCTTTATATATGACAGCTCATTACATACTAGTCTTATCTGGAATTCTAATTGGAAATAAAATATTAAGAGAGAAAAATTATTATTCGTTAATATTAGGAATTATAGCAATAGTCTTTTGGCATATCCCATTGTATTATAATTTAGCAGGGGCTTTCGTAAGTTTTAGAGCATTATCTGAATTAACATTATTTTTAGGCGGATTGCTAATTGGATCTAATATAAACTTCATGACTAACATATTGAAAGTTGGATTATTGGTAGTATGGATGAGCTTTGATAGCCTTTTGAGCGTATTATTAATAGTGAGCTGGCCATATTATTCTAATTTAATGTATAGTTTCTCACCTTGGCCATTAGATCAATCTCCTATAACCGGTATTTTAATGTTTTTAATCATGACTGTATTACTTATATATGCTCTAATAAAAATATTTAAAAACGTATTTAAGATATTTTAATATCTATTGAATCTGCATTTATTACTGGTGTATTCCCATATTTACCCTTAGCGAAGCCTATTACAGAATTTAATGGTTTATTATCTAGGCTAAATAATGAGGACTTATAAACAAATAAGACTCCGTGAGGAATCTTATCATCTTTCTTGAATTGAACCTTAACTTTACCGTATTTACTAACTAGATACCCAATTCCTTCATACTCAGAATTATATACTATAGCCTTCTTATCACCATAAACTTCCTTAAATTGACTATTAGTATAATTAGGATGTGCTGAAAAAACTATAACGTACTTCTTAGGCCTTAAAGGTTTATTGGGTAATGGTTCTACTCTTATCTTTTCATTAGGATATTTTGGACTTAATTTAATAAAGCCTTTTTGTTTTAGTACGTCTATATTAATACCAGTAGCCCTATTTATTGCAGACCATTCATCTTCATAAATTAACTCATCATCTACTTCTAATTTTTCAGCAATTTTCCTCATTAATTCAACTTCAGTTATTCCCTTTTTAGGTAAAATAGGTTTATTATAAACTAAATAACTGTGCCAATAACTGTAAACTACGTCCTCCTTTTCTAAATAAGTTGGGGCTGGTAAGACTAAATTAGCTATTTTAGCAGTTTCAGACCAGAATGGGTCATGAACTACTAGAAATAATTTACCGTCTTTTACAGCATCATAAATTCTATCAGCCATGGGTAATGAATGTATTGGATTAGAGTTCCATGTGAAAATAAAGTTTATCTTACCTTCCTCAACTTCCTTACCTACTTCTGCCATTCCCACTATCCTTGATGGGGAATATTTATGTAAGCCCCTTAAGTACTTAAAATCAATTTGTAGACCATAAGTATTTGAATAGTAAAAACCATTTCTCATGCCTAACAAAGCAGGAATTAATGAAATCATAGAAATGGCATCTCCCCCATTCAACGTTCTACCTAGGGCAAATCCAATTATAGTAAGTGGTCTCCTAGTATAGTAAAACTCTGCTAATTCCTCAATTTGTTCAATCTTCAAGCCAGTACTTTCTTCTATTTCACTATCATTAAACGAATATACATAATCCTTTAGTTTTTCTGGATTATCGATAAGGGAAGTATCAACTAAATTATTCTCAAACATTTTCTTAATAATTCCTATTGCCAAATATATGTCACTAGCGGGATTTATTATATAATATTTTTCACTTCTTCTAGCAGTCTCAGAGAGGCGTACATCTATTGTTACTTTATACTTATTTCTAATCAAATTCCACCCATGAATAAAGTTAAAAACAGTTTCACTACCCCATATTACAAACGCGTTAAACTTTAGAAAGTCCTCTGGAAATGCTCCAACAGAACTGCCATAATGTAGCTTAATAGCCTCATGACCTTCTGAACTGCATATAGAATAATCAATAGAAGCGGTTTGAAGAACGTTCCAAAGCCTAGCTGGGAAATACCAGGTTAATAAACCTTGATTTCCATCATATTCCACGTGTAATATTTCCTCTTTTTTTCTCTTTCTTATTTCCTTAACTAAATAGTCTAAGGCCTCGTCTATACTTACAGGTTTTCCTTCAACATATGCTGTATCAATTCTATTTAAATTGTTTCGTTTTATATCTGCAACTCCTCTAGAGCAAGTAAATCCATTTATTGGAAATATGTCTAAAGGTTTGTGATTATCATCAAAAATGCATGTATCATAACAATCGCGTGTGCAAGCATGAACCATTTGGTTTAAATTTAGTTAAATACTTCTAAAAGCTTTTGTATTAAAAGAGTAGGCTAGAGACAGTTTAAGCTGAAAATCTTATTAAAATAGTTACTAAAGTTGCATAAATACCAAACAATGTTAAACCTTCGTTTATCTTTATATTATTATCCCTTAATATTCCAAGTGCTATTACTGTTGCTGTAACTATTAGTAATAATTCTAATATTGATGATTTTAAATTGATTGTTTGAGTTAGACCTATCATACTTAATAATATTGTCATGTTTTCTAATTTACTTCCCATAAAATTCATTATCGCTGTAGTAGCAGCGGAAGGAGAATTTGATATTAGCCTAATCGCAGTTAGACTTTCCTCTAATTCTGCAACTATTGGAGTTAATATAAGTGTTAGTAAAATTGTAGGAATATTAAGAACTTGAGATATATTAATTATTGTAAGTATGAAGTATTTTGAGATGAAAATAAGTGGTATACTGCCAACTAATAAATAAACTAAACCCTTAATAACACTCTTTCTTTCGATTTGTATATCTTTTTTTCCCATATAATCAGAATATCTTTTGTATATATAATATGCGTAAGGAATAATTAGCAAAAAGGATAAGAATAAATCAAGTTTCCCATATATTATCATTACTATAAGAATAAAGGTGGCTAATAGTAGTGAGTTGTATTCTATATGAAAATCTTTATCCAGTTTAATTATTTTTGAACTATATTTCATATAATAAAAAATCGAGACAAAACCTAAGCCTATTGTAAACAATAATATGTTTCCGCCTAATACAGAGCTTATGGCAATACCATAAATACCACTGAAAATCGCTTGAAGAACTATTATGGTTTCTGGTAAAGAATTAACAAAACCTAGTATTACTCCACCAGCTATGCCCTTTCCAAAAACCTTCTCTAACTCTCTAGTTCCCTTAGCCATAAGATTTGCAGTTACTCCAGTTAATGTAAACAAAATAACTAATTGTAGTAGTAATAACCAGACCAACTTAATTTAAAAATATGTTTTTTCTTCCCTATAAGCTATTATGAAAATTACAAATATTCCCATATTCCTTTACCCTTATAGTTATAGATAACTGATTTATACGCAGTAACATATTGTATGGTATAGCCTATACCCTCTCTACCTATTCCTGAATCTTTCCTTCCTCCAAATGGGAAATAACCTATTCCATGCCTAGGATAATCATTTATGTAAATAGCACCAACTTCTAAAAACCTTTGAAGCTTCCTTATCTTATTAATATCTCTCCCAAAGATTGCAGCATCTAATCCATACCTTCTACTATTACTAATCTCTATTGCCTCTTCTATACTTTTTACCTTAACTAAAAGTGCTACAGAGGCAAACACTTCTTTATTATACAAATAAAGATCTTTTATGACTTCCTTAGGTACTTCTATTAATGCTGGCTCTATATAAGTAGGACCTAATCTTTTACCTCCAAATAATACTTTACTACCCTTTTCTACAGCATCCTTAATAGCGTTTTCCCACTCATCTGCTGTCTTAGTATCAATGATAGGGCCTACTGTAGTATTACTATCCCTAGGATCTCCTACTTTAACTGACTTATTTAGCTCCTTTATAAGAAGATCTTTTAATGTATCATAAACCTCCTCTTCTGCTAAAATTATTTTTATAGAATCACATCTCTGGCCAGAGTAACTAATTATTCCAGTTACTATTCTTCGAGCGGCCCATGCTAGATCAGCGTCACTTAAAACTATTGCTGGATCTCCCCCGCCTAACTCCATAATAAATTGTTTAATCCCAGCATTTCTTACTACTTCTTCCCCAGTTTCTGTACTACCAGTTAAGGAAATAGCTTGAATTCTTTTATCTGCCACAACTTTGCCCATTTCCTTACCGGGAATAGTAATTATAGCAAAAGAATCCTTAGGAAAGCCAGCTAACTCCATAACTTTAGCTAACATTAAAATGGGTAATGGTGTAGATGATGGAGGCTTAATTATTATTGCATTACCAATTACAGTAGTATATACTATTTTATTTACAGTGTCAAAAAGCGGATAGTTAAAAGGAATAATAGATAATACTACACCTACAGGCTCTCTTCTGACTATAGCCTCAGTTTCTAAAGCCTCACTGCTCCAATCGCCTGGTACGTAATCACCTTTAGTTTCTCTAACGTCTAAATCTGCACGCGTTAGCCTCTCTATCGCAGCATTCACTTCACCCTCTGCCGTTGGTCTAGTTTTACCATTATTAATCATAAGAACATTAATGAAATCTTCCCTAAATTTATCTATTAAAGAAGCAATTTTTCCATATATACGTAACCTCTTCTCGCCAGGAGTATCTCTAATGCTCCATCTTCCTTTTTTATAAACTATATCTATTACATTATCTATTTGACTCCAACTAAGTTTTGGAATTCTAGCTATAGTATTTAGATCTATTGGACTTTTAACATCTTGCCATTCATCTCCACTAACCCATTGCCCTGCTAAATATGTTTTAAAATAGAAAATTCCATCCTTAGGCTCAAATATCTCACTAAACTCTTTTGAGCTAATGCTTAGCGCAGTTTTCTCCATATTATAGGATAGTTATACATTAAGATTTAAATGTTGAGCTTAACCTTTAGAACTCCCTCAAAAACCTTTCCGCATCTTCAGTACTAGGTATCATCTCATTATCTCCTCTTATCATAACAACTAGTGTTGATGCTACTACACCATGATATAAAGCATAATCTATATCCCTACCTTGAAGATATAATGAGACAAAAGTTCCAGCCATTGCATCTCCAGCACCCGTGGGATCTTCAACATTAACCTTATATGCCTCTTTAAATACTTTCGTATTATCCTTAAAAGCTATTGCACCTTTTGCCCCTAGCTTATAAACAACTACGTTAACTCCTAGATCTTTGTATTTTCTATAAGCCTCGTCTGGGTCCGTAACACCTAATAACACTTTAGTATCATCTGGATCTGTAATAAGAACTTCTATATCATATTTTTCCAATATTTTCATAATTACTTCTTTAGCCTTATCTGGACTCCAAAGTTTAGGTCTAATGTTAGTATCAAAGCTTCTTAATTTGGCTAATTCAAAAGCCTTAAATACTGCTTCTCTTGCAGAATCGCTTATTGCTAATGTAATTCCAGAAGAATGAACTAATCTAGACGACTTAATATACTCCTCATTAACGTCTTCTGGTGATAATCTACTCCCAGCACTATCTTTTCTATAATATATTAACTCACTTTTAAAAGGAATTGGATAACCCCTTTGAATAAAATAAATTCCAGTAAAAGATTCATCTGTTTTCATTTGAGAAACGTCTATACCTTGTGCTCTAGAATACTCTATAATATTACGACCAAACTCATCATTACCTACTCTAGCTATTAATCCACACGTTAAATGATTCCTAATAACAGCTATACAAAAGTTTAACTCGGAACCTGCTATATGTTTTTCAAAATAGTTTACAAATCTTAAAGGACCTAAATTAACAGAGTTAAATTGAATTAGGGGTTCGCCTAAGGCTACTACATCAGGCATAGAAAAAAATTATACTTTCAATATTTTAAGTTCTTCAAGTTTTACTTTAATGTGCTCAACCTTCTTAATCAATTGACTCTCCTCATCATTATCCAACGGAAATATTGGAGCTCTTGGATATCCTACATCATAACCTTGAAAGTATTTAACTAAAATATAGTTTGACGATAAACTACCGAAAATCCTTGAAGCTTCTACAACTTCATTATATAGGAATTGCAATTTTAAAGCTTCGTTAGTTTTATTCTCCATGACCAGTTTCTTAATAGCAATAGAAACTTCCGGTAAATAATTAGAAGCTGCAGTAACGCTCCCATCTAAACCAGTAGAAATTGCAGTAGTGATTAACATATCAGAACCACTATATACTATCATGTTTGGATTGAATCTTTTATAATCAAGCGTATGAATTAAATTCTCATTCGTATCTTTAACACCCCTTATACAACCTATTTCTTTAACGAGTCTAGCATCTACATCTTTACCAACCGCAGCTGGATAATTATAAAGGTAAACTGGATGAGGAGAAACCTCGCATAATGTTTTAAAATACTTTATTAATTGTTTCTCTGGAATTCTTGTATAATAGAATGGAGCGTAGGAAGCTACTCCTATTATATCATAATCCTTACTTAATTTAGCTAAATTTATTGCCTCTTCTAAGTTAAGCCCACCTATTTGAAATATTATTTTATCTGTAACATCATAAACTATTTTAAGATTATCAAGCTTCTCGTTTGCAGATACAGATGGACCCAAACCAGTAGTCCCATTAACGAAAATCTTATCTATACCTTTTCTCATCAAATTCTCTGCATGATTCTTTAACTTCTCCTTATCTATCCTATTATCCTTAGTAAAAGGAGTTATTATAGGAGTTACTATCTCAGCCATTTTAAACACCATAACTCTTCCAAGTACCTTTAACTACCCAAACTGGTTCTTCTGTTACTTCTAACGGTATTGGTTCCGCTTTTAATTCTTCGATCAATTTCTCATTCACTGAAACCCCTATTCCAGGCTTGTCTGGGACCTTAACGTGGCTTGAATCTACTGGAGTTTCATCGTATATCAAATCTCTCTTCCATTGTGGGAACCAATCATAGAAGTTTTCAAGCAAGTATAATTTAGGAGTTATTGCACTCATTTGTATAGAAACAGCGTTTTGAATTGAGCCAAAAGCATTATGAAAAGCTATTTCTACATCGCTTGCTTCAGCCAAAACTATTACTTTCTTACTTATCGTAATACCACCAATATTAGTTACATCTGGTTGTAATATATCAACTAGATTTTCCTTTACGTAGAACAAAGCCTCTTTCTCGCTTATTAATCTCTCACCTAGTGCAACTTTGAGAGAAGTATGAGCCTTATACTTCCTTAACCCTTCTATATCCTCATGATGCACTGGTTCTTCCATGAATAATGGATTATATTTTTCTAACCTTTTAGCTATCATAATTGCTGAATTAGCGTTAAACCTACCATGATGCTCAATTAAAATATCAACGTAATCCCCAACAGCCTCTCTCACAGCCTTAACTCTTTCTTCAGATTCTTTTAGTCCTTTCTCGTCAATCCAATCATAATATGGTCCAAATGGGTCAAATTTCAAGGCCTTATATCCCTTTTTGACTA
>JAVYOH010000028.1:5966-16237 GCA_038734615.1 Saccharolobus sp. | reverse complement strand
TGAGTACGATACTTTGCCTTACTTATCAGATGAGTTATATGATAAGATTGAAAGTATTGTTTTAGAATATCATAATGGGCCTAAAAACTTGCCAGAAATATTAAAGAGTAAAGGATTCTCAGTAAAGTATGACAGAAATGTTAAGGTAGGAATTATGTATGCAACGAAAAGTTAACTCGTCTTATGTATTTTCTAAACTTGGACAATTTATTAGTGTTTAGGCTAAGGTTTTGAGTGTTTTTTCTATTCTTTTGTATATTTCTTGTAGTTGTTGTTTTGCTTGGTTTTCGTCTATGTTTAGTGCTTTGAGGAAGTTTAGGTCTATTTTTAGTCTTATGGGGTCTGTTGTGAATTGTTGTGGTATTCTTTTTGGTTTTTCTTTTGCTATTTTGTCGAATTCTAGGGAGAGTGTTTTGATTGTTTGGTTGTCTAGTTTGTTTATGTTTATTACTGGTAGTTGTTTCCATTGTGTTATTTTTAAGCGTATCCATGTGCCCCAGGTTTCTTCTCTATATGCTATTATTGATAGTAATCCCCATGTTGTGTTTAGCCAATATGCTAGGGTTTTTTCTGCTTCTTGTGTTGTTGTTTTTATTGAATAGAATGTGTTTGATAGTGTTGGGGTTGTTGAGTATAAGGCTATTGTGTGGGTTGTGGTTATTGGTATTCTATCTGGTACTAGTATTTTGCCAGAGTATTTTTGGAATATTTCTTTAGCCTTATTAGTTTTGGGTTTTGCGTAGGCGTTTGGTTGTGTGAGTATTGTTTGTCTGATTTTTTCTTCTCCTCCGTAGAGTATTGGGTAAGGGGTTATTGTGTTTGTTTTTGTGAAGTTGTCGTGGAATTGGTGGGAGTCTATGCCTATGGTTTGAATTATGTTTTCTAGTCTAGTTATTGGTATTTTTACTCCTAAGAGGTCTCCCTCTAGTACTTTTAATCCAATTTTTATTATTTCATTATCTGGTAGGAAAACGAATTTGTTCCAATTGTCTATGTTTTCTAGTAGTTGTTTTCTATTTACTTTTGTTGTTATGAATGGGTGTTGTTTATGTTGCTGTTGATGATTTGCTGATTCTGATGCTGATGCTTTTGTCGTTGTTAATGTTTCATTTATTATTTTTTCTGATAGGACTATTGCTTCTGTTGCTGATTTTGGTTTTTTGAGTAGGTTTATGAAGATTGTTTCTTGGTCTTCTTTTTGTTCTTTAATTTTCTTTGCTACAACTAGGCATTCGCTTAAGCCTGTGTTTTCTGAAAAATTATAACCTTTTTCTGGGTCGTTGCTTATGATGATGTATTTTACGTGGAATTCTTTGGCTAATAGTGCTCTTGCGAGGAACCATGATACGCCAGATAGTAGGTTTCTTGGTAATACGAAGGCTATTACGCCATTTGGTTTTGTGTATTTATATGCTAAGTAGAGGAAGAGTAAGCCTGTGCCTGCTTGGCCTATGTTGAGGTATTGTTTTTTATAATGAACATTCTCATCTATTAGGTCTTTAGCTATTTTTTCTAACTCATTTTTCACTTTTTTTCTAATTTCTTCATACCTTTTTTTGATTAATTGTCTGTTTTTCTTGTCTGTTATGAATCCAAATAGTCCTTTTTCTTTAAATTCTTTGCTTTTTCTTCCAGTAGCTCTTGTGAATGGTGGGTTCATTATTACTATGTGGAATTGGTTTGGTAGTTCTTCTAAGGTATTGTCTATTAGTTCTAGAGAGCCTAATGTTGGTTTATTATCTTTTATTCCTACTGGTAATGTTATTATTGTCATGTTGTTAATTTTTTCTGATGTCATGAGTTCTAGGTTTAGTGCTGTGATTTGTGTTGCGTATTTTAGTGCGTCAATGCCGTATATGCTTATCCGATTGTATTTTGCTATTCTTGATGCGTTATATAGGCATGCGGTTAATAGTGTTCCGCTACCGCAAGCGAAGTCAATTATTTTTATGTCTGTGTCTACTAGGCTTTCAGAGATAATGGCTAGGTTTGAGAGTAGGTAAGCTGCTGGGATTTCTGTGTAGTATGTTGCAAAGCCTTTTTTTACAGTTATATTTCCAGTTATTTCGTGGTAGATTCTGCCTGCGAGGTCTCTTGAAAGTAGGTTGTTTTTCATTTTTGCTATTCTTATTGCTGTGTTTATGATGTTGTTAACTTGTTGGTTAAGGTTTGGTGGGAGTAGTTTTAGGATGTCTATTGTTAGTGATGCTAATGGTTCGTAATTTATTTCTTCTAGGGCTTTTTGAAGTCCGTTTATTGGACCGTATTGTTTAATGTGTTCTGATAGTTTGTGAAAGCGTTTTTCGTATAATAGTGAAGATAGGAGGATTGATAGTGCGGCTTGGCCTAAAATTATTTCAGAATTTTTTGCTTCTGCTATTTCAAAGCCATAGAGTTTGTATAATATTTCTGCTATTTTATTGGAGACGTTGTTTGCTTCTTTTATGAAATTGTTAATTACTTGTTTTACGTTCTTTATTTCTTGTTGAATTTCTTTCTCTTCTATTTTTTGTTTAATGATGTTTACTAGGTTTTCGAGTTTGATGTTTGTGAGGGTTTCTTGTGATGAGTTAGTAATGATTGTTGCGTTGAATGTTAAGTCTTCTTCTTTACTGTGAAGTATAATGATGAAGTCTGCTATTTCTGAGTTTGGTGGTAGTGAGTTAGAATTGTTTCGGTCATGAGATATTGTAATGAGTATTCTAAATCCATTGTAAAAGCATTTGATATGTTGGTCTGTTCTGCAATCTAAGCCAAAATTCTCGTTTAAAATGTTAGCAATTTTAGCGTTTAACATGAATAGATAACTTTTATTAATCCTCCTAATTAAGCTAAGCTTTTACTGCTGAATGATTTTTTTTAGTTTAGTTGTAGTTAATACTGGATGTTTGCGTTGGAGTAATTGTGTTCTTTATTCATGGTATGAGGTATTTTCTTATGTATGTTTTTATATCTTTTATTTTCTTTAACTTTTTCACATCATATATAATATCTTCTATACTTTTTCTATTCTTAATTAAATTGTAAACGTTTATTGCTTCACTTTCTCCTAAAGGATTTAAATAGTAATAATATCTTCCCTTCTCGATTACTAATCCTCTCTTTAAGAGGAAGGCTAAGTGGGAATCTATTCTAGGGCTGTAGATGAAGTGTCTTTTGTGCCATCTTATAGTGAAGATTGGGTCTTGAATTTTGTATATTTTAGATAAATGATCATATAAAATGAATGAGGTGACAAAGAGTCTTGTCTTATCTATTTCACCGTAAAGATGAATTGTTAGTAGGATTAATGAGTCTATAGTGATATCATAAGTTATTGCTGGTTCTTTGCATAGTTTTTCTATATTATTTTCTAAAGATTTTATAATGTAATAGGATGATATCCAAGAATTGTATATTTCTACTTCGTCTAAGGCCTCTCTTAGAATCTGGTTTAATCTGTTCATTTAGATTCTCCTATACTATCTTGTAGTTCTAATATGGCCATTACTAAGCCTGCGTGGGGGAAGGCTTGTGGGAAATTTCCTCTAGGTTCACAAGTGTTACTGTCTACGTGTTCTCCTAATAGGAATGTGTTTGTTGAGCAGGATATTAGTTTTTCTATTATTCTCTTAGCTTTTTCAATTTCATTGAGTCTTATGTATACTCTTGCTAGCCAAGTGGATACTAGGGTAAATGGGTGTTTTGTGCTTCCTAGAAAATCGTCCTTATATCTTAGTAATAGGCCTTCTGTTACTGTTAGTTCTTT
The DNA here is from genome assembly GCA_038734615.1 of Saccharolobus sp. Lineage (GTDB taxonomy): Archaea > Thermoproteota > Thermoprotei_A > Sulfolobales > Sulfolobaceae > Saccharolobus. The sequence continues at coordinate 12,489 of JAVYOH010000028.1, read as the reverse complement.
TTCTATTACTCTTAAAGTATTTAGGAATCTTGGATCTTTAGCATCTATGAAATTGTATAATGGTAATGTTAGTAAGGCAGCGTCTATTTCGTTACTTCCGTAATATCTTACGAAATGGGCTTCTTTTTCTGAATAACCATTTTTTAATACATCTCTTCTTATGTCTTCAGCTATTATTAGCCATTCTTCAGCTTCTTTATTGTAATTTAATTCCTTTGCTAGTTTTCCAGCCCTATCCAATGCGACCCAGTTCATTACTTTTGTGTGCGTAAAGTGTTCTTCTACTCCTCTTTGTTCCCATAAGTCTGTGCTTTTTAGTTTCCAACTCTTTATGGTCCATTCAGCTATTGCTTCAATAGCCCACCAGATATCGTTAATGTATTGTAGATCATTACTAGCATTATAATACTCATAAACTGCGTTCATATACGCCCCTTCTATGTCCATTTGTATTTGCATATATGCTGCATTTCCTACTCTAACTGGACTAGAGTTTTTATTTCCCTCAAGCCATTCTAGAATTTCCTCAGCTGGGGGTGCTGTTCCATCTATCGTATATAATGGGTGATCAAAGCTTTTAGATGAGGGGTCTATCATTGAGGTGAGGAAACTGATAATATCCCTTGCTTTAATTAATAATCCCGCTTTGATGAGGGCTTCTGCTGAGTAAGAAGCATCCCTAACCCACACATATCTGTAATCCCAATTTCTAGAGCCTCCAATAACTTCTGGTAAAGAAGTAGTAGGGGCTGCTATAATGCCTCCAGAAGGTTCGTATATTAAGCCTAGTAAGACTAGTAAGGATCTGTAATATGCTTCTCTATAATGATTTACGCTTACACTTTTTTCTACCCTTTTTTTCCAATACTTAATAGCTTTTTCTAGGGCCTCATAAGGTTCAGAATATACAAAACCTTTATTGCTAAATAGACCGTAACGTAAATCTTTAGAATATAACAAATAGATGAAGCCTTTGCCCTTCTTCAGTAAGAATGATGTAGTGTCTAATGCTTCATGTTCTCCGCCTATTAATACTTCCAATCCCTCTTTCGATTTAGGATTTTTGAATATTATTCCTCTTTTGGCTTTAATTATGGCTGGGGATATTAGGCCGTATTCAAAGTAAGGCTTTATTTCGAGTTTGAGGTCGATTTCGGATTCGTAAATTCTTATCATTCCAGAAAGTGAAAGGGGGAGGAAATCAAAGAGTATTGCCTTACCCTTTTTGGTTTCGAATACTGTTTTAAGTACGAGGGTTTGGTCAACGTAATCTTCAGAGAGTATTCTATAATCTTCAGTTGGGGTTATGCTAAAATAACCTCCCCTCTCTTCATCTAGAATTTTTGTGAATACTGATGGGGAGTCGAACCTGGGTACTGGAAACCATTCTACGCTTCCTTCTTTTACTAATGCTGATGTTATTCCATTAGAGAGAAATTCATAGTACTTATGCATATGATTAGGGATAAGTTTTGTCTTAAAAGTTTATATGAGATAGTTATAAATCGTTCTAAGTAAATTTTTATCTATGTTCAATGTTACTTTAAACACTCAAACACCACCAATTAGATTTACATTAACTTATAAGGATCTATTAGAGAAGTACTCATACCTAGACTTGCCTATTGACTTGAATATGTTAAGTAGTGAGGATTATCATATTTCCGTAGGGGGAGTGGCTAAAATGATGTTAGGTTTGATTGGTTCATTTAATAAGACTAGGTGGGTATCTTTAGGACCGGGGTATCCGCCATCAGTTAAAATGCAGCAGGTTGAGTTACATTTTGTAGACTTAGACCCTAAATCATTAGCTAAATATACTAGATTTAAAGAGGGGATATATAATGAGAGTCATGGTTTGAGTAAGTATAATATTGTTGGTGAGGAGTATATTGCTTATGCTAATTATAATTGGCTTTCTGCTCAAAAGCTTTTAGAATTCTATAATGATACTGACGTGTTCTTCATAAATGATTTTCAGCAATTGTTAGTTGGGGGAATTATAGGACCTTCGGCTCCGGCGGTATTATGGTATCATATACCTTTTGTTCCAGAAATTCTTTCAAAAAGGTTAAGAGATTTTCTAGTAAAATCCTTTGAAAGTTTTGATTTAATAATTTTAAGTACAAAGAGGGATTTGGAGGGTTTAATAAGAGCAGGGGCGAAGGTTAAGGTTAAGCAAATTTATCCTTTTATAGATCCTTCTTCTTATAAAAAGGTTGGTAGGGGGAAGATTCAAGAGGTTGAGGATAAGTATGGGATAAAGAGTGATGATAAAGTTGTGTTGGTTGTGGCTAGAATGGATCCAATAAAGAGTCAGGATTTGGCTATTAAGGCGATTAAGAACGTTGATGCTAAGTTGGTTTTAGCGGGAGATGGTAGTTTTACTAGTAAGACGTTGGGGTTTGATAAGGGTAGTTTATGGGCTAGTAAGTTGAAAAATTTGGCTAAAGAGTTGAAAATTGAGGATAAGGTTATATTCACTGGTTATGTTCCAGATGAGGATTTGTTTGCGTTATATGAGAGGGCGAATGTGGTGTTATTGCCTTCAAGGATAGAAGGTTTTGGGTTAACGGTTTGTGAGGGTTGGTTATATAGTAAGCCAGCTGTGGTAAGTAGTGGGGCTGGAGTGAGTGAGTTGATAATAGAAGGGGGTAATGGGTTTGTGTTTAAGTCTGATAATGTGGATGAACTTGTTGAGAAATTGAAATTGGCGTTAAAGGATGAGAAGGTGGGAAGTTTGGGTCTTGAGACTTCTAAAAAGTGTTCTGTAAGTACTGCGATAAGTGAGGTAAAAGCTGCGTTTGAGAGTGCAATGGAGGAGTATAAAAAAGCTTAAAGCATTGATTTTAATTTCTCCCACATGTCATCAATGTATTTTTCGAGTATTTTTATATCCTCATCAGTCATTTTCCTGAATCTACCTTGGGCGGTAATGAAGTCTTTTAATGGTCTTCTAGTTCTCTTATCTAGGCAATGTAGGCTTCCTTGATTTATTGTTAATTTTCCATTTTGGTATTCAAATAATGGCCAGTAGCAAGTTTGAACAGCTAGTTTTGCTATTTCTGCTGTTTTAGATGGGTCAAATAACCAACTGTAAGGATCTGGGGTTAAGACGTGTATATATTTAAATCCATTAATCTGTTTGGTCTTCTTTAACTTCTCTATATAATCATATGGGTAACCAACTGATGCTGTAGCAACATAAGGTACATTATGGGATATCATTATCAAGGGTAGGTTCTTCTTATTTTGTTTTTTGCCTTCTGGTGTGGTAGTGGTTATAGCGCCATATGGTGTTGAGCCACTTCTTTGACCTCCAGTATTCATATAGGCTTCATTATCTACACATACGTAAAGTATATTCTCGTTTCTCTCAGCGGCTCCGCTTAATGAGGCAAAACCTATATCTGCAGTTCCCCCATCTCCTGCCCAAACTACTACAGTAACATCTTTACCTTTTTGTTTGTAAGCTCTAGCTAATCCAGAGGCTGTAGCTGGACCTGCTGCGAAAGCTACGTTGACTACGGGTAAGTTATAAGCGTTGTAGGGAGCATTTCCTTGAATTACAGATGAACAGCCTGCTACTACTACTAAAACTACATCTTTACCTAATCCCATTCCTAGCATTCTCATTGCCATATTTTCTGGACAACCGGAACAAGCTGAATTTCCAGGTAATAATGCATTATGTCTATTCAATATCTCTCGGAGTCCTAAGCTCAATTTTACCAACCTCCTTAGGGTAATACCAAATTACATCTTCTTTAAAACCTTCCACGAACTTACTGAATAAGTATTCAAGGTCATTTTTACCAACTGTTACTCCACCTAATCCGCTCACAATTCCCTTTACTGAAGGAACTAGATCTGAAATGGTAGATTTTACTTCTACATATAATGGTCCTCCTCTTCCGAAGCTAGTGCTCCTATCTAACACTAATACAGCTTTTTTATCTCCTAATGCTTTTCTTATTTCTTCTTCACTCCATGGCCTAAGATATCTGATTCTTAACATTCCTATTTTTATACCCTTTTTTCTCAAATTGTCTATTGCTTCTGCAGCATCTCCAGCCCAAGCTCCCATTAAGACTACTGCGTAATCTGCATCGTCTAATCTATATTTAACGTTTAATGTGGAATAATCAATTAGTTGATGTATTGTTTTATTATATTCTTTTCCAATCTCAGTTATAACTTGTTCTGAATTTCTTAATGCTAAATCTATGGATTCTCTTAGTTTCATGTAACCCTCTGGAGGGAATATGTTTCCCATACCAATTGGGTCCTCTGGGTCTATAATGTAAGGCTGTCTTCTAGGAGGTAGAAATTCATCTACTTGTTCTTGATCTGGAATTAGAACATTGGTTTTAGTGTGAGATAATATAAATCCGTCCATACCAACCATCATTGGGAGGAATACTCTTTCATCCTCAGAAATTCTATAAGCTTGTAACGTTAAATCTAAAGCTTCTTGTGGGTTGCTAGCAAAAGCCATTACCCATCCACTGTCTCTTTCACTAGTGAAGTCCGTGTGCTCGTTCCAAATATTCCAAGGAGCTCCAACTGCTCTAGTCCCCACAACCATCATTAATGGCATTCTACTCCCAGCTACCCACCATATCATTTCGTGCATGTAAAGTAATCCTTGAGATGAGGTAGCAGTAAATGATCTTATCCCAGCTAGTGCTGCGCCAAAAGTGGCTGCCATAGCTGAATGCTCACTCTCTGCTCTTATTATCTCAATGTTAATTTCTCCCTTAGCCTTCATCTCAGCTAAAGTTTCTATTATAGTTGTTTGGGGAGTTATTGGATATATGCCAGTAACTCCAACTCTAGCGAGTTTTACTGCTAATGCTACACTCTCATTACCGGAAATTACTTTTTTCATCATTGCTCGTTCACCATGCTTATTGCTTTAACTGGACATACGTTTGCACATACGCCACAACCTTTGCAATATTCATAATCAACTTCGACCTTACTGCCATTATGAATTATGGTAGCTTCTGGACAAAATATGAAACAGGCTATGCAGCGTATGCATTTGTTGTGATCGATTACTGGTCTTACTATTCTCCATGCCCCGGTCTTACCTCCTGCGCCTTTGCCTGGTCTACTTAATGGGAAATACTGGTATTCAGGCAGTGGCATAAATCTCACCTGCTTTCTCATAGGCAATTCTAACTGCCTTAATATTTAGATCAGCTAGTTTACCTTCAAATTCTTCTTCAATTGCCTTTTCCAATGAGGATAAACTTGGAATTCTAGTTATTTTCACTAATGCTCCTAACATTATAATATTAACCATTGGCCATCCAGATCTTACTAAGCCTAAATCAATTGCAATTTTCGTCGCGTTAACAGAAATAGTCTTCCAATTTAAGTTAGGAGAAGAGGGAGAATTTACTATTATAACTGAGTCTTTCTTCAATCCCCTAAATAGATTTTTAGATAATTTAAGTAAAGAATTATCAATAATAACTAAATAATCTGGCTCTTCAACTGGAGAAGTAATCCTAATTGGTTCATCGGATATTCTACAATAAGCCTCAATTTCCGCTCCTCTTCTCTCTGCTCCATAAATAGGAAAGGAAGAAGCGTAAAGACCTTCATAACCTGCGGCCTCAGCAAGCAAGTTAGCTGCAGTGACAATTCCTTGGCCACCTCTACCGTGAAATCTTATTTGAAGCAATAAATGACCACCTATCAAGTACTATATACTCTTCATTGTTTAAAAATCTAACTATAAAAAATGTTTAAACTTTAGGGAGACCGTAATATAAAACTTTTTGATAAAACTCTCTTCTATTAATAATTTCGGATATTATATCCAAAATTTCGCAAGCTAGTACAGTTTGTGGTAGGAATATAGAAATTATAGAGATAATTATTGAAACTCCATTAATTCCAATCCTAAGCATTAATCTTCTATTTAACCATGTGCTAATGATCTCTATTACTAAAACCACTATTAAGGCTATTATGCTAAAGTAATTATGAGTGAGATAATACACTAAGGGCAAGGATGTGGTAAATATTGTTCCTATGAAAGAAATTGGAGTATCTGCATTATACCATGAAGGTCTAGCCTTAAGCATGTAAATCATTATACTTGAAATAACTCCTATTCCTAAGGAGATTATGGCTGGGTAATAAAATAGTGGGTTAATTATACTTATTAGGTAAAATAAAATCGCTAAGGAAGAGAATAAAACTTCCCTACTCAACCAAGAGGTTTTTAGATTGAATATTACACGATAAAATCTATCAAATCGTTTAGCGTGATTTAAGGATAAGAGTAATGTTAATAAAGGTATGAGAGCGCCTATAAATGCCCAATATGGGAGTTTAAAAAGTGTATAACCTAGCGCGAATTCACTTCCTATAGTAAACGCTAATAAACCTAGAGATCTTTCTTCACTCTTTTGATGTAAAACGTTAGCTCTAATACTCTGACCTTCTGGTTGTTTTATAACTATTCTAGGCTTAGTTATATCTGAGGGGGGTAAATAGGATACAT
>JAVYOH010000028.1:0-5330 GCA_038734615.1 Saccharolobus sp. | reverse complement strand
TGAAGATGAAGAGATTATAAGAGAATTGATTAACGAAGTAATAGAATACATAACAATGGGCAAAGGAAAGGGAAAAGAGGAGGAAATATTAAATGCCATAATTAACTCATGTCATTAATTATACTTATTCTGGAGTTATTGGAATCTCAACGTAATCAATAGGCTTCTTTAGAATATCCTCTAACGCGTTAATTATAGCAGCAGCTGGTACAGTAGCCCCGCCTTCAGCAACGCCTTTACTGCCCAATGGTGTGAAAGGCGAGGGACTAATCATATGCAATATTTTAAAATTAGGTACTTCTTTGGCAGAAGGAATCCAATAATCCCCTAGTGAAATTTGTTTTGGAATTCCATTTTCATCGTACTCAATCTTCTCATAAATTGACGCACCAATTCCCATAGCAGTTCCTCCCATTAATTGCCCATTAACTATCATTGGATTTATCATAACTCCGCAATCACTTAATACAACGTATTTTAATATTTTTATGAATCCAGTATTCTTATCAACTCTAATTACAATACCATGAGCGTTAACACCATAAGTGGTAGAGAAATTGACCCTTCTCTTATCATCAGCGACATTCACGTTGTTACTGAAGAGTCTAAACCAATTTCATCCCCTATCAAATAAGATCTATTATATATCATATTTACAGCTTCTTTTATACTAAACGACTTATTTCCTATTTTCACATTACCGTTTTCTATCTTAACCTCTTCCCTTTCAATATTAAACATTTTAGCTAAATAATCTCTAATCTTCTCCTTCAATTTTAAAGCAGCAGTGTAAACAGCTGATATGCTAACTACTGAAAATCTACTCCCATAAAAACCAGTACCAGGAGGTCCTGCAGTATCTCCTAAACTAACCCTTATATCATCAATTGAAATGCCTAATGCGTCTGCTACTACTTGTGCAATACTAGTCTCATGCCCAGTTCCCATGCTATTGGATGATAGGAATACTGTAACATCCCCGCCACTATCCATTCTCATATAAACTCCCTCATAATAAGGAGTTCTAGGCTTGTTTACTACCAGAGTTTGAAAGGCTAAGGAAGAGCCAGGTTCTAAGGCAAAGGCTATTCCTACTCCAGTATACTTATCCTTAATTACATCCTTGTTTAACTCTTCTACAAGTTTAGATAATGCTCCCTTATAATCACCACTATCGTATTTTGCCCCAGTTATACTCTCGTAAGGTAATTTTTCAATGAAGTTTTTTGTCCTAAGTTCTACTTCATTAACTCCAGTTATTTTAGATACGCCTTTAATTAAGTTCTCTAAAACTAATACTGCAGGAGGTATGCCTAAACCTCTATATGGTCCGGTTGGGGGTTTATTAGTTAAAACACCATTTACTCTAAATTTCAAATATTTCATCTTATAAGGTCCAACTAATTGATAAATTTGCCTAAGTATTGGAAGGGGTTGGTAAGTATGCAGGTAAGCTCAAAATTCTCTACTAGATCGACTATCATTCCTAAAAGAGTGTCTCCCTTGTATAGTATTTTTGCCTTATAATGCCTATCTGGCCCGTGAACTGCTGATATCATGTGTTCGTATCTAGTTTCAATGTATTTTACTGGCTTACCAGTTAATATTGAAGCTAGAGAGGCTAAAGCTAAGGGTTTTAGGAAAATCTTGCCCCAAATCCTCCTCCAGAATCTGGAACAATTATCCTTACCTTAGATCTAGGAATGTTGAAGATTATACTTAAAGCAGTTTTAAAAACCTGAGGTAGTTGAGTATTTGCATATACTGTTAAATTTCCAGTAATCTTATCATAATCTGCTATTACACCATTAGTCTCAATTGGAGAGGGAGAAATTCTATTATATCTAAACCTCTTCTCAATATAATCGTAATCCTTAGGCTCTTCACCGTATTCAAACGTATCATTATATACTAAATTAGAATCAAGGTCTTCGTGAAGTTTTGGTGAGTTTGGATCCATAGCCTTAAAGGGATCTATTAATGGCGTTTTGGGATCATAAGTTACGTCTAATTCTTCAAGAGCATCGTAAACCTCATACCTATCTCTGCCTACTATTATGGCTAATGGTTCTCCAAAATACTTTGCCTCATCCTTAGCGAGTATATATTCTTTAGGATATTTAGGGGCGAAAAAATTGGGCAAGGGATTGAAATCTTTAGCATCATCGTAAGTTATTACTTTTAATCCTTTTCTTTCCACATTAATTGGATCAATCTTAAACTTAGCCCAAGCATAATTGGACCTAAGAACTGACATGTATAGCATGTTGGGTAAATAAATATCATCAATAAATCTTCCTTTTCCAGATAAAAATCTTAAATCTTCTACCCTCTTTACTGGGCTTCCAATGTACAAGAATTCACACCTTATATCCTATGAATTTATTGTAAAGATATCTGGCAGCGCTTATTCTTTGTATATCATTAGTTCCCTCGTAAGTTTTCATTATTTGTAAATCTCTTAGCATTCTTTCTAAGCCAGTTGATGTTGTCACACCATATCCTCCATAAACGCTCATTGCGTTTAAAACTATTTTTTCTGCAAATTCAGTTGATATGAATTTAGCTAGTGATGCGGCTATAACGTATTCGTTTTCCTTATTATTCTTGAATAAGGTCCCAGCCCAATATGTTATTAATCTAGCTACTTCTAAATTAGCTAATGATTCAGAAACTTTGGTTTGAACTATCTGAAATTCTGCTAATTTTTTATCAAAAGCTGTCCTTTGTAAACTATAGTTAATCATTTTTTCTAATGCTGCTTGTCCAATGCCTAGTGCTTGTGAGGCTACTATTGTTCTAGCAAAATCAAAGGCGCTTACTGCGTATTTAAATCCATTACCTTCTTCTCCAACTAGATTCTCTTGTGGAACTTTAACGTCTTCTATACTATTTCAGCAGTGTGAGAAGATTTTAATCCTGTCGTCTCTATTCTACTAACTGGTTTTACAGAATCTTTCTCTACTACGAACATTGATATTCCTTTCTATCTAGCGTTTAGATCTGGTGGTGAAGTTCTAACGGTCACAATGTAATAATCTGCAATGTCTCCATTTGTGATGAATATTTTTCTACCATTTATTATATATTCACCACTGTTTATTTTCTTTGCAGTTGTTTTTATTCCAGCAACATCTGATCCTGCAGTGGGTTCAGTGTTTGCGAATGCTCCAACTTTTTCTCTTAGCCTTAATTTTAACCTCAATTGGTATATCTAATTCTTTTTCTCCCTTTTCAACATATTTAGCTAAAACGTTTTCTGAAAAATCTCTAATTGCACTTCTTAATAATTCATGGTCTTGAGAAATTTCTATCTTGAAGTCCTCTAAGGATTTAAAAGGGAATACCATTAAAAAATATTGAATTAAACATTTTTATCACTTTCCTAGCTTCTTAACCATAACTTTACAGAACTCTACTGCATCAGCTATTACTGCGTAATCTGAATTCTCAATTATTGGAGCATTCTTATCCTTATTTACGCTTACGATTATTTTAGAATCCCTTATTCCAGCTAGATGTTGGGGCTGTCCAGATATTCCCAATGCAATATATAATTTTGGCCTTATTCTAAGCCTAGATAAGCCAATTTGCCTATCTTCTGAAACCCAGCCTAATTCCGCAGCAACTGGTCTACTACCGCCAACCACACCGCCTAAAACTTTTGCGAGTTCTTCAGCATAAGCTACGTTTTCTTTTGAACCAATCCCTCTACCAACACCAATTACTATTTGAGCAGTAGCTAAGTTAGCTCCAGATGAAGTTGGCTTAACTCCAATTACCTTAATCTTACCTTCTTTTAGCTCAATGTAGGCTGTAATTGTGTTCCAGCAACTGTAATTACTAATGGTAATTGTGCTTCTGTTACAGCTATTCCCATACCACTGTAAGCAGATCTATTCGCAATTACCTTACTTCCATCAATCTTTATTGATACTATATCTGGTATTATAGGTAATCTAAGCCTTCCCGCTACTCTGCCAGCTATTGCCCTATCTTTTCTCACACTACCCGTTATTACTAAATCTGGCGATAATGAGGCAATTAAATCTACAATACCATCCTCATCTATTTTGTTTATCAAATATAATTCATTTACTGTTTTAATTGGAGAATTGAATATTCCTATAATATTATTATTTTCTCCAAACTTTGAGCTATTACAGAAGCCATTCTGAAATAAGCTAAATTCTCAGAAAATACTACTATTTTCATTCATAACACCCCCTCAGCTTTTAACATTTCAATTAATTTATCAACAGCATTTTCTATATTATTCTCTTCAATTACAATCTTCTTCCTATTAACAAGTAGAGGTTTAACTTCCCTAACTATAACTTTTGGCTGGGCTTCAAACTTAATTTCTTTAACTGGTTTCTTTGCTGATTCCATTATTTGTTTTACACTGGGTATTCTAGGAGTGTTTATCTCTCCTCCTACACTAATAACTGCTGGCATTAAAGTTTCTACGGTCTCAATGTAACTTACCATACCCCTATCAGCTATTACTTTATTTCCCTCAATTTTCAACGCTTTAACGTTTGAGATATAGGGAAATCCAAGAAGTTCTGAAACATATGCTGGTACTGCAGAGGTTCCACTATCTGTACTCATTTCAGAGAAGAGTATTACATCTGGATTTAGTGGTTTAACGTTTTCAGCTATTGCCATGGCAGTTACGTAAACGTCAGGGTCCTTTACAGAGACCACTAAAACCTCATCTACACCCATTGCTAGTGCTTCTCTAATGCTTTTTCTATCATTATTACCTACAGTGATTCCAGTAACTTTTCCCCCAAACTTCTCCTTTAACCTTACTGCCTCTTCTATGGCATTTTTATCGTAAGTGCTCACTTTTAATGGAGCATCAGTAACTAGCTTATCTCCTACAACTTTTATCATCTGATCATCTGGAACTATTTTAAAACCTACAACAATGTTCATAAGTTAATTAACCAATTGATAAGATATAAAATTACCCTCTAGTAGATTATATCTAAATCAAAGTTATTTTCTAGCAGTATGTAATTTACTATGATAAATGTTCTATAAGCTCGTTAAAGCTTAGCTTAAATAGATGGCCCTTGTGAATTTTACAATCAGATGATCCAAAATCCTTCAACGATAGGTCTTGTGGTAATAAACTAGCTATTTCCTCCTCTGATAAAGGGAGTACTAATGCTAAAATTGGTTTACATAAGCTTTTTAAATAATCTACGTGCCATCTTCTATTTGATATTTCTTCATTCAAATGCCTTCCTATTCTTGCATAACAAAATTTTCCACAAGATCCAACATAAACATACTCCCCATCTTCTAATACCCATTTC
>JAVYOH010000027.1:0-16515 GCA_038734615.1 Saccharolobus sp. | reverse complement strand
TTTCTAGAGAGATTATGTTTGTAGATAAGAGTAAATAGTAATATAATCTTTCTTTCTTAACTTATTAATAAGCAAATTAGTTAGTTAGTATATGATTTTTTGGAAGATATCAAAATAATATTTTTAGAAAGTTTTAATTATAAAATTGAATTTGTTAAGATCTAAACATTAATAAGCTTCATGTTTCTGTGAGCATTAAAAAAGGATTATTATGTCTCAATTTGAATTAACTCTACGCTTTAATCATATAGTATTTATTACAATGATAAAAACTGAAAGCCTAGACTATTACTGGGTTATATGATCCTTTTCAAATCCTAAGGGCTCTTCGTAAATTTGCCCAAAGTGTGGTAATGAGGGTTATCAAACAAACTGTGGGGGGATTTCTGGTAATCTAGATAGTTATGGGGGAATGTAGGTTTTCAAGATGAGAGGAGAAGTTCTTTTGAACGAGTATGTACAATTAAAAATTTCTAAAAGAATCATACTGTTTTATTTTGGAAACCTATATATTGTCTATAGTTAATATAGATAATGTTTAATATTTGCTAAAATGATTATTTTCATATGTCTTTTAATGGTATAAAGTTTGCTACTTCAGTCCCTGGAATGATACCTTGGGAAATAGTAGTGGCATATTTTGTAATAGCAACTGGACTAGTCTTCTACTTTAGTAGAAAAATTGGTTTAAAGGGTTTTTCCCTAGTAGAACTAGTTTAGTTGATCTTACTTGATTATTATGCATTTATCATAATTGTCTTATTCATAATTATTGATATAATTGCTAATCTACTTGGATTTGGAAGATCCATACCATACGTCTCATGATTTATTTAGCAGGCTTCCATGCTACGAAATAATGCCCTATAGGAGGATAAATTAGCTTCAGTGTTATAGAATTCTTTTCAATAAATAGTTTATGTCTATCCTTAGGAATAGGGTAATAAGATGATTGTGGACCATCAACTAATACTAAATCATACCTCTCCGCTTTTACATCTTTAAATTCATAGTCTTTTGGAAATTGAATTTCTAGAACTGCTATCATAGTTGGATTAGGTATTTGTAATCCTTCCATCATTTCTTCTTCAGAATATTTAGCTATAGTCTCTTCTCTATTAAAAGTAAAATAGTTTTTATGCTCTATCCTAAAACCATATATTATCCCTTCCCCTATTTTTGCAGGTGGATTTAAAACCCATTTAACGTATAGTCTTTGATAACCTTTATCTACCTTATCTATCAATATTTTCCCTAATTCTCTCTTTGGAGTAAATAGCCTTAGTATGGGAATATTTTTATGATCTAACGTCCAATAACTTGTAGCCTCTATTTTATCTATCTCTTTTAATGTAATAATATGATGCCTAAAAATCATGGTTCTAGACCTATCTTCATCATAAATTATCTTTACCCTCTTGTTTAAAGTGAGAAAGTTAAAACTATCATTTAGCACTATTTTAAAATTACTACTAGTTATATCACCATATATTTGAAACACATTTATTTTGTTAAGATCTAGAATCATTTTTCTAATTCTCTCTAAAGAAGTTCCTTTTTTAATCGTCAAGTCCCACGGCAAAATTACTCCTTTTTTTGCTAATGTTTGCAAAAGCATTGTTAGTGTTCTTGATTTTCTCATAAATTACCTAATAGAGAATTACCTTATTACCTTTACTTTCAGTCTAGTGTTCTTTCACCAGTTATCTTAACGATATAAATTATCTGTTAAAAATTTTTTATACGTACTTATAAGGATTATATAAAAATCATATTAACTTTTTTAGATAGGTTTATACTTAGCATAATAGTTTAAAAACTCAAGATACTTAATATAAATAATGTCTGAAGATATTGAAGTCAAATCTCCTTCTAATTTAAAAGTTATAGGAACAGTTAAAAGGATGAGTAAAGATGAGGTTAGGGGAGAGATAGAAGAGGCTTATAAAGGTTTTGAATTAATATCTAAATTACCATTATACAAAAGAACTAAAATATTGAGAAAAGTATCTGAAATATTGGAAAGAGAGCAAGAAAGATTAGCTAGGTTGTTAGCAATAGAAGCTGGAAAGCCAATTAGGGATGCTAGAGTAGAGGTTTTAAGGGCTTCGAGAGTATTTAGACAATCTGCTGAAGAAGCTGCAATTGTACTAGAGGGTAAGAATTATAGGGTTGACGCTTACGAATACCCAATGAACAATGAAAATAGGATTGTTATTAGCAGTAGGGAACCCATAGGGGTGGTAACTTCAATATTACCCTTTAATTTTCCCATAAACTCCTTTGCTCATAAAGTAGCCCCTGCAATAGCTGTGGGAAACTCAGTTGTAGTGAAACCAAGTATAAGCACTCCATTATCTTCAATAGAAATGAAGAAAATACTTGTAGAAGCTGGTCTTCCGGATAGTGCTGTTAGAGTGATCACTGGTTATAGTAATGAGATAGGTGATGAGGTAATAACTCATCCATTAGTTGGATTAATCACCTTTACTGGATCTACTCAAACTGGGCTTTCAATAGCCTCTAAGGCAGTATCATTAGGAAAGAGAATAATAATGGAATTGGGAGGATCGGATCCAATAATAGTTTTAGAAGACTCTAATATAGATAGAGCAGCTTCAATAGCAGTTAAGGCTAGATATGAATACGCTGGTCAAAATTGCAATGCTGGAAAGAGGATAATAGTTAGGGAGGAGATTGCTGATAAATTCATTAATGCGTTTAGAGAAAAGGCTAAAATGCTTAAAGTTGGGGATCCATTGGATGAGACAACTGATGTTGGTCCGGTAATTAATAGTGAAAGTGCTAAAAAGTTAAATGATATTATTGAAGACGTTAAGGCAAAGGGAGGGGATATAGAAGTACTCAGCAAAGGACCAGAAACTGGGTATTTCTTCCCATTAACCTTAATTAATAATGCTAATCTAGACATGCTAGCTTTAAAGACTGAAGTTTTCGGTCCCATAGCTCCAATAGTTAGGGTTAAAAGTGATGAAGAGGCCATTAGTGTTGCTAACTCTACTGAATACGGTTTGCAATCTGCGATATTTACTAATGATTTAAATAGAGCCCTTAAAATTTCAAGGGAGTTAAAATTTGGTGCTGTAATCATAAATGATAGTACAAGACTTAGATGGGATTCATTGCCCTTTGGAGGAGTTAAGAAGAGCGGTATAGGTAGGGAAGGAGTTAGGGATACAATGTTAGAAATGACTGAGAATAAGCTAATAGCTATAACGTTAGTCTAAAAGCCAATATTTTACCAATTTTTCAGCATTATTTTCCAATTCCTTCTCATATTTTTTAATTTCCTCAACAATCTTACTATCTCCACCATAAACTCTAACCCAATTATTAACAATCTCTGAATTTACTTCTAAATGAAATTGTACTCCTAAAATTCTATTTACCTTAAACGCCTGAAAATAGTTTTCATTATAAGCTAAAAGCTCCGCTTCTTTAGGTAATGAAAAAGTATCTCCGTGATATTGGAATACTGTTAACTCTTTACTACCCATAAATTCCTTAAAATCGCCAAGGAGTTTAACAGTTTGAATACCAATTTCTGGTCCATGAGGACCTTTGATTACTTTGCCTCCTAATGCTTCAGCAATTAATTGTGATCCTAAACAAACACCTAAAACCCTCTTATTCTCACTATAAGCTTTTTTTATCAATTGCATTTCAGTTAATAAAAAACTGTACTTATCGCTTTCATATACTCCCATTGGTCCACCCATTATTATTAAACTATCAAAATTCTCATCTCCTTTTAACTCTTCGCCCATTACTTCCTTTACCTTAGGCAAGAACCTCTTTAAAGTACCTAAGGTTTCTATGGGATGATTATATACTGCAAGAATATTCATGTTATAAAATTAAAAAGTTTTGGTATTAAAAACCTTTATTTAATACACACAATCTATTTATTTATATGAATATAGTTTATATCTTCTTTGGAATATTGGCGAAAACTTAGAATGGATATAAATAGGATCCTTTGAGAATATGCAAAATTCACTAAAAGGTCCCATAGCTAATTGTTTTCTCCATAATTAATCTCTCTTTATAGAAATCATCATAGGACATACCTAATGGCTTAGATATCCAATATACGAAGGAGAATCAAGGCTGCCATTTATTAACTTATATAGTCCACCTTTTCCCGTTTCTAGCTATTTTAGCTACTTTATCATGAAGTTGTTTCACCTTATAATCATTTATTAAGTCAAGTGTTTTAGAGCTTTCCATCAGGTACCAGTCCTCATATGCTGATCCCTCAGACCAAGGTATGAAATTTACCTTAACTACTATAGACCCTAGATAACCATCTACTCTAATATTCTCGTTAAAATATTTATGAAAATCTATTAATGAATTTATATATTCATCTTCTGAGTATTCCGTCTGATGCCAGAATACGTAGGCTAACATAATAAGTTAATATTTTTGTGTCATATAATAAATTATCGCTCATATGAAAAAATCAACTTTTTTCAATTAATGTTATATTTTGAAGCCTACCTATTCTCTCAATCTCAGCTATCATTAAACCCTTATCTACCGGCTTTAGATAGAATTCTGAAGCGTCTTCTACATTAACATATCCAATACTTCCAGTACTTATTATACTAAATGGAGGTATTGTAACGATTTTAGATAATTCTACTAAAATGTCCTCTATATCAAATATGAATTCTTCAGATAATCCATCTTGAATTAATTTCCCATTATAATAGCTCCTCATCCTAAGAGACTTTAAATCACCTATCTCATCCTCAGTTACTATATAAGGACCAAATGGTGCGAAAGTATCTCTTACTTTATTTCTAAAATGCGTTCCTCTCATTAGCATTTTCTTAACTTTACCATCGCTTGGATCTCTCCTATATGCGTAATAACTATCTTCCTTAATTCCTGGGGGATAAGTTATGTCATTGAATACTGAATAACCTAATATGTGTTTTTTAACCTCACTTCTTCCCACATTCTTTACCTTGGATTTCACGACTATAGCTATTTCTACCTCTGGTCTTATTGCATCACCTGGTGTTATTATGGGCTCTCCATCACTTATTGCTACAGTAGGCAATTTCAGAAAGAATTTTGGGCTTCTAACCATTTCCTTAGCTTCTTCTTTACTTCTTGCACCTAACATTCTCGGAGTATTGACTAAAGTGCATATTATAGCTGAAGGTATTATGGGTATATCTAGCTTTATTTCACTAATCTTATGCGCGTTTCCCTTCCCCTCCTTTTCAAAATCCTCTACTTCATATACATAATTTCCTTCTAAAATTCCTAATTTTCTTTCATTATTGTAATAGAACGAAACGTACTTTGGCATAATGTTAGTTTAGTATGAGAAGTTAAAAGGCGAATCTAAAACTTGTTTCATGATTAAATTTAAACTCTTTAACAGTTACTTTATCCATATGATAAAGGAAGATTTACCTAAAATAATGGGAAAGGGAGTGTACATTGATGATATCAATCCAAAAAATTTGGTTTATCTTCATGTTGTAAGGTCTTCAATAGCTAGGGGTGTAATAAAGAGCATATCTAAACCAGAAAGTGCTTTACTCTCATTGACATGGGATGATGTAAAATTATACATGCCAGTTAGGGCAGATCCAATAACGCTTAAACAATCTGCGATTGTGAAAATGCCAGTTTTAGCTAATGGTAGGGTTAACTTCGTAGGACAACCGATTTTGGCTTTCGTAGTTGATGATAGGTATAAGACTGAGGATGTTGCAGAAGAAGTTTCAATAGATTATGAAGAGTTGAAGCCGATAGTTGATATAGAAGAGGCTATGAATTCAAATGAGGGGATCCATGAGGGTGTTAAGGGGAATATTTCTGTTAATAAATTGCTCGAAGGTGGTGAGTTATCAGCTAAGAGTAGTGCAGATGTAGTAGTACAAAGGGAGTTGAAGCAAACTAGGATTGTTTCAAACCCAATGGAGCCAAAGGGAATTATAGCTTATTGGGATGGTGAGAATTTAAACATTTACGGATCTTTTCAATCGTCCTTTAGGATTAGGGATGATTTGAGGGAAATCCTAAACATGCCTCCAGAGAAGATTAAAGTTTACTCTGCATTAAACGTTGGAGGGGGTTTTGGAAACAAGGTTCCTTCATATCCAGAATACGTTTTAGCTGCTATAGCTTCAATAAAGTTAGGCAGACCAGTTAAATGGATTGAGACTAGATTTGAGCATATGAGGAATCCAACCATTGGTAGGGGAGTTTTCTCTAATGTGAAATTATATGCTACAAAGCAAGGTGAGATTTTAGGAATTGAGGGTTATGTTGCTGTGGATTTAGGTGCTTATAATTATACTATTAATCCAACTACACCAGAATTCATAGCCAGATTACTAACTGGGCCTTATAAGGTAAAATTTGCTTCAATAAGAGCTTATGGTGTTTTCACAAATCTACCCCCAACTGGGCCTTATAGGGGAGCAGGAAGGCCAGAAGCAGCCCTAATTCATGAAACTTTAATAGAGGATTTGGCTGAGGAATTGGGAATGGATCCAGTGGAAATAAGGAGAAAGAATTTAATTGGTGATAATGGTTATGTAACTCCTTTAGGTGTTAAGATAGATCCTGCAGGGTATAATGAGGTATTAGATATGGCTGAGAAATATTATAGGAAGGCTAAGGAGATTTATAAGGATAAGGGAGTTTCAATAGTAGTATTTACAGATATTGTAAGACTTTCTCCAGGTGAAGGGGCTAGGGTTAGAATAGAAAACGGTAAGGTTAAAATATACGTAGGTACTGGTCCACATGGTCAAGCTCATTCAGAGACTTTCTCTAGGTTAGCCTCTGAAGTCCTTGGAATTCCTCAAGATCTAATAGAGGTAAATGCTAATAGTACTGAGTATGTTAAGGAGGGTATAGGTAGTTTTGGATCTAGGAGTGGAACTATAGGAGGTTCAGCAGTTATTGAGGCGTGTAAGCAGTTATTAGCTAAGGCTAATATGCCAATGGATAGGGCATTAAAGGAATTAGAAGGGTTAGAGGTTGAAGTATTCTATAAGGCTAATGACATATTCTCCCCTGGAGCTCACGTTGCAGTAGTTGATTTAGATAAGGAAACTGGTTTTGCTAAAGTTATAGATTATTATGCTGTAGATGATGTTGGAAAAATGTTAGTTAAGGAAGAAGTAGAAGGGCAAATAATTGGGGGAATATTACAAGGTATTTCACAAGTACTATGGGAGCAAGCAGCTTATGATGAAAACGGTAATCCATTATTTTCATCAATAGCTGATACTGGAGTTCCTACAGCAGTTGAAGCTAGTTATAGAGTTAATTTAGATACAATAGAATTTCCCTCAGATCTTCCCGCAAAAAGTAGAGGTGTAGGCGAGGCTGGAACTACTGCAGGATTGCCAGCAGTTTTCATAGCATTAGAAAAAGTTAGTAAAAGGAAATTTAGAAAAACTCCAGTTCTACCTTGGGAAATAATTTCCTAAAATCATTTATTTTTATATTAATTTCGTTCTATAAATTATGTATGATATTGTCCATGTTATAACAAATATATGATTATTCCTATATTACCCCACCAGACATCACCATAGCAATTAAATCCCAAAATGGACCATTTAGATTAAATTCAGATTGTATTAACCCCAATAACTCTAAGGTTCCTACTATATACGCTACCATTATGGAAATTAAGGTCATGGTTAAATTATACCATAATTTCTTTAATGAATCTCCTAAAAATGCCCAGCCATAGGCTGTATTCATAAATAACCCGTCTGTAGTGTCTATAAGAGTCATACCTGCAGTGAATAGGAAAGGAAATACTAATAAACTCCAAAGTGGTATTTCTAAGAAGACTCCCGCTGCAGCAGCGGAAATTGCTAAAAGTGCTGTCTCTGATGCAGTATCAAACCCTAATCCGAAAAGAAATCCTATTGAATACATATAATATTGTTTATCTATTATTTTGAATAAATTTTTAAAGAATTTGTTCATAAATCCTCTTTTTAGTAATACATCATCGAGGTCTTTTTCATTTATATTCTTATTCCAGCTGATTTATATATATCATAAATTTCGAAAAGAACTAGTAAATTTAGAAAACCTATTATATAAAGAAACCCACCACTTATCAAAGTCCCTATTATGTTACCCATCTTTTCTAGGCTAGGAATACTAGAGGCAATGTAGCTAGTAGCAATCATCAATGCTACTGCTAAGAGTATTACCACACTTATCTCCTCCTATAGAAGAACTGGAGAGACTTTTACGCCTATTCCAGTAATAAGGAAAGACGAATATGGAGTAATTTTAGTTTTCTTCAAAGCTGGGCAATATATTCCTATTCACGCTCCTAAGTCAGATCTCATATTTTATGTTCTTGAAGGAAAAGCTCAGGTAGGAGATAATGAGGTTAATATCGAAAAAGGTTCGATTATGGTAGTTCCTAAGGGAGTAAAGAGAGGTATAATAGCTGAAACTTACATGGAAGCTTTACATATAGTAGTTCCTGCTCCCTCTCATGAAGACCACAAGAAGGTAATGGAGGCTGCTGTAAAAGGGATTAAGGAAGTAAATTTAGATTGATTTTTAAGTTAGCGTGTATTTGCACCTAATATTTTAGGTTATTATCTTTTTTCTTTCTCATAATTAAGATCGATATGCAAATTTCCTCGTACATGACTGATGATCACGTGAAAGCAGATGAGGAGCTTGAGAGTAGTCTAAAAAAGATAAGGGAAGGTAGTTGGGATGAGGCATTGAGGGGATTTGAGTTAGCAAGTAGGAGGATAAAGTTTCATATATACCTTGAAGAGGAGAAGCTTTTTCCAGCGTTAAAAAACGATAGTGAGATTGTAAATGAGTTAATGATGCAGCACGTTTCCATATGGGATCTCCTTGATCAAATCTATAAGGGAATTTCAGAAAGGAATAAGGAAACTGAGATAAAGATGGTATTATTAATGCAAATACTCAAAGCTCATAACTCCATAGAGGAACATATTATTTATGAAGAATTAGATAGGGCTTTCGATAATAATCCAAATATAGTTAATGAATTGATGGGAAGTAAAATTACAGATAATTGGAAACCTAAGATGAAGTGAGAAAAATGCTAGCCTTGTGGTTTCTTTACATGATTTTAGTAATGATCATAATTCACGTCATAGTTTCTCTTCTCTCCTTTTTGGGTCGTACGATTCCAAAAAAGTTAGGTGATGTAGTAGCAGTATATGAGATGATATTTTACATTTTTCTCATAACTTTTCATTTTATAGGTGGTTATATGTTGTATATAGGATATTTCTATTTTATAATTCACTTGCTCGGTGGTGTTTATTACATTCAAGGAGGGTTATCTAGGCAAAGAATTAGTAAAGGTTTAATCTATTATGGATTTTATGAAATGTTTGAGACTTTATTTTTGTTGTCACTTTTTTATTTATTTCTAGAAGTTTTTGCTAAGAATTTGATTTTTTAGTTTAATTAGTGAGTTTGATAAATGTTTTAAGAATATTATAGTTAAAATTGGGAGTAATAAATAGGCTATGAAAGTAATTTGCCATTCACTACTGGATAGAAAAACTAAATTAGCTGTTTCTAAGGACTCTGCTAGGAGGACTGGAATTGAGACACAACAGCTTGCTCCAGCAATTATGCCTATTAGTGGTATTAAGCCAGCTAATTTTAGTTTCTTATTTATTGAAAATATTATAGATAGGCTCGAAGTTACTAAAATGGAAATAATAAGTCCTAAAACTATACTATATAATGATAAGTCTGCTATTAAGTTGGGAGGAATGAAAAAAGTTAAGGTAGGATTAAATACTAAAGATAAACAAAGACCAACAAGATTGGGGGAGGATGAAAAGGGATTAGTGAATAGTGCGATGGAAGGAGATGTTTGAAAATTTAATATTACTGGCTTATAGATATAGGCTAATAAGTTCTCTATTGCTTGAGTATTTAATAATTAATATGTTTAAAACTGAATTGGAGAATAACGGTGTTAAGTTAGGCAAGATAAAGAGAGAGTATGTTATAGATGATATTGGGGTCTTAAGGATAGGATATATTTTACCTATCATGTATTATGAAGAAGGTGAAAAAATTTATCTTTTCCTCTCTAAAAATTATGCAGATTATTCTAGTATAGAACAGATTTTGATAAGAGAAAAAATCTTGAGAGAGAAGATGAAAAAGGATGTATTTATGTTTCTAGTTGCATATACTATTCCAAAAAAATACTATGATTTAGCGACTAAAATGGGAATTAAAGTTATAACAGAAAATATTATCGAATAAAGAAAATTATATCATGTGAAGATATCTAGCTATCTCACTTATATATGTTTTGAAAGTGTTAAAATCACTTACCCTATTCTCAATTCTTATCTTAAATGCTTCATTATACATATCAATTAATTTCGGTTCACCTACTCTATACGAGACTGATCTAATTATGTTTTCATAATCTTCTTTAGAATAAGTTGGTAAGCCCATTTTAATACCTACAGCAGTAGTTAGATAGAATATTGCCTCCCAATAATATTTCATTGACTCAATTACATTTCCCTGAGTTTCATAGTAACTTCCCATATTCCAACTTTGATTATATTTACTCATGTAATCATAAATTAATTGTTGTTGAGTATTTACTTGTTGAATACCTTGTTGTATAGGAATTTGTTTTGGAATGCTTATGCGTTTATCAACATATTTTTGTATAAATTCGTAGAGGAAATATAGGAATACGAATGCGGGAATTGAATAAAGCCATAATATGTAAGGATTACTTACGTAAAATTCACCTGATTCAACTAAGGCTGCTAAGAATAATTCTATGGGAACTATAATTAACGTTAGTATTCCTCTTAACCACTCTCTAGGCTTAATAATAATATAAAATCCACTACCAGCTGCTATTGCATAAGATGGTAATTCTAACCATGAGTGAGGTAAAGTCAGTAAGCTTATTGCCGCTAAAATGCCAGGAACGTTTATGCTCGTAGAGAAAGCGCTTAACACCATTCCCGTACTATAAATACTTATTGCTAAGACTGCTAAACCAGCTGCTGGAATAAAATCCAAAATTGCTATTCCAAGATTATGTGTGAATATCATGAAAACTTTTCCAAAATATGATAGATTTAATGTTTGACCTACTGTACTGTTATAAGCTGAAACCAATGTAGGATTATTTTGTGGTATTGCTGAAGCTATTAAAAATATCGTTATCTCAACAGCAAATATTATCAGAATAATCTTTGTAATTTGTCTCATAAGAATCTTCTCTCATTGATCATTTAAATTACTTTTCGTTATACACAGAAATCCTGGCGAGGAGAGCGTACTAAGATGATTGGGATTAAAATTGCTCGTTTGTTTATGTTAAAAACTTTCTAATAACTCTTATCATTTTTCATATTATTACTTTTCTATAATATTTTTGATGTTTTTATCAAATGGTGGATAAATTATACTTTTTTCAGTTATTATAGCAGTAATGTACTTAGAAGGAGTGACATCAAATACTGGATTATAAACATTCACTTGCTGAGGAGCTATTGGAATACCCCTAATAGTCCTAACCTCATTAGGATCCCTTTCTTCAATTTTAATATCGTTAGCATTACTCTTTAAATCAAAACTAGATATAGGGGCTAGAACGTAAAATGGGATTCCCAACTCATGAGCTATTACAGCCTCTTTAAAAGTGCCTATCTTATTGAAAACGTGACCATCGCTTAATATTCTATCAGCCCCTACCATCACACTATTAACCATACCCTTATACATTACTAACCCAATTGCAGTATCTGTAATCAAAGTGGTCTTTATACCCTCTTCTAATAATTCAAATACTGTTAGTCTACTACCTTGCAACCAAGGTCTAGTCTCTGGAGCTATGACTGACACATTCAGGCCTAAAGCCTTGGCCACTTTTACTGGACCTAAAGCAGTGCCTAATCCAGTTCCAGTAGCTAAACCACCTGCATTACATTGTGTTAATATCGTATCACCGTCATTTATCTTTTCTAATCCGTAAATTGCGATTTGTAATTCAGCATCATATTCCTCATCAAATATTTTCTTAGCCTCAGTCTTCATTAAATCAATTAACTCATTCAAATTCTTAGCCTCGCCATTATCTATTAATTTTTTAGCGAAATTTAGCATTCTAGAAGTAGCCCAAGATAAGTTAACCGCAGTAGGCCTTGCTGAATCCAATGCTGTTTTAGCCTTTGATAATTCTCTTATTGCTTCATCTAATTTATTTACTCGAAATAATGCTAATACCATTCCATAAGCTGCTGTTATTCCTATTGCTGGGGCACCTCTAACTTGCATATTCTTTATTGCTAATGCGACTGATTCTGGATCTTTCAAATCTATATATACTTTTTGAAATGGGAGTAAGGATTGGTCTAGAATTGTTAAAATATTACTATCATCTTTCCATATTATTGGTAGTAACTTAGGTTTAAATATCTCCTTTAACTCTTTTACCGTTAATTTCATATGATAAAATTAAGGAAGATGCTAATAAAGTGATGTGAAGTCATAGAATAATGCTTTTCGTATCTGACTGATCAAGAAGAGGTGTGAATTTTTGATTCAGTATTTTAAACACCATTTACAACAATTTTTTTAACTTAAATGCTAATTATAAAATGTGAAAATACTAACTTTTGGCGGAACTGGTTTTGTGGGAAGTAATTTCGTTAGATATGCGCTAAGCAGAGGTAATAATGTGTTAGTTTATGTAAGACGTATGAATGAATACGCAAAGGCTTTACAAGATGCTGGTGCTGAAATAATAATGAATTATGAAAATCAATTGAAAGATGTGGATTGTTTAGTTTATTTCATAGGTGTTATGTGGACCAAGGATCCTAAAGAATTTGAACACTTACAAGTTAAATTGCCTTATGAAATTGGGAAAAAATTCTTCGCAGTAAATTCTGGAAAATTTGTATATATAAGTAGTATAGGCGTTTCTGAGAATATTGAGAGTAAAGAAAGGCCAATAGTTGAGGAAGCTCAATTAGGTAGTGGATTAAATCCAAGTACTCTTCATGGTAAAACTAAGCTTGAAGGAGAAAAGATGATCTCAACTTTTCCAAATTACGTAATACTACGCTTTCCAATAGTATATGGTCCTTATAGTAGAATACTCTTATGGAGAACATTTATGTGGTTAGTTTCTCATGGAATAGGAATTAAAAATGAAAATATGTTTAGCGTAGTTTCAACGATTAACACTTCTAAGGCTATAGAATTGGCTTGTAAATATAAAAAGAACGATTATTTTTACATAACCGATAAGGATCCCACTAACTTAACTGGATTATTTAAAGATGCTTCAAGCGCAATAGGTAAGGAAATAAAAGTATGGTTTCCATTTAGCGTAAAGCTTCTAGAATATTTCAGATCAGCTCATGAAATATTAACTATGGCATATGATGTAATAGCTAGGGAATTGGTTTACTCTTATAAAAAAGCTGAGAGGGAGTTAGACTATACTCCAGAAGATGTTAGAATTGAGACGTTTAAGCAAATGGCTAAATACTATAAGTTAATATAACTCTTTTACCATATGAAGGATCTCTATCTATTTCAGGAATACTATTCTATAAGTTAATTTTACTGATTTGACTCTATACTTTTCTCTATTAGGCTTAGTGATATATCGTAACGATAAGAAATCCCTAAATGACCATCATTAAACTCCTCATAGTAATGATTAATACCGTGTTTACTTAATTTTTTGTGTAAAATTCTACTACCATATTGAATATAAAACTCATCCTTTTTACCAACATCAATGAAAAACATTTTTAATCTCTTTATATTGTCAATATACTTATCAACGAGTCTAACTGGGTCTTTTTCTAACCATTTCTCCCAAACATCTTGAATTATCTCACCAGTTTCTAAATCAAATGGTAGATCGAAGTCTTCTCCTCTAGGAGAGTAAAATGCTGACAACCCCACTACATTTAAAGTAATTAAATCATCTTTATGATGCTTGTTCTCTTTCATCCAGAAATGAGTTAACCATTCCTTAGGGCTACTAAACTTCCTTAAATTCTCTATGGCTTTAGGAAAAGTTGGTAAGTAAACGTATTCGAAGTACGCATCTCCAGAGTGAGATGCTATAGCGTTAATACAATCTGGATACTTCATTCCTAAGACCATTGCACCATAGCCCCCAGAAGAGTGGCCGAAGATTCCTATTTTATCACTATTGAATTTATCCTTAAGATAAGGTATCAGCTCCTTTATAAGAAAATCTTCATACATTCCAACTGCTGAAGAATTAATATACTGATTCCCGCCAACTTTAGTGAACATATCTGGGAGAACTATTATTGATCCCTTCATTTTACCTTCAGCAATTAGCCTTTCAACCCTACTCTTCATATCCTCTCCAAAAGGTTGATAATTAAGTTGAGTTAAGGAAGAGGATAAAAATCCACTAAGATATACTATTATTGGTCTTCCCTCGCTCTTCTCTGGATATATTAAGCCTATTTTTCTCTTATATGCATCTTTAAGCGGATTATCCTTTAACACATTGCTTTCAAACTCAATAATTAGTTCCCTTATCATTTCTGATCATTAGAAATTTTCGCATTAAAAGATTAATCATCTACGGAACTAGTTGACTGCGAAAGGAATTTTATTCTGCTTCAGTAAGCTCTTTATAAATGCTATGCAAATATCTTGCTAGGTATAATGCATCAGCTTCCAAGTAACCAGCTAATTTCACGAGCGATATATCAGGGTTTTGTCTAATTAGCCTAACAATAGTCTTAAGCTTATAAGGTAAATTCTCCTCATCAGTAACTAACGCCCATTGTTTAAATTCTAACCAGAATTTCGAGTAATTCATATCACTCATCTTTCATTAAAAACTTTAAAAGACATATTAGGCTTAATATTAGATGCCGTTTATCCCCAGCAGTATATCACGAACTTAGCTAACCTTTTTCCTACTTTAACTCCCCAGTTTACCTATCTCTCTTTTTAACTCCCCGGTTTAATCTACTTCCTTGTCAAAAAATTTCTTAGTAAATTTTTCTTTAAATTAACTTTTGCTTTGCGTCATAAAGGCAGCTAATTATTTAAAAATATAGTTAATTTTTATTATTTGATTAAATTATCTAATCCTCGGTCAAAATTTCTATTTAATCTTTGTCAACTTTTCTCTGGGGAGCGCTAAATTCATTTAAGTTTTGTTAGCTAGATAACATATATTAGTAGGCTGTAAGTCTGGTCTTGGGCGTTGGAAAGGGAGCAGTCCTAACAAATTTAACATGGAAACCAGTAACTGCAGAGAGGAATTTGTTTAATAGCAATTGCACTACTGTTTAGCCTGAGCATACTGCAGTATCTGGCGCTAGCATACTTTCTCATTGGCGCATTGGTAGTAACAACTAGGACTTCTGGGGCAGAATATATATTCTGGGGCAGAATTCGTTTAACAAAATAAGAAAACGACACTTTTCCATCTTTATACTTCACTCTCAAAATCTATTTGCTTAATTATAGGATCAACAATAACGTATTCATCATTTATTTTTTCAACGAATAACTAATGATTCCAATGCTGAAGTAAATTTCTTATCGTCAACTTCTCTGCCCAATTTAATCTCAACTCCAGTCTTTATTTCCTTATTCCTTTTATCCTCTAAGAAATGATTAAGCTCCTCTATCATTCCTTCTGCTATTGTATTTTTAATAGCATCTTCAAATCTCATTTGTCTAACCGCGTAAAAATTCCCAAAAAGAGTTAGCCAACCAACT
Organism: Saccharolobus sp.; assembly: GCA_038734615.1. Lineage (GTDB taxonomy): Archaea > Thermoproteota > Thermoprotei_A > Sulfolobales > Sulfolobaceae > Saccharolobus. Next base: position 696 of record JAVYOH010000027.1, on the reverse strand, counting down.
ATACCATCTAACTTTTCTACTACCTCTTCTGCCCTATCAGGTTTAACTCCTCCATACCTTTCCTAATAAACTCCATCGATAATTCTTTACTAAATGGCTTTACTTTAATCTCAACTGGTGGTCTTCCATATAGAGGAGAATTAGGCTTTGACTCTAATAAAGCCTTGACGATGCCTACATAGGAGCCAGAAAATATGAACCTTACTTTATTATTACTTGCAAAAACATTCCCAAGAATATCCAAAAAATACTTACTAGCTTGTGAAAGTTCCTGTAGTTCATCAAAACCAAATACAAAATCTTCATCTATTGATAAAAGCAATTCTAATAAACTATTTGAAATCTTTGAATCCTTCTTAACCTCTAATCCAAACGAGCCCATAATGAAATTTACGCTAACTTTAAAATTAGTATAAAGTTTGTTATTATTAATTTCTGATACAATTAAAGAAAGAAGACTCCTTAAACTCTTTACACCGTTTATCCCTGGATATTCATTATCCAGGGACCTGAGCCTCAACCTTATCGTTCATCATGCTTACCAACCACTCCACGCAAGGGTCATGAACCCCTTCGAGCCCAATAGCATAAGGCTCACATCTAGTTTAAACCTTGGATAGCTTGGAGTATTGCTCCCATTACTAGCCAGAATGTGAATAGGAACAATGCTTGCAAACATTTCTTAAAAACACCAAG
>JAVYOH010000026.1:0-16808 GCA_038734615.1 Saccharolobus sp. | reverse complement strand
TTTTTTGTTTTTCTATTATTATACAAACTAGTTATAAAGAGAGTAAAAAGTGAAAAGGAGTTACTGTTGAAATTTACACTGTGTCTTTAAAAGCTCAGTATTAATATTTTTGCGGTAATATCCATGATCTAGTAAATTAACACATTTTAAAGAAAAATAATGTGATCATTTTTAAATTGTCTTAGCGAGTATCACAATGATAAGAAAACTCATATTAATTGGTGTATTTACTGGTGTAATAACAAAGGAAATTTACTGTATAACTGGGGAGTTAAATATTATGTATCAGATGTGCATAATAGAGCTACATATGTTTTAAAACCATTAAAGAGTATTTATTAAGCTGTTAGTGTTTAGAGGCTATATAACCTTGAAGCCAATTAATTAAACTGGTTATAATTAATGTGTAAACTGTCAAATATCTAAGAGTTTTGAAAAAATTAATATACTAAAGTTTCTAGAGATATATGATGCAGAATATAAGAGGAGCGTTTATAAGGTCTACAATGTTTATCTCATTTATTATATCATATTTATTATATCTTATTGTAAAAGCTTCTTTAGGATCAAATAAATTAGCATTTATTATAGCTTTATTACAAATGTATCCTTATTTTTTAATTGAATACTTATCCACTGGACAAATTATTTCATTGTTCTTTCAATCTATATTATTGCTTCTTTTCGCGGTAATTGTGTTGCTTATAGCTTATATAATTTTCTCTTTTTATAAAACATATAAATTTATTAAAAATTTTTTTGATTAAATGATCTTTTAGAGTGTTTATTGAAGTATTATTAACGTAACCTGTGAACTAGATATTACCTATACACTCATAGAAAACAGGTTTAACAGTTGAAACATACGAAATAATGTGATAAGAGAGACACTAAAGGGTGGTAAAGGCGAGGTTATAAAAAATCCTAAGGTATTTATAGATCCTTTATCGGTATTTAAAGAAATTCCTTTTAGAGAAGATATATTAAGAGATACTGCAATAGCTATAAGATATTTTGTAAAAAACGAAGTAAAATTTTCGAATCTATTTCTAGGCCTTACTGGTACAGGCAAAACCTTTGTTAGTAAATATATTTTTAATGAAATTGAAGAAGTGAAGAATGAAGATGAAGAGTATAAAGGAGTAAAACAAGCTTATGTGAACTGTAGGGAAGTAGGTGGTACGCCACAAGCCGTATTGTCATCACTAGCTGGAAGATTAACTGGTTTCTCAGTTCCTAAGCATGGAGTTAATTTAGGCGAATATATAGAGAAAATAAAAAATGGGACTAAGATAAATAGGGCTATTATATACTTAGATGAAGTTGATACTCTAGTTAAGAGAAGGGGAGGGGATATTGTACTTTACCAGTTATTGCGATCTGATGCTAATATATCAGTGATAATGATTAGTAACGATATAAATATTAGAGATTATATGGAGCCTAGAGTTTTATCATCTTTAGGACCTTCAGTTATTTTTAAACCATACGATGCTGAGCAGTTAAAACTGATTCTTTCAAAATATGCTGAGTATGGTCTGGTGAGAAGTGCATATGATGATGAAATCTTAGGGTATATTGCGGCTATTTCCGCAAAGGAGCATGGTGATGCTAGAAAGGCAGTTAATTTACTTTTTAGAGCTGCTCAGTTAGCGTCTGGAGAGGGTATAATAAGAAAGGAACATGTGGATAAGGCTATAGTTGAATATGAGCAAGAGAGATTAATAGAAGCTGTTAAAGCTCTTCCCTTTCATTATAAGTTAGCGCTAAGAAGTTTAATAGAATCTGAAGATGTTATGTCGGCTCATAAAATATATACAGACTTATGCACTAAATTTAAGCAAAAACCATTATCTTATAGAAGGTTTTCCGATGTGATATCTGAATTAGATATGTTTGGTATAGTTAAGATAAGGATAGTTAATAGGGGTAGGGCTGGTGGAGTTAAGAAATATGCTCTGGTTGAGGATAAAGAGAAGGTACTCAAGGCTCTTAATGAGACTTTTGAGCTTGGAATTGGCGATGATTATGATTTGGGAGAAGATTAAAGCATTAGAAGAAATGAAGGAGAATATTCAAAAGGAAATAGAAGATATAGAAAAAGAGCTGAAGGAGTTACCTAGTGGTCATCTAGAGGTTAAGAATATTAATAATAACAAATACTACTACTTAAGATATTGGGAGGAAGGTAAATTAAAGAGTAAATATGTGGGAAGAGTTGCCGATGATATTAAGAGAAAATTATCAAGGGCTGAAGACTTAAGGAGTAGATTAACGAAATTAAAGGAAGAGGAAAGAAAAATAACTAATATCCTGAGTAAAATAGAAAAAATCATAACTAATTACTAAACAATTCGTATTTTATGTTTTTTATTAAAGAGGTAACTTTTATTAACTGTAACTTTTAATATGGCATAGACTAAATATGTTAATAGCTTTTGCTCAAACCTCTATTTCAGAATCACTATCATCTATAGCTACAACTATTATAGATGCTATACCTAGCATAATATTGTTTGTTATAATATTATTAATAGGATATATAGTAGGAAACATAGTATCATATTCGATAAAAGCATTCTTAGGCAAGATATTTAGAGAAGAGCATGTAAGAGCTAGCGTAGATATTATAGCAGGAACGGTGAAAGCGTTAATAATACTTATAGCTTTAGCAATAGCCTTTTCTTTTCTACAATTAGGAGCAGCATCAGTTTATATACAAACTATTGCAAATTATTTGCCTAAATTAGCTGGAGCCATAGTCCTTTTAACCATAGGCTTAACGTTGGTTAATATATTAGTTGATTATATGCAAAGACAAGTAAGTGCTAAGCCTGATGATCTATTAACAGCTATTTTTAATGTATTAAGGTTTGGACTATACGCGGCTATAATTACCGTAGCAGCAGCTTTAGCTATTTTCAGTGTGATACCATATATTGATCCATACGTGTTTTATGCTGTAATATTAGGTGCTGTTATACTGTATGCTGCATATTCATTAATAGATAAAGTCCTAGTGCCATTCGCTAACTCTAATCCTGATTTAGCTTATATTGCAAATTATGGTAGGTTAATATTATACGTAATAGTCTTACTTATAGCCATTGCTATAATTATTGAACCATTTGGTAATGTAACCTCGATAATCTATGCCATCTCTTGGGGATTTGCAATAGCTTTTGCAATAGCTCTAATCCCATTAGTCTTTGCATTAGTTAAAAGATTGCTTGCAGAAATTAAGTAGATATCCTTTTTTTATAAGTAGATATCCTTTTTTTAATAGAGCGTTTTTTAGTTAGTTATAAGAATATTTTTTAAGGTGGTTGTTTTGGTTAGAAGTATTTCCTCAAAAGAGCTTGAAGAGCTTAAGAATAATGGATGGATAATTAGCGAAGATAATAAGAAAATTAGAAAAGAATATAAATTTAAGAACTTTAAGCAATCAATTGATTTTCTAAAAGATATACAACCTTCTGCTGATGCATTAAATCATCATCCCGATGTTTGCGTATATTATAGTAAAGTTATAATCGAATTGAGCACCCATGAGGTAAATGGTTTAACAGAGCTTGATTATCAATTAGCAAATAAGATAGATGATTTGTATAAACTAAAATCAGCCTAGTATAATTTTATTATTCCAAAAGAGCTTGAAGAATAATACTGTAGAGATAGTTAAAGGTACTAGGGATAACAGAAACGCTAGTCTATAACTTGTCAATAATGTTACTAAATATGCATAAATTATTGGAGATACTATAAAGAGAATATTATTATATGCCATGAAGAAAGAGTTAGCTGCGTTTCTTTCATATACAGATGTTCCCCTGCTTATCATTATGGTTGACATAGGGAAAATTGAGCCATGAGGTACTCCTAGGATAAGCATTCCTAAAAGTAATGTTGTAAACTTAGGAGCAATTGAAACTATAATTACACCTATAGCTGTTAGTAAGATAGATAATGCCATAGGAGTTCTTAGATCCTTAAATGGTCTTAATGCCATTATAAATCTGGTTAGGAATGATAGTGAGAAAAACGGTAAAAATACTGAATAGGCTTCAAAGTTGGCTACATTAAATAACTCTTTTGTATATATTACTATAAAGCTAGAGATTATTGCGAAAGGTACATTATATAATGTAATTGAAATAATTGCAGCAGTTAATCCATGATTTTTCAATACGCTAAAACTCCTTACTTCCTTAGTTGTTTCAGGGAATTTAACATTCTTTGATAAGAACGCTAGAGGTATTGCTAATGGTAAAAAGAGTATGAAAATGTCTCTATAACTATATCTTTCAAGCAAAAATGTTTCTAATAGAGGACCTATAACTAAGCTTAAACTTAAACTCATCGAGTAAATATTAAGTAATCTTTCTGCGTTTTTCTTATCCCTTGCTATCGAGGCAAAAGTTATCAGATTTGGCATTATAAATCCATAGACTAGGCCAGTAATTATCGTTATAATCCAAATAGTAACTTTAGATGAAAAATAGTAAAATATTAGTAAAAAAATTATAGATATGGTTGATAATATAAAGGCCATTCTTCTTTTAGGTGAGGATAAAAATGGGTTAATAAATACTGTAGAAATAAGAGTAGTCATTGATAATGAAGATGCAAGAAGACCTACATATAAGTCATTCATACTTAGCTCATATTTAGCAAAAGAAGGCACTGTAGTCATTATCATATTATTTACTGCTCTAGCTGACAAAGTCGATATTATAATTATAATAATAATATAAACTAAACTTTCTTTCCCCTTCATAAACATTTAGTAGTTAAAAGTTAACATAAAAAGTTATCTACAGCGGTGAAATCATTCTGAGGTTATTTTAGATTATGAAAAGAAATAAAGTTAAGGATTTCAAGTAAGAATAGTTTCAGCTCACTTCTTCCTCTTTCTTCCTGTTTCTACTTGTAGGTAACTTTCTAAAACTTCTTTTAAGCTCTGGCATTGGTCTAACCTTGACTTTAGCTGAGTTAGAAAACAGCATAATGCGCCTAGTCTTTCTAAAGAATTAAATTTTATTGAGTTTTGTGGCCTTTCTGTGGATATAGTTATGAATCTTCCTTGTCCCGCTAGGGCTCTAAGATGTAAAGTATTCGTGTAAGCTAATTCAGTAGAACTCCATTTCCCTTCTATAATTTCTGGTAATTTTATTTCGTTCCACGTAACACTATAACAATCTGGATTATATTCGATTTCTTCTTCTGAGGAAATTAAATCTACTACCTCAGCTTCTGAGGCTTGTGATGGCAATAGGAAATTGCTCATAGCGTTCTTTAAATCCTCATTATGATAAGCACAACACGCTAGCGTTTGTAATTCCTCTATCACTTTAAAACCTCTTAAATTTATATTATTAGTGCCTCTTGATGTTGAAACTGTTAATAAGGTTAGAGAGTTAGGTAACATAAGTACCTCGAATTTAAAATAATTAGAATCGGCTATCCTTATTATATATGTTTTATTTTCTGAATCAGAAAGTTTTCTAAAAGTTTGAAATTTTTCCTCCAAAAAAGTTTTATCACAATTTGGCACTAAAAATGAGAAACCTCTTATTTCCCTAATTGAAGCAGTACTACATTTCATCGAATATAATTATTACATTATAACCTATTTAATTTTATTGGGGTAGGAATATTTGATGCTTCTTACGAAATACTTTTTTTATCAAATTTCTAAATTTTTCATATTAAGATATTATCTTACTATCTTTGTAAATTTATGGAACTTTCTGTACTATATTTATTTGATTGCCAAATTTTATGTAAAATAGACCTGCGATTATGTTGTATATCTTTTAGAACTAACTAAGCTTTCCTAATTATATGACCAAAGTCCTCTATTTTTCCCAAAGTCTTTATGACTGCCTTTTCCTTTCTGAATGCTCTTAGACCAATTTATAATTAAGAATTTTTCTCTAACTAGGCAATTGCAAGACTAAGCACATTTGTGGAAAATCTCCAGAACATACTAGGAGATGAGACTTCTGTCTTTGCTATAACTAGTTTTACTAAGTCTTTTTGGTTTGCTTTGTATTATCTTCAAACTTTTGCATTGAGGTCGTTCTTCATCTATCAAGGTTATCATATTCTGTTAATCCAGTGCTTATACACTCATCTCCCCATTTTCTTCTTAGACCTTCCTTTATTATATTAACATATTCCCTTGAAGGACTTTTTGTATTTTCTTTATGATCGGAAACATATATAAATGCGAAATATTCTTTATCACTCTTATCATAAACCTTTACAATTTCCCTCATATATTTAACTAAATGTTGCTCTGCTTTATCTAATGAATTTAATGTGTGAAGAAAAACTTTTTGTAGATATCCACATATTTTTCCATTTTGGTCTTCTATTAAATTTGCACAATAACCATATTTACATGGAATATTGAATATCATCTTATATCCTTTTAAATAGGCCGGTATTTCATTAATTATATTCTCTACACCACGTTGACGAAGTACTTTCTCATTTGTATTTTCAGCATAGGCAAAGTAATTTACAATTACTGGCATTCCACTCCAAGTAGAATAATCTCCATCTTCTATCTTTTCTCTTCTATTTACTTCTCTATTATATATGTAAAAATATACGTCATCTAAATAATATTTCCGTCTTTGATCGAAATAAACTCTGGTTTTATTTCTAATGTACAAATCGTCTGGCGACCCTTTATAGTCCTCAACTTCATCTAAGAACTTTATTAAATTATCATCTATCTCATACACTTCTCCCCATACTATTCCATCGCCTTTAATTACACCTGGATAATTTCCTAAATCATACATTTCATATCCTTCTATATAACCTAGTCCTACAAATCTTGATTTAGCTATAATATGATGTAATTCAAATCCGTATCTAAGACTCCCATAAACGAAAATATACATTTTACTCACCTAATACATTTTCTAGCCAAAATTCAACTTCTTCTTCACTTAAAACTCTTAATTCTCTATCACCTTCCATTAGTACTGTATTTTCATAATAAGCTAATCCATTCAATATTTTAAATTTTATAATATAATAACGCTGACTAATAGATTCTTCTTCCTCTCCTCTTGCCTCTTCTACTGAAGGAGGATAAAATATTACAAATACTTCTTTTCCACTATCTTCAACTTTAAAACCTTTTTTAGTTAAGATATCTACTAATTTTTCATGTTCTATCGGTTTCAATATTTCTTGCCCTCCTTTTAACTATTAGTTTAAGCCCATCTCTTTTAACAACTACTACTTCATCATTTTTCTTTATATCTTCAAGTGCTAAGGCCTTCCAGTATTCACCTTCAATAATTATGTATCCTTCTTCTCCATTCTTTATATCCTCTATTGCTATTCCCATTTTTCCCTCATATGTATATAAATTTCTCTTCCTAGTTTTAATCGTAACATCAATAACTCTATATGTGAGGAATCCAAGTAATGCTAGTGTGGGAATGTCTATTATAGGATCAGAAATGTATCCTGTAATTACGAGTACAATTATCAATACAACAATTATAATTAAGGTTATTGCAACTGGATGAGCCACAAATTTTTATTATTATAATTAGTATATATTTGTGATGTATAAGGTTATCCTTATAATAATTCTACTTTTACCGTTATTATTGCCCTTTACACTATCTTCACAGACTTCAGTATTTGCGTTCCCCTCTGGGATATCCAGTTATCCGCTAAATACAGTTATTTATACAAATTTTGTATTAGGGCAGATAAACATTACTCAATTAAACATAGGAAGCTCATATTTGCCTAATGGAGAATATCTTACTACAGGTAATGCATCACTACAGCTTAATGCAATGGTTTTAGGAAAATATTGGGCACAAAACGTAATTTTATTTCATCAAATTTCGTCAAACACATTTTATGCAACATTAATTGTTAATTTATGGAATCTTTCTGGCCCTTTCTATAATGTTACTAATTCTCTTAATTATCAAGGTTTAGGTGTAGTATGTTATCAAGGACCTACTTTTAAAGTAAATTTACCCATCTCGGTTTCATTATTTATGGATATTAACAATTCTACTTTAGAGTTTGGTTATGATATAAATGGGCATAGGGGAATTTACTTCACTTTTCCTATGATAGGGCTATTCCAATTGGGTGGTATTTCGCTTTTAGGATTGCCTAATGATTTGGAGCTAGTCTGGGGTGGTCCAGGTGGAGGGAGTATAGTATATATGAATGTTACAGCGAATTCGCAATTATATTACTTTGATGGTAAGCATGTATCTATAGTTCCTAACGCTTATTCTATAGGTTTTGATACTGCTGAAGCCGCGTATGGTGTAAAAGTTTATTCTGAATTTCCTACAATATTCTCTCCAATAGTAGTTGAAAGTAGTGGTATCAACTTACCTTCCATTTTATGGCCGATTTCTCCTCACATATCCGTTAATCAGTCTAAGGAAAAGATATATGTAAGGTTAGAATTAAATAATGAGTCTTTGCCTAATCAAGTAGTATATATTGAGACGGGATTTCCTCCTTCAGTTACTTCTCAAGCAGTTACTAACTCTTCTGGCATTGCAGTATTCGATTATGAAAATTATTCCTTTTATATAGTTTATTTTCCTGGAAATTATACGTTATCATCAGTCTACTATTATTCCTCTCCTATACTCAATTCATTATCGAGCAAATTCCAGTCCTACTATCAACAACTACTAGGCTTTCTTAAATCAGCTCAAAATTCCTTCCAGCATGGTATAAAATCAGTATTTAGCAAAGGAAATACTACAATGACTAGTATAACAACTACTCAGACTACTACTAATCAGCTTAATGTTAATCTCTATATTTTAATATACATTTTAGCATTTATAATAGGTATGGTAATTTCAGCAATATTAATAAGGTTCAAAATATAGTTATATATTTGGAGGCAATTGAATGTGGCAATTAGTATAGAATTGGTTGTAGGTTTGGTCTTTCTGCTTATCATCATAATAATTTTTATAGCTATGTCATTTAGGGTAGTTAGAGAGTGGGAAAGAGCTGTAGTACTAAGATTAGGTAGATTCTTAAGGACTAAGGGGCCAGGGATAATATTTCTAATACCGTTTGTGGATAGGCCTATTATAGTTGATCTTAGGATAAATACAGTAGATGTTCCCCCTCAAACTATACTAACTAGGGATAATGTTACAGTGAGCGTTGATGCCGTAGTATATTATAAAGTAATTGATTCACAAAAGGCTGTAATAACTGTTTATAATTATAATGTTGCAGTATTGAATTTAGCCCAGACTTCTTTAAGAGATATAGTAGGGCAAATGGAGCTAGACGAATTATTAAGTAAGAGAGAGGAGATAAATAAAAGACTACAAGAGATATTAGATGTAACTACTGAAGGTTGGGGCATTAAAGTTACAGCTGTAACTATAAGAGATATTAGAATATCCCAAGATTTATTAACTGCTATTGCAAAACAAGCAGAAGCTGAGAGACTAAGAAGGGCTAAAGTAATTTTAAGCGAAGGTGAAAGACAAGCAGCAAGTATATTGGCTGATGCATCAACATATTATAGGGATAACCCAACAGCATTGCAATTGAGATTCTTAGAGACCTTATCTGATATATCACAGAGAGGAGGACTAATAGTAGTAGTTCCAGCAGGGAATGAAATTTATCCTACACTTGGCACTACTTTAGCTATAACTAATCTATCTAAGAAAATTCAATCTACTACTCAACAAGGCACAAAATCTTGATCAGTTGGACTAGGATTACTCATTGTATCATTTATGATCTTCTCATCACTAATTCAATCAGCTTTTCACTCTCAGATAAATAATTTTCCTTAAGTAAATCAAAGATCAAAGCGTACTTTTTTGCATCATTATAGTTTATTTCAGATAAATCATCTGCTAGCTTATTAAGAAGTGTAATCTCCTTAACTTCTGGGATAGCCCACGCATTTATATAGTTTAGTAATTCTATCGATGGAGGCTCTTTGCTTAAAAAGTCTATTCTGCCTATAGAAGATGCCGCATCATATTGGTAATAACACGAATATATTGAGAGGTCTTTTAAAATATCTTTATATTCCTTATAAGCTTTTGAGATTCCCTTTAAATCATCTAACACTTCACCTTGTATTAAAGAATCCCAATTTATCCAACCTAGGAAAATCGGCTTTTTGTACTCAGATTTTTCTAATCTATATTTATAGAAGATATTTCCTACTAAATAGCTTTCTCTGGCGCTACTTAAAATTTTATAATAATCTATAAGTTTCTTTACTAGAAGTCTATGAGAAAAGTTTTTTGCAATTCCCATGATTATTTTATTTTTATCTTTCAATTTCTTTAGTACTGATGCTCTGTATATAGTGTATTTATCTAGCGTTGTTATATCTTCTATTTCTACATCTTCATCATAGTATACGGGAGGGTCTATTATAGGTCCATCAATTAATATTATATCGCATTCTTCACACTTTTCGAGCATTTTAGTCTCTAAGCTTAACATGAACAATACAGATTTATTAGAAATTATGTTCTTATCGTAATAATTTTCTATAATTCTAAAATCTTCTTCTATTTCTGATGGTATGTTTTTCCCTTTTCCCTTTTCACCTTTAACTCTCACAGCCCTTGCTAAGATTAGTGTTAAATCATCTGTTTCAATTTCATATTTACTTCCGTCTATGCTACAGGCTATATGATTGCTAATATCTTTTTCTGGATTTAAGAATTGCATTTGTAAATCGATATTGTTGTTTATCAAGTCATCATAGATTAGGTTTACTGCAGTCTTCATCTTGCCTCTTCGGTCTAAATCTTTATTGACAATTTCATTTATTTTGTATAATACATCATTCAAATTCATATTTTCACTCTGATTACAATTCCTTTCTCTACTAGCATCTTTATTATCTGAGTAACATCATTCAAATTATTTTTATTAATTTTAATCTCACCTTTATCTATAAGCTCAATCAGAAGGTTTAACTTAGATTCATCAATATTTGTTTTTTTGAGTTCATCGAGTACTAGTCTATTTATTTCAGTAAGTTGTTTTGTAGCTTCATTCTCGATCTCAGTTAATTTAGTCAATGACTTGTCTTTAGGGATACTAAATATCTTAATATCTTTATTTATTTTAAGAAAGTTAAGAAGAATTCTTGCAAATATTGTTAATTTTTCATTTATTTCTTCTATTTTCCTTATTTTTTCATCTATCAGTTTACTTATTCTGTCATTTATTTCTCTTTCAATATTAGAGACGTTTTTATTTATTTCATTAATCCATCTAATTATATCATAAGGGTTATTCGTATCCTTAATCTTATTGATATATTCTTTTATTTCATCAATTCTTTCCTCATACTCGATAGAATCTATTTCATCAATTCTTTTCTTTATATCTCCTAGTTTTCCTAAAACATTTTTCATTATATCTTTAGAAATTTCAAGATCTTTTATAATCTCATCAAGTTCTATATCTTCTTCCTTAAGTTTGTCTATATCAAGCTCCTTTTTAAATTGATTAAGCTTTTCTATTAATTCATCAAGCATCATAATCTTCTATCATCTCCTTTATTTCTTGTATTAATTCTTCTACTTTCTTCCTCTTTCTTGTTATAGCTTCTCTTACTTTAGGCAATTCTGGACTTATTTTCTCTACTTCGTTAACAATAGCTTCTAAACGTGATATTTGATTTCCTATTTTACTTAGGGATGCTATATTACCTATAATTGTTTCATTTAATTGTTCTCTTTCTATTCCTATAATTTGTATACCATTGAGTACTTCTTTTAGTAATTTAAATATGATAAAATATAAATTTAGATTATCTTCTATCCCTATTACTGTAAGAAGGTAATCTAAGAATTTCTTGAAATCTTCTGTTTTACCTTCTTCATTTATCTTTTGAATTTTACTAGCAATGTTATTCATAATACTCTCAAACTTATTTTCTAACATATCTATAATTTCTCTAATTTTTTTAGACTCCTCTATTTCCTCATTTATGTTGAGATATTTCTTTGAGGTTTCTATTATTTGAAGCTTTTTTTCAATGTCAGATTTTATTTTCTCTACCTCGTTTACAGAAATTTCAGTTTTTCTTAATAGCTCAAGGTAAAGTTTAGATAAGTATAAATAATCGTAACAAAGTCTTATCTCCTTATTTTCTATACAGTTTTTGAAATATTTTTGTATTACTTCTCTCATTTCTGATAAACTCCTTATTGCAGCTCCTCGTTTTTTAGCTGTTATAAAATAGCCGTAATGTAGGTAGGGGCTTTCTAATTTTTCTTTAATCTTTTTGCTTTGCTCAACGATTTTTTCGTACACTAATGAATAGTTTAGATACTTTGCTAGTTCTCCAGTAGTTATTGACGCATAAACAAAAAAATCTAGGGTTGGATTTTGGCCTACTTTTTTATCTGAGCTAAATAATTGGTAAGCGAAGATATATGGATTGTATTTACTATCTTTCTTTTTGCTATCTAACATTTCTGATAGATACAGAATATAATTACTAACTATTTCTTCTGCTTCTTGTTTATATTTCTGTCTTATAAATCCTCCAAATAATCGTGAAAAATTAGCTAAACTTTCGCCTATAAAATCAGAAAAATCAATATAATCTTTATTTATTGTTTTGATAACTTTATTATTAGAAAAATATATTACAATATCTTCTAGAAAAGTACTAGCAGTTTCTATGTCTTCTAAATGGAATTGTTTAGCCCCATACATTCTAAACTTTTCATTTACTATTTCATTTACAGTATCAAAGACTTCATTAGTACTAGAGAGCTTCGAGGATGGATAGAATATTAACCAGTTAAAAGATTGAATCAGCCTTTTATTTTTAGGTATTGGAAGTGGTTTCAAGCTAATATTGTCTGATATTTCTAACAATAGAGAAGAAATAGAATTTTTTATATCACCTAGTCGTAAGTCTATTGTGTCTAATCTAATTTTACTTTGCTGGTATATCTTAGAAAATAAGAGGTATAACAATTGCCTTTTCTTTGGCGTAGGTATTGTGAGTTTGATATAAGGTATGGCAATTCTTTCTAATATTTCAATAACTCTGTCTGTAGGAACTTGTGATTCTATTATTATAACTCCATGTATGATATCAACGCTTTCTTCTATTTCGTTACTCAAATCTTCTATTTCTTTATTATCAACTGGCTTAGTTAATATAATATTAAAGGAGTCTTTTCCATTATTGAGTTTGAGTAATCTAGTATATGTATTTAGTCTCTTTTTGTCAAGTATTTTTATTCCTTGAATTTCTATGAAATATTCTATTGCATCTAATTCTTTTTCTCTGTCAGTTAAACTGCTATTTACGAATTGTAAAGCTTTATCCCTTATTTCTCTTGATTTAAACTCAACTACAAGACCACCTATGTTTGTATTAACTACGCTTTCAAAGAAGCTCCATGAAAGGGCGTAAGCTTCATGTGTAGAATATGGTCTCAATTTGTCTACTATTTCCTTAACTTTTCCAACATCAATGCCCTCATATACTACTTTTTCCAGATCATCAGATAAAAATATGAATAATTTATTGTCAATATGTGTAAGTAGAAAATCTTCTATGTAATCTTGACTATTTTTAGGAAATACCTCTATCCATTTATTGTATGGAACTAGAAATCCTTTTATTATATTATTTTCTAATTGTTTTATAATCATGTTTTTTTGAGTAAATATTCTACTCATTAGAGCCTTGTAGAGTTTTTCTATCTCCTCCTTATCCAACGAGTTTTCCAATTTTGCTAAAATATCTAATTTTATTGTCTCACCCTCAGCATTAAGCTGAATTCCTTTCTCTGATCTAGCTAGTTCATTGAAAATTTTACTTAAATTAGGATAGTTATTACAAATTATATCATTAAAGAATCTAACATATTTTCTCCTCTCCTGATCTATTACCCAATATGGCAAGTCCATGTATTCAAGTAATTCTGAATCTCGTATGTTAGCTGATTTCAGCATACAGTCTAACATTAGTAAAAATTCTAATTTTGAGGGATTCCCCAAAGTTATTTTTCTTATTCTTTCTAAGAGGGCTTGATAGGTTTCAGGGAATAATGAGTACAAATATCCCCCTATGCCAAATACCTTAGAGTATGCACTAGGAGTCATTGATAAATATATCGTTGAATTTCCTTCACTATTAGCTAACTCTTTTATCTCTTTCCAAAAATCCTTTATTTCTTGTTGATATTCTGAAAAATAGTCTACGGAACTTTCTACTTCGTCAATTAAATAAACACCATTTTTAAAGGTTAAAAGATTTTTAGGATTATCAAGTAATTTAGTAAATGGTATTCTAGTAATGCTGAGCTTATTATTTCTACCATATTCCTCAATTATATCTAAGAAGGTACTCTTTCCTTGTCCCCAATCTCCTACTAATGCAATTATTTCTGGGGACTGTTTTTCCCTAATTATTCTATCTATTTCATCCTTTACTTGTTTAAAGAATCTTATTCTATCTATATATCTAGTATTTTCAATAACACAAGCAAATATTTGGTAAATGTAAGAGGGATCAGAAGCGGTTTCACTAATTCTTTTGCTACAACTCATAATATCATCCTTCATCTAATACCATATCAATTCTCTCTAGATTTCCCGCGTATGACCCTAACCTATTATCCCAAGGTATTTTTACTAAAGCTGGGCTTTTCATAACAGTCATTAAACCGCTTACTATTACGTAACCAGTTTCTAATGATGTTAAATTCTTAGCTAAAGATTCTGGTAAACCACCAGATGCTGACATTACATATCTTATATCTTCATGGTATATTCTGTGGAAAAAGAACGTATTAATCATAGATAATACATATTTATCTACGAATGCTGGTCTCTGACTTACGAGAATGAGGGATATTCCAAATTTTCTTCCTTGAGTGGCTAAAGTTACTAAAATATCTTTGGTTAATTTTGCGTTAACTGGATAATCGTTTGATGGAATGTAATTTTGTGCTTCCTCTAATATTAACGCTAAAAATCGTTGAGCCCCATTATATTTTGACTTAGTAAGATAATTGAAAACTAATCTAGCTATGTAGCTTACTATTAATTGTTTAGTAGTAATATCTACGCCCGGGGAACCTTCAGCCGAAAAGTCAATAATCGCTAAACCTTTGTTTCTCCAAATCACTTCAAGACTATTTTCATTAAACGATGCTGAAGAACTAATTAACTGGAATCTGTTCAATATTTTATTTTTAAATATTTCTAAGGCACTAATAATACCTCTTGCAGTACTGAAAGTTATACCAGAATCTCTATTCTGTGCCATCTCTGATACTTCTTTCTTAAGTTGGTCTATTCCTAAGGGAGTTCCTAAGAGTGTATTATATTCACTATTATCATGATTAGCAAGAACTTGCTCTAAGAAATTTAGCTGAAGCAAATTATACGTTGATTCACCATACTTTAATGACATTAAGAACTCAGATAATTCTCTAGGCGTAAATACGGATAGATCTATACTTAGTTTAACGTCATTCTGCTCTTTAGGCTCTTTTAGTACATACCTCCTTATCCATTTCCTACCATTAGATACTAAATCAATGTTTGATGACGAGAAATCTGTATAATCACCGTTTGCATCTATTATAATCATAGGTAATGCAAGCGTCTTGCCTCGTATTTTTATATTAGATAACTTATGAATAATATATCTCATATTATAGCTCTTGCCGCTTCCAGTTTCTCCAAATATTCCCATGTGCATGGTTATGGAATTAAGATCTAATAACAAAGGTATATCAGAGCCAGCTAGCGTACCATATTCTATAAGCCCGTCTTTAGACTTTATTCCATAGAAAGCTAGAAGATCTCTTTCGCTTCTTATTTCGGGTAATTTCTTAATATGAGAACCAGGCTTAGGTGTACTATTGTGATTGTATTTTCTTATTATGTGTAAATTAGCTTTTATTATTGTGTTCATGGTTAGGATTTCATATACTGATGGTTCTTTTAACAAAGATTTTGCTACATCCCCCTTTTCATCAAAAAACTCATTCAAGAATTCAAAGTTCTCAACTCTTACCAAAGATAATTTTTTTGAATCATCAATTAGTAATAATTGTCCTATGCCTATTTCCTCATCAGGTTTAATAAGTCCTTGAAGTTCGTTTGCCTCACTCTTTTGTAATACTATCCCTATTATGTCTCCTTCTTCCATTATTTCTTAGCTTGCTATTAAAACTCTTTTAAACTAGTTGGATATTAACTCATCCTGATATCTTTGTTTTTAAATTTAATAAATTTATGTATATAATTAATTGCTCTTTGTATGCTAATAGAATTAAATTTATGCTTTACCAATTGTAGAATTCATTAGGTAGAAGGAATCATATGCTAATAACATTTAATTCTCAATCGAGCAAATTCTTTTAACGCATTATACGTAAAAGCCTATCTCACTTCATATACCTAAGCAGTCACTAAAGGTTAGCATATCTAACATATTATACCTTTGGGAGGGATGTTTTCAATTTCTAAGTTGCAAGGATTAAGCTTGAATATATTCTGAGGCAATTTGAAGGATAGTTTTAACTTTAATCAATTTGAGACATTTCTGCTATTTCTTATTTTCAGATAAATTGTTATCTTCTTCAGTAATTTGTTTTATAATTTGATTTAAAGTATCTTTGCTTATTTCTAATACTATGTGTAATGAGTTTACCATGTTTGCGAATTTTAAAGGAGCTGAGGACATTATAATTTTATCATCGCATGAGATGATTGAAAAGGTTAATTCTTTATTAATTTCA
>JAVYOH010000025.1:0-17576 GCA_038734615.1 Saccharolobus sp. | reverse complement strand
GTTTAGTGGGGCCGCCGGGATTTGAACCCGGGACCACCAGCGTTCTGGTGGTTGGGGATCAGATCCCCAGGCTGGCATCCTAGTCCAAGCTAGACTACGGCCCCCTTTAATAGAATGTGACAAGTGATTTATAAATTAACCTATAAGTAATACGTAAATAATACCTTTTTAGTTTCGGTCACCTCTCTCTTCTTTTTTCACGTTTGTATAGCATGTATCACAAGGATTTGGCATATATTTAAAAAATTCAGACTACTTAATAGGTGATCCTCAATTCCAATAAAGTACGTTTGTAAAAATTGTGGAGCTGTGTTGCATGTTTTTGAAAAAGTTGGACAAGATTTTTATGGAGTCAGAACACCATCAGAGATAAAATCAATATTTGGTGGGAAATGCCCAAAGTGTGGTCACGAATTAGGAGTCCCAACTTTAACTGATATAAAGATAAGTCTTAAGAAGCAAAAAGTAAAAGTCTTACCTACTATAAGATAGATATTAGCTCATTAAACGAGATTTCCCCTTTAACATATTTAATTGCCAAGGTACGCTTGTTTAAGTAATTTGAAAGCAATTTTGAAACATTTCTAGGTTTCTCTTTTATTGATGCTGAGTCATAATCTATTATGTATGTTCTATTATTACTAACTATTACATTTCTCCAAGGTCTCGATAATTCTTTATGTTCTATGAACTTTTCTTCTAATAATTTTGCCCTATATAACAAGTCTATAACAGTCTCCTTATTCTCGTTTTTGGATAAATTTCTTCCTTTAACGTATTCCATTAGTATGAAGTTTTTGCCATATGCATATACTTTAGGAGCTATTTGATTCCCTGCCATTATCTGGAATTTAGCTTCTAATTCTAGACTTTCTTTAGGCGAATCAACTCTTCTTATTTTGACAACTTTATCTTTATCTACTAGGACTACTATTCCAGTTTTTCCCTTTCCTATTACCCTAAGTTTACCTATACTTACGTTTCCAAAGGAGTAAGCGTATTCTATACCTGCCTCTATTAATTCTCTTGCTATCTCTTCTGAGAAATATGGATAGATGAAATTTCTTATTTTAACCAGGTTGGAGTTTTTCTTAAGAATTTCATCAATTGTTCATCATCCTCTTCTTTTTCCAGCCAATACATTTCCATTTTATACTTAAACTTTAATACTATATTCTTTTTTACTATTTCCTCTGCATTATATTCTTTTCTCTCTTTTATAGAATATAACTTTCCATCTTCTCCTATGAGTACGCTTTCATTTTTATCTATAAACTCGTCTACTCTTTCAGAATAGAATGGAGGTCCTTCATGTAAATAGTATTTTCCTATATTTTTACTCTCAAGTTGTATGGCAATTGTGATTTTTTGTGAATTTTCCCATCCTTCCACAGATATTATTTTAAAGCCACTTCTTGAAAGTGCTGTTTTAATCTTGTTTATGCTTCTTTTAACTTGCCCCCATATTATATCCTCTGGAACCTTTTCGTTTAATTGGATATTTACAATTAGTATGTCGCCTTTTATTTTTACTTCAGATTTCTTGCTGGGGAAGAAGAATTCCATTGATGGATTCTTTAGATAGTATCTAGCTGCTAGTGAAAAAGTTGCTATGCTTTTTAATGATACTGCAGATGCTGCATTTCTTCTAGGATCTACTGGGTCTGGAATTACTAGTGGTTCATTAAATTCTTTTGCTGGTTTGATTAGTTCTAATCTTATCTGTGGTTTCCATTTTGATGCAGATATCAACGTTTTTCTAAAACTACCATAATAAACTATTAATAATTCTGTAACGTATCCAGAAAACCCTTGTATTTTTATCTCAGCTCCATAGACGTTTATTCCTTTCATAAATCTTTTCAATAATCTAACATCATCTTTGCCCTTCTCATCTAAGTGCGAGTTAATATATAAAGTGTGGAATGGTGTTCTATCTACTGCTGTTATAGCTTTATCTCCACTCTCTACCCTAAGTGCTGGCACTAGATCTATTTCTATATCATTAACATATACTATTACATAAGGATGTTCTGCATAAGCTATAATATAGTTAAGATCTTTTACTCTCTCTACTATATCATTTAATGCATTTCTCTTTAGGTAATCTTTTCCTACTTCTTTTGGGTAAAATATGAACATGTCTACGTCAGTGTCTTGTTTTAACCACGTTCCTTTTGCAAATGAGCCTTCTATTTCGAAATCTAGACCTTTTAATCTTTCTTTAATCACTTCTATTGCCTTATTTATCCTCTCCTTATCTTTTTCATCAGGTTTTATGAGTTCTAGTATTTTCTCTTCTATCACTTGCTTTCACTTCAAATATTTTATCATAAATAGGTCCTTTTGGAGTTAACGTACTTTTGAAGAGAATTAAGCTACTTACACTAAACTCCCCTACTTTCACATTCATATTTTCATTTATTGTAGGTATTAAATTACCTATTCTACCTTTAACTCTGCCTAATGTTAAATGGGGTACGAATTCTTTCTCATCTTCTGGTCTTATTTTTCTCTTTAATAGTTCATCATAAATGTATTTTCTAATTCTCTTGAGTTCTTCTATATCACCAGTTATTCCTATCCATACTACTCTAGGTTTTGTTATATTAGGAAAGGCTCCTAATCCTTCTAACGATAATTTGAAAGTGTTGAAGGTTAGTCCTTTCATAGAATCTTTTACGTCTTCTACTCTATCATCCCTTACCTCACCTAAGAATAATAATGTTATATGTATATTGTAAGGTTCTACTAGCTTTATTTCTGCATTGGAATTTTTTATCAGCTCTAATAATTCAAGTATTTTAGGCATCTGTGGTATCTCAATGCCTATAAAGAGCCTCATAATTTTTTAAACCCCTAGATTAAGTTATTAGGTGGTCACAATTAAAGCCATTTTGATTACTGGTATGCCTGGATCTGGAAAGAGTGAGTTTGCTAAGATATTAAAGGAGAGAAAAGCAAAGGTAATAGTAATGAGTGATGTTGTAAAGAAGAGATATAATACTGATGCAAAACCTGGAGAAAGATTAATGGATTTCGCTAAGAGGTTAAGGGAAATTTATGGAGATGGTGTTGTAGCTAGGCTTAGTGTAGAAGAATTGGAGAGCAGTAAATATGAGTTAGTGGGTTTTGATGGGGTTAGAAGTTTGGCCGAGGTAGATGAGTTTAAGAGACTTTTAGGTGATAAAGTTTATATAGTAGCAATACACTCTCCACCGAGATTGAGATATAAGAGAATTATTGAGAGAATGAGATCTGATGATGCGAAAGATATTTCAGATTTAATAAAAAGAGATAAAGAAGAATTAAGCTTAGGAATTGGTAATGTTATTGCCATGGCAGATTATGTAATTGTTAATGATTCATCGTATGATGAATTTAAGAGGAAGTGCGACCAGATTATAGATAAAGTGTTAAGTAATGACTAGAATAATGGTTACTTCTGATGTAAGACCTTCGGAAGATTTAAATAAGGTTCTGAATTCTATCGCTAATTTCTTTACTTATGATAAGATGGATATAAGAAAAGAGGGAATAATTCAGATTCTCGTGTTAGAGTCCTCAACGCTCAAGAGTCTATTAAAACTTCATAGGGCCTTAAGAAACGAAAGGATTCTGGATTCTGCGAGGAAATATCTTTTTAAAGGTATTGAGGGGAATTCAATAAACTTCATGATACATAAGCAAGCTGCAGCTATTGGAGTTTTAAGCTTTGTTGATAGCGATAATGAATCTCCTTTAGGTGCTATAAATTTTTATATACAACACTCTAATCCTCAATTAGTAATAGATTGGCTTGCCCCTAAAACTTCTCATGGCGTTCCACTCTGGGATAATCCAATTCCATCTGATGACTAATTTGCATATGCAAGAAATATTAAAATTTGATTTATTTTATCTAGTATTTATTTTTTAAAATGATGTAAGAAAGGTCATCTGGTAATGTTACACTAGGAAATATTTTTTTAGCTTCTTTTATAAATTGAGTTGTATCATTATATCTCGAACTTATATGAGTTAATGCCAACTGTTTTACTGAGGCTTCATATGCTACTCTAGCCGCATCAAAAACGTTTGAATGTCCATATTCATTTGCGGGCTCGTCTAGAAACGTTGATTCATGAATTAGTAAACTAACACCCTTTACAGAATCTATAACTGATTCGCAATACGCAGTGTCTCCAGTATATGCTATGCTTATGCCTTTTTTATGTATTAAGAAATCTTCTGGTTTCAGAGTTTTTTTATTATATTCTACAGTCTTTCCTTCCTTTAACATTCTTATTACTCTCCAGTCCTTAATGCCTTCTTTTTTCAATTTTTCTTCATCTATGTTTATTTTTTCTTTCTCATTTATTAGGAATCCATTAGATTCTATAGTATGGCATGTCTTGAATTTAGTTATTTTTATTTCTTTATCTTCATATTCGTTAATAAATTCTATTTTAAATTGTGGGTTAAATTTGGAATATTCAAATGCGGTAAAGAGGAATTCTTTTAAACCATTTGGCCCTATCATGTATAATGTTTCTCTTCTATCTAATAATCCCATGCTAGCTATTAAACCTAGTAAGCCATATGAATGGTCCCCGTGTAGATGAGTTATTCCAATAATTTTTATTGAGTTTATTCCTAAATGATAATTCATTAATGTATATTGGGTCCCTTCTCCACAATCAAGTAAGATATTTAACCCTTCTTTTCTTATTAAGAATGCGGGTAATCTTCTTTTTTCTGATGGAGAACCTCCGCCTGTTCCGAGAAAGAAAATTTGCATCAAGGCTTTTGCACCACGTAAATAGCTCTTGTTAAGCTTTTATGGGAATATAAAAAATGTAAACTCTTTACAATAAAACCTGTTTCCTTAAGTTTATCTACAAAATTAAACCTAGAATCTGTAGCAAACACTAAGTAACCTCCTTTCTTTAATACTTCTGCAGCAGATTGAAAGAATTTTTCATAAAGTTTAAGTAATTCATAGCCTTTATTTTTTGTTGATCTTCCGTATGGGGGATCTGTAGCTATAGCGTCTATACTATTTATTGGTAACTGAGTAGCGGAGGATAATAATAAGTTGCAATCGTATCCAAAATGTTCCAAGTTTAACTTTGCTTTTTGAAGGATTTTTTCATCTATATCTATTCCGATGCAATCATAATTTAACCATTTTGCCTCAATTAGTAATGATCCACTCCCTACGAATGGATCTAGTACGTTTTTATTAGGTCTTGCTAAATTTACTAGGAGGCGTGCTGTTTCAGGATTCATTGTTCCAGATTGTGAATATGGTTTTTTCCCATGTTTAATAAGGCTTTTTGAGTCTATTTCCTCTTTAATTTTTCCTAATATAATTACTCCATCAGTAAATATTATATCTATTTTTTCACAATTTTTGGAAATTTTTATACCATTTATTATTTCCCGATATAATGCTGGGAATTCGTCCTTTTGAGAACCCATTATTACATCTTCTTTAATCCAAAAGCATCCTCCTCTTAATATGTCGTTAAGTTCTTTTGCATCATCTGATATTGCAATTAATTCGCCACTTCTCTTTATTCTAGCAGATCTCTTTGCTACTCCTCCTTGTTTTTCATTAAAGATTGCCACGCCAGTAAGATATTGTATTTTTTTATCAGTCCTTAATATAGCTTCAAGTTCAGCTAATGATAGAAAATAGTTATTTCCTTTTAGTACTGCATAGCTCTTTCTCATAAGCTTAATGCTATTGATTGTGATACATCTACAATTATTATATCTTTGTCTTCTACTCTTATAGTATTAGTGCCTATTATCGTCTTTACCCCTGATTCCTCTAATTTTTTCTTTCCACTATCTGTTAATAATAGATGAATAGTTGCTGCTATAACATTTTTAGCTCCTAATGAGTAAGCTAATTTAGCCGCTTGTGCTATAGTACTGCCAGTGCTAATGATGTCATCAACTATTACTACTTCTTTATCCTTTAGATTTATGTTAGGCGCTTCTTTAATTCTTACCTCACCAGTTGTTCTATCCCTTTCTTTTTCTATGTATGAATAAGGAGCACTTATTGCTTCTGCTATACTTGTTGCTCTTTGTAATGCTCCTCTATCTGGAGCTAGTATGAACGGATCTGGAGACACTTCTTTTATTTTCTTTGCAAGTTGAAGATAAGGATGGACTACTTTCACTTCACCTTTAAAATAGCTTAGTTCTTCTGTTTTATGTGGTTCTACCACTACTAACGTATCAACTCCTATATCACTTAGTATATGTAATATTGTCTTTATGCTTATAGCTTCTCCATCTTTAAATCTTCTATCTTGTCTAGAATAGGCTAAATAGGGTATTACTACAGTTAATTTTTTTATGCCTAAATCTTTTATTGTTTCACTTATTAAGAATAATTCAATTAAATGTTTATCTTGTGGTGGATCTGTATTTTGGATTAAAATTACTTCCTCATTTTTTACAGATATGGGTATTCTTATATATGATTCTCCATCTGGGAATATTTTATTCTCCACTTTTACTAATGGTACAGATAATAACTTTGACAAAGTTTCATCTATACCATTTGTGGCTGTTCCACCTATTATTATCATTACTATTATTTATAAGGGGAAGTTTTTAAGATTAAAAGTGGAATAAGAAAGGATGTATTTTATATTCATACTAGGTACTGCAGGATCAGGTAAGACTACTTTAACTAAAAATTTGCAAGACTATTTGCTTGATAATGAGATGGATACTGCAGTTATTAATCTAGATCCTGCGGTTGAAAAATTACCTTATAAGCCTGACTTTGATGTTAGAGATTATATTGATACCTATGAAGTTATGACAACATATGGTTTAGGTCCAAATTCTGCTTTAATAGCATCTATAGATTTAGTTTTAGCAAGGGCAGCGGAAATAAAATCTGAAATAGACCAAATTGAGGCTAATTATGTGCTCATTGATACGCCTGGACAAATAGAGCTATTTGCCTATAGAGAGACCGGTAAATTAATTTCACAATTAATTAGAGGTAACAATAAGAGTCTTGGGCTTTTTTTATTTGATTCTTTCTTAGCTAAAGAAGCTAGAAGTTTTATCTCTCTATTATTGCTTTCTAGTTCTATAAAATTCAGGTTAGATTTACCAATTATAAATGTGCTTAATAAGATTGATTTACTAAAAGATTATGAGTTAGAACAAATATTGAGATGGAGTGAGAGCGCTGAAAATTTAATTGATGAGTTAGGTAAGATTGATGAGTACTCGATTGAATTAGTTAATTTATTAATAGAAAATTTGTCATCTAACTTAGTTTCTATATCGTCTGAAGAAGGTAAAGGTTTTAATGAGTTATATGCTGAAATTCAAAGAGTAATAGCAGGTGGAGAAGATTATTTAACAGAAGAACCTAATCCTAAATTATAACTAGAGGAATGTTTAATTACTTATTAGACAATTAGTTTTTGATGAAGGCAAAATTAGTTGATGCTATGGCGTTTTCGTATATCATGAGAACTGTGGGGGATTTTTTGCAAGAAGTTAATTTAACTGCAACTAAGGAAGGTATGAGAATAAGCGGAGTCGATCCATCAAGAGTAGTATTTCTTGATATATTTATACCTTCTGCTTATTTTGAAAATTTTGAGATAAAGCAAGAGAAAGAGGTATTGGGTTTAAAATTAGAAGATGTTAACGATATTTTAAAGCGTGCTTCGAAAGAAGATTCTATAACAATTACGTCTTCTGAATCCAAAATATTACTAACATTAGATGGTGAATTTACAAGAATATTTGAGCTTCCATTAGCTCAAGTCGAACTAGTTCAAACTCCTTCAGTTAATTTAGAATTTCCGTTTAAGGCTAAATTATTAACTATAACGTATGCGGATATAATTGATGAATTATCAGATTTAGGCGAAGCCATAGTTATTTCCTCCAAAGATAATAAGTTATATTTTGAAATACAAGGCGATGTTGCATCTTCTAAAATTGAGTTATCAACTGAGAGCGGAACTTTGCTAGAAGCTTCAGGTAGTGATGTTAGTAGTACTTATGGTATGGAGTATATAGCAAATACTACTAAAATGAGGAGGGCTGCGGATACTTTAGAGTTAGCATTTGGGTCTCAGATACCGTTAAAGCTTCGTTTTGATTTGCCTCAAGGCGGATATGGGGATTTCTATATTGCACCAAGGGCAGACTAATCTAATCAGAAATCTTTTTAAAGAATATTATGCAAATTCCAATCTTATATTACCGAATGATATGGAATTAAGAGAATTTGCTCTACAACCTTTTAGTCTAGAGACTTATGTTAGACATCTTTCTTTTAACTCTGCAGAAGAATTGAGAGAATACATTGTTAATGTTAATGTTCCCCTTCATTTGTTTTATTCTTCAGCTAGGTATCAGTTGCCTAGTGCAAAAAATATGGAAGAAAAGGGTTGGATGGGATCTGATCTAATATTTGATATAGATGCAGATCATATATGCAAGTTAAGAACAATTAGGTTTTGCCCAGTATGTTCTAATGAGGTTTCTTCAGAAAAATGCGATAAGGATAATGTTGATGCAGTCGAATATACTGAAATGACTAATGAGTGTATTAAGCAAGGTTTAGAAGAGGTAAGGAAGTTAGTTGATATTTTAGAGAACGATTTTGGTTTTAAGCCTAAGATTTATTTTTCTGGTAACAGAGGTTTTCATGTTCAAGTGGATTGTTATAATGATTGTGCCCTTCTTAGCTCAGAGGATAGGAAGGAGATAGTGGAATATATTACAGGCTATGGTGTTCCCGACTATCCTAATGCTGATCCAAATTCTTTGGGATGGGTTGGGAGGAAAAATAGGGGTATAAAAGGTGTTATAATAGATGAGCAAGTTACTATAGATACCAGGAGGTTAATAAGGATACCTAACTCTTTACATGGTAAATCTGGATTATTAGTTAAGGAGTTAAAGAGTATTGATGATTTTTCTTTAGGAGTAGATTTGTCTCCTTTTAATGGTTATGCAGTATTTTTACCATATATTACTATAGAAACTGAACTGTTAGGAAGAAAAATAAAGTTGTATAGTAAAACTCCTATAAAAGTTGAAACCAGTATAGCTGTTTATTTACATTTGAAAAATTTGGGTGAGATGAAGGCTTATGTTAGATGAGTTAGTTAAAAAAGAATTGTCACAAGAAGAGCCTACAGAAATTAGTATTGATGATTTAGTTAAGTATGATTTAGTTTTAAAGAAGTCTAAGATCTTTTTAGATGAGGAACTTAGAAAGGAAGAATTGAGGATTATCTCAGAATTAGCAGAATCACTATTTGAATTAAGATTATCGAAAGTGATTGAAGGTAAGAGTATTAAAGGATTTGATGAGAGTATTTTTGAAGTTATTAATATTATGAAGCAGTTTTATATAGATTTATTTACAGGAAAATATATTATTAATCGAAATAAGATTTATTGTAAGGCACTGAGAAGGTTACCAGTTAATAATTACGAGATAAAGGAAGGAGATATTGTGCTTTTACCAATAAAGGATGCGTTCCCATTAATTATAGCAAGATATTTAACTCCATATAAATTAAATAATGAGGAATAATAATGAAGGTCCCAAAAGTTATCAATACGTATTGCCCTAAATGTAAAACTCACACTCAACATTCCGTATCTCTATATAAAGGTGGAAAAAGAAGATCTCTAGCGGAAGGCCAAAGAAGGTATGATAGAAAGAATTTAGGTTACGGAAGTAAGAGAAAACCTGAACAAAAGAGGTTTGCTAAGGTAACTAAGAAGCAAACGTTAATGTTAAAATGCTCTAAATGCGGGTATACTATAGTTAAAGAAGGTATAAGAGTAAAGAAATTAGAAATTGTGGAGGTGGCTAAGTAATGAAGAAATTAAGGATTCTCATACCAGAACCAAGAAGCAGATTCTTAAGGGTTAAATGCAGTAACTGTGGAAATGAGCAAACAGTATTTGATAGAGCAAGTTTTCCAGTTAGATGCTTGAGTTGTGGTTCCCAATTAGTTTATCCTACGGGTGGTAAAGCAAAAATATTAGGAGAAGTAGTTAGAATATTGGGTTAAAAATGATTTTTAACAAGAACGCATTACCCTCAGAAGGAGAAATTTTAATTGCAACTGTAAAGCAAGTTTTTGACTATGGTAGTTATGTAGCATTAGATGAGTACTCTGGATTACAAGCTTTTTTGCCTTGGAGTGAAGTAAGTAGTAAATGGGTTAAAAACATAAAAGACGTTTTAAAGGAAAATAGGAAAATTGTCGTGAAGGTTATAAGAATAGATAGGAAGAAAGGGACTGTTGATGTATCTCTTAAAAAAGTAACTGATGATGAAAGAAGGAAGAAAAATTTACAGTGGAAGAGAATACAAAGGCTAGATAAGATTCTAGAACTAGTATCTCAAAAGTTAAGAGTTAGTGAGAAAGAAGCTTGGGAGCAAGTTGCCTGGAAGTTAGAATCTAAATATGGTGATCCACTTTCGATCATAGAGAAGTCTGCTAAGGAGGGTAATGAAAAAATACTTTTGAATGCTGGGGTTCCAGAGATTTGGATAAAGCCATTATTAGAGGAAGCTTCTAAGCATATTGAAGAAAAGAGAGTTAAAGTTTCAGAGATTATAACTATAAGGACTAGTGAACCTTTAGGAGTTGAAAAGATAAAGGAAGTTATATCTAAATCAGTAGAAAATATCGAGGAGAACTATGATGGTGTAAGTAGTATAAAAATATACACTATAGGTGCGCCAAGATATAGAATTGATTTAATAGGAACAAATCCAAAAGAACTTTCAGAGGCTCTTAATGATATAATAGCTAATCTGGTAAAGATAGGTAAACAAGAGAATGTTGAAATAAGTGTGATTAAGAAATGAAGTGGAAAATAAGGAAATGTGTAAAAGATAACACATATACTCTAAAAGATTTTTGTCCAGTTTGTGGTTCTAGAACTATTATTCCTCATCCACCTAGATTTTCTCCAGAAGATAGATATGTAAAGTATAGGATAGAGTTAAAAAAGGGAGTTAAGCTTAACTGTTAACAACTATTGTAGGTTGTAGAACAACTCCGGGTTGTGTAAATTGATATACCATTACCATTATAAACGTTTCATAAAATACTCCTCCAGACCCTCCGCTAGTTACTGGAAATAGTGCTATGTAAGCTGGCTGGAAGTATAACAATTGCACGTGTGGTAATTGTGAGCCAGTTATAGTATATCCACCATTACTAGAGGGTACTATTTGAGTTGTAAATGGTGCTATTGGCTGTCCATAACCTAATTGATATAGGCTTTCAATAAACATATCTACGATCAGAGAATTGTATGCTTTAGGTGTCCATGCAAAAGGTTCTGCTTGTGATATCTGATTTGCTAATGCTTGTGCAAAAGTCGGATTTGCTGTAGCATATGTGTTAATCACTTGTGTTATCGTATTGTTTAGTTCGGTGATGTTAATGTATTCATTTAATGGATAACCAGCTATTGTAGTCATAGCACCCATTGCTTTTCCAATATCACCCAGACTAGTAGTATAACCAAAAAATGGTCCCGGTAAATCTGGCGGATAACCCAGGTACCATTGTAATTGATTTCCGCTGAAAACTTCAGTTACTGCATCATAAGCTACTATATATACTGGGATAGTATAATTCGGACTACCGTATGGATAAAGATGATAGTATTTTTCTATTACATTGACAGCGAAAGTCTCATTATTTAAGAACATTTCTGCCATTAGTCTTATCTGGGTTCCATTAAGGGTATTGTTTTCAGATATTACACTTCTATTGGTTAGAACTTGTAACCAATACCCATAATCCCACCAGCTTAGGATAAAGGCATGCTGAGGAGAATGCGTTCTTATCCAATTTATTGCAGAAACCCATGAATAATTTGTAGTTAAAAAGCTTGTAGCTGCGTTGGCTATTGCGGGGGGCTCATTACTGGCTAATGTTGCAAATCCTGCATCTGCAACAAGTGATATTCCTATTATAACTAAAACTGAAGCTGCTAATATTTTGCCCGTATTCCCTTGATTTAAACCTTTCATTAGGCTATCTGCAACGTAATATACTCCTAATCCTCCTAAGGTAGCTACCATATATGCAGTATAGTTAAATAGATAAGGTTGTTCAGAAGTTCCAAATATACTGGCTACACCCAATACTAATAACCATAAACCCATTAGGTTTCCTTTCCTTATTAAATAATACATTCCTATAATCGACATAAACAAGGCTATTCCAAAATCTTCTATCATAGCAGTTATGGGCTGTGGGATGTATTCAGCTACTGTCTTGTCTATAGGTACAGTTATTTGGTAAAATGGATTTATTATGGCATAATATCTAGGGGGTATTGGTAATGCAGAAGGCCTTATAATTACTAATCCAGCAATTCCTAATGTGAAAATTAAGATTAAAATCGCAGTAACTATCAAATTTCTTGCTTCCACTATTTCTTTAGGCAGGGCTTTAGATAAATATAAGTCTAGGTAAAGTATAGCTGATACTAAGAGCATTGATAAACCATGAGCAAGACCAGACATAAAACCTATATTATTGGGAGCTAAAGATGTTAAGAACGCGGTTACTGTTACCATTATTGTATATTGATTTGCAATTATTTCATCATTCCTGTTTAATAATATTAATAGGAATGCTGCAACTATTAAACTAAGATCAATATAAGTATAACCTCCCCATGTTATTTCAGCCAAAAATAGTAATACACCAGCAGGCGCCCCATACCAAATATTCTTCTTTTTCAATCCTTGATTGAAAAGAAATATTGTAAATAATATAAATACTGCACCCCATGAAGTCTTAGGTAATCCACCTAGTAAGTTCTTGTAAGTTAACGCAGGGGAAACTGCGATAATTGCTGCAGCCATGTAGCCTGCTAATCTACTATTAGTTAAGGATTCCATGGATAAATAAGTAGCTACTACTCCTAACCCAGCTAATACCACATCTGAAAATATAGCAGCTGTGTATACTGCATTTACTCCATAAGTAGAGTAAAAAGGTAGTGAAGCTAAAGCTACTAAAAAAGGTAGACCTATTGTATTTCCAAGTTCTATGAAGTATCCCCAAGGAAACCAAGCTAATACATCTGGTGGTATAGCATACCAGTTTCCATGAGCTTGAGCTATTAGTACAGCGTTATAGAATAAGTACCAAGGATCAAATTCATTAACTGCTAATGGCCAATTTGCGCTTAGTGTTCTTATTAATATTGAAACTAATGACAGTCCTACTATTAGGGGTAAATCTATGAGTGATGATTTACGTAAATCTCTCCTTAACCCTTTTGTCGATTGCATAACTAGAGTGTAATAGGATTTAGGAATATATTAAACTTATTCCAAGTGTTAACACTTTTGATTAGCAGTGATAAACTATTAAAAAGATAATTAAACGTGATAAAAAGCGTTACAGTAATCTCTCTTATATTAATTGATATTATACTTATATCTTCATTACTTTATAATTCCTTTATTTTATCCTCATATGAAATCTCTCTAACCCCATTGCCTGGTCCAGTATACAAATTTAGTCCATTATCATATGCTGAAAGTTTCCCGGTAACCGTAAATAATACTGCTTTAATTTCGAATAATCCATATTATATTTTTATATATAATATTTCTGGAGAGCCTATTACTAAACAAATATTTCGCCTATTAAGCCTTAACGCTACACAAATTTCTCCAGAAGCTTATTGGACAATTGCTAATCTAGCTGGATTCTTCCTTAATTATAGTATAGGGAAGAATTTCTCACTTTATACCCTTATTCCTTATTATTATGATAATCAAAGTAATCAGCCAGACATAAATGAAATTTACTTAAATATTTCAGATTTTTACGCTTTCCCTTATTTTATATCCTTTCCTCCTAGTGATAATATTAGTTATAATTTTAGTTACAATGTAATAGACTCGATATCGTTTCAGAGCTTCGCTACTTATTATTTCTCTAACATAACTTGGCATTTGAATAAAGTATCAGAGCACGAATATATTTTTTATTATACAGCTTATTTTAATATACTGAAATATGTAATATTTAATGGTAGTAATTTATATTATGTAGGTAGTAGTTCCTATTTGATAACAGCTAAACCTTCAGAAGTTTCACCAAATACTATTACTACCTTTACTAGCTTCATATTTAATGGGTATAATATTTCATTGCCTATAATTTTTAACTTATCCGTTAATTCTATTGTGGTTAAGAAAGATAACGATTCAGTGAAATT
This sequence comes from Saccharolobus sp., assembly GCA_038734615.1. GTDB lineage: Archaea > Thermoproteota > Thermoprotei_A > Sulfolobales > Sulfolobaceae > Saccharolobus. The sequence continues at coordinate 3,305 of JAVYOH010000025.1, read as the reverse complement.
GATTTTTCCTTCATATCCTCCGACTGTCTCACCAAGATTTTATAAATATATTTTTTATGAATATAATGTTTCAATCCCAATGAGAATACAAGTATATAACGGTAGTTCTCCACTAACTGAAATTCTAATTAATGGAAAAATAGTCCATAGTACTTTAGGTGATAAGATATTTACAACAACGCTTTTCAACTATGTCTGGAGCCTTAATGCAACTACATTAAACATTTCTGTAATAACTTTGGATAATATTAGATTAGGAGATCATATAGTGTATAGAAACTGGTCAGCCGGTTATCTTTTAATTAAACCTAGAATATATACTACCTCATCTGTTGATAATAATGTAGTTGATATATGTTACAATCTAGCGTTTAGCGTTTATGATAATCTTGACAAATCTCTACCGAAATGGGTCTTTAACCATGTTTCATTTTATGAAATATATAAAAACAATTATGCTGACAATTATTTACAGTATATAGGATATTATTACGGTCTCAATAAATTGCTGAGTCAGATTTTAAAGAATTTTACATCTAATTCCTCTTATATTAACTACTCTAATTGGGAATTGTTACTATTAGCAGCTCAGATAGGGTTACAGGTTTATAATAATCATACCGCACAGAATTATACTATTGCGCTAATATGCAAAGAAGGTAATGAGAAGCAGTCTATTATGCAACTAGTTTACATAGTTTCTTGGAGTTTATTTTACAACATATCTAATGGCTCATATTATCTTTTAGATAAATGGGTTCCTTGGACTTATGGTTTATTTACTGGATTCAATATTCCTCCTTTTTATTTAGAAAATTATATATTACCGTATCTTGTTTTAAATGATTCAAATTATTCGTATTTAATGTATAATATACAATCATTTAAGTTAACATCTTGGTGGTATGAAAACTTTACCTTTAAAGATAAATCAATTATTATAAAATATTCCAATATAATTAATAATCTTCCACAATTGGGATCTACCATTATTTTCAGCAAATATTATCAATTTGGTAATATACCAATATTTATCCCCACTATCATTTTAAAATATAATTTAACGGAATATGTAGGTGGACCAAATTATAATGGGCCCGGCGGGATTTGAACCCGCGGCCTCCCGGTTTCTGACCGTCTATCAGCCGGGCGCTCCACCATGCTAAGCTACGGGCCCCTCTTGATTATATCATAATTTTTATAATATAAAGCTTACTTGTTATTATACGCTTTGAAGAGTTAATGTATTTCTAACTTTACTTATCCTAAAATAATTTTCAATTTTTATAAGTCATATGACTAATCTATATTGAAAAATTTAAATGCCAATGGATATTACAACTCAGATAACATAAAAAACTTTTAGAAAAGACAAGTCAGATCTAAGCATTATAATTTAAAACTTTCAAAAATCGATAAATATTATTAAAAAGTATATATGATGATTCATGGAAATCTTTAATAAGTATTTTGCTATCATTGCCTTCGATAAGAATGAAAAATAATGACGTATTTAAAATATCACTTATGTCATTGATATTCTCTTTTTTAGTAATTGCAATAGCTACTCATGCATCGTCTACTACTAATTCTTCCTCAATTCAGCAACTTAACGAATCTATTCAACAAATATTAAATAGAACATCCACTTATCCTCATGCAGCTGTACCCTCGTGGTTAGATACTGGGAGCAACGCGTGGATGCTAACTGCTGCTACGCTTGTAGGTTTACAGAGCGTACCAGGTGTTGCACTATATTATGCTGGGCTTTCTAAAAAGAAATATGCAGTTAACTCTGCGCTTATGGTATTTTATGCGTTTGCTATAGTTTTAGTAGTTTGGATAATAGCAGGTTATAATTTCGGTTTTGGTTCTCCAGCACTTATCTCTATTCATGGATATGGTATAGTTGGGTATCCAGTTCCAGCATGGAAAGGTTTGTTTGAAGGGTCACAAACTATTTATGGGCCTAGTGGAACTCCATTGAATATACCAACTGCAACGTATATCTTCTTCCAGTTTGTTTTCGCAGCAATAACTCCAGTCTTATTAGCAGGAGGAGTATTAGAGAGAATGAACTTTAAAGCCTGGATGGTTTTCGTACCTTTCTGGTCTTTACTGGTTTATAGCCCAGTAGCATATTGGCTTTTCGCAGGAGGTTGGCTAAACCAACTAGGAGCAGTAGACTTCTCTGGAGGATATGTAATTCATGTAGATGCTGGCATAGGTGCATTAGCTGCGGCATTAGCTGTTGGGCCAAGATTAGCTTCGGAAAGAAAGCTTGAGGCACATAGTTTACCTTTAATATTAGCTGGTGCTGGATTGATTTGGTTAGGCTGGGATGGATTTAATGGTGGTGATCCCGGTGGAGCGACTATAGATGCAGCAATTGCAGTTCTAAATACTAACATAGCTACAGCAGTTAGCGCAATAGTTTGGATGCTAATGGATATGAAATTTTTAGGCAAGCCAACGTTAATAGGTGCTACAAGCGGTGCAATTACAGGTTTAGTCGCAATAACTCCAGCAGCAGGTTATGTTAACGGCTGGGAAGCAATGCTAATTGGAATAGCATCTGGCAGTATACCTTGGATGGCTTTGTATTGGCTTGAACCGAAACTTAAAGTTGATGATACTTTAGGTGTGTTCTCAACCCATGGAATAGCAGGTATTGTAGGGGGATTATTAACTGGTGTTTTTGCAAACCCGGCAGTAACACAGTTTATAGATCCTGGCTTAACTGGTGCGCTTTATGGCAATCTATATCAACTAGGTATTCAAGCTGCTGCTGCAGTAATAGTATTTGTTTACGATTTTGCTATAACGTATGGCCTTTTAAAGCTTATAGGATTGTTCATACCTTTACAAGCACCTCCACAAACTTTAGCTATAGGAGATTATGCTATGCATGGAGAAGTTGCATATTCAGAATTATTAGCTAGTATTCCAGAAAGTGCAAAGCCTAAAGAGGCTATAGAGGAAGCTAAAGTGATAGATAAAGAGTCAAAAGAGGAAAAAGGAACTTAGGCTGATAATTTATTGAATATTTTTTCTAATTCTGCTATCTCATTTTCAGATATTTTTTTCATAAATATTACAAGAACGTCTTGAAAAATCTTTCTTCCTTCATGCAATTTTTCCTTTCCCTTATCTGTAAGTTCAACGTAAATTACTCTTCTATCCTCTTCACTTCTAACTCTTCTTACCAATTCTTTCTCCTCAAGTCTATCTATAATACTAGTTAATCCAGCCTTAGTTAGCATGTATTTTTCGGCCACTCTACTCATAGGCACTTTTCCTTCTTC
>JAVYOH010000024.1:0-17891 GCA_038734615.1 Saccharolobus sp. | reverse complement strand
TCATCCATGCCTATATGCCTTAATGCGTCCTCATCAGCTCTCATTGCTATTTTTGTATTAGTTAAGGTTATTATAAGATCATTTAGATCAGTTGGTTTATGTGTAGCTAAAATTGTACCTATTCCTCATCTGAGAATTCTATTTATTAAACTCTCTAATGCCTCTTTCTCCTCATCCCTTCCACTAGTCTGAGAGAAATACTCGTGAGCCTCATCGAAAATCATTAGGAATGGCGTTTCCTTACCTTGATCCTTTATCTTAAATATCCTATCTATTACGAGAAAAGCAGTTATCACCTTTTAGTTCTTTGTTATTTTGAGCGATGAAAGATAAAATGTTAGACTTTACCTAGTTTAATTGTTTCAATGAATCTCAGTTTACTAAATAAAGCAAAATAGTATAAACTTAGTTTAATTCTTCCTTCTAGATACGCCCGCATAACCTCTCAGTTAAACACCTAATGATCAATGATAGTAAAAAAGGCTTGAAGTTAAAAGAAAAAGATGATTATATCAATCAACGTAAGTTACTTTCATAGCTTTAAAGCTATATAAAATAATTCCTTAGCAAAAATCTATAAAATATGTTTTAAGTCATGAAATATTATCTAAAACTGATCTAGAGAACATTATTAGACATAAGTTTGAATTAACTTTAATTCTACAATTATAAGATAATGTAATTGGTGTTTTTAGAGCATAGATAATATTTAGAAGATTATTAGAATAACTTTCTTAATATACTGTAATACTCTCCGTTAAAAGATCTCATCCATGTTAAAAATTTTTAAAGAGTAATGGAAGTTTTAAATAAATTATTCATTAGGATTATTTTATCTTCTACATTTTACATTTTAAGATATTATATGGAAATGAATAGCTAAGTTTATCATAAGTATTACGAAAAGCAAATCGATAAAAATGAAAAAGATAAACGTTCAAATCCTAGCCACAAATCAGACAATAAGAATGATAATATTAATAACTGCTGCATCCCTACCACTGCTATTAGCAGCGCTCCATATAGTACATGCAGGAAAATCAATATTACCAGTAACTGGTTAAGATTTAGTTAGATATTTTTTAAAAAAGCTAGAGGAAGACTTTTTATATTTTTATCTTCATTTTTTCATATAATGCTTTATGATAGACAATCGTTATCTAAAATCTTATATTATTTGCAAAGAGTTGGAGATCATAACATTAACCTCTTAAAAGAACTATCTGGAGTTAATAATATTGAGGAGATTTTAAACATACTTAAAAACGAATATAACTTATTATCAGGTCCTATGCCTAGGTTTAATAGAATTGGATTAGAATTTTTTCATACTATAGTTAAATTAGCTGATCGTAACATAAAACTAGACGATTTCTATTTCTTTCTAAATGGATTAGTAATTGCTGCGTTAAAGGATTCCATAACTCCAAATACGTTGATTTTAGATATCGTATCTCCTACTGGTAAGTGGGCTTTTATTGATGTTTTAGATAAGTTATGCGAAAAGGAAATAATAGAAGATTATGAGATTTATATGGAGTATGATAGGCGAGTTTATCCAATAGATTTTTCAAAGTTTAATTTCAATACTTTACAGTTTGATGAGAACTTTATTCTAGATAAGCCTAGAGAACCCTTTAGTTTTCCGGATTTATCTGATGATTTTAAGCCAGATTGGTATGATATTATGATAATTGGTAAAAAGCAAGAGAATCCTCTGAGGACTTGGAGTATAATTGGTAAGGATTTAGGTATAGGAGAGGATGAAGTAATTTATCATTATTATAATCACGTTATAGAAAAAGGTTTAATTGAGTCCTTCTATACTTACTTAGGTAAGATTGATTTCAGAATTACTTTACTAATAAATGAGGTAAATGAAGAGGTAGCGAGAGAGTTGACTAGAATACCTACGGTAATAAGAATATCAAATTTGCATAATGAGAAAATATATTCTACAATAATTGGTCAGAATCATATGCTTCTAGGAATTTTGAAATTCATTAATGAATTATCTAGTAATTATAAATTTACATATGAAATATACGTACATCCAACAACTCCTCAGCTAGACTATGTGAGCGCTTATTCAATACCTTATGAGCATTTCACTAAGAACGGAAGGTGGGAAATTGACTCAAAAGAGTTGATGTATAATTTAGATAAGGAATTGACTAAGTTATGAAAATACAGACTACTCAGTCTTAATTGAATAGTTTAACTCCCTTGCATCTTTCTCGGCTTAGAGGTGTTTAAGTACAAGGAGAGCATTTATGAGAGTTCTTAATTCCTCAATCAAACAATACATGAAAAAAGTTGAAATAGTTTTGTTAGGCTTCAATGATTATTAGATTTCGACGTAAGCGTTTTGTAAGTTTTTCATAGATCTTAAGTTAGCATCTTGAAGCCCATCTTAATGGCCCATAAAGCCAAGGTACTCCAGACAATAGGCTTTTACCTAAATCAGTTATTTCAAGATATTCTACATTATCCTCTATTGTTTTCTTAGCTAACCCGCTTGTTAGGAGATAGCTTATGAAGAAGTCGAACGCTGTTCCATAAATTGGTAGTTCTTTTTTAAGGTCTTCTATTTTCTTTCTTCCTTTAGATAGTTCAGTTAATGTTTGGTAGACCCATGCTCTGATCATTCGTCCATACATTTTCCACCTCTATATCGAAATCGATATCTATAAATTTAAACTTTACGGTTGAGATTTTATTAAGTCTTTATTTATTTGTATTGAATTGACTAAAGCGTTGTGGCTTTAATAATTAGATAATTTTTTTACAATATATTAGTGATATTTTTCACCCAAAGAGTTTTAACTTTTTAATTAGATATTAAAATATGGAAGAAGTTTTAAGCTTTTTAAGCAATTTTGTTTCCAAAGATATTATTCAAAAATTAAAATTTCTAAATAACCCTCATCTGTATTCCTTTATAGCAAATGCAATTAAAATATGTGAACCATCTAGTGTCTTCGTATATACTGGCAGTGAGGAGGATAAAGAGTATATAAGAAAAAAGCGTTAGAAACTAGAGAGGAAATTCCCTTAAAGATTAAAGGACATACTATTCACTTTGATCATAAATTGGATTAGGCTAGGGCTAGGGAAGATACTTTTATACTTACTAATGAAAAGATTCCTTACGTTAATACTAAGCCTAGAGATGAGGGATTGAGGGAGGCTTTATCTTTACTTAAAGGTTCTATGCGAGGTAGGGAAATGTATGTTGGACTGTACTCCTTAGGTCCGAGAAATTCTCAATTCCAAATTCTTGCAGTTCAAATAACTGATTCTCCATATGTTATTCATAGTGAAAATATACTTTATAGGAGTGGTTTTGATGACTTTAAGGGGAACAAGGATTTTCTAAAGTTTATACATTCTAAGGGACAATTGGATATAAAGAAAAGGAGGATAATGATTGATGTTGAGGATAATACAGTATATAGTGTTAATACGACTTACGCTGGAAACAGTGTTGGATTGAAGAAATTGGCGTTAAGATTAACTATAATTAAGGCTATAAAAGAGGGATGGCTATCTGAGCACATGGCAATAGTTGGGTTTGAAGGAGATAATGGTATCCATTATTTCACTGCTTCCTTCCCTTCTGGATCTGGTAAGACTTCAACTTCCATGATTGGTTCATTAATAAGTGATGATTTGGCCTTTATAAAGGAAATTAATGGTGAGGCTAGGGCAGTTAACCCTGAGATTGGAGTTTTTGGGATAATACAAGGTATAAATGCTAAGGACGATCCAATAATATGGGAGGTTCTTCACACTCCAGGAGAGGTCATATTTTCAAACGTTTTAATGACTGAAGATGGTTATGTTTATTGGGAAGGTAGTGAGAAGGAAAAACCAGAAAAGGGTTATAATTATGAAGGGGTTTGGACTAAGGATAGTGGTAAGCCAGCCTCTCATCCTAATGCTAGGTTTACTGTTCCATTAACTTCTTTCAAGAATTTGGATATAAATTATGATAATCCATTAGGTGTTAGAATTGATGGAGTAATATTTGGTGTTAGGGATTATAATGTTCTTATTCCAGTAGTTGAGGCATTTTCGTGGTCTCATGGTGTTATAACTATTGGTGCATCAATGGAGTCAGCAAGGACTTCTGCTGTCATTGGTAAAACTGATGAATTGGAGTTCAATCCAATGGCTATATTAGATTTTATGCCAGTTTCTCTTGGAAAATATTTATCAAACTATCTTACATTTGGAAAGAAGTTAAAGAAGGTTCCAAAAATATTTGGATTCAATTATTTCCTAAAGGATGGTGATAAATTCCTTAATTCTAAAGAAGATAAGAGAGTATGGGTTAAATGGGCTGTGAAGAGGGTTGAAAATAGCGTTGATGCAATATATACGCCAATTGGTTTAATTCCTTATTATGAGGACCTTAAAGTTCTATTTAGCAAAATTCTAAATAAAGACTATAGTGAAAGGGATTATGAAAAACAGTTTACATTAAAATTAGGAAAATATTTGGAGAAAACTGAAAGAATTATCAAAATATACTCCAGCATTAATGATGTTGATGAAGAGGTTATTAATGAATTAATGGAGCAAAAGAGGAGAATTATGGAATATATGAAAGAGTATGGAGAATCAGTATCTCCTTTTGTTTTAGCTAAAAAATAAAATTATCCGAAGAGTTTTGTTTCCTCGCTTATTCTCCCTTTGCATACTTCATTAGCTAGTTTTTCTGGATCTTCAAAATATTTAATTTGAATTATTTTCCTATCATCAATGTATTCTGGAAAAACTTTTGCAAAATAATCTGTGCTTAAGCCAGTTTTTGTTAATGCGTAAATTGGCTTACCCATAGCGTAAGCTATCATTATTTCTATCTCAGTCCCCACTCCCCCACCTAATGATACTAATGCATCACCAGATCTAACTAGTATAACTGATCTACATCTAAAATCGCAAGCACTTTTTATTGCAATAACGTTTTCTGGTAATTTTACGTTTTCCCTTTCTATTGGCAATATTAAGACTACTCTAAGACCTTCCTTTATAGCCTCATCCACAATTGTTTTCATTAGCCCCCAATATCCTCCTAAAAGAAGGGTTGGATTACATTTTTTAACATTTTTTATAAAAATTCTTACTTTTTCTACTAGCTCTTCATTAGGCTCTTCACTATGGGCTGCTATTGACAATTGCATATTTTAAAAAAGAGATGGCGAGTATTAATGGTTATTGTATACAATAAAGTATATATTTTTCCTTTCATTATTTTCAATATGCCACATTTTCTTATACATAATAAGGAGGATAATGTTGGAGTAGCGGTAGTTGACATTAAAGCAGGCGAAGAGGTTGAAGGTGCATATATTGAAGATATGTCACAAGGACCTAAAATTAAGGCATTAAATGACATTCCATTGGGTCATAAGATAGCATTAAGGGATATTAAAGAGGGTGAGAAGGTGATAAAATATAATAGACCTATCGGAATTGCAGTAAAAAGTATAAAAATTGGAGAGCATGTTCATACTCATAATTTAAAGTCAATTAGGTGGGGTAAATGGAAAAGCCAGTGATAAAGGGTTATATTAGGGAAAATGGCAGTGTTGGAGTAAGGAATTATGTAGCCATAATCCCAGTAGATGATTTATCAAATACTGCAGCAGTAGGAGTTTCTAAATTGATTAAAGGAACTATTGCTATTCCGCATCCTTACGGTAGGCTTCAGTTTGGTAAAGATCTTGATTTATTATTCCACATACTTTCTGGGACAGGTGCTAATCCAAATGTTGCAGCTGCAATAGTTATTGGGATTGAGGAAAATTGGGCTCATAAGGTTGCTGATAAGATAGCTGAAACTGGTAAAGGTGTTGAAGTTTTCTCAATTGAGGGTAATGGAGACTTAAGAGTAATAGAGAAAGCTTCTAGAAAGGCTAAAGAGTTTGTTCAAGAGGCTAGTGAGAAGCAAAGGACTGAGGTAGATTTATCATCATTGGTTCTGAGCACGAAGTGCGGTGAAAGTGATACTACTTCTGGATTAGCGTCAAATCCAGCTACTGGATACGCTATTGATAAGTTAATTGATTATGGGGCTACTGTACTTTTTGGTGAGACTTCTGAGCTTACTGGGGCTGAGGATATAATTGCTAGTAGAATATTAGACAAGGATTTGAGGGAGAAATTTATGAAAATATATAATGATTATGTGAGTGTAATTGAATCACAAGGAGTTGATTTGTTAGGCTCACAACCAACTGAGGGTAATATTAAGGGTGGCCTCACAACAATAGAAGAGAAGGCTTTAGGTAATATACAAAAACTTGGAACTAAGCCAATAACCTGTGTATTGGATTATTTAGACCCCTTACCCAAAGGCTCCTCTAGACTATGCTTCGTAAATACGTCTTCTGCAGCAGCTGAGGCAGTTACTTTATTCGCAGCTAAAGGCTCAGTCCTTCACTTATTCACTACTGGCCAAGGAAATGTTGTCGGTAATCCTATAATTCCAGTTATTAAAATCTCAGCGAATCCCAAGACAGTTAAGAGTATGCAAGAACATATAGATGTTGACGTCTCTGATCTCCTCAGTTTAAAGGTTAGTTTGAGGGAAGCGGGAGAGAGGATTTTCAATTATACTATAAGAGTTGCTAATGGTAGGCTTACATCAGCTGAAGTATTACAGCATGAGGAATTCTCTCCAATAAAACTATATATAAGTGCCTAAAATGAAAATAAATAAAATAGAACTTTTTCCAGCTTCAATTCCTTATATTGATAAACCTATGCCAGAATGGGTAGACGAGTGGGGTATTCAACTATTCACAAAGGTTAATCTTGAAGGTGTTGATGGATTAGGAGAAGTATTAGTTGCTGGAAGCGGAATAATCTCTGCTTATATTGGCGTATATAATGATTTAATAATTCCCCTTTTAGAGGGTTCTGAGATTAGGTCGATAAATGAAGTTTATGAAATTTTGGAAAAGTCTATATTTTCAGCAGGATTTTGCAGCATAACTTTAGGCTCTATAAGTGGTCTTGAGCTAGCATTATGGCACTCTTACTCAAAGCTTCTCAACACTACGATTTCAGGGTTATTGGGAGGAAAAGTTAGGGATTTAGTTCCAGTATACGCTAGTTTTCCTAGATATAGTAATTTTGATGATTTATTAAGTGCAGTTCAAGCTGCGATTGATAGGGGTTTTAAAGTTATAAAATTACATCAACCCCCAAATATGGTTAAGGAAAGTTTAGAGAAGATAAGAAGTTCATTTGGCTATAAAATTAAAATTGCAGTTGATTTGAATTCCCCTTTTGATTACTCAAGCGCTTTGAAATTTCTAAATAGTATATCTAAGTATGAGTTAGAATGGATAGAAGAACCAATTTATCCTCCCAATGATTATCAGAGTATCAGGAAGCTAGCGAAAATATTTCCAATAGCAGCTGGGGAAAACGAGTATACTATTCAAGGATTTAAGAAGTTACTGGAATCAGAAGTTAGTTATATACAGCCAGATATTTCTAAAATAGGAGGATTAAGTAAATTTTTAAAGGTTATAGATTTAGCGTCTAGTTATAATATTAAAGTAATGCCTCATTTAAGGCCTCAAAGATCAGCTATTGCATTATACCATACTCTTCAGGTTGCATTGGCTAATTCAAACATTTCGCAAGTTGAATTTCCATTGGCTCAGATACCTTCAGATTTGTTTAATGCTGAGTTTAAGATATATAATGGTTTAGTTAAAGTTCCCGATAATATTTCACTTAATGAAGAATTATTAAGAGAGAAGTATAAGCTAGACAAGAAATTAAGATTATTAAGATTTAGTGATCTTCAAGGCAAAATATAGCAACACTTATAAGTATACAAACTGATATTCATTGATGTCTTTATCGCAACTAGCATACGAGAGTATTCTCAATTATATAGTTACTGGTAAATATAAACCTGGTAGTACTTTAAAAGAGGAAGAGTTAGCGTCTATACTAAAGATAAGTAGGACTCCCATAAGGGAGGCATTAGTGAGACTGGAAAAAGAAGGAGTAATTATCAAAAACGGTAAATCTTATACCGTTGTTCCCTTATCTGAAAATGATATTTTACAATTATATGAGGTAAGAATTGCACTAGAGTCCGAGGCCGCTAAATTAGCCGCTTTAAGGGCTAATGAAGATGATATTTACAATATGCTTAAAATATTTAGTAATATAAAGAATGAAACTAGTTCAGATCCATTAATCTTAGCAAACCTTAATGGAAATTTGCATAGAGCTATAGCAGAAGCCTCACATAATAAATATTTAATTGAAATCTTGGATAATATAAGAATAAAGCTTAAAATAGTTAGGGTTACGCTATTTATTAGTTTTCAGAGGAGAGATGAGGAGTTGAAAGAGCATCAGGATGTTATAATTGCGATAAAGGATAGAGATCCAGAGAGAGCATATAATATGATGAAAAGGCATGAGGAAAACGTCTTAGCTTATGTTAAGAAGAACGTAATCCCAATACTCTTTAGATAACTCTTTATTATACTTTTTATTACAATTTAATCATGATAAGAAGATCTCAATTATACGTACCCGCGATATCTGAAAAGATGATAAGAAAGTCATTAGAGATTAATGCAGATTCAATAATTTTTGATCTAGAAGATTCTGTTCCTCCAGAAGATAAGGAGAAGGCTAGAGAATTATTAACAAAGCTTTTAAAAGAGTTAGATTGGGGAAAGAGAGAATTATGTGTTAGAATAAATTCTTTACAATTATTAGACTCATATAGGGATATTAGTATTATAGGAAATGAAGATAAAATTAGTTGCATAGTCGTTCCAAAAACTGAAGGTGATATATCATTCCTATATAAGGCAACTGGAAAGTCACTAATTCCATTAATTGAAACTGCTAAGGGAGTAATGAGAATAGAGGAAATAGCTAGATCAGAAGGTGTAGTCGCAATAAGTTATGGTATAGCTGATCTTTCATTATCTTTAGGAGGAGATTACACATTTTATGAAAGAAATGAGTTCATAAAGACTAAAGTTGTGATAACTGCTAAAACTTACGATATAGACGCTATAGATAAAGTATATTTTGATTTAAAGAATTTAGAAGGATTTAGAAGAGAATGCGAGGAGGCTAAAAAATTAGGTTACACGGGAAAACAAGTGATTCACCCTTCTCAAGTGGAAATAGTAAATGAGGTATTCTCACCTAGCAAAGAGGAATTAGAGTGGGCTAGAAAGGTTATTGAGGCTTATGAAAAGGCAAAAAGGGAAGGTAGAGGCGCTATTAGATTAGATGATAAGCTAATTGACTACGTTCATTATAAAATAGCTAAAAGGATAGTTGAGTTTCAAGATCTATAAGCTTTCCATGTGCCTAGAGCTTTAGCACATAGTACGTTTTTACCATCATATGCTGATATTTCTACAATAACTAAACTTTGCCCCTCATTTATTACTTTAGCCTCTACGGTAAAAGGACCTTCTTTCATGGGTTTGAGAAAGTTTATCTTTAATTCTACTGTAACTTCATCTTTTACATTATCTAGTGATAAGACTGCCATACTTCCTGCATAGTCTATTGCTGAGAATATTATTCCTCCATGAAGCATACCTCCTATTCTCGTTAATCTTTTGTGATAGTTGAAAGAGAGTTTAGTATATCCTTTTTCAATTTTCTCAAATTTTATTCCTATAAAATTAAAGATTTCTTCTTGTTTTAGAACTTCATTTATCTCATCAGATGATATCATGATTAAATATAGTATCAAAAAGATTTAGATTTATCCTTAATAGAGTAACTCTTAAAAGTTAGGAAAAACTCTTAATTTTAATGAGCTGGAAATTAAAGGATTTAAATGCGTTATCTGCAAAAGCTGATGTAAGCTCTTGCACAGTAGATGAGGCAGTGAGACAATTAAAGGATAAGTATAAAATAGATGTTAAGATTTTAACTAAAATAGCTACTGATGTTCTAGTCAAATATCTAACTGAAAAAAGTATTAGTCTGGAAGATATAAGGAAAAAATATAATGTAATAAAAGAAATAGATAATATTATTGAAGATATACTAAAATTAGCTGGCAAGTGATTTTTGAAGTCTTTTACCTATTTCCTTTAGAATTTCTTGATGTTCTGGGAATGTCTTTTGATTATATCTTGAGAAGATTAGTTCATCATTAACATAAACGTCGAAGATCCCCCTATCACCTTGTACTAATTCCACATTTGCCTCCTCAAAATATGATAGAATGTCTCTAGCTAAATTTATAGCTCTATCTAAATACTTGCAAGGCCTACAATAGACTATTTTTACATCAATCTTTTTATTTAGATCGTTAGGTGAGACATACCTTAATGGGTTTTTCTTAAACTCCTCTAAACAATTTCTACTACAGAAATAATATGTTATCCCCCTATAATTTATCTTATATTCCGTTGTATTTTCTACCTCCATTTTGCATACTGGATCTTGCATAGAGTGGAGAAATGATTTTACAAAAATAAACTTTTCATTTAAGTGGAGAACATAAATTTAATTATCATTAAAATAAAGATAAAGGTAATTATCGTTTTGAGGGAAAATTAACTATTATAATACTTATAAGCTAGCTCTACAAACTTATTTGGATTCATTATACCTTCTGGATCAATTAATCTCTTTATCTCATACATTAGTTCTAACACTCTAGGGCCATTATGCTTAACTATTTGCTCTACCATAACTTTAGCCTTTTGAACCCCTATTCCATGTTCTCCGCTTACTGAACCCCCTAAATCTATAGCCATTCTAGCTATTTCTTCAAATACCTTTTCCCTAAGTTCCTTATCCTCGATAACTATATTAGGATGTAAGTTACCATCACCTATATGCGATATAACATAGAATTTAGTGTTATATTTTTTACCTATTTCCTTTAACCTCCTTATAGCCTCTGGAAGCTTAGATACTGGAACAACTATATCTTCAGCATAAAAAACATTTTTAGACTCAGCTTTTACCGCTATTGCAGCTTGTGCTCTTAAAGAATATAGCCTTTCAGCCTCTTCTCCCTCAGCTATTTTAATATCTACTGCCTTACCCTCTAAAACTTTCAAAACATCACTTACCATTTCTTCCTCTATTGAAATAAGTAGCATTCCACCATCAGTTTCTTTAAGATTTGCATTCAAATTCTTATTTAATGCTTTTACCACATCTACATCCATATACTCTGAAAGTTCTGGCAAAATCCTATTCTTTCTTAATCCAATAATAACTTCAGCTGCTGATTCAAAATCCTTTAGCATTGCTGCAACAGTTACCATCTTTCTCTTCGGAATAGGTATTATTCTAAGCCAAATCTCAGTTATAATTCCTAAAGTGCCTTCACTTCCAACAAATAAATGGACTAAATCATACCCAGCCCTATTCTTCCTTAACGGCTCGCCAACCTTAATTATCTCCCCATTTGGTAAAATAACCTTTAATGCTAAAACCCATTCTCTAAATGAACCATATCTAACTCCTTTCATTCCTCCAGAAGATTCAGCAACCGCACCTCCCACTGAGCATAAGAAGAAACTAGCAGGATCTGGAGGAAGCATAAATCCTTTCTTTTCTAACTCCTCAAACAAATCTATTAACTTCACTCCAGGCTGAACTCTAACGTACCAATCTATTTCATTTATTTCTAATATTTTATTCATTTTTGACATATCTATAAGTATACAGTTTTTATCACAAGCAGTCGCACCAGTTACACTAGTTCCATAGCCCCAGGCTATGATTGGTATTTTACGTTGAGAAGCGTATTTCACAATCTTTACAACCTCTTCCTCGTTTTTAGGAAAGAAAATAGTAATTGGCTTTACTTTCTCTCCAGAGAAGTCTTCCCTTTCCTCTACACTTTTTTCAATACCTACTAGCTCACTATCCATAGTTAATGATCTGATCATCTAATAATAAACATTATCACGTTAAACTTTAGGGTTTTTGCTAATATGAAAGACTTTAAATAAGTAAAGGAGTATATACATTTTTATGCCATCGTTTGGATTTATGGTAGATATAGTAATTGAGGAGATAAAGCAAGAATTAAGGAAGAGGTTAGATAAAGAGATTCCAAATGTTATAGTTAAGTTCGTTGATTACCTTCCCCCTCAAGTATTAGCGTTCGTGAAAGCTAACGATTATACAATTTATGTTAATTACCAACAATACGTTAGAGCTAAATCAATTGGCTATGAGTACGAATATTTATATGTAATACTACTACATGAATATCTTCACGTTATAGGAATAGCTGATGAAAGAGAAGTGAGAAGAATAGATCTTGAAATAATTCAAGAAAAATTTGGGGAGGGGAGCAGAGCATATAAACTAGCTTTAAATTTAGCTGATCCTAGAGATGTTTATTTGAAGGAATCGCAGAAAATTGGAGGTAAACCTAACACTTTCATGTAGAAAAACATTTCTCACATAAAGAAAAATTAATTTTGAAAAGGAGTATTTAACGATCATATGAGTGCTTCTTTGTCGCAGATTGATGTAGACGATCTGTTAAAATGTATTGTGACAACTAAAGATTTCAAAAGTAGAGTATTAAGTTGCATAGTATCAAAACTAGTATCACAACTCTCAGGAATAAAAATAATAAGTAAATATAATGATGAGTATATATTAATATCAAGCGATAATCCAGATTCACCATACAATAATGTGCTAATATTAGCAGAAGAAGAAATTGTAAAAGAACGAATTTTAACTAAAATAAAAAATTTGCCATTATTATTAGATAATTGCATTACCATAATAATTGGTCGCCAAGTAGCTTTTGTTAAATATGATAAAAACTTCATAATAAGGGGACCTTATGAGTTAAATAAACAAACAATAATAAGAATTATTGAAATAATAAGAGGACTTAGTAAAAAACGATTAGAAGCAAAAATATTGCTAAAAGACTTTGGGTCAAAAACTAATCTTACACGCAAGGCTGTAAATGCATTATATAAAAAACTAATAGATGGTGATGAGAAAACCAGATCAATATTTAATTCTTGGATAGTTCTTTTTAAGCAAATTTCAGGATATAGAACAGAAAAATTAGAGGAGTTACTGAAAGAATATGATATTGAAAAGGAAAAACTTAACATTTACGCATTATTATTTGCCATACAAACGTATTATGCATTAATAATTAAACTAATAGCAGCAGAGTCTGTATCCTCATCTAATTACAGATCGTATATAGCAGAGTTAATCGATACTTATATGAGAGGTATTAAAGAATTTAAGAACAGGTTAGAAGAGCTTGAAAGTGGAGAGCTTTTTAGAAAATTTGGGATTATTAACTTTCTTGATGGAGACTACTTCTTCTGGTATTTAAACAGGTTAGATGAAGAGTTAGCAGAGATAATATTTGAAATAGCTAAAACGCTTGATAGTTATGCACTTCAACTTGAGCTTGCAGGAGATTTTCTAAAATACATTTATCGGAATTTAATACCTAAGGCTGTTAGACATAAATTAGGAGAATATTACACTCCGGATTGGCTAGCAGACTTAGTATTAGATGAAATAGGATTAAGCATAGAAAAACTAGAGGAGTTAGGTAAAGAAGATTTAGAAAAACCATTAAGAATTAGAGTGCTTGACCCAGCATGTGGGTCCGGTACATTCCTTACAAAATATATTTCAAGAATTAAGGCATATGCAAACGCTCATAATCTCGATAATGTATTGTTAAATTATTTGCTAGAAAACGTTATTGGTAATGACTTAAATCCAATCGCTGTAATAGCAGCTAGGACTAACTATCTGTTAACAATTATTGATCTACCTAGAAATAAGCCAATACAAATACCAGTTTACCTTACAGACTCATTAATCGTTCCAAATGAGAATCTGTCAAAGTTTGATTTTGTTATTGGAAATCCACCATGGGTAAATTGGGAAAGTTTGCCAGAGGATTACAGAAAAACTACTAAACAATTATGGAAAGAATATGGCTTAACTGAAGTAAAGGGTAAGGGGCTCGGAAAGATTAAAAGGGACTTATCAATGCTTTTCACAACAGTTTGTTTTCATAAATTCCTTAAGCAAGGGGGTAAATTGGGATTTTTAATCCCATTAACGGTTTTCAAAACTCAAGCAGGCAGAGGTTTTAGAAATTTTCTAATATCATTTACAAAAATTGATGTAATCCATGACCTATCAAGGCTCAACCCATTTGAAGACGCGATTAATAGTACAGCAATGATTATTATTGAAAAATCTCGCGAATTTAATAAAGAAGTCAAAAATATTGTTTGGAAGGCTAAGACGAATATTAAAGAAGATATGAGCCTTAATGACGTTATTAATTTTACGGAAAGGGTTACCATGATAATGATTCCAATAGATCCTAACGATAAGGCTAGTCCGTGGATGCAAGTAACGCCTAACGCTTTAAGTGTTATGAGGAAAATTATTGGTAAATCTGAATATAGGGCTTATGAGGGAGTCAATACTGCTTTAAATCAAGTATACTTCGTTAAGATTTTAGGTGAAACTGATGATGGAATTATAATAACTAATCCCTCAGAGAAAAGGCATAAAAAGAGAGTAAAACAAGTAAAAGCAATAGTAGAAAGTCATTTAGTTTATCCATTAGTTAGGGGAAAGAATGTTAAAAAATGGCATATTAGTGACGAATTAGACTATATAATATTGCCTATTGATAAAGATGGAAGAATACTATCACATGAGGAATTAAAGGATACTAAAGCTTTGGAGTATTTTAGAAATTTCTTTAATGAACTAGTCAGAAGGAATGGTGAGCCTTATAAGAGTACTTTAAAGGCATATAGGGATTTGCCTTTTGAGAAGGCTGAGAAAGTCAGTCCTCCATTTTATTGGGTATTTAACATTACGCCAGCATTATTATCCCAATATAAGGTAGTATGGAAGGAAATTTCAGCTAATGGATTAGAATGCGCAGTAATTAAGCCTTTAAATGGTAAACCTGTAATTCCAGATCATAAATTAATGTTTATACCTTGCAACAGTCTTGATGAGGCCTATTATATTGCAGGAGTTCTAAATTCTACATTAGTAAAAGCTGTTGTAGTATCATACGCTCATGAACTTTCACAAGATACTCACATATTAGAATTTATTAGAGTTCCAACTTTTGATCCTAAAAATACTATCCACCTTAAAATAGTAGAACTTTCAAAAAAAGCCCATGAAGTTGATATAGAAAGAGAACTAGATGAAGCAGTTGCAGAATTATACAATATTAGTATTAAAGAGCTTGAAGAACTTAGAAATCTTATTTCCAATTATAATAAACTATATACATAGAAATTTAAACTTTTTTATAATTATTTGGAAATAAAAAATATTAGTAGAAAAGTTTTTTTAATTATGCTTCAATAGTCTGTTATATGAGAAAGGTCTTATTTTCTGGTATAATATTAGTAATTATAATAGTCCTAATAGTGCTTTCATTAAGTCTTAGTACCTTTTTAAAATCGCCAGTAGAGAAAAATAACGTTACAAATCAAGTTAGGCTTTTTCCAGGCAATACGAAGAATTTTTCTCTAATCGGAAGTTACTTAGGCGATAGTCTTTACGCAATGGCTGATATTTATGGTAATAATGTTTCCCTAGTTGCGTCCCCATTTCTTTGGAACATTAAAGAAAGCAATGGACAAGTGGTAATGAACTTCTCAGATTATCTTTTTGTTGATGTTAATATGACTAGTATTAAGAAGATAAATCCCTCAATTACCGTTGATGGCTATCCAGGTTTAATGTATGGTAGAGAGTTCTGGTTCCCCTTCGAAACTCAGACAGAAACTTACGAGCTTAACTTGCCTCAAATCGTAAAAGACCTTCCCTCTTTCTACTCCGTTTTAAATTATTCAGTATTTCAGAATAAAGGAACAATAGACGATTTCTCTTATGATATTTGGCTTAGCAAAAACCCTAACATAACTACCTTGCAATATGGCGACTTTGAGGTTATGATTTGGTTATATTGGCATGAGAACTTGTCAGCAAATAAATATTTCATATACGTAGGCAATATGACAATACCTGTTCTAATAAATGGAAGTGAAGTCCCTCTTAACTTCTCAGTATACATCTTACCTAGGACTGGTTCTGCAAATGGATGGACTGGAGTATACTTCCTCTCTCCTAAAAACTTACAAGGTAGTATAGGAGTCCCAATAGGATATATATTAAATAATATGGGGACTTATCTAGTTAAGGCTAAGGTAAATATATATAATACATCAACCTATTACCTTGACGCTATTCAGGTTGGAATGGAGTTTAATGATAATAATGGAACGGCTAATTTAGGTTATTCCCTATACTCCTGGTATTTAACTTTCAATAGCACACTTGACGCATTATACACATAATTACTAGTTTCCTATAGCCCTAAAAGGATAGAAATTAATGTGGATATATAATTTTTATCTCAGAGAAACCATCATTTAACTTACATGAGCTTCCTAATTTGTTAGAATTGAAAAACTTTTCTTATTTTATAAGTAGACTAGGGACATGAATAATCTTCCAAGTACTATGAATAATCAATGGTACTAACAAGTCCTTCTTAATAGGTCTGCCTAAAGTGCGTAAAAGCAGATTTCTATATAGACTATATATTTTATACCTTAATATATAAAGTAAATCGATAAGGTTTATATTTTTATGACCATTATTTAGCTCATGGATTTAAGGAAAGTATTTGAACCAATAGATGAGAAAAAATTCGATATATTTCATTGGAAAGCAATGATAACAACTGGAATGGGAGTCTTCACTGATGGTTACGATTTATCATCAATAGGCATAGTATTAGGAGTAGTCTTAGCATCACTAGGTATTAAAGGTAATTTATTATGGGAATCATTAATTGCTGGTTCAGCACTAATGGGTGCAGCAATAGGTTCAATAATTTTTGGAATATTAGCAAATAAAGGTAGGAAAACATTTTATGGAGTTGATGTAGCACTATTAACTATTGGAGCATTATTACAAGCATTTGTTCAAACTCCTTTAGAATTAGTAATTGTAAGATTCTTATTAGGCCTTGGAACTGGTGCTGATTATGTGTTATCACCACTAATAATGGGTGAACATGCTAATGCTAAGGATAGGGGAAAATTAATAGCATTAGGCTTTGGATTCATATGGGGCTTAGGAGCTACTACTGCTGCTGGATTATATCTATTACTAAGTAATTTTGTTAGCCCAGATCTATTATGGAGAATTGTCTTAGCAGCTGGTGCAATACCAGCAGCTTCAGTAATTTACTTGAGAAGAAAAATACCAGAAACTGCTAGATATTTAGCAAGAATTAAAGGAGATACTAAGAAATTATCTGAAGTAATAAAAACTATTAGTGGGAAAATGTAAGTATCAATGTTAACACAAAGGATAATTTAAGTTTTAAAACGTACTTTAAAGGACAATGACTATTATTTTTAACAGCTTGCTTATTATGGTTCCTATTTGATATAGTGACTTATGTAGGTGTCTTATTTGGACCAACTAAAATTGCTGCAAGCATTGGAATACATAACCCTGCAATATTCCAATTCATTACTGAATTCGGTTTTACAGTACCTGGAGCATTAATTGCAGTAGCTTTTATTGATAGAGCTGGAAGAAAGCCTTTACAAACTATTGGATTTATAGGAATGGCACTATCATTATTAGTATTTTCCTTAGTTCCTACCGCTTATCTTGCAACATTTGGCTTATTATTATATGGCTTGAATCTATTAAGTCAACAAGCAGGCCCAGGGTCTATAAGTGCTTCTGGAATGTTAGGTGTTGAGTTAGCCCCAACTAAGGTTAGATCGATTGTTCAAGCTTTAACAGTTGCTTCTGGGAGAATTGGTGCA
>JAVYOH010000023.1:0-18507 GCA_038734615.1 Saccharolobus sp. | reverse complement strand
TGCTGCAGGATTAGGTGGTGGTGATGCTTGTGTTGTTAATACTAAACCTGGTATTATACCTAAAGTGGATATAAGGAATATGGAGGTTAGGATTAGACCTAGATTTTTATTCATACTACCTCTGCTAGTTAAGTTAAAAAAATACCTTATAAAGCTTTGTATACAGACAGAATTTTCTAACTATCCACAAAATTTTTACATAAAAGGTCAAAATTCTTTAATATTATGGAGAAGAAAGTTATTAATTGATGGACCGGCCGGGATTTGAACCCGGGACCTCTCGGTTGCAAGCCGAGCACTCTTCCAGGCTGAGCTACCGGCCCACTTTCATAAAAAGTGTGCACATAACATTTTTAAATCTTACATTCTATAGGCTACGCGTGAATTTAGGCATAGTTTATGATAATTTCTTATCCCCTACTTTTGCAGGAGGAGGTGCAGTACATGCTTATGAGGTAGTTATTAGGCTCAAGAAATATTATGAGATAACTTATTTCCCTTCAACTTCAGTTTTAAGATGGAATAAAGAGATTCTCGAGAAAAAGGCTAGAGAATTAGAATCAAAAGGAATTAAAGTCGCAGATGAGTTTTATTCGTATTTAGATAAAAAAGAAGAGAATAATGATAAGTTAATAGAATATTATAACGTTGCTAACGTTGACTTACTTTATGAGCCAGATCATAGATCATTTGATATTTTTTATTTAGGTAAAAGGGCTAAACGTTTTGGTTTTACAATTCATGAACCACCATTTTATGAAAACTCGTTAGAATATTTAAAGAGATTAATAAAATTTTATAAAATAAATCCGTATACTGGAAAAGGTTTTCATACAAGATTTTTATACAATGAACTTTACGCTAAGAGAAAACATAAGAGATTATTGAGGGAAATTAAACCTACTTTTATAGCAGCGGTGAGTGAGGGACCATTAAAGGAATCTGGGTTAAGTGGAGATGTGATAAGGCCAGGGAATGCTTTTGATAAAGAGCTTCTGAGTTACAGAAATAGGGGTAAAGAAGATTATGTTGTGTTTTGGAGTAGATTAAATCAAGATAAGGGAATTAGTGATTTATTAGATATTATGAATATTATAGACAAGAGGAGAAGAATTAAGCTAGTAGTAATGGGGAAGTTTTTCGATAGATATAATGAGAAGAGGTTTTGGAGTAAGGTAAGAAAGTATAATTTAGATGTTGAATATCTAGGTTTTGTGGATGAAAGAAAGAAACGCGAAGTTGTATCCAAGGCTAAACTGTTTATTTATCCTACTCATGTTGATGGTTTTTCTTTGGTGGTTTTAGAATCCTTAGCTTTAGGTACTCCGGTAGTAGCTTATGACATACCTGCTATTAGGAGTGTATATAAGGGAATTAATGCTGTTAAAATCATTAAGGAATTTGATAAAGAGGGTATGGCTAGTGAAGCTTTGAGATTACTTTCCATGAGTGAGAAGGAGATTGAGGATATTATGAATGATGATTATTTAATTAATTTTCTAGATCTTCATTCGAGTTGGGATAATGTTGCTGAGGCTGTTAAAAAGATTATAGATAAGTACTTGAATGTCTCTTCTTAAGCGTTTTACTAATTTTTCGGTTAGAATTACTAGAAGTATTTTATGGGTCCGCCGGGATTTGAACCCGGGATCACGACGACCCGAACGTCGCATCCTAATCCAAGCTAGACTACGGACCCTATATTTATATTCTCCTATGTATTTATAACATTAATGGACGAATTAGATACTTATATGATTGAGATGATAGGGAAAAGAATATCTGGAGATATTGTTTGGAGTAAAGATCCTGCTGGAACTTTGAGGAAATGGAGGGAGATGTTTGAGGTTTCTCAAGGCGAGTTAGCTAGAGAAATGGGTGTTAAGCAATCTGTTATTGCGGATTATGAGAGGGGAAGGAGGGTTGCTGGCAGCGAGTTTCTCAGAAAGTATGTTTCTGCTCTAATTTCAATAGATGCTAGAAGGGGGTATAAGGTAGTTAAGGAGTTAGCTAAAATGTTTGGGTTAAATTATCCTTTTATAATAGACATGAGGGACTTTACTTCACCAGTTACAATAGATAAAATAATTATGGCAGTAGATGGAGTTTTGGTCAATTCTTTTGTTAAGAACGAGAAAATTTATGGTTATATTGTTACTGATAGTATTAAGGCTATTCTAAGCCTTAGTGGTATGGACTTTTATCAGGCATTGTCTTTAATGGTTAATAGGGCAGTTGTTTTTACTAAGGTTACTAGCGGTAGGTCTCCAATGATAGCGCTAAAGGTAGCCCCTATAAGGCCTCCAGTAGTGGTATTTCATAGGCCTATTAAGCTAGATCCATTAGCATTCATGATAAGTGAGATTGAGGGAATAAACGTTATAGTATCAACAAAGCTTCATGAGGAGGATTTAATTAAGGGTTTGAGGTCTCTCCTTGCAGAATCATAATTGCCTTAGCTATATCTCCATTTGCTTTTAATAAGGCTTCTCTAACTTCTTTCTCGCTTTTCCCAGTTTGTTCCATTACGAACCTCACGTCTTCTTCCTTTATTTCTACTTGTTGCTTCTTCTCTTCTTCTTTTATTTCTCCACCAGTAATCATTATTGCCTCATTTCCCATTACGCTTGTCTTGATCACAGTTGGATTTTCTATAATTATATTTTTGTTAGGAGTTTCAATAATAACTCTAAATGCATTTATTTCCTCAGTTTTTATTCCCATTCTCTCCATTTTCTTTAAATCCGACGGTTTAATTTTTGGCATTACATGATTTATTGAAAAGAAGTAAACTTAATAGTTTGTGGTTATATGATTTCCTAAAATGAATTATTTTCTAAAAATATTAGGTGGAGGAAGAGAAGTAGGAAGATCTGCTATTGAGGTGGGCAATAGCGACTATAGTATAATAATGGACTACGGCGTGAATTTTGATGAGAACGATAATCCTAATTTTCCACTGCAAGAGAATCCCAGTAAGGTTGAAGGGTTTATAGTTTCCCATGCGCATTTAGACCATATAGGTGCTCTTCCAATATATCAAATAGGTTCTTTGAACACTAAAATATATGGTACAGTCTTAAGTAGGACTATAAGTGAAATAATGCTTAAAGATTTTCTAAAACTGTCTGGAAGCAAGATACCTTATGAATGGGTCGAAGTAAGGAAGAGTATGGATAATTTCATAGCGGTAGGTTATAATGAGGACTTTGAGATTAAGGGAATGAAGGTTACTTTATATAATGCTGGGCATATTCCTGGCAGTTCGATTATTAAGGTCAGTAATGAGAAGTTTAACATAACTTTTACTGGTGATATAAATCTCAGTGAGACTAAGTTAATGAGACCAGCGGATATTGACAATTTAAAGGATACTAATGTTTTAATTATGGAGTCTACTTATGGGAGATTTAATCACCCAATGAGAAAAGAAGTAGAGGACGAGTTTTATGAGAAAGTTCTTGAGGTAATAGAGGGTGGGGGTACTGTATTAGTTCCAGCGTTTAGTTTGGCTAGAAGTCAAGAAATTTTGTGCTTATTAGCTGAAAGAAATTTCCCCTATCCAGTATATTATGATGGAATGAGCAGAGAGATAACTGAGCTAATGCTAGGCTTTAGAGAGTTCTTAAATAAACCTGATTTATTGAAGAAAGCTTATGATGAATTTCATTACGTTAAGGGATGGGAAGATAGGCATAGAGCATGGAAGGATAACGGGATTATTATAGCTAGTGCGGGAATGTTAAAAGGTGGACCTGCAGTTTATTACTTTAAAAAACTTTCTGAAAATAGTAAGAATGGTATTTTCTTAGTAAGCTATCAAGCTGTAAATACTCCAGGGAGAAGATTATTGGAAATGGGTAAATTTGATCAATATTCGCCATTATTAAAAGCTAGACTAGAAATCTTTGATTTCTCTAGCCATGCTGGTAGAAGACAACTTTTAGATATAGTAAAAGCTAGTAAGGATTTGGAAAAGGTTGTACTAGTTCATGGCTCTCCAGATAATCAAAATTCATTAGCTGATCTGATAAAACAAGAAGTGGGGGTTGAAGTAATAATACCGGAAAACGGGCAAGAAATCGGTTTATAAGTTACGATATTAAATTGAACTTAATGATTATACTCTTTATTCATGCCTCAGATTTCTCTTTTAGCGTAAAAGAAAAGGCTATACAAAATCCTGAAGAACCTAAGCTAAAATCTATAGAACTTAAGAACACGTTAGTGTGTTTTGTAACTGTTGAGAAAGGCGATGATGACGAGGAAATAATAAACAAGGCAGTAAGTAATATTCTAGACGTTTATGATAAAGTAAAGGCGGATTCTATAGTAATATATCCATATGCCCACTTATCCCCTAATTTGGCTAAGCCAGAGATTGCAATAAAAGTGCTTGAAATTATAGAGAATTCGCTTAAGGCTAAAGTATATAGGGCTCCTTTTGGCTGGTATAAGGCTTTTTCAATTAGTTGTTTTGGCCATCCATTGAGTGAATTATCTAGAAGAATAAAAAAGACTGAGGAAATTGAGAAGAGTGAGGAAATTAAGTATTGTGAAAAGTTTGGTTTTCCAACTTCTCCAGAAGCTGCATTTATGAGAAGGGCTACTATAAGCTATTTGAGAAAAACCCTTGAGCCAATTTATGAATCGGAAAATAATGAAAATGTTAATGAAGGAGAGCTAAGTATATTACACGAAAATGTAGAAGGTAGTAGAATCCTTCCTTGCATTAATGAGAATCCTAGAACTCTAGTAGTATTTGGAGGTATTAAGTCATTAGAGTTTCCTCAAGAAATTAGGGATAGCAAGAACGTACTCAAGGTCTGGTGGATAAAGGATAACAGAATATATATTGATATAGGCAGATTAATTTATTATTTCATCTTGGAGAGTATTAAGCTTCAGCCTCCTACATTGCCCGATTGGCTTAGCCCAATTCAAATTAGGCTATTATTGGTCAAAAAGGATTTCTTAGAGTTTGCAGTAAATATTGCTGATAGGATTAGAAAAGAAGGCTTAAGAGTGGATATTGATGATTTGGATGAGAGTTTGGGAAATAAGATAAGGAGAAGTGGTACTGAATGGATACCTTATGTTGCAACTATAGGTGAGAGGGAGGTTAAAACGAATACACTAACTGTTAAAATAAGAATTAAAAATGAGCAGAGAGTAATGAGTCTTGAAGAATTAATCAAGGAAGTTAAAGATCCTATTAAAGAAGACCAGAATTTACCTCTTTTTTATTCTAAAAGAAATAAGATAGTTGTTAAATAACTTATTTTGAAAGTCGTTAACTAACTTAAACCGTGGAAAAGTAATTTTTTAATTAGAACTGAAGCCTAAATTCTTTGAATTCAGTATAATAATAACTCAAAGTACAATAAATGTAACAAATCAGCAAGTAAATGCTAGTTAGGGACTTAAACTGGGCAAACATATAGCCTTTATTTATCAGATGGAAAACGTTTTTAGAATACACGATTTATACTTAGAAAGTGTTAGTAGAGGCTAAGGTACCTTTAAAAGTTACGTTATTCGGTGAGCATGCTGTAGTTTATAATAAACCAGCTATAGCAATGACAATATCTGAGAGCTTAACTGTAAGGGTTCATGAGAATGATAAATTTCTTGTAATATCTCCCTCTTTACATGTTAAAGGAGTTAAATTAAATTTAGAAGAGATGAAGGTTGAGAGTGAGGAAGCTAAAAAAGTTCTGCAATATGTTATAGAAGTTTTAAACTACTTTGGAAACAAAAAACCAGCTAAAGTAGAGATAAATTCCACTGTTGAGCCTTCTGTAGGTTTGGGAACTAGTGCAGCAGTAATTGTAGGCACTGTCGCTGCTTATTCGGCATATTTAGGCATGGAGCTATCCAAAGATGAAATAGCTAGAATATCTCATAGCATAGAGCTAAAAGTTCAAGGGATAGCAAGTAGAATGGATACCTTTAGTGAAACCTATGGTGGTTTAATATATTTTCCAGAAGGAGGAAATGGGTTTGAAAAGCTTAATGCTAAGGTTAATCTAACAGCTGGGTATATTAAAAGAAGTATGACTACTGCAGAGGTTCTATGGAGAGTTAGAAAGCTTAAAGAGTCAAATGAATTACTTTTCAATAAAATTATGGACATGATAGAAGAAATTACTAAGAAGGCTAGAATGTCAATAGATAATCAGGACGAATTAGGTCTCTTAATGTATGTTAATCATGGTTTACTTTTCTCATTGGGAATAACCTCCCCAGAAGTAGATGAAATAGTGTCAAGAGCTAAACAGTTAGGGATAAAAGGCTGTAAAATAAGCGGTGGAGGGGCGGGAGGTACAATAGTATGTACTAAATCTAATGAGGCAGAGACTTTATTAAGAAGCTACAATGCGAAAATCATAGATGCTACACCCACTGATAATGGAGTTATAGTATATAAAAGGCCATAAAAGTATTTTTACGTCATTAGAATTATGCCTTATGTCTGGGAAAAGTCTAATTTACTTGTTTTATAATATTTGTTTTCTGTGTGCGGTATAATAGGGATAATAGCGGATAAGGAAAGTAATAAGTTACCCGAATTGGTAGTATCATGTCTCACTAGGCTAGAATATAGGGGTTATGATAGTGTTGGAGTTGCTTCTTTATCGAATACTAAACTTGAGGTTAGAAAAGCTAAAGGTACTGTAGAAGAAGTAGTTAGAACCAAAAATATAAAAAACATGAAAGGATTTGCTTTTTTAGGTCATACAAGATGGGCTACACATGGACCTCCTACAGATTACAATGCGCACCCGCATACTGATTGTTCTTACCAAATTGCTGTAGTGCACAATGGTACTATTAGGAATTTTAATGAGCTAAGAAAGGAGCTTGAAAGTTTGGGCCATACATTTAAGAGCGAAACTGATACTGAAATTATCCCACATTTAATTGAAGAATATATGAAACGTGGAATGGATCCTTTTCAAGCTTTTAAGAGTGCAATAAAAATCCTACAAGGGAGTTATGCTGTATTAGCTATTATCAAGGGAGAGAAAAGAATATTTTTCGCAAGAAAAGATAACCCATTAATTATAGGCATAGGAGATGATAAGAATTTCATAGCTAGTGATATCCCATCATTTTTACCATATACTAGAAAAGTTATTGTAATAGGAGATGGTGAAATAGGATATCTCACAGCAAATACTGTTTATATTGAAGATGAGAATGGAAATCCCATTGATATATCTAGCAGATTAAAGAACATAGACTGGGACGCTACTTCTGCATCAAAGGAAGGATATCCACACTTTATGCTTAAAGAAATTCATGAAAGCCCAATTTCAGTTAAAGATACTATTTCTGGATTTTTGAATGATATAGAGAGAATTAAGGAAGTAGGAGAAGAGATAAGAAGGGCTGATAGGATAATAGTAATTGGAGCTGGAACTAGTTATCACGCGGGACTTTATTTTTCCTTATTATTATCTAGAAAAGGGTATAACGTTTCCTCACTAATTGCTTCAGAATATTATAATCTTAAGCTTAGAAAAAATGATATTGTATTAGCAATAAGTCAGAGTGGGGAAACGCTTGATGTAAAGATGGGAATAAAGAAGTTCAAGGAAGAAGGGGCTAAAATCGTATCTCTAACTAATGTTATAGAAAGTCATATATCAAGAGAAAGCGATTATAAACTATACATGAGAGCAGGACCAGAAATAGGAGTAGCAGCTACTAAAACTTTTACTTCCGAATTAGCATCTCTGCTATTTTTATATTCAATTATAGAAAAAGAGAGCATTGAATACCTAGAAAAAGCACATGAAGTTGTGAGAAATACTATTAGTGAAACTGAAGGATTAGCAAAGAAGATTGGAGAAGAACTAGCCAATAAAAGCAATATTTATTATCTAGGAAGAGGTTTAGGAGTTCCATTAGCAATGGAAGGTGCATTGAAAATAAAGGAAATTGCGTATATTCACGCTGAAGCTTACCCTGCAGGAGAAAGTAAACATGGACCTATAGCCTTAGTTGAAAAAGGATTTCCAGTAATTTTTATAAATAATGGTGAATTGACAGATGAATTAGAAAAAAATTTACAAGAGATGAAAGCTAGATTAGCAACAACGTATTCAATTAGTGTTAATAAAAAGCTAGAATTCTCAGATTTTGAAATATTAATAAATGTTGACGAGAGATTATCTGGATTAGCAATAGCTCCAATAATTCAGTTAATAGCATATTACGCAGCAGTTAAAAGAGGATATAATCCAGATAGACCTAGGAATTTGGCTAAAACTGTAACGGTGGAATAAATGAAAGCGGTAATTTTGTCAGCAGGAAAAGGAGAAGGATTGTTACCATATACTGAAAAAAATCAAAAAGAGAGTATTAGTATATTAGGAAAAGCGATAATAAATTATAGTATAGAAGGCCTAAAGAAGACTGGAGTTAAAGAATTTGTAATAGTAGCAAATGAGAAAGCAAACCAGATAGAGGAAGAGGTAAGAAAACTGGACGTATCATATGAGATTGTAATTCAGAGAAGGGATGGAATAAATGGTGCAATACTTGATGGAATGGAAAAAATTGAAGAGGATAGTTTTGTCCTATCATTTGGAGATATAATAGCTCCTCCAGAATTTTACAAAAGCCTCATGGATACTTACGTGATGAGTGGGAAACAATCTGTAGTATCACTTGTCCCAATAAGTGAAGGAATTCAAACTTATGGGTTAGTAAAAATAGCAGATAGGCTTAGAATAGTTAAAGAAAGTTCAACATTAGCTTTGGGCGGGGCATATATAATCCCTAAAGGTGATTTTACCTCATTCCTAGATTATATTGATTTACTGTCAAGCCAAAACAAATTGGCTTATTTCATTTGGTCAGAAGATTGGGTGGATGTTGGGTATCCAGAAGATCTTTTGTATGCGTTAGAAGTATTACTAAAAAGAAAAGATAATATCATTTCTAAGAATGCTGAAGTTTCGAAAACCGCAATAATAGGTAAAGGCGTAATAATTGATGATTATGCTGTAATTGATGATTATGCTGTAATTAAAGGACCAGCATATATAGGTAAAAATGCCTATGTGGGTTCATTTTCTCTAGTTAGAGATTTCTCTTCTTTAGAAGAGGGTTCTAAAATAGGAGCTTATTGTGAAATAGCCCATAGTTTGATTGAACCTTATGCTGAAATAGGATCAAAGTCTTATATAACTTACTCGATAATAGGTAAAAACTCTAGAATAGGTGCATCAGTAATAACTATTAGCTATCCTTCACAAACTCTCATTAGACCCAGATTTTCTAAATTAGGCTCATTAATATCTCCTAATACAGTAATTAAGCATGGAAGTATATTAGAAGCAGGAGCAAAAATATAAAAATTTTAAATTAACTTATTTTTTAACTTCTTCTTAACAAAACTATAGCAATCACTAATATCACTACTATTATTATTGCTATTATTATAGCTACCGTTGTTGAAATGGAAGGCGAGGTAGTAGTTGAGGTGGTAGTAGTAGGTAAGGATGTAGTGGTTGATGATGTTGTAGAAGTGGTAGTTGTTGGAGTAGTTGTAGAAGTTGTGGTAGTGGTAGTTGTAGAAGATGACGTTGAAATCGTTGAAGTGGTAGTTGTAGAAGATGTTGATGAAGTAGATGTTGTAGAAGTGGTAGTACTTGTAGTAGAAGTTGTAGAAGATGTTGTAGTGGTAGTTGTCGATGCTGACGTTGTAGAAGTAATGACAGGCATTAATCCAGTGCTTATTATTCCAGTAGGTGTGACATAAGTTATGTTAATCTGGTATTGTGAAGTTGTAAATTGTTGAGATATCTTAAATTCTACCCAAGAGTTCGTGTAAGCAAATTCAGTAGCATTACTACCATAATACGATAAAGTGTATTGAACTTGAGATAAATATAATACCGTAGTATAATTATCTAGAACTGATGTAAAAACTTGTGAAGAAGATGTTGGAATTACGTGAAGAATTACTTTATCACCGATGCTAAATGGATATTTAGAAAGAATGTAAGTGTAACCATTTTGCGTAGTAAAGGATACTGTAATTCCATTAGAAGTGTAAGTATTAGTAGTAACTATTGAACCATTTAATCCATAACTGACATTAACAAATATTATATAGGGAATATAACCTAGCACTTGCTGATAATTACTAAAGTTATAAAAGTATATGTAATTAAAGAAATAATACAAACCTTGGGGTATATAGGGCGGTATTTTAATTAATATTAAAGAGGAATTCTGAATGGGAATTTCCAGTGAAGGAATAATAGGATATAACCCATTATACATATTAGTATATACATCAGAAGAATAGGTAACTTCTTCTGAAGAAGTATTCCAATTGGTTATTTTAGTTACCGTTAGATTTACTACATAATTATGTCCTGCTTGAGCGTTAATTAGCATTGAACTAACGCTACCATTTAGTAGAGCTTCACCATTTACAATAGTGGACACTTTAGCTACATTTACTGTTAATGATTGACTTCCAACGTTTATTACATTTTTCCCTATCGGTAGTGATAAAGTTACTGGTTTATAGGAATATGCAGGAAGATCTAGTGTAGTGTATTGATTTCCATTTAGATATACTGTTACTGTCTCTGTAGTTGGATTCTCATTTATAACATAAAATGTAAACGACGCAGAGGAGCCAGTAGTAGGTATAGCAACTGGTAGTACTCCGCCGGGTATGCTAGGTGCGATAATTATATTATTTTCTGATGTTGGCGCCTGGGAAAAGGTTAGTGGAATTGAGATTCCTAAAATAATTGAAATTGCAAAACTGATAATGAAAATTTTTCTTAATTTACTTAACATTACTTTATGAAAACCGTATCTGCAAATAAAACTTTTGCTAACTGGTATTACGGAGTTTATAAAAATTAAAACTAAATTAGCGTCTCCTTTACTACTACGTAACGCACCTCTCAATAATTATATTTACATAATGATGGCAAAGGAAACCCGTTAGAAACATTTAAAAGTAAATCACCATATAGTACTTCATAAAAAGTTACACATTAAAGTTTATATTAGTTCAATGATATTTTTGACTAATGCTTTTGTTAACAGCTAAAGAGTTAAATGAAATATTAAAGGCTGAGATAGCGGTCAATGCGGTTAAGCAAGCATTCAGTCTTTTTTCTAGTGGAAAAATATCTCAACCAAATCGAATAGTCTTAGACATTAAAGGAAATTGGTGGGGTTTAATGCCATCTTTAGCAGAAAATTCTTTTGCTTTAAAAATCGTTAACGTTATAGCTAAAAATAAGGAAAAAGGTTTACCTAGTGTTCAAGGAGTAGTAATATTAATGTCTCCAGAAACTGGTGAGACTTTATCTATATTAGATGGAAACGTTTTAACTGCGATAAGAACCTCAGCAGCTAGCATATTATCTACAGAAATTGCTTTACATTCAAGAAATATAGGTAACTTAGGAATAATAGGGGCTGGAACAGAGGCATATTACCATGCAAAATTAGCATTAGAATACTTCAAAGTTGATAAATTATTTGTAACAGCTAGGAAGAGTCATATGGAATTTGCAAGAAAAGTTAATGGAGAAGCTACTGATTTAGAAACACTACTAAGGAAGTCAGATGTTATATTTGCTACTACATCCTCTACTACGCCAGTAGTTTTTGGAAAATACCTTAAAGAAGTATTTCACGTATCAAGTATAGGTGCACATACGCCAGAGGCAAGAGAGATAGATGATGATACAATAGCTAAAGTCAAAACTTATATGGTAGATTCTTTAGCTGCAGTTTCAGCTGAAAGCGGAGATTACATAATTCCTAATCAGAAAGGCATGTTGAAGGATAAGATGGTAATAGGAATAGGAGAGGTAATAAATAAGGGTATTAAGATTGAAAGACCCTCTTTGTTTAAAACTGTAGGTATAGCTGCTGAAGATAATATAACTGCCTATGTTGCGTATCAAGAAGCTATCAAAAGAGGGATAGGAATTAATGTTTCCATATGATATTATTAACATTAGTTTTTTGATTAACCCATAATGCCATTACAAAGAGTAATGAGGACAACCTATTAAGGTACTTTATATGACTTTCCTTAGCCTTACCTTTCTTAGATATTTTTACAATGCTCCTCTCACCTCTCCTACAAACTGCTCTAGCAAGATGAAGGAAAGAAGCTGCAACATGTCCACCAGGCAATATGAAGTTTTTAAGTTGTGGTAATGAGGAAGAATAATAATTTATCTGCTCCTCTAACCATAAAGTCCTACTCTCATCAAAATGCATATCGAACCCAGCTATTTCTGCAGAAATTGTAAAGATATCTGATTGAACTTTGATTATAGTTTCTTGAATTGTAGGATAAAATGAAGCTACTATGCCTAATGCTGAATTGAGTTCGTCTAAATCACCTAAAGCATTTATAATATCATCGTCCTTCCATACTTCACCTTCAGAAGGCACTTTAGTTTTGCCTTTATCTCCAGTTCCAGTATACCAAACTGTCATACTATTTATGTAAATTTAGGTTAAATTAAAAATCTCCATCAAGGTGTATTATCATGCGGTTATTCTTATCAAAATGTATTAGGATAAGTATTTAGTGTGAAGCTAGAATTAGGTTCACCACCAGAGTTTGGGGATTTATATGAAGCTTTTATAAATGCTTTGTTAATAGCTGGAGCTGGGAATGGTACCATAAAACTTTACTCTACTGCTGTAAAAGATTTCTTGAACTTCATAGGAAAAGATCCTAGAAAAGTTACTGCCGAAGATGTGAATAAGTGGGTCATTAGCCTTTTGAATAGACAAGGTAAAACAAAAGGGGATGAAATGGATAAAAAGAGGGCTAGAAATGTTACGGTAAGGTATTATGTTATAGCAGTGAGGAGATTTCTCAAATGGCTCGGTATTCCTATCAAACCTCCTATACCAAAGATAAGGAAAAAAGAGGTAAAGGCACTAACTGAGGAGGAAATAAACAGAGTACTTGAAGCTTGTAAAAGAGCTAGGGATAAATTAATTATTAGACTTTTGCTCGATACTGGATTACGTGCGAATGAACTACTTTCGATTAAAATAAAAGATATAGATATAGATAATAATATGATTAGAGTTAGGAATACAAAAAATGGAGAGGAAAGAGTAGTATTTTTTACAGATAACACTAAACAGATCCTCAAAAAATACATTAGAGGTAAAAATCTTGATGATAAACTTTTCTATATTACATATGATGCATTATATAGAAAATTAAAGAGACTTGGAGAAAAAGTAGGAATAGATCTCAGACCTCACGTTTTAAGACATACCTTTGCTACACTATCATTAAAGAGAGGAATGAATTTAATAACTTTACAAAAATTATTAGGACATAAAGATATTAAAACTACACAAATATATACACACTTAATACTAGAAGATTTAAGAAATGAATATCTTAAAGTTATGAGGACCTGAACTCTTACAAGTTATAAGAGTATTTTCATGCTCTCCCCATAAAGCGCCACGCTAACATATCCTTAACATAAGATGCTAGATCCTTAATATTATTAAAGGATGCAGTTTGTAAATGTAAGTACTCAAACTTAGCCTGATTCTTTAACATTTGTTGTTGCAGCTTCTTTACCTTTTCAGATTTTAGTATTTTAGTTAATGGTTCCTCTGCTAAATTACCTACTATCTCTCCATTTATATCGTCTGGATAAGGTAAATCTCCATTGGGATAAATTGTTATTGCGTAACTTACTATTTTCTTTGGTACATTACCAATAAGTGCGTTTATAAAACCCCATGAGTTATTGAGTGTAGAACCGTATTTTAATTTAAGATCGTATAAAACTTTATAGAACTCATAAGGATCTGGGGCAAGTTTCACTTTAGATTCTGGATAATCTACAGCAGGCATTGCTAAAATTTTATATCCACATTCCTTAACTTTCTTCACTTTTTCCTCTAGCTTATATAAGTTATATCTAGTTACCACAGTCTGAACATTTACTTTAAGCCCATATTTTCTGAATCTACATAAATTGTCTAGTTCTTTTACGTTCCAATGGTACTCATCTATTGAGTAATGTAAAAAGTCTATTTTATCTGCTAGCTTAGCAAGAAAATTTTCATCATTAAGTCTATAACCATTAGTGGTTAACATTATGTAAAATGAGCCATCATGAGCATAGTCTAATAGATCTAAAATATCTGACCTTGATGTTGGTTCTCCACCTTCAAAAGAAAGTACTACTATTGATGAGTTCCTTAAATTATCTATGACTTTTTTAATTCTTTCTGTGCTACCTTCGCCTAACTCGCCAGAATAATATAGGGGAGAGCAAAAAGTACATCTTAAGTTGCATCTTGAAGTTACCTTAAAAGTGGCATATGCTGGATTAAAAGGATCTTTAAGAATTTGAGTTGTAAAAAACCATTTAAGAGCTTTTACATCTTTATTCATAATTTTAATAACCTCCTAGTATGCTTTAAGTATTCCTCAGCGTTATCATCAATTAACTTAGTCTCACCTTCCTTTAACTTTCTGACAACCTTTGCTGGAACACCTATAGCTACACTATATGGCGGTATTACAGTACCTTGTGTTACCACAGAACCTGCGCCTATGATTGAATATTCTCCTATTTGAGACCCATTAAGTAGTATTGCACCCATACCTATTATTACATGTGATGATACTTTAGCACCATGTATTACCGAATTATGACCTATTGTTACCTTATCCCCTATCTCAACTGAATAACCATAATCAGTATGTATTGTAGTATTTTCTTGAACGTTGGACTCTTTGCCAATTTTTATTGAATCATTATCTCCTCTTATCACTACATAATGCCATATACTTGTTAAATCTCCTATCTCAACATCACCTATTATATATGCAGTAGGATGAATGTATGATTTTTGCGAGACTTTTGGAATCTTACCTAAATATTCTTCTATAGGCATATATTACCATTTTTCAATTCTTCTTTATCAGTTTAGCTATGAAAAAGCCAGTAATGTTATGTACATTAGGATGAAATCTCAACACATAGTCCACTGAAAACCTAGGATCGTCTATAACTTTCTCATTTTCCCATGTAGTTACAGTGCAAGTAGAATAAATTAATATACCTCCCTTTTTTAAAATTTTGTATGCAGAATTTAGAAACTGTTTCTGATAATTATGAAAATTAAGTATATCTTGTTTAGTCTTCTTATCATAAAGTTTAGGCCTTATACCTAAAGCAGAACAAGGAGGATCTATTATTACTTTATCTGCATCTTTTATATTAAAATCCTCATAAAGATATCTAGAATCCGCTTTATACACCTCTATATTCATGTTCATTAATCTTACTAGTTCTCTTAACTTCTCAACCTTTCTCTCAGTATGATCAAACCCAATAACTCGTGCCTTAGGTTGAAGTTGATAAATATGCGTTAGCTTTCCTCCAGGATACGCAGTCATATCCACGATAACCTCATTAGGCTGGGGATCTAATAGATGAGCTACATACATCGAAGCCTTACCTTGAACATATATTTCTCCTCTTTCTAAAGGCTCTGAGTCTGCTAGCTTAGGAGAAGAGTAAATAGAATTAGTAACTTCTACTACTAAGCTACTATGCAAACCATAGTATAACCCTTCCGCTACTGGTATCCCGTTATCACTAAAAACAGTTACATGTTTATCTTTCCCATCAGTTATTTTAATCTCTTTAACACCTGGTCTATAAACGTTAGCTCCTAGCATCACACTTTCTGCAGTTTTCTTATCTACGATTACCTTATTTTCATGAATGGAAATTGCGTTAGGACCTTTTACATTAGCATATATAGCTTCTGGAAAATCTTCATCTTGCTTAAACTGGGGAAGTTTAGCTAAGATGTTTTCCACTGAAGTCTTTAATAAATTAACCCTAACGTATAGTCTAGGATTTGGTTTAGTTAAAGAATCTAAGAAATCTTTAAGATAATCTCCATATACATTCTTTAAGTCACTAATTACGAATTCATCGTAGTCCAGAATACCTTAGCACCCTCATTATTTGGTTCTGATAAAAATCCTCCAAATCTAGAAATTAACTCCTCCCCCTCTTTCCTTGATCTTATAAAAGTGTAAACTGCTGGACCAAAAGAAGATAATCCAGCAGGAAAACCACTTCTATTCATATCTCTCATTAACCTTTTAACCTCCTCAGACTGCAATGAGACCTCTATCTTTTTAAAACCAATAGTTTGTATTAACGAAATAGCCTCTAGCACGCTTTCTAAATCACCTTCAGCTACAGATGGTATTAATTCCATTAATACTATTCTAGCGAGTTTGTCTAGACCCTCAACTTTAGCTTCCTTAAATGCTCTTATTTCCTCAACGCCAAATATTCTCTTACCCTTATTTTGTATATTTACGTAGATATACCAAGGAAAATTAAATCTAGCTATTAAAGGTGGTGGAGGGGCTGAAGAGAAATCAGATGGTAATAATTCCTTTTTAACCTTTAATGAATGCCCGCCATCCACAATAAAACCACCATACTCGAAAGCGTAAACGCCAATTCCAGAAGTACCTCCTCTTTTGACTAATTTTGCGAGTTCATATGAATTCATTTTCTTAAAATTGTACTCAGCTGATATTTTGGCTATTGATAATAAATATTGTGTAGTGTGCCCTAGACCCACATGCTCTTCGTAATCCTCATCTACACAAATACTAGGTACTTTAAAGGGTAAAGACATGTTAGGCGTAAAGCAGTCCCCTACTCTCATAACTATTCTAGGAGTTTTTAGCGCAACCCCTACTCCTCCATCTATCCTCCCATATTTTCCCTCTAAATCAAGTAATGTTATATGAATTCTTGAAAGGCCGATAAGCTTTATCACATGAATTAATAAGATTGCTTAATAAAAAAAGAAACGATGAGTATAGCTTCTGTATTGTATAAATGGTATAAGCTAAACCCTAGTAAGACATTTCTATTAGATAGAAATACGTCATTAACTTATGAACAAGTAGTTAAAAACGTCTCATATGTGGCTTCTAATATTTCGCCAGGAGATACTGTAGTGCATTTAATGTTTAATTCAATTCAATCCATAATAAATTATTTAGCAATTTATTGGTCTGGAGGAAAGGCAGTAGCAGTTGATCCGCTAACTACTGCAGAAGATCTGAAATTTATTTTAGAAGATTCTAATCCAGATTTAATATTAACAGATGAAGAAATAATGAAAAGGGAATCTAATATCTTGAAAGATTACAAAGTAATCGTAAATAAATCCGGAAAAGATATATTTACTCAACCTTATGAATATAGAGAAGATGAAGTAGGACTAGTATATTATTATGCAGAGATTGCTGGAAGGACAATGCAAGTATTACATAGTGCTAATAGGGTTGAGCTCAATTCAGCAACTCTATATCAGGTTCTCGGACTTAAAGAAATTAGAAGTATATTAACAGTTCCCATAGCTCACGTCCTAGGAAATAGTGTGTTAGGAGTAACGATAGAATCTGGAGGAAGATTATACGTAATGAGTAAATTTAACGTTGAGGAATTAGTTAATGCAATAAATACGTATAATATTAACTATCTCTCTACAGTACCAACGGTTTATGATTACTTAAATTCAGAAGGAAAAGCAAAATTAGACAGTCTTGAATTATGTGTAAGTTCTGCAGCGCCTCTTTTTCCATCTACAGTTAATAATTTCAAAAATAAGTATGGGAAAAATATAGTTCAACAATATGGTTTTACAGAGGGCCTAGTTATAACTTTTCAACCTAAAGAGTTGTCAGAAATTATAACAATAGGCAAACCACTTCCTAGCGTAGAGATAAAAATTGTAAAATCTGATGGAACTGAGGGAGATGAGGGAGAGTTATGGGTTAAGGCCCCATGGCTTATGTTAGGTTATAAGGATGAGAAGGAAACTGCGAGAGTATTCAAAGATGGTTGGCTAATGACTGGCGATTTAGTTAAAGTGGATGAAAATGGATTATTATATTTTAGAGGAGTTAAGAAGAGAATGCTGAAATACAAGGGATATCCAATATTCCCAAGAGATTTAGAGGAGATATTAAAAACCCATCCTCTAGTAGAAGATGCTAAAGTTGTAGGAGAAGATGCTGGAAATTTAGGGCAACAACCAGTTGCATTAGTTAAGGTAAGAGAAAAGAAGTTAGGAATAGAAGATGAATTACTTAATTATGTAAATTCTAGAGTAGCACTTTATAAGAGGCTAAAGAAAATATACTTGGTGGATAAAATTGAGTGAGATCGATTCATTAATAAAGGAAATCTCAGAGAGATTACAGAAGAAATCTGAAGAATTTAGTAAAAAGAAGGAAGATGTAACTGTAGTCCTAACTGAAGAAAACTTTGATGATATAATTAAAAATAATAAGCTAGTATTAGTTGATTGTTGGGCAGAATGGTGTGCTCCATGTCATTTATATGAGCCAATATACAAAAGAGTTGCGGAGAAGTATAAGGGAAAGGCTATATTTGGAAG
>JAVYOH010000022.1:15721-19243 GCA_038734615.1 Saccharolobus sp. | reverse complement strand
TGTTATAATAAAATGCGGTTGCATTATATATTGCAAAAGTACCACGGTGCAGTTTCAATTTTAGAGAAAAAAGCATTAATGGAAGATTTATGATAATCCAAATTGTTTTACAATAGGTGTGGGGAACTCTTGCCCTTTAGGACAGGGAGAAAGTGAGTAGGACTAAATAATCTGAGACCTTGAGTTTAGAATAACGAATTAATTAATACGAATTTTCTTATAAACAAATATTATATCTTCCTTAAATATATTTATGAGATAATAACTTTAGAGGAGGATAGAGGTAGGCTATTTTCTCCTTGGTGTTTTTAAGAAATTTTTGCAAGCATTGTTTCTATTTCATGTTTATTGGGGTATCATTTCTGAAAAAGTTACTGAGGTTTAGCGGTTAGGTTTTTAGTTTTTAACGCATTATCTAGATCTAGAATACCTCTGATGATGGGTAATGCTCAGAGGAGAGTCTGGAAACCTAGGGTTCTAACATGCAGTAAGTGTAGTTTTTCACACGATAGGAGCATGGAATATAGCTTAGATGTTAGCCTTATGCCTTGGGGGTTTTAAGGGGTTCATCCTTGCGTGGAGTGGTTAATAATCATGATGAACGGTAAGGTTAGAGCTAAAGTCCCTTGATATAGAAGAACACAAAAATATCCAGCATAAACGGATGTTGGTTAGAAAAGGTTTTTTGTACCATAATCTTAATAAAAGTAAGTGTAATAGCAACAAAATTTAGGTAGGATGGGACAAGTGGTTTCATTAGAAGTCTATTCAGATCCGGAAAGACCAGAGGTGCTATGTTCTCTAGTTGATGAGAGGGGTAACAAGAAAGAGATAATGCTAATAAAACTTCAAGATAATGGTGTTCATGTATACAAAACTGAAGAACATTATATACTCCCACCAATTCCTCAAATAAATTCTTTGATAAAAAATGTTATAGACGAGGTAGCGGAAGAGCTTAAGGTTGATTCTATAGTATATAATTATGGGAATATGGATACTAATTCAGAAACATTAATATTAAGTAATGATTGGTTTGATATAGAGAGGTTAGCTTTAGCATCTTCCAAGCATGTCGCATTATCTAGCGATGTTGAATCTAAAGTAATAGTTAGTATAGTTAAATTCTCAGATAATGCTTATGCAGCAACTGTATTAAGGAGAGAAGATTCATTCCCAATTCTTCAGGTCTTTATGGATGCTTCTTTTAGTCCACCATTAATTAAAATATATAATGAACTGGGTCAAAATATAGAAACTAGAAGAGAAAATATAAATAATTTTGATGAATACGTTAAATCTTTAATTAATGAGGATGAATATACGTTAATCTATAGAGAGTTTATCGAATATAATCCGTTACCTGCTGAAAGTTCTACAAGTGATGGGAAGAAGATTTATGCGGGGTGTATCTTTAAATATCTTATAGGCTTTAATGTAGAAAACAAAGCTATACTAATTAAAAAACACAAATTAGCTAGATTACTTAGAGCTATATTATATTTAGATAGACTATCTAAAAGTGGTGGTGTAGACATTATAATTGGTAATCCAGTAAGCGTTTCCGACTTATCACAAGCTATAGTTAAACTTAAGAATAAAGTCAATAATGCTATAAATAAAAAATTCAAGATAAATAATATATACTACTATGGTGCAAATCTAGAGTTTATAAAGGAGTCGAATATCGCTTCTAATAAAAATATCTTAAACGTCGTTCCCATAGCCTTTGTTATAATTGCAGACTCTAAGAAGAAATTTGAAGAATACGTTGAGAGGATACTTAGTGGTCCCAAGACTGATGGTCTAGAACTCTTAGATGAGTATATTAGACAAGATTTATCTAATACTTTTATATCATATTTGGCAAGTTTGGAAGAGCTTTTAATATTGTATAATGACATTATTAGAGATTTAGATGACAATGAGTCAGATAGGTAATAAAGAGGTATTTATGTATGTTTCCTCAATTAAACTTTCAGCTAATTGGTGGGTTGAAGCAAAGGAAGAAAGGAGAAAAATAATAGGGGAAATAGAAGAACTTGAGTCAAAGTTTAAAAGCTCTCTAATTTCTCTAAAAAGGTATATATCATTAAGGTTTGATAGTGATATAATTTACTGGTTAAGCTCTTTTGACACTTCACCAATAATAGATTTTAGATATAATCTTCTTTCTATACTACGTAATTTGGCTTCAGAATCTTTCTCTATGTTTTCAATATATAAGCCTTCACCATATACTAAAGGGAATTTTAGTATTGAATCTGCTCTTTCCTTAGAACCTTTGAGATATTTCATAGCATATCCAATGAAAAAGAGCGTAGACTGGTATCTTTTGCCCCTTGAAGAA
Source organism: Saccharolobus sp. (assembly GCA_038734615.1). GTDB lineage: Archaea > Thermoproteota > Thermoprotei_A > Sulfolobales > Sulfolobaceae > Saccharolobus. The sequence continues at coordinate 16,893 of JAVYOH010000022.1, read as the reverse complement.
AGAGAAAAGATAATGGGAGAACATATAAGAATTGCTAGGACTCATCCAAAAAATAAAGGTATTAGATCATATACTACTTACTCTTTTGGCATAGGGGACTACGAATTTGTAGTAATTTATGAAGCACCTTCACTTCCAGAATGGGTAGAGGTTACAGAAGCTTTAAGAGAGGCTAAGGCGAGAAAATGGGTTACAAAGGAAGAGCCTATTATAGTTGGGGAGCTTAAAGGTTTAGACGTGTTTTTAACGTAAGTACGCCTATTATTGTCTTAGCATCTTCAATTTTCCTTTCTCTTATTAAATTTATAGCATCATTAATAGTTACTTCTACTGGCTCTATAATCTCATAAGGCTCTGGTTTAGCTCCAACATATTTGAGATCTTCTGCAATATATAATCTCATATACTCATTTGTAACCCCTGGTGAAACATAAAATCCCATAATTTCAGTAATTTTCCCTGCTTCAAATCCTATTTCCTCTATCAATTCCCTTCTGGCTGCTTGTAAAGGGTCTTCATTTATCTCTAAGGTTCCTGCGGGAAGTTCGTAAATCCACTTTCCTATAACTGGTCTATATTGTTTTATTAATATTATCTTATTATCACTTAACTTTGGGATGATTACCACTGAGCCTCTATGGTTAACGTATTCTACTTCTCTTTCGTAGCCATTTGGTAACTTTACTTTTTCTAAATATACTTCGAATTTTTTACCACTAAAGATTTTCATATGTTAATTTTTAGTTTGTCCCTTAAGAAATTTTTTCCCTTATTTAATATTTCTTCCCAATCTATTTTAAACATAATTATTCCTAATATTACAAATACTATTGATGATATAATAGATATTTCTAATGCATTTATATCTAGAAGGGAAGATATTAATCCTATTCCAGCCAATTCAATATTTATTTCTATTGTACTTTTTATAATTTTACCAGCTATAGAAATTAAAAATAGTTTTGCAAGATTTATTTTAGCTATACCCACAGCTAGGAAAACATAATCATCAAAAGGTATTATGGGGAGTATGGAAAGAATAAACATACCTAAGTAAAATCCAACATGATTACTAATTTTATGTAGAAAGAGAATATTCTTATTATTTTTTAAGGGTTTTCTCATTACTAATCCTAAAGCATACATAACTAATTTAGACGTTGACGCTCCTA
>JAVYOH010000022.1:0-14969 GCA_038734615.1 Saccharolobus sp. | reverse complement strand
CTTCTCTTTGTGTAATTACTAAAAAAATAGCAATAGCGGTAAAAAAGGCGTTAGATGCTGATGGAGTGAGAGTATTAACAAATATTGGTAAGAGTGCGGGTCAGGTAATTTTTCACTCACACTTTCATATAATACCTACTTGGTCTAGTGATCCTCCTATAATGAAAGACTTCGTTCCTAGAAGAGAACAACAAAGAGAGTATTATGAGTATATACAGAAAGTTATAATAGAAAGTTTAAAGAATATTAAATAATAAGGGTTAGTAATTATGACACTAGAGGAAGAACTAAGGAAACTGCTAGGAGAGAATTTTCGTGATGATTTAGTTGAAAGATTATCACATTCCGTAGATTTTGGATTTGTCCCAGAATTAGTGTGGTCTGGCATAAAGATTAATATAGTCCCAGATTACGTGGTCTATCCAAGATCTGTAGAGGATGTAGTAAATGTAGTAAAGGTCGCATTAAAATATAAAGTCCCAATAGTACCGTACGGAAGGGGAACAAATAGGTATGGAAATGCAATACCTGCAGATGGCGGTATACTGTTAGATTTCTCTAAAATGACTAATGTATCCATAGACGAGACGAATAAAATAGCTATATCTGAGCCCGGTGCAACTTGGAAATTAGTTGATATATATGCGCAGCAAAAGGGCTTGCAGCTGAGAACCTTTCCATCATCATATGATTCCACAGTTGGTGGGGGAATTGCGTCAGATGCCTTAGGTATAGGTTCTTACGAGTATGGTTTTATATCAGATAATACAAGTTTCGTGGAAATTGTTAATCCTAAGGGAGAAATAGTAAGACTTGAGGGTAAGGATTTAGCGTTAGTAGCAGGAGCTGAGGGGACTACTGGAATAATAGTTAAGGCTGGAGTAAAGCTAAGGAATTTCTCCCCTACAGAAGCTCTTACAATATCTTTCGATAGCCTAGATCAAATGGTAAAGGCTATAGGAGAGTTTTATAGACAAGTAATACCAGCTTGGCACGTACAAGTTAGAGGACCCTATATATCTACCTATATTGCTGAGAGGTATAAGGCTCCATTGTCTCCTCAAAAGTGGAATATGGTAGTATTATATCCTTCCCCTAGATCGACATTAGTTGAACCAAAAATAAATAGGATAGCTCAAGAATATGGAGGTAAGGTTTTTGAGGGAGAGTGGACTGGTTGGTGGTCTTTTAATCACGGCGTTTCAGCAGCTTTAAGAGCTCAAGGCTTAGTAATTCATCAACACGGTCTTATACATTATACAAAGCTTATGGAACTATTGAACAATTTGGAAAAAACATTAGGGAAATTAGGTGATTTATCACCAGATGGTGGATTTGACGTTGATATAGCATTAGAGAAAAGAGAGGTCCTTTTAGTAAACTCTTTTACTCAAATTTCTACGAGCCCAGTTGATAAAAAAATACTCTATGATTTAGCAAAGAATACGTTAATGATGAATGAGTATATAAAAGTTGGTGGTTCTCTACTATCTGTAGGCATTTTTGCTCACAAGTACACTAAAAACAGATTAAGTAGTATGGGTAAGACTTTCTCTGATCTAGGCGTTGATAGATATGAAGTAATCAGAAAATATAAGGAAGAAACTGACCCCGATGAGATATTTAATCCAGGGAAACTTTTCGATCCTAAGATTAGGGCAAAAGGAGTATTGGAAATTCCTAGAAGGCAACAAGAAGCCTTGAATTTTAGATTTGGAATAGGTATTGCAAAGAGATTGTCACCAGGAGGAAAGGTGGAAGGTTTTAAGCACATTAGGAGGTATTTAGAAGATTTTGCTGATTATTCGCTAATGTGCATAGACTGTGCTATGTGTGTAACAGTATGCCCTCAATATAGGTTAATACCGCAATGGCCTTACGCTCCTAAGGGTATGTTTGATTTTGTAAGAGGAGCTATAGCGCTTTACGAGCTTCAAGGTTCCCTTGATATTCCAGATAGTGCTATTGCCGAAATTTCAGGGTGTCATAAGTGTGGGCTATGTGATGGTGTATGCCCAGTAAAAATACCAATTTCAACACTTTTAATTAAATTAAATAGTCTAGTTGCTAAGAAAATACCAGAGGAACCTGCTGTAGAATTATCTCTCTTTTCAGATCAAGAAACAGCTTCCGTTAATGACCCTAATAGTCAATATGTTTTATGGGTAGGTAAGAACTTATTAACTAATCCAGCTGTTGCAATTACTGCGTTAAAGGTATTAAATAAAATGGGTTTAAAGATAAAGGTAATTGGAACTAGTGCAGATAGCGGATTTATGGATTATATAAGTGGTAATGGTAATAAATTCATAGAAAAGATGAAAAAGAATTTAAATAATATAGAAAATTCTATAGAAATAATTACTCTTTCTCCTGAGGATTATAGGACTTTCTCAGTAGCCTATAAGGACTATTCTAAGCTAATAGGATCTAACGCGTATTTTGAAGTAGTTCCATTAGAGTTGAGAGTTCTTAAGTCTGTAATATTTGATGGTAATAATGAGAACATTAATCTACATATAGCTTGTTTCTCTACAGAATACGCGGATGAGATAATCAAAAGGCTTTCAGAAAAAGGATTTAAGGTTAGAAAAATAGAGGGTTGCTCTGGTGCCGTATTAGAGAAGAACTTAGGAAGGAGAGCAGATCTAATGGCTAAAGCAATAGGAGAGAGATATGGTAAGATTATTACTTTATGTCCATTAGCAGCTGCTAAATTCAGAAGCGTAGGTATAGAGGCTATAACTCTAATAGAATTCTTAGCACAGAAATTGGGTATTCAAACTTCACAATATCAAGTAGTATCATTCCAATTAGACCAGGCAAGTAAAGACTATATAAGAAAAGAACTGCTTTCCGATATTTTAGCTTCCCTTAATAGCCAAGTTAATATAATAGCAGATACAGCAACTTTCTCTTCATCTGGCGTAGAAGAATACAAGAAGATTATAGAGCCTATTGTTGTCGAAGTAGTAGAAAATATAGGTAAGTCTTTGTCTTCCAAATTAGCAAGTTTAATAACACAAAAGTCTTCCCAAACCTCAGTAGATAAGGCAATAATTATAGCTGAATATATAAAGGAGGTTTCTAATGTACTATCTACTATTGAATTAGATAAAGTACTACAACCATTTATGTCATTACTCCGAAGTAAAGTTAGTGAAGAATATGATGAGAAAGTTGTAACAAATGCTATAGTACAACTATTAAGAGAGTATACTGAAAAGCTAAAGAGTATAATCTCCTCCAATTTAAGCAGAGTTTAAATAGATTTAAAAATCTCAGCCTTAAATGATTAGGAAAACTTTAATTTTTAAAGAGAATAGCTAAGGAGGAGTAGGTAACTTATTCCTTAAAAATATTCTTGCATAATTAAATTATATGGCAAAGATATATTTAGGCCCTGCTGGAATACCTTATGCATCTAAGAAGAGGAACACTATAGAAGGTATAAAAACGGTTAAAGAACTTGGTTTAAACGCAATGGAAGTTGAATTTGTCCAAGGCGTAAGGATGAGTAAGGATACGGCTAAAGAGACTGGGCAAGTTGCAAAAGAGCTTGGGATTAGATTATCAGTTCATGCACCTTATTTCATTAATTTATGTTCTGATGATCAAGAAAAAGTAGAAGCTTCTAAAAAACGTATTATTGAAAGTGCTGACAGAGCTGAATTAATGGGAGCTGATGCTATAGCGATACATATAGCGTTTTATGAAAAAAATAAGGCTAAGGAGTGCTACGAGAAGGTTAAGTCTGAGTTAGGAGAAGTTGTTGATAATGCTAGATCTATGGGAATAAAGAATGTTAAATTTGGAGTTGAAACAATGGCTAAAGAAACCGCATTTGGAACATTAGATGAAGTAATTTCTATATCTAAGGAAATAAAGGGTGTCATACCATATATTGATTGGGCTCATACGTTTGCTAGGCAAGGTGGGCAAATAAATTATGGTGAAATTATAGATAGATTAGTAAAAGAACTAGGCTTAACTCATATAAATAGCCACTTTGAATCATTAGAAAATAGAAAGGGAAAATATGTAGATGAACATGTACCGATAGATTATAATTCTCCTCCATTTGAGCCTTTAGCTAAAGAAATACTTAAGAGGGATATTTCAATAACATTAATATGCGAAAGTCCAGAATTGGAAAGAGATGCGTTAAAAATGAAGGAGGTTTTAGTGAACCTTGGATATAAGTTTGAGTGAAATCTTAGTTGCTTCAGATTATGATAGAACGTTAGCTAGTGAGGAAAATAACTTTATAATATCTCCTCATGTAGCTAAAAAAATAAATGATTTTTCAAAAAAGTATAAATTAATTGTTGTAACTGGTAGAGAAAAAAAGTTTATAGATAAGCTAGCAATTGGTCTTAATCCAACTGCATGGATTCTCGAAAATGGTGCACTAATATTATATGAAAATAAAGAGATTAAATTATGTGGAGAGGATTGGATAGAAAGAAGAAAGAAAATAACGGAGATTTTAGATAAGGCTAATGTAAACTATTCATTAGGAAAAGTTATAATTTATGTTAATAGTTATAAAGATAAATTAGATAAAATTAAGGAGATAGAGGAATATGGTAAGATAGAAATAAATAGAAATGATGCTATGATATTACCTAAGGGAGTAGATAAAGGAACAGCTTTATTAAAATTTAAAGAACTAATAAATTTCAAAGGAAAGATAGTTGCTATAGGTGATAGTGAAAACGACTATACATTATTTAGAGTTGCTGATATTAAAGTTGCTGTAGCCAATGCAATACCTCAGATTAAAGAAATTGCAGACATTGTTACAACTAAACCTAATGGAGCTGGAGTTTTAGAAATATTAGATCAAATTTCTTCTGGCAATTTATTTTCACTCCTTAGAAAATAAGTAAACATCTACTAAAAACTCATGAGCTCTCTTCCTATGCCATGGATAATACGGTTTAAGCTTAAATTTCTCAGTTATTATACTAGCATTGAAATTATACATCTTTGCCAAATTTATAATTATTTCTCTTGATTTTTGATTAGATTTATGAATTGAGTAAATTACGTTGGCCATTTGAAAAGAACTTTTTAAAAAATCAAGATCTATCCCCCTTTTTACAACCCCAAAAGGAGGATTCTGGATAATAGTGTCAAACTTGCCTATGGGGTAAGTTGCGTCCGCTTGTACGAAATCCGCATTAAAATCTCCAATTGTCTTTTTAGCAATTTCTAAAGATTCCAAATCTATTTCGACACAAGTGCAGTATCCTCCTAAAAGTGAAATTGCAAAACAAAAAGCTCCAGTTCCACAGCCTAAATCACATACTCTCTTTCCACTTATATGCCCAGATAAATAAGCATGCCATATTATTTGTGAGACTAAAGAGGGGGGAGTTAAATATTGCTCTAAATTATATTTAGGATTAGGATGTGGTTTAATATAAGTCTCTATTGTTCTTTCAATCTCTCTTTTATTAAGTTTAAAGCCTCTAATAAATTCCTCACCTTGTTTTTATTGATTTCAGGATAAAAGCCTAGTCTATCAATTAATATTCCTTCCAATCCAGCTCTTTTAGCGCCTAAAACATCAATCTCATAAATATCACCTATATGGATTCCATAACCTTTAGCTATTTCCATGGCATAGGAAAAGATCCTTGGATGAGGTTTCATAATATTTAGATCACATGAGGCTACTATTCCATAAAAGTATTTTTTAATATTTAGCTCATCTAAAATCTTGTAAATGTTTCTAGTAGCGTTACTTACCAAAACTACTTTTAATCCTAATTTTTTCACTTCTTCTAAAAACGGTATAGCATCTTCATATAATTCATATTCTCCAGATAATAAGTTTCTCTTATTTAATTCTCTTACTATTTCTCTCTTAGGAAATAAATTTAGTTCATAAAATAGTTCGGTAAAATCAAGTGCGGAGAGTCCTCCATATTCTGGACTAGGATAATGGTGCTTACCTAAAACTTTAGCTACTGCTCTGAATACTTTTTTACTATCTATATTATACCCCATTTCTTCTAATGCATTTGCAATATTTTCATGATAACTGGGCTTAAAATGAACTAATGTTTCTCCTAAATCCACAAAAATAGTATTCATGCTTTTTTATTTTCCTTCCCTCTAATTAAAAATTTTGGTGAAGTTATTTTCTCAGACTTACAAATGGGACATCTAGTAGGTTTTTTCAACTTTTCCGATTTAAACTCATATCCACAGTTCTTACATTTAGGAGGTATTACTATAATTATGTAATCCTTTCTTTTACTTGACTTAGCTAAATGTTCTATGTGCTCATATACTTCTTTTTCCTTTTTAATTTCTAGTCTTTTCATTATCTCTCTTGCATCTAACGGTTCATCGGAATAATATAACAATAGAAATAATTTCTCCCTAGTAGTTAAGAAGTTTTTGCTCAATGAGAGTCAATATATCTTCTCTTGCATTAATTTTAATATTATATGCTCTCAAAAGTCAATCATCCAACGAAAAATCTCTTTCTCCCCCATTGATTTCAATTAAATCATTCCCAAAAATTTCTGAGAGATTTTTACAAAAATCAGCCATACTAATACGATTACTCCCCACGTTTATTACTCCCGTTTATCCCCGGATATTCATTTTTATTTGTTCATATCTAGGGACTTGGGCCTCAACCTTACCGTTCATCGTAGTTACCAACCACTCCACGAAGGATCATGAACCCCATTCGAGCCCAACAACATAAGGCTCACATCTAAGCTATATTCCACGCTCCTATCACATCCCTATCATGTGAAAACAGACTCTCCTCTGGGCATCGCCCATCATCAGAGCTATTCTAGATAATTCGTTAAAAATTAAAAACCTACCTCTCGCAAACCTCAGTAACTTTTTCAGATATGAATTACCCCAATAAACATGAATAAAAACAATGCTTGCAAACATTTCTTAAAAAAACCAAGGAGAAAACAGCCTAGCATCCTTTTTAATGACTATTTTTATAACTTTACCTAACGTAAAAATATTTATTACAGATATATAAAAGTTTTTATTACATTTAAGAGTCTTCCCTAATGCATATACCCTTATTAAAGGATATAAAAGTCCCTTATATTTTACTGAGAATAGGGCCCCAACTCTTAAAATTAAATAATTACCTAAAGACATAACTCCAAAATTTCACCAGATAATTTGCTTAAGCCATAATAATTTAGAGGATTAGGAGTATTATGTTCCTTGTAAAATCCTTTCTTACCATCATATACCATTAATGTGGAGAGATATATGTTCAAACTTCCTATTTTAGAATCAGCTCTAGCCATATTAATAGCATACCAAGCATTATAAGTCCAGCTTAAGGAAGGATTATGTATAGCTTCTATTATTGGTATTTCATAAGTATGTATTATAATATCAAGTTTTTCTTTGATAATTTTTGCAGGAGTATCAACTATAATAATTTCCTCATTATTCAGATTTCGCGCTATAGCTGAAACAATTTCTCCCTCATCAGTTAAAGCTACTTTCAATGCTATCTACTCTCTTCTAAAAATTATAAAGTATTATTTTTAGTACTTAATCAATCTTAAAAAGAGAGAGGTTTCTCTTCATCGCTTAAAATCCATCTTATATCATTTTCTTTAGTTAAATCGAAATTTTTAATATAAAACTCTATTGCGTTCCGCTCAACTACCTTATTAACCATCCTTATTACTTCTATTCCGAATAATGATATTATAAAACCTATAATTCATGAATATATAATGAATAGGTTTTTCTAGAATAGATTTTTTATATTTCCTAAAGTATTCCCAATGTTGTTTTTCATTATTATAATATTCCTTAAAAATACTATATCTAATAGAGAAACCTCTATCTAAGCCAGCTGCAGCAGCCTCGCCTAACAAAGCTAAGGTATATTTATCCATATATCATCCTTAACCTTTAAAGTTTAAAAATAACATATAAGAAGTTTTAAATCATTTGATTTCAATATTAGAAGCTTTAATATAGAATATGTTGAAAAATCACTTCAATCTTGAATAAGCCTTGAGCAGTTCTAATCCACTTTTTATGCCTACAGACGCCTCTGGCATGTCTAGATTTGTGAAGAATTCCTCAACTTCTTTTTCTCTCCCAATACCGATCAAAGGTATAACGTCTATTAGTCTTCTCCCAAGTATTCCAGTTCCCTTATAAGCTTCCCTGATAAAGTTTATGTGCATTTTAATCCAACTAAACACTACCTCTTTCGCGTAAGGATTAAGCGCTACAGTTACTAAAGTATAAGGCATATCTTGCTTTTTAATCTCCCCATTTAGCATTAGGCTTAGAGTATTACCAACTAGATAAGGTTTCTTAAAGAAGAGCATTGAAGTTAAATACCTCAGTTTATCCTCATCAAATTTCTCCTTTCTATACCTATCTAAAATTTCATCAAGAGCATTTTCCTCATTAACAATAGCGTAAGCCACAGCAACTCCTTGCTTTAAATCAGCATCTAAATTATCGTAAAATCTAAACATCTCAGACAAACCCAAGGCAAAGTCTTCGTCAATTACAGCAAGTCTATACAAAATACTAGAATAAGTCAGTCTACCTAACTCAGTCTTATCATTTCTCCATTTTCCTAATTGAATAGTATGAAACTCTCTTGCAATTTCCTTATACTTTTCCTGATTAATTGCATGAAGTATAAACAACTCGTTAGATATTTCGTTCGTAACTAGAAATTCTTTGTCGTGGAAGAACTTAGTTATTACCTTTTTGTATTCGTTAAATGATACTTTATTAGCTAAAAGAAAAGCCCAATAATCATTTACAATACCCCACTTCTCTAGCTCGGAAAGTTTAGCACTAAATACTAGATCAGAATCATAAAATACTCTGTAAAATCCAGTCTTATTGATATTTACCTTAATGCTCTTTATTTCCTCACCTACATCTATTACATCCCTTTCCTTATCAAATAAAAACGTTCTAACCTTACCATTAATTTCCATGGTTAATGGAATCTTATATATAATATTCTCCACATTACCTAGTATTGAAAATCTTTCCTGCTCTAAAATTACCTTATTACCATTTACCCTTACAGTTACCACTGGATAACCGGGTTTTGTTATCCAATCTGCCATTATTGTTGAAATATCCTTTCCATAAGCTTCAGATATTGAATCCCATAAATCCCTCCCCTCAGCATTTGAGAATTTGAATTTATTCAAATAATTAACAACACCCCTTCTAAAATTCTCCTCACCAACATAAGCTTCTATCATTCTCAAAATACTAGCCCCCTTACCATAACTAATATCATCAAACATCTGCTCAATCTCATGAGGATCACTAACATGAGCCTCAATAGGATGAGTAGTAGACAAAGAGTCCCTATCCAATGCCCTAGCAGTTTGCCCTAATACAAAATTCCCCCAGAAATTCCACGAAGGAAATATATTTGAAATAGCCTTATGACTCATAAATGTTGCGAAGCTCTCATTTAACCATAAGTCGTTCCACCATTTTAAAGTAACTAAATTTCCGAACCATTGGTGAGCTAATTCATGAGCAACAACCTCACTAACCCTAAACTTTTGAGCAGTTGAGGAAGATTCATCAGCTAATAATGCAGTCTCCCTAAAGGTAATAGCACCCCAATTCTCCATTGCACCATACGCAAACTCTGGAACTGCTATTAAATGTACTTTAGGCAATTGATAAGGAATTTCAAAATATTTCTCAAAAAATTTAATAGAACTTCTTGCTACATTTATTGCGAAAAGTCCTCTTTTTGATTTACCTTTAGTTGTCGCTGTTATTATTATTGGTCTTTCTTTCTCATCAACTATTTCTTCGAAATCCCCAATTCCTAAGTATAATAAGTATGTTGACATTTTAGGAGTTTCATCAAACTCGTAAATTACCTTATTATTCTCTTCTTTAATACTAACTACTGGCATATTTGAAATTACTTTAAGACCCTTATCTACTTTAACAAATAATTTGAATACAGCCTTTAAATTAGGAGAATCAAAACAAGGAATAAACTCTCTAGCATGCGTTGCTTCGAATTGAGTAGTTATAATAAATCCATCCTTATAAGAGGCCTTATATATTCCAGTTAATTTCTTTTCTGAAACTTTTCCCTCAAACTCTATTTCTAAATTGTTAATTTCTCCCTCACTTTTAATTATTAATTTATCATTTTCTTGAATAAACTCTACTTCCTTACCATTTGCTTTAACTTTGTTAATCTTTAAATCTACAGCGTCTAATACTACCTTTTCTCCTTCTAGGCTTATCTTTTCATTTCCCTTATAAGTTCCATTATGGAAATCGAAATCAAGGAAAATCTCGTATCTATTAACCTTCACGCTTTTTTTATCATTTGTATAGCTTAAAATGTTTTCTATAGTATTGAGCTTATTTAGTTATCACCATAGATATTCTATATAAATGTTTCTCTTCATTACGGGAATAAGACTATAAAATAAAAAGTAAAATAACCTTTTAATTATCCAAAATCTTTATTATATTTTTACGTCAAGTTTTCTATATGCAAAAGGCACTGAGTCAGAGCATAACTTCCTTAATAATTATTATAGTATCCGTATTGTTGATAATAGTAGTAGTTACCTTAGCTTTTAATTACGTGGGATATTTCTCTGGCAACAGTGGGACTATTTCTCAAGTAGGGACTGCTACTTTAACTACTGATGGTAAACTCACAATTACTATAAAAAGTACTTTTCAAAAAGCTCAGATAATAGGTGTAATTTACGCAAGGACTTTTCAAAGTATTAATCCTCCTTTAAATTTATCTGAAGGTGTAAATTCTTATAACATAAATACTGGATTAAGGTTTTCTCCTCAACAAACTCCGGTTCAACTTGTATTAGTTATAGTTGCTAATGGTCAAAGTATAAGCTTAGTAGTTTCAGCTTACCTTAATAGTTAAGTGTGAGAAATTAAAAAATGCTTATTAGTTCTAGCCTAATTTCTTTTCTAGAATCTTTTGCCATAGTAAACCTTTTTCATCAATTCCGTTTGTTACTTCATAGCCCATTCTCATCTATAGTGTCATTCCACCTATCATATAATAGGCCTTGTTCTTATAGAGGTGGGGCATACCATATGTTGCATATCTTGCTCTATTCCCATGTTCACATACTACTGCTACTTCTTTATCCTCAAAAAAGCTCTGTTAAATATTCTAAGTAGTCTAAAGGAGCTAATATTGAACCCGGTATATGATGGTCTTCATATTCCTCTGGAGTTCTAATGTCAAGTATCATTATTTTGCCCTTTTTCCATAATTTTCTAACCATTGATGGTGGTAGATCTATTATATTTTTGTAGAAAGGTGTTGCATAGTTCTCTTGTACTTGGGTCATTTCACTTTAACACTGTTTATTTTTACTTAAATAGTTTTCTATCAATACTATAGATGAAAGTTTTTAAAGTTGATTTAATAAAAAGGAAATATTTAAATTAACTGCTCTAGCCTAACTGGTAACCTAGTTAATCTCTTACCTATTGCATTCTCAATACCTCTTATTACAGCTGGAGGAGTACCTATTGTTGCTCCTTCTCCAATACCTTTAGCGGGTAATGGCGCATCAGACTTTCCTTCTTCCATGTACTCCCATTTAATTCTAAACGCCTCAACAGCAGTAGGTATAGCATAATCTGCCAAGCTTCCAGTTAATAATTTACCATCTTTATCATAAACTATTTCTTCTAACACTGATTCCCCAAACCCTTGGATTACTCCACCTATTACTTGTCCTTCAGCTAACATTGGATTTATAACGAGCCCTATATCGTCTATAGCATAATAATCAAGAACCTTGACGATTCCAGTATCATCTACCTCAACTAAGGCTATGTGTGACCCATAGGGGAAAGTATAATTGTCTAAACCGAAATATGCAGTAGCTTCTAAACCAGGTTCTTCCTTGTTTATCCATACTCCACCTAAGCTAGCCATATTCTTATTTGCTATTTCCTTTAAACTCATTGATTTTCCAGTCTTAGGATTAACAACCTTACCATCCTTGTATTGGAGTTCTTGAACATCAGATTTCATGAATTGTGCAGCTAATCTAATTATCTTTTCCTTAAGTCTTCTAGCAGCTAATAGTGCTGCATTACCAGCTAAAGTTAAACTCCTACTACCATAAGTTCCAAATCCTTCTCCTATGATCGAAGTGTCTCCCCACGTTACTTCAACGTCGTCTATGCTTATTCCCAGTTCATCAGCAACTATTTGTGCTATTCCAGTCCCAGTACCTTGACCATGGGGTGAAGCGCCTATTATAACTTGAACTTTACCATCAGACTTAATCCTTATAGAAGCGCTCTCCCAAGGGCCGAAATTATTCTGTTCCAAATAGAAGGATAATCCAACACCTACTCTTTTTCCTAATCTTCTTAATTCCTTTGCTTTTTCTTCAAAACTCCTATACACTTTTTCAGCCTTTTCTAACAAGCTAAGATAATTCCCAGAATCATATTTTAATCCAAATGGGTTAGTATATGGTAAATCAGTTATTAAATTTCTCTTCCTAACCTCTATTGGATCAAGCTTTAGTTCATCAGAAATTATATCCATTATTCTTTCGTATACAAAAGCAGCCTCTGGTCTTCCAGCTCCCCTATATTGATCCAATGGGGTCTTATTAGTATATACGCCTTTAGCATCTACCTTAATATCTCTTACCTTATACGGCCCCGGTAACATTGTAGCTGCTATATCTATTAAATAAGTTCCATGTGAGGCAGCACCCAAATCAATTATAGCATCATCAATTATAGCAGTTAAAGTACCATCTTTCTTAGCCCCTACTTTAACCTTATGAATTTGCCCCCTACCATGATACATCCCTCTAATATCATCACTTCTCGTACTAATCCACTTCACCGGTCTTTTGTATTTTAAACTAGCGTAAACTGTTATGAACTCTTCAGCGTATGGGAATAATTTAGATCCAAAGGCTCCTCCAACATCGGCTTGAACAACTCTTATATCCTTAACCTGATCACTAAAAGCAGAGAGCAAATACCTTCTCATGTAATGTGGAGATTGTGTAGATGCATATATTAGCAAAGAGTCTTGCTGATAAATAGAAAGTAAACCCCTAGTTTCCATGGGAGAAGGATAAACTCTACTTATCTCAATCTTTTCATTTATTGTTAAATCAGATTTCTCTAAAACTTTTTCTGGATCCCCACTCTTATACTCCTTCCTATACGCTATATTACTTCTCCCCTCAACTGCCTTTATCTCATCTTTTAATGCCTCTTCAACATCAATTACTGCAGGTAATTCTTCATAGTCAAACCTAACTAATTCAGCAGCATCTAATGCAGTATATATGTCATTAGCTAATATTGCAGCTATTGGATGTCCTTCATATAATACCTCATCCTTAGCCATTGGCCAATTATTTGGCCTATTTTCAAAAGGTATAGTTAATCCAGTTACTACTCCAAAAACTCCATTAACTTTCAACGCATCACTTACATCAATCTTCTTTATTTTAGCGTGAGGAACTGGGCTTCTAACAATATGAAGATATAATGTACCAGGATAGTTAATATCATCAACGTATTTCCCAAAACCAGTAATTAACTTTAAATCCTCTTTTCTTTTAACACGTTGTCCAATATACATAAGAAAATAAAGAGATCCAATCATTAATAAATTTTAACGCAAACTTAGTATATCATCCCTCTCACTTATCCTCTTCCTACCAATAAAACCCTCATTAGTATAATGCCAATAGTGAATATCCCCATCATCAATCTTCCAACAAAGGAAAGCTGGCTTACCATTTATTATTGCAGGAAAATCAACCAGTCCTCTATCAATATCCCTAAGGATTATTCCCTTAGATACAATTTCATCAATTATTCTTTTAGTTTCACTAGCGTATAATTGTAATGCCTGCTTATTACCATTTACTAAAAGCATTTCTATCTCATTTTTAATCCTTTTTAACTCTAATAATCGATTTTTAAGCCATGGTAAAAGCTCTCTAGCAGTTTCTAAGTCAAAGTATGGATATTCGTTATCTATATCAGAGTTATATGATTCCACAACTTAAATATTACACACACATGCTTAAAAATATTTATAATACTAGTCTCATATGCAGGGATAATTTTTATATAAGAATAGATATATTTTTTTCTTATACTTATTCGAATCTATCTGAAGCTATTACTATTTTAGCTTTAGAAGAAGATATCAATTCCTTCAAAAATGTTAAACCCCTATCGCTCAAATGAACCTCTGGGTCTTCAATTACAACAATACTATTCTCGTTTGAATTCTTAAGATAAAAGGACAATGAAAATAAGCTTAAAACCTCTGGATTAGCATTATATATTATATCTTCATTACAATAAATTTCATTATCTCTAATGTAAATCTCATATTCCAATATTTTATCCCTATAACCTTGGGGTAATATCATGGAATTTATAAATTCAGAAATAATCCCAAGAGTTTTAGGTATTCCTGGAGAACCCTCAAACTGAACCGGAAGAAACTTATAAAAGGAGGCTATCAAACCAGCCCTTATTGCAGGCAAAATGTATGGCTTTTTCTTTACAAGACTAGAAAAATAGAAAGAATCAACCTTAACCAAATTCCTTGTAACATTATTATCCTCTAAAATAGGCTTATCTTTTAACTCAACCTTTAAAGACACCTTAGAACCATTAACACTACCAATAATAGCCAACCTTTTATTCTCTATCTGAAAATCCCCGGAAATATGTAAGTGCGATAAGGATAATTCATTCTCAAGTATTCTAACTAATTGTTTCTCTAACTCGTTCCTCCAATCTTCTAAAGGATTAGTAGCCTTTATACCATAAAGTCTAGGTAACAGGTAAATTCCTTTAGTTAAATAGTAGTATAATCTAACTATCTATACTATATTTATTTTGACCCCTTATTATACTAGGCGTCTTATTAT
>JAVYOH010000021.1:15111-19707 GCA_038734615.1 Saccharolobus sp. | reverse complement strand
ATTATATTTTTCATAATTCTCTTTAAATTATCCGCTATCCTTACTCGTCCAACAACACCCATAGGTTTACCGTCTTTATAAACTATAGTAGCATCTCTACAAACCGTTGAGAAGTCACCTTCAGCATAATTTTGGAATCTAGTATACCAAACATTATTTATGAAAACCACATTACCAGATATTAAGGATTCGTAGCTAATATCACCTTCTTTAACCTCCAAATTCCACGGGGTTGGGTATATCCATCCTGCATTACCAGTAGTGGAAGTCTTAAACATTGATGAAAGTTCGTTATTAAGAAGCGGAACTGTAAAGTTTCCATTTTCTATAATTGGTTTATTATATGTAAAAGTTCCTTCGTCATCGAAACCCCACGAATTTGGCCTATCTTCTCTTGGAGTATCCAATAGCGTAAGTTTTTCAGAGCCTACCTTTTCTCCGGGCTTTAGCATAGACATTCCAGAAATTATTGCAAATCCAGAAGCCATTCGTGCTACACTTTCCATTAGGTTAGCCATAACTAGAGGTGAGAGAACTACATCATATTTGCCCTCAGAGAGGTCATATTTGCCAGTAATAGATGCTAATTCATTAGCCTTCTTTATGCTATCTTTAATTAATGATGGAGAGAAATGAGTTGATGAAAAAGCCCATTGTCCACTATAATCCCCATTTTTTGCCCTAAAATAACCGCTTATACTCTGGTTATTTTCTAGACCATTAAAGCCTTTAGAAGTTACTAGAGCCCTTTCTGTATTGTCTATTGTTATAATACCATATAATGGATATTCTGATTCTATTGTTGAAAGGATTGGGGATAAATCTTCAAATAATGGTAAGATATTACTCTGTCTTATTAATTTATATTCTCTCTCATTTTTAGACATTATTGGATAAAATTCTAATGGAACTAGATGTGGTTTTTCTTGTAAATCGTTTAGCCTTCCCATAAAACCTGCATTTCCTTTCTTAATTGAGATAATATAGTAATTATTATCCATCTTTTGAATACTAGCTATTCTAGATTCCACGATTTTTATTATGATTCTCTTTGTATATAATCTGATAAGTCCTACTTCTTCTCCTTGTAAGCTTTCCACATATTTTACCATTTCCTCATTCATTTCCCATCACCTTAATTCTAACATTTCTTAACCTCATATTAGGCCCGCCTAACCAAACTGGTATACCTTGATCTGGGTCACCTTTACCACAAGTTCCCGGGTAAAAAACTAAAGTGTTATCAACAGCGTCAATGGATTTTAACAGGTCTGGGGTTTTACCTTGAAGTACTGGGAATAAGATAGGATCACCTATCTCTCCATTTTTTATCTCGTAAGCTTCTAATCCTACATAACGTTGACCTAATCTAATATCATCAATATTCCACTCCATATAGCTCTTAATGTAAACACCTTCTTTAATATCTTCTAATAGTTCATCAAAAGTCATATCCCCTGGCTTAAAAAAGGTATTAGACATTCTAATTAATGGTTCCCTATCAAAATTAGCAGATCTAGCAGAACCATTACTATTAGTTTTGAATTTAGCAGCTGTAAACCTATTTTGTAATAGTTCATTCACATTACCTTCTTTAATTAAATATTTTGGCCTAGCCTCAATTCCTTCATCATCTATAGTATAAAAACCTCCACTTCCTAATATTGTAGGATCATCTATCACATTAACTACGTCACTTCCTATTTTATTATCATTCATATTAACTAAATAGCTTAATCCAGCTTGAGCAAATTCTCTACCTAAAACTCTATCAGCCTCAAATGGATGACCCACTGACTCATGAGCCATTATACCAGCTAACATATTACTTAAAACTACATCAGTTTTTTTCTCTCCAAATAACTTTCCCTTAGCTAAGATTTCGGTAACTGCTTTAGCTTTTTCTAACACAAATTCATGTAAGTTCATCCTATCCATAACTTCAAGTCCTCCACTCCCACCTAATTCGTAAAAGGCCGTAGCTGTCCTATTATTTTCTTTAATTACTAAATTAATTCCTACATAAAGTCTTGGAACTCTTCCTTTAATTTTAGCATTATTTACTATAATTTCTTTCTCTTCTATACTCTCACTATAGTAAAAAGAGACGTTTACAATCGATTTTACATCACTAATCGCTGAATATAGGTTTTTGAAGTAACTTATCTTCTCATCAATAGACATTAAATCAAATGGTTTAGACTCGTTTACTTCATACTTACCTTCTTTAGGTTCTGTATTATCATAACCTCCCTCCCATCCAATCACCTTATAGTCCTTAACTGTTAGATCTGTTGGATAAGGAGATGAGGCTAAATATAATACACCATCTTTATAATATCTAACAGAATATCCACCATCATTAAATCTAAAAGCACCCATGAGCTTCCCGTTAAGGAAATGCATTTCATAATATGAGATGTTATGCTTCCGAGCTTCAACATATTGATACCTAAATTTCTCATAGATCTTTTCTAAGTCTTCCATACAATCATGTCAATTTAACAAGATAAAAAGGTTGCTAAGATAAAACAATTAAGCTAGAAATTAACATATTCTTGGATAGGCAGAATTACCACAAAGACAGGTCTATTGCCATTATGTTAAGAGCCTTTGCCACGTCCCTAATAGATAAGACTCCGAGTAACTTACCATCGTTTTCAATAACTGCTAAATGCCTAATATTATTCTGATACATAATAAGTAGAGCCTCTGTGACATCTTTATCTGGAGTAATAGTAATTAAGCCCCTAGTCATTATATTAGAGACTGGTGAATCTACAGGTACATCTTCTGCTACACTTCTTACAATATCCTTTTCCGTTACTATGCCTAAAGGCCTTTCATTATCATCTACAATAATTACTGAGCTTATATTTTCACTTTTCATTATATTTGCCACATCTTTTATACTTAAATTAGGTTTTGCAACAATAGGTTTCTTGCTTATTAAACTACCAACTTCCACAAAATATATTTCTTTAACTAGATATATAACTCTTTGCTTTGGTTAATATAATCACGACATAATATATTAATTCCTAAATATAACTGCAGTCATACAATGTATTCCTCCAGCACCTCCAGTCAAATTACTTACTTCTACCTCTATTACGTCAAGCTCTTTAAACCTTTTATTTGAAGAATTTTTAGGCGAGATTATCTTCCCATCGTCTATGGTTAAAAAATTAGTAACATAAGACCTAGCCTCATCTAAACTAACATTAATTACGTTAAATCCCTTTCTCCTAATATAATCATATAAATTAGTTGTATTAACTAATTTTTTATCATAATATATATCAACCTTACTTCTCTTCATTAATTCCTCTACTCCTATTACGAGATTAGATGAAGCAACGTTAAAATAAGTATCTAGATGAAAGAACTCTTTCATGGGCTCATGAACAATCCCAACCTCACTATCTAAACTTAATAACTCCCTAGCACCTTCAATATCACTTCTATTCCCTATTCCTATTAATATAAAATCTTTCATAGGGAAGAAATCTCCACCTTCTAACTTACCATTACTTACCTCTTTATACTTTACATCCAAAGCTTCCCAAAATAATTTAACTATCTCAATCTCTTTTTCTCTCTGATGTGTAGCCATTTTACCTATAATCATACCTTTACTTGTAGTTATTTGCTGATCTCTCATGAAGTATAAATTAGATAATGGATCAGTTAAAGTGACTTCTAAATGTAATCCCTTATCTCTATTCTCATATTTAAGTGAAGGATTTAAGAGAAGTAATTCTACCAAAAGGTCTGGATCTTCACTCTTTACGTTAAGCTTATTAATTATCTTTTCTCTAAATTTTTTATCTACTCTAGCCCTCTCTTTTAACGTTTTTTTAACCCTATAAACCCCTATACCCTCCTTTTTGAGTACTTCTCTAAGTTTATCATGCTCTCTTCTAGCCTTATTTAAGCTAAATGGCCTCTCATAGAGAAAAGATTGTGGATCAATAAGTCCAAAAATTGCCTCTAATCCTGGCTTATGCATAGCAACTGCTCTAAGTTTATTCCATTCTGCTACAGCATAAGCTTCCATAAATTAAAATACCTCACCTATTCAAATAAACTTAATAATTTTTATTAATCCTATTACGAGCTTCTTGAATGATTCTTTCAAGAGCGTTTTGCGTACCCTCCATAAAATGTTTGGAATTCCATTTATCCATAATTTTTAATAATCCAGTCATTCTCACTTTCCATTCTGATACTATCTTATTCTCGCCCACTGAAACTTTATTGTAACCAATTATCGGACCTTTCAAATAGTCAAATAATAAAATCTTATCATTATCGCTGACAGTTATTCTCACTTTCCCTCTCATAGGTACTGCAAACCTTACAGTGCCCTCATATACCCCCTCTTTTATCTCCTTAACATCTAATTCCCTAGTTCCCTTCCAATAATTTGGAATTGAATTAACATCTCTTACTATCTCCCAAACTATACTAGACGGTAATGTGAAGGGTTTCTCCACTCTGAACTCTATCATGAGATAATATTTTATAAGGGTACTAATAAAGACAAAGATTTCATAAAGAGTTTTTAGTCAATACTATTACCTTTCGTCTCTC
>JAVYOH010000021.1:3703-14527 GCA_038734615.1 Saccharolobus sp. | reverse complement strand
TACTTACTCATTAAATAATACTGATGCGTAGTTTCCAAGATCCAGTAAACCATGCCCAGAGAAACTTACCAATACAGTCTTCTTCTCATTACTTTTCTTTGCCTCATCGGCTATTTCCTTCAATATTGGTAAAGCGTGAGAAGTTTCTGGAGCTGGTATATATCCCTCTAATTCTGAAAATAGTTTAGCCCACTTAAACGATTCCTCTTGCGAATAATCCCTAGATTCAACTATTCCCTTACTCATGAGTAAGCTAAGAGTAGGAGCAACTGCGTGATATCTTAATCCTCCAGCATAAACTGGTGGTGGAACGAAATCTGAGCCTATAGTATACATCTTAAGCATCGGTAATAATTTAGCAGTATCTGGATAATCGTACTTATATACTCCCTTAGTCATCTTTGGAACTTCTAATGATCCACTAGCTATATATTTCCTCCTTATCCTCTTACTCCTTAACTCCTCTCCTAGAAATGGATAGGCTAATGCTGCATAATTAGAACCTCCTCCCACAACCCCTATAATGTAGTCTGGATCTTCTCCAGCAAGTTCCATTTGCTTAACAGCTTCCATCCCAGCTATTGTCTTAAACATTATATCTGAATTAACTACACTACCAACAACGTATTTACCTCCATGATCTTTAGCATAAGTAACTGCCTCACTTATCGCTATTCCTAGAGAGCCAGGATGATTAGGATCCTTAGCTAATAAGCTTCTTCCAAAATCAGTTAAGTCAGATGGAGATGGATGAACTTCTGCACCATACATTTGCATCATGTATTTCCTATATGGTTTTGCAAAATAACTGGTTCTAACCATGAATACGTGAGCCTTAATTTTGAATAATGCTGAGGCAAGAGCAACTGCAGACCCCCATTGGCCAGCACCAGTTTCTGTAGTAACGAATTTAGCATCATCAAGCTTTGCGTAATAAACATGAGCTAGTGCACTATTAATCTTATGAGATCCAGTATAGGTATAGCTTTCCATTTTTAGAAATATTTTTATTGAATTTCCTAAATATTCTTCTAATCTTTTAGCCCTAATTATTGGAGTTGGCCTTCCAACCTGAAGATATCTCTCTAGTACTTCTTCTGGTATTTTAACATACCTTTCTTTACTAAATTCTAATTCAAGTACTTTACTTGGCAAAACTTCTTTTAGTATAGCTAATGATTTTCCAGTAGGATCAAGTGGTGGAGGTAATTCCTCGGGTAAATCCGGTAAAATATTATACCATTCTGTTGGTATTTGATCTTGTGGCAAATCTATTCTGATTTTCATAGGTAGTTAAAAACTCATAAAGCTTTATAAAGATTTTTTGATTATTCAAGAAAGCTTTTAAAAAATCATAATGCTAGCTTAATAGAGTTTAAAAGAGACCAATTTGTAAATTCTAATTTATAAAAAATTTTAAAGACTATGACGGTAATAAAGTTATGTGAGTGTAATAGAAGTCAGAAATGTTTGGAAGAGTTATGGTAAATTAGTAGCTAATGAAAACGTTTCTATGACATTAAAAGAGGGTGAGATAGTTTCACTATTAGGACCTAATGGTGCAGGGAAAACAACACTTGTAAAAATGATTTATGGCGAATTAAATCCAGATAAGGGTGAAATAAGAGTTCTAGGAAAGAAGCCTAGTGATAGAAATATTAAGAAAATATTAGGCGTTATACCACAAGAATGTGAACCTTATGGTGACTTAACTGTTTTGGATAATATATATTACATGGGAAGATTAAAGGGCGTTAACAAAGAGTTAATAAGGAGCAGGGGAGAAGAATTGTTAAACAAATTAGATCTATTGAGCAAGAGAAATACTTTAGCTAGAGACTTGTCTGGAGGAACAAAGAGAAGGGTATTAATAGCTATGGCCTTAATTAACGATCCCAAACTCTTAATCTTAGATGAGCCAACAACTGGCCTTGATCCAGAAGGGAGAAGAGAAGTATGGGAAATATTATTAGAAATGAAGAAAGAAGGAAGAAGCATGCTATTAACTACGCATTACCTCGATGAGGCTGAAAGATTGGCAGATAGAATATACTTTTTGAACAAAAGGGTAATAGCTGAGGGAACAGCAGCACAAATTAAAGAGAAATTCGCAGATTGGTATGATGTAATAGACTATACAAACGGTAAAGTGTATAAAGTTAAAGGAGAGGAGGAATTAAAGAAGATAATAATGAGCTTAAATGGAAAATTTGAAGTAAGAATGCCTAGCCTAGAAGAGGTGTATCTGCAAGTGATCAAAAATGAGTAATGTAATTACTGAATTCTTTACCTTGGTAATAATGCAGCTTAAAATGATAAAAGCGTATTTACCAATATTCCTATTCTTCTCCATTTTATTTCCATTAGGATTTATGCTAGTATTTGGATATATTTCAGTTAGCTCTTTAACGCCTTATATAGTATCTGGAACTATCACATTCTATATTTCAGTAGGCGTTTTAACTTCTGTTGCCCAATCTTTAGCATTTGAGAGAAATGCGGGCAGATTCTCCTTAATGATAGCCTCTGGAGTGCCTAGAGAATTATATGCGATAAGTATAGCATTAAGCAATGGCATTTCCACATTAATAATAATTCCAATAATTTTAGCTTTAGGTCATTATATTCTTCATGTAGAGATTAAATCAATCCCATTTTTAATAATTGCTCTAATCTCATCAATATTCATGAGCTCTATGTTAGGCATGACTTTAGGCTTAGGAATTAAAAACATCCACGTAGTAAACCAATACTCAACAATAATAGGTTTTGTCCTTAGCTTCTTCGCCCCAGTATACTTCCCATTAACGTTTATACCCTTGCCTTATAGGTACTTAGTATTCATAGAACCAACAACCTACGTCTCTCAAGCGCTATATTATTCACTTGTTGGGAAAATAGAATCAATATTATGGAGTTTAGGGATATTAATATTCGGCTTCTTTTTCGTATTCTTAAATAATTACGTCATAAAAAGGCAATAATTAACGAACTTATTTGACCTTATAAATGTTAAACTTTTAACTAACTTTTAATTACTATTAAACCGTGAATAGGGGCAAGTACATTATCATAGGCTTTATAATAATGTGCTTTAATTCCCTATATCAATATTCTTGGAACGCTTTAGAACCTTTGATAAGGATGGGTTTTAACGTTAGTTTAGTTCAAATAGCTTTAGGTTTCACATTATTTAGTATATTCTCTTCTGGATTTCAGCCCATTGGAGGACATTTCGCAGATAAAACTGGGCCTAAAATTATAGGACTAATTTCAGCTTTACTTTCCGCCCTAGGCTTCTTAGGAACATATTTCTCCCCCAACATTTACATATTTTACATTTTCTGGTCTTTAGGAAGTATAGGTGAAGGCATACTTTATGGCATAGCTGCTAATCTAGCCATAAAATGGTTTAAGGATAAAATGGGTTTCGCAACTGGGCTAGTATCAATGGGTTTTGGCTTAGGTTCTGCAATTGCTAACCCCTTTATATCAATGGCAAACAATTATAGAACTGTAACTTTATTGATTGGATTAACTGAAGTAATCCTTTTACCTATACTTCTTTGGATGTCAGATTACCCCCCTAAACTAAGCGGTGAAGCACCTAAACAAGTTATTTTATCTGCTAAGTTCTGGTTAATTTACATATCGTTTGTAGGTTCGGTTACACCATTAACAGTATTGTCCTCAGAATTGCCCATATTAGGCAAGAATTTACCCCAACATGAGATAATAATTTTAATCTCCATACTTCCATTATTGAGCGGTATTTCAAGACCATTTTTAGGATACATCGCAGATAAACTTGGAATACTTAGGACAACACTTCTACTGAACATTATTATATTAATAGGCTCAAGCCTCCTATTACTTAATCAAATTCCAATTTCAACTGTTCTAATAGGTTTTTCAGGAGGTTCATTAATAACCTTGTACTTTAATGTTAGTGGAGAAATTTTCGGAACTAGATTCTCTACCGTTAATAGTGGAATTTTATACACCGGAAAAGCTTTAGGCGGAGCTTTAGGAAGCAGCGTATTTGCCCTATTATATACAATAAGCTTTCAACTATCTATAATATATACCATAATACTTTCGTTAGTAGGAGTATTAACTCTATTAACCCTTATCATATATCCAACAAAACAAATTAGAAAGACTTAACATAATGATTTACATTTTTCTTAAATACACCTTAGTAATACAGTTCTAGTTAATTAGATATTAATTCAATCAAATTTTTATATATTTTTAAGATATATTTGATAGTACACTAATGCACTAACAAATAAACTTACCCAAAAATTTTTAAAAAAGATATTCCTTATATCACGCATTTATAAGTATCTATTTTTAATGTCAATAATAGTGATTTCCATAGTTCCATTTTTCCCCACATTTAGCGCATATTCTTACCAAAACCCAATAGTAATTAACGGCTTCCACAAGGTAGGAACATTAGGTCAAAACCAGGAAGTTATAGTATCTATCTATTTACCATTAAGAAATTTAGGACTACTTTACTATTACGCTAGTGCAGTTTCAAATCCAAATTCCCCATTATATCACAAATTCCTTACTAAACAACAAATAGAACAAATGTTCCTACCAGTCAATGAGTACGAAAATGTCTTAACCTATCTAAAAAAGAACGGGTTTGACATACTATTCACTGCATTAGATTCGGTTATAGTAGTAAAAGGTACTATAGGCCAGGTAGAAACTTATCTAGGTACTAATTTCGCATTATATTCTAATGGTTCTGTTACTTATTATACTAATTATGGTCAACCTAAGATAGACGCTTTCGTATATTCAAGCAATATTTCCGCAATCTTCTTCTCCCATCCAACCACCTTAGTTACAGAAAACGACTTAACTAAATTACAAGAATATACACAACAAGTAAATTCAACCTTCCCTATTGAGGCTTATTGGCCTACTGCCCTACAAAAAGTTTATAATACAACCGCAATACCTTCACAAGGAGAAAATACAACAATAGGAATTTTAGACTTCTATGGAGATCCTTATATTGTACAACAGTTAGCGTATTTTGATAAGATTGTTGGATTGCCTAATCCACCTAATTTTACTGTAATACCAATAGGTCCTTATAATCCCAATTTAGGTATTTTGACTGAATGGGCCGGTGAGATTAGCTTAGATGTCGAAGTAGCCCACGCGATAGCTCCAAAGGCAAATATTATATTATATATAGCTAACCCCAATTTACCATTATCGTCAATAATAGCATATATCGTAAGTCAAGATAATGTAGACACATTATCACAAAGCTTTAGTATACCAGAATACGCTTTCTCGAGTTTTTTCAATGGAGAAGCTTTCTATGCGTGGGTGGTACTAACTGATCAGTATTATGCGTTAGGCTCAGCGGAAGGAATAACTTTCTTAGCCAGTTCTGGAGATGCTGGGGGTGCTGGGTATAGTAATGGACCAATAGGTACTGTTGGTTATCCTTCAACATCTCCTTTCGTTACAGCTGTAGGTGGAACTACGACTTATATACAATTCCCAAATGGTTCATATTATCAAACCGCATGGTCTAATTATGGCTTTGTTCCAAATGGTGTAAACTACGGAGGTTCTACTGGTGGTGTTAGTATAATTGAACCTAAACCTTGGTATCAGTGGGGATTACCAACTCCTGCTAGCTATCCCAATGGTAAATTAATTCCGGAAATTTCGGCTAATGCAAATGTATATCCTGGAATATATATAGTATTTCCAGGTAACACTACTGGTATAACTGGAGGTACTAGTGAAGCCTCACCAATAGTTGCTGGTCTAGTAGCACTTATAGATAGTTATGCCCACACTAGAATAGGCTTGCTTAATCCAATTTTAACTTTTATGTATGAGAATTATTACGGTAAAGCAATAGAGCCAGTAACTTTTGGTTATAACATTCCTTGGACTGCGAGCTATGGTTATAATCTAGTAACCGGATACGGAACTATTAATGCTGGATACTTTGCAAATCTCCTACCTAAAACCACTGAGGGAAAGAGTCTAAGCATAGTAGTAAATGTTTATAATTCTAGTATACCTACTACGCCAGCTATACAATTTTATCCGAACCAACAAATCCTAGTTGTTGCTAATATAACCTATAATGGAAACATAGTTAATAATGGAATATTCGCTGCAGTAGTTGAAAATTATTTAGGAAATTTAACTGAGTTTAAATTGACCTATAATCCAATTACTAAAGTATGGAGTGGTTATGGTGTTTTGCCTAACGATGCTAATGGGATTATATTTGTTTATGTAATAGGCAATTCTAATGGTGTTACCGGCGTAGGTTACTATGAGGCGTTTTCTGGTTATTATGTGCAATTCTTACAACCTATTACCTTTTTACCAATTTATACAGAATTAGGTAATGTAAATCTATCCGTAAGTGTTACAAATATTTATGGACAATATCCACTAGGATTTACTAACTTAAGCTTTAGCATATATTCCTATAACATTAATAATAATGAGTATACCTCGGTTACTAATTTGAGTATCATAGCTATTAATGGAGAAGGGTATACAACTTTACCTATTGACTTACCTGTAGGTGATCTGTTAATAGAAGGGGTTAACGCTTATGGTTTTGACGCCTTTACAAATGGAATATATATGCAATCCTTATTCATAAAACCTCAAGTATTTGCTGAACCTGGAAGTGTTTCTCCAGGGCAATATATAATTATAATGGGTTCTGTGAATCCTCCTTATAATTTACCACCATTCACCTTTTCAAATGTTATGGATGGTACTAACATAACTGCTGAGTTAGTTAGCCCATCAGGAAAAGTTGTAAGCCAAGCGAATATACTATTAAATCCAATTACACTACAATATCAAGGATATTTATACGTACCAAAGGGAGTTAGCAATGGATTGTATACTATCTTATTATATGCCAATTATAATTCCTACACTCTCGATACTAGCATACAAGGATTCTATTATGGTCAAATCTATGTAGCTAGCCAGAGTGTAATCAAAGTAACTTCACTTAAATATGCTTTCGAAGGTCAGACTGTTAAGATTTACGCTAATATAACTAACGGTACTAGTGAGATTACTTATGGAATGTATAGTGCTACTGTATATCCTAATAGCCTTTCATCAGAGTATAGTACAATAAGTTCGATTGTTAACATACCATTGTGGTATAATCCAGCAATTCATGAATGGGAAGGCAACTTCACATTACCATCTGAAATAAACGCTGGCAATCTCTCATATTTAGCTGGTTTAGGATATTATGGTGAACCATTTAGAATATTAATAACTGGCGTCTCAGCTTTAGGAAATCCAACTACTACTAATAACGCTTCAGCATATACGCTATACGTTTTACCATATACTTATATCTCAAATGAAACTTTATCGGATCCTTTAACATATTATGCTGCTTTGGTTAATCTTAATTTAGTAAATATGAATAACAATTTAATTAATGATTTCCTAATAAATGATACAATAGTTAACAGTAATCTAAGAATCGCAAGCAGTAATTTGACTAACGTAATTATAAAAGATTCTAATGTATCGCTAAGTTTATCAGATGCAGAGAATATAACACTCTATAACTCTACATTATACATACTTGGTGGAAGTATAAATGGCTTAAAGCTAATTAATTCAAAAGTAATACCAGTTAATACTTATTTAGAAAATATTTATCCTTCATTACCTATAATAATAATACTTAAACCCAATGCTAGCCTAACTGGAATAGCTAATATTTCATTTAAAGTTCTTGGAGAGGATATTAGTGAGATTAAGGTGTACCTTAATAATAATTTGATAAATACAATGACGGGTAATGGGACTTTCAGTATTAGTATTAATACTACTAAATACGCTGATGGTGGTTATAATTTAACGATAGTAGCAGTACAGAATGATGGTTTAAGTAGTAGTAATTCTACCATGCTATATTTCACTAATAATATAGTTAATTTAAAGAATTATGTAAATAATCTAAATAGCTCCATAAGCAGTCAAATTTCTACAATTAATAATAAATTAGCTAACCAAAATGCTAGCTTAAATAGTTTAGCTTTAAATCAGAAGAGTGAATTTGATTATATAATGGCTACTTTAGTGATAGCAATTATTGCTATAATTATAGGAATAGTAGGATTAATAATGAGAAGAAGGTAAATTATTTTTTATTTTAATTATAAAATTGTAGTATTAATAACATTAATATGAGATTTAAAATCAATTATTTTTTTAAGTCCTCATAATTAATGTTAACCTATGAAGAATAGGAGTGAGGTTCTTAAAATCTCGTTTTCTGCGTTCTTTGCTGATTTAGGTTATCAGTCTGCTGTAGCAGCTTTTCCAATAGTTTTTGTAGTATATCTAGGAGCACCAATTTTTCTCTATGGATTCGCTGAGTCGTTAAATTATGGTGTAGGTACTGCTATTGCGTATTTAGGAGGAAGATTAGGGGATAAGATTGGGAGGAAGAAGATTGCAGTAATAGGTAATACGCTTATTTTGTTTGTATCGCTTTTAGGGATTGCTAGGGACTATATTCAGGCTTTAATATTTTTCATGATTGGTTGGTGGGCTAGGAATCTGAGGACCCCGCCAAGGAGGGCTATGTTAGCTGAAGTTACTTTGCCAGAAGAGCGAGCTGAAGCTTATGGAATTTTACATTCCTTAGATATTGCGGGGGCAATGTTATCAATAATTTATTTGGCTGTTCTTCTATTTCTTCGCATACCGCTCGTAATCATATTATCATTTACCGCAATATGGATAGTGATTTCTACAATAATTTTAAGTAGAGTACGTGCTGGATACAATAGGAGGTTAAATATTAATAGTAATGACAATAAGAGGATGACTGAAAATAAAAGATTATTTTGGACTATAATAATCTCTACATTTTTCTTTGGATTTAGTCAATACAGTTTTGGATTTCCAATAATAACAACTACAGAAGTAACTGGGAAAGATTATTTAGGAGTAATATCTTATGGAGTTTTCTTAGGAGCTTCTTCACTATTTGGATATATCTTCGGAAGGTCTAGGGTAAAAGAAATTAGTGGTCTGGCGTTTTTGGGATACTTAATTGGAGCTATAGCTTCACTTGGCTTCGCTTTCTTATCAAGGATAGGTTTAGCTCCCCTTTACTCGTTTTCATTTTTGATGGGAATTGCTGTAGCAGCTACTGAAACATTTGAGCCTACTATAATATCAAAGATAGTTAGGGAAGAGGCTTATGGGTCAGGAATGGGTTATTTATCTGCTGGGAGAAGTATTGGAATATTTATAGGAAATACAGTAATGGGCTTCTTATATAGTATAAACTTCGCTTATGCTTACATATTTGCCTCGTTAATGTCATTAATCTCATTCACTTTAATATTATTATTGATCTTAAGGGAAAAAACTGACTAAACTTTTTCAGAAAACAAATAAGATTGAAATCTGAAGATTACACTACCTATTAGGGTCGTAAATAATGACATGAACACTATCCCCTCAAATTCTATTTGGTTTAATGCATTTAATGATAAACCTATTGAAGCAATTATTAACCCTGTCTCACCTCTAGGTATCATTGCTGTAGCTATAGCATTAGCCATTTTTACATTTCTTAAATATAAATAAGCAAATGGGAAAACTCCCAACCATTTAAAAACTGAAGCCACTGCAGTAAGTTCTAGTGAAATGATTAGAGCATCAAAACTAAGTAGCTTGAGATTAACTTCTGCCCCAATAACTACGAAAAATATTGAACCAAATATTCCTAGCAATACGTTATTCATCTCCTTAACTCTAGGACTCTTTGAGGTATTAGCTAATGCAACACCAGCTACGAAGGCAGCTATTATCGGGGAATAGCCTAAATATACCATTAGAACTACTAGACCGAAGAGAACTACAAACGATAATTCGTCTATGTATTTCTCGTTTGTCCTATTAACAATTATAGGTACAATAAAGATAGAGACTCCGAAAATTATAAGCCATAACACAACTAAAATAATTATCCTTATTCCTAATGACTCAATGGTTACCTCAGTTCCTTGTAAAATAGCTAAAACCGCAGAAAGTAATAACAAAGCAACTACATCATCAACTGCTGATGCAGAAACTAGAAAATTGATTCCTTTACCCTTTAATTTCTGTTCCTCTATTAACGCAGCCACCGCTGCTAAGCTTGTAGCCCCCATTGCTGCGCCCAACATTAGCGTAGATCCAAAACCAAATTGGCTAGAGTAAAGATAATAAGCTGCTATGAATGGTAAAAAAGCTCCACTAGTAGCTCCTAAAGCACCAAGTAAGCCAGCAGATTTTATTGAGGCTATTCCGTGTTCTAACCCTGAGGCAAAAATTAGTAAAATAACCGAAAATTCAGAAAAGAAGACGACGTACTCATTTAAACTAATCAAAGGAATACCTAATATATTATTTATAATTTGCCCAATAGCATAAGGGCCTATAATTATTCCAGCCAATAACTGTCCTATTAATGCCGGTATATGATATTTTATTAAGAATGAACTAATTACTTGAGCGACTAATATGAATAAAGAGATGTCGAATAACGCTATATATATTTGCTGATCCATGTATAACCAGTACTTAAAAAATATTTTAAATATAACTCAATTCAGCGTAGTTAACTATAAATTTGTATTAATCCAACAATTTATATATAACTTATCAAAAAATAATTAATTCTAAATGTTAAAGATGGATTTTCAGCGTTCGTACCCCTCTTCATCTCTTTCAAGGGAGCTGGGCTCATCATTAATGAAAATATATATTGTT
>JAVYOH010000021.1:0-2897 GCA_038734615.1 Saccharolobus sp. | reverse complement strand
GCGGAAACTATAGCATCTGCTCCCATTTCCCTAGCTAATGCAAGATTCCTTGTTGGTAATAATATTCCAGCCATAGTATTTACATTTTTAACCTCTAGTGCTCCACAACAGTTATAATCTTCAATCCTCTCTATTGGAATATCTAAATCTTGAGTAACTAGTTTAAATGAAACATCATAAGCCTTTCCTAATCCATCTAATGCACAGCCAGGATAGAATACTGCCTTACCATATGGACTAGGTAGGGTCATTCTGGTACCACCTCCTCTTTCATGGCCTCTTCAAGAACCTTTTTCACTCTATCCCAATCTTTTACCCTATTTGGCTTTAATAAATCACTTAAAAGTTTACCTTTTAATATTGCAGCTCCCATATCTATCATGTCTTTCAAACTTAGTGTTACCATACCAGCTTTAGCAGCTGCTGCACCTAAAGTTAATTCAGAGATTCTCCCACCATTCTTCATAACAGTTTCTAAAAATAGTTCATCAAATATTGTACCAGGATCCTTCTTCACTAAACCGTGTTTTAATAGGTAATGATGTATTGAGTGAACTACTTCCTCCACTAATACTCCCTTAGGACATCTATGAGTACATTTTTGACAAGATACGCATCTCCATAAAGAGTCTTGTAATTCTATTAACGCTTGCTTATCTTCCTTTCTTGCCAAATCTATAAATCTTCTAGGTCCATATTCTGAATCATATTCTCTCATTGTACATCCAGAAGTGCACGTTCTACATTGCCAACAAGCACTTATAGTTACTCCTTCTAGCGTATTAGCTATTTCATCCCACACGCTAGGATCATAGCCAGTCTGTGTTCTCTCTATCATAAATGCATTCCATGTTCCATCTAATTCTACACCATCTACTATTACTTTATCTTTTTGAATTACACCTTTAATTATGGGTTTTTCTAATTCAGGTATTGGCAAGTCTTATCACCTTAAGGAAGGGTTTTAAACCGAGAACCATGGCTGTAGTGGAAAGATGAGAGGGATACAACCCCACCCTTCCTATCTACAGCCAGTAGTGTTGCATAATCTAAATACCTTACATATGCATAGACTAAAAAAAATTGAAGTACCATAATAATTGTTTAAATCGAGTCCAAAAACTGCTAGAACCTCTTTCAATTCAGCTAATGCGTTAAAATAATCTTCCTCAGATTTGAGAGATGCATCATCTTTCAAAACATATGTTATAGAACCAGAATTTTTACTAGGATTCCATATCCATCTAGTCCATAATGGGTATTTTGATTGTTCTAAAAAGTGTATTATCTCTTTTGCCATGTCCACTATATCTTCAGATTCCAAAAGTGAGGAAAAAGCTTTAACCCTCTCGCCATACGATAAATTATTTTCTTTGATCTTTTGGAAAGCCATTTTAATTTTCTCGATACCGTTTTTCTCTAAGACCTCTTTAGTATGTTTTTTTGAATAAAATATTATTTCAAATAGTTTTCTAACATCTTCCTCTGAATTTATTTCTAATTTATTTAAAAAATCAGTCTTCATTTCCATTGCTTTAATAATTACGGATAAAGACTGTTTAGGATTATCACTTACAGTATTATTTGGATTCTTTTCTACCATCGCATTAAAAATATCTCTTACGTAATCAATGTTTAAAAAATATTAATGGTGTACCACCTGAGCTTCTGCAGTCTTCTTAGCGAAATCAGACTCCTCCCATTTATCACTAGTCGCGTATTCATAAGTTTTTAGCGCTTCTGCATAACCTTCAGTTATCGAATCTGATATAGTCTTAGGACCAGTTATTGCCCCAGCTAAGAATATGCCCTTTCTAGTAGATTGAACTGGTAATCTATCTGGGTCTAATGGTTTAACAAACCCATGTTGCTCAAATTCTAGGCCTAGTGCTTTAGCTACTTGTTTAGAACCCAATCTAGTTCCATCCCATTAGCTAATATTACCATATCGTATGGTACTGCTAATGTCCTATTCAGATTCATCGTATCTTCACCTTTAATTATTACAGTATCATTTGGCCCTCTCATAAATTCTGAAATCCTACCTCTAATATATCCAACCCTATAATCTAATTGTGATTTCCAATATAACTTATCCTCCATTAACCCATAAGTTCTTATATCCATATAATATATGTGAACTACCGTATCTGGAATTCTTTGCTTAATTTCCATTGCTTGCTTTATTGAAACTGCACAACATACTCTAGAGCAATAAGTATTTCCAACTGTAGCATCTCTAGAACCTACACATAATAATATTGCAACCCTCTTAGGAGGTGTTCCCTTAGTCGTAACTAATTTATTATCGTGGAAGCATTCCTTCAATATCAGATATTTGGTATATATTTGGAATTATACCGTAACCGTACTCGTATTTCCTTCTTGGATCAAAATGCTCAAAGCCAGAAGGCTGCAATTATGGAACTAACCTTTTCCGTCCTGATATTACCTTTCTTATCCTTAATTCCAACCTTGAAACCATCAGAAACGTTCTTAGCATTTTCAACTATGCTCTCAGTGTAAATTTTTATATTACCATTCTCTTCAACTGCTTTAGTGAGTGGGTCTAATACTTCTGAAGCTGGTCTTAATTCTGGGAACAATAAGCTATACTTTAGCCTTTTTGGCGTACCGCCTAAATAGGCTTCTTTCTCAACTAGAATTACATTTAAACCCATATTGGCTAATTCTTTAGAGGCAGAGAGGCCAGCAGGACCTGCACCTATAACCAGGATAGACTTGTTACTTGCCACTTAATCACCACCTTTTATTAAGTAAATTAAATTTAAAAAAGTTTGCTTTAACTTCATTTTATTTTGGGACCTCTTTCTTATACCACTTAACTCTATCTGGTAAGGATAGGTAGAAGTCTATCTTTCTATGCTTTGGATATA
>JAVYOH010000020.1:0-20060 GCA_038734615.1 Saccharolobus sp. | reverse complement strand
ATTGCCTAATGATGTAATGGCATTCGTAAATCTTAGATCAACATTTGCTAGGTTAGGTCTTTTCATTCCTCCAACTATCGTAGATGCAGGATTTGAAGGACAATTAACTATAGAGTTAGTAGGATCAGAATTCCCAATAAAACTAAAATATGGAATGAGATTTATCCACCTAATCTTCGCAAAAACACTAACACCAGTTGAAAAGCCATATAATGGAAAATATCAGAAACAAAGAGGAGTAACTTTGCCTAAATTTAACTCACAAGTAGTTTCCAAGTTTTAGTATCAGCATCAAAATATATTAAACTATCTTGTCTTAATTTTTGAAATAGTTTATAATCTTGTTTAGATAGGAATTTTTGAGCCTCAACTTCATCTGAAGTGTGAATCTCGCTTATCTTTCTCTTAAACTCTTCCATAAAATTAGAATCTATTGCTATTCTTTCTGAATCAGTTGTTATTACTATCGCGCCTTGTCTTTCTAGTTTATCAAAAAATGCATCAGGATTATTTAGTTTTAGCTCAGATTCAAATATTACACCTTGCTCCCTTAAAATATCTATAGCAGTTTTTTTAGCTTGCTGCTGCTCTGTTTTAGTAGTGTATTTACCCTCATAATTTTTTTGAGATTTTTTCTCAATTTCTTTTGGAGATCCCTTTGTATGATCAAGCTTGCCCTCTAATAATTCTATTCGCTCTGTTAAATTAGCTATTTTAGACTTTAATTCCTCTATTTGTGATGTAAATGGATTTATCATATCTTGTACTTTCTTTTCTATCCTGGACAAAACTTGTGATTGAATATCGGATTGACTAAACTGTATAGAGGTACCTGATGAGGATAAAATCAATGACTTAACATATTCAGTTACTAAAACATATCCCTCCTTTTTGGCTCTTTCCTCTAATTCTTTATATTCTTCATCCGTTACTCTTACTAAAATCGTCTTCATTACTCCCTACTATAGATATATTATACTACAATAAAATAAAAGAGTTTAGCTTATTTTCTGCTTCTCCAGAATCGAGTTTACAAAGTTTTCTTCATATGGTACTCCTATAAATTCTACTGATCCATTAATCGCCATAGTTGGAACTGACATTACTTGATATTTTTCTGCAATATCTTGATTTTCATAAGCTTCAATTACATCAGATAATATATTGCACTTACCGGCTTTACATGCTTCAAATGCTGCCATATGGGCCATTAAAGCTGCATAAGGACAATATGGGCAAGAGGGCGTTACCACTGTTTCTATCTTTATCTGACCATTTAATTTATTCTTAATAGCTTCTATCGTTTCTTGAGTTAACCCACTTTCTCCCTGTGATAATCTAACTATAGTTTCTACTAACGCTCTTATTTCCTCACCTAATGGAGCCCCAGTCCATCTAATATAACCCTTATAGAATGCCACAGTAGGTACTCTTTCTACACTAAACTCTTGGAAGAGATCCCTATCTTTCTCATTAGCCCTATCTATAATGTGAGCATTTAATAAACTATTACCAGCAGGATCTCTAGGAGCTAAATCAGACATAAATTCTACAAATTTCTTAGTAACATTACAATATTGGCAACTATCATCCTTACTATCTATAAAAACATATATGTCTACGGGATTTTTCATATCTTTTAATGCATCTTGTAATGCATTTTTAACTTCATCACTGAATAGTTCTGCATACTCTTCTTCCATTCTAGGACACCGTATATATAACCTTTTATTGGTAGCATAAAAATGCATCTCTACTTCTTTTCGTGTATAGTCAGGCTAATATTGGATCATTAATAATTAATAATTAAGTAGTACAAGATACAAGGAAATAATTATAGTCAATTTATTATGCCATATAGTTAATTAATTCATTTAATTTACACTTAACTTCATTAGGACTTATAACTAAAATATCTTTAGATTCAGGTTCAGTTTCTCTGAATATTATACCTCTAAATTTCTCAATCCTTACTGTATGATCTAACCAGCAATCTGGCTCTAATGAAGCTTTAATACAAGTTTCTGCTAAAAACGTTTCCTCGTCCCAGCAATATTCTTTAGCAACTTGAGGTAAAAGAAGACCACTATAAAGAATTCCTTTTTTGACTATTAGTCCGTCATCTCCTACTTTTATAACCTTAGGAAGTTCCCATCTATCTTTAACCTTAATCTCCTCCGGTTTAGTGAGAATTGTAACTTCTATAACAATCTGCGATAATTCGTCTTTTTTAAGTGGGTAAAATCTAGGATCAGAAAAAGCTGCAGCTTTAGCAGCTTGTGAAACTATATTTTTAAGAGGAGCTATAGCTTCGACATATCCAATACAACCCCTTAATGTAGTCGTATTTCCAGATATTTTTTCTATAGTTACAAAAGCAAGCCCCTTTTTATTTAATATGTCATTTTTATACTCGTTCAAATTTACATTATCTAAATTAAATTTTTCTTTAATTGATCTTCTTGCTATCTCAACCAATAATTTTCCTACTTCCTTATCTAATTCGTTTATTTGCACTAATTCCTCTTGAATCATCTTTTTCTTCTATTTTTATTAACTCGGCATTGGCTTTAATTATTACCTCTTCTATAGTTTTCCAATGTCTGCCCTTCCAATACTCTTTATTACATCTTGGACAAACCCATCTATTTTCCGAAATTTTTTTCAATATTGAATTACATTGCGTACATCGTGTAGCGTTTATGTTAACTGATAAATCGATTTTTGTCTTATATGCTATATATGCAAGATCAGAAATTATATTTGAGTTTGGATAAAGTAGTATTGATCGTAGATTTCTCTTTAACGATCTAATGTATAATCCTCTATCTCTAGTAATAATTATCCTATTCTCCGTCTCAGCTATCTTCAGAATTTTCCAGTCTTCAAGCTTATTACTATATGTTACGTCATAACCCATTATTCTTAGCCATCTAGCAACCTTTCCTAACATTGTGTCTACAACGAACTTCTGAGTCAGCATGATTTATCCTCTCAATACGAGATTATACACCATAATTAGACTAAGAAACCAGCTGGTGAAAAAAATAGCTGTACCTTTACCAAAAACTAACCACAATCTAGTTTGCCTAAATATAAAAATTGTAAATATAACTGAAAAAATATAAAATGACACTACCCAAGCTAATAGTAGTATTGAAGATTGAATACTCGTAGAAATCATGCCGACTATAAATCCCATAATTCCTCGCATAATTAATATTTTATCTCCTATCTCCATTCTGTTTAATAAATGGATCTTCCAAATATAAAATTGCAGCGTAAAAATTCAATGAGTTATTTTGACCTACTAGCATGGATCGTGGAAAATAGGGAGAATATGATAAATTGCATTATAGATAATATCTTCTCTATAGAAAATCAAGAAAATGCGTTTATCTTTAAGCTATATTGCAATGGTAAAGACAAAGAGCTTCTAATAGAAGCAGGAAAAAGAATTAATTTTACTAAATATAACTATCCAAAAAGTTCTTATGGTAAAGCCTCTATATTAAGAGAGCTTATAAGAGGAGATGTAATAAAAGATGTGCAAATACTAGAGAAAGAAAGAATATTGGTGTTATATTTAAAAAGTGAAAAGAAAATTATAGTTGAATTATTGCCACGTGGCTTATTAGTAATAGCAGACAAAGAAAATAAAATCTTATTTTCAACGGAATATAAAGAGTTTAGAGATAGAAAAGTAAAACCTGGTGAATATTATAAACCGCCTCCTTCTATAGAAATTCCTAAGGAAGAGATTCAAAAATTACTCAAAAAAGGTAATTTCGCAAGAGCCTTAGGCGTTCCACAAGAAGTCATAGCATATCTTAACCTAAGCGATCAGTCTGAGATTGATTTAGATAGTATAAGACAGAAAATAAAGTCTTTAGAAGATTCTATAATTAACAAGAAAATTGAACCTTGTATTATACAAAATTTAACTGTTACGCCTTTTCTACTTAGCAGCTGTAAGAAATATGAGAATTTTAATGATGCACTAGATGATTATTTCTATTCTATAACACAAAAGGAATTAGAAGAAGAGTATTCAAAACAAATCTTAGAACAAAAGCAGAAAATCCTAAATACAATTAGCAAATTGGAGGAAAATATTAAGGAATATCAAGAAAAGGAAAAATTATACCAAAAAATAGGTAACAGTATTTTACTAGAGTCGTACCAACTAGAACAGATAATAAACGAAAGAAAAGCCAATGAAAAGAAAATTAAAGTAAACCTAGATGGTATTGAAGTAGAATTAGATACAACAATCCCCGTTACCAAAAATGCTACAATCTTTTTTGACAAAGCTAAAGAATATAAAAGAAAATTGGCTAGAGCATTAGAAAGTTTACAAGAGCTTAAGCGAAAGCTAGAAGAATCTGAGAAACAAGAATTAGAAAAAAGAGATGAAATAAAAATATTATTAAGAAAAAAAGAATGGTATGAAAAATATAGATGGAGCATATCTAGAAATGGCTTTTTAATAATAGCAGGTAAAGATGCAAGTCAAAACGAAAGTATTGTGAGAAAAATAATGGAAGATAGTGATATATTTTTACATGCAGACATTCAAGGAGCTCCTGCAACAATTCTAAAAATTAACCAAAATAACCAAAAGGAAGAGGACATTTTTGACGCTGCAGTAATTGCTGCTTGTTATTCTAAGGCATGGAAACTTGGATTAGGCTCAGTTGACGTATTTTGGGTTTATGGTAATCAAGTATCTAAGTCACCCCCTAGCGGAGAATACCTCGCTAAAGGTTCATTCATGATATATGGAAAGAAAAATTTTATAAAAAATGTTAAATTGGAATTAAGTTTAGGATTAGTTATTAATGATGAAAAAATATCTATTATAGTGGGAAGTGAAGAAGCTGTAAAAACTAAGACACAATATTATGTTGTGTTAGTACCAGGAGACGATGAAAAGGAAAAATTAGCAGATAAGATAATAAAGGTATTTAGTAAACAGCGTCCAAATATTAAGGGGTTAAATATATTAAAAAATGATATCATAGATAAAATTCCTGCAAAAGGAAAAATTCTTAAAACAAGTATAACATATAATAGTTAAATTTAGGTAGTATATACTTAGAAATGAAGTTTTCACTATCTGAAAAAGCTTCACTAGTAGGACCCTTTGATTACGCAATACTCAAAACTTTATACAGTTTCAAGGATAAAAGAGAATTTGTCCAATTACCTATTTTAAAAGAGAAACTAGATATAAAAAATAATGAAGAATTAAAAATTACATTGACAAAATTAAATAATCTAAAACTTATTTACAAGAGTCCAACAGAATTCGCATATAAATTAACATTTGCCGGTTTAGATATCCTTGCAATAAAGATGCTTTATTTAAATAAAAGCTTAAATAAATTATCAGAGGTTATTGGAGAAGGAAAAGAAAGCATAGTATATTATGGTTATGATTTTAGTGAAAACCAGATAGCAGTCAAGTTCCATAGAGTTGGAACAAAAAGGTATAAACGTAGTAGGATAAACAGAGATGTAGACAAAAAGAGCTGGATATCAATAACAGTCGAAAATGCAAAAAGAGAATACAATGCCTTAGAATGTGTATTCAATGAAGGTGGATACGTGCCAAGACCTTTAGGCAATGCTTACAACGCAGTAGCTATGGAATATGTTAAAGGAAGTGAACTCAATAGAGCCAAAAATGAAAATTTAAATTTAAAGGAAATTTTTGATGAAATTTTGCAGACATTAAGAATAGCTTACACTATATGTAAAGTTACGCATGGAGATCTAAGTCCATATAATATATTAATTGATGAAAAGTATAAGCCATATATTATAGATTGGCCGCAAGCGACATATTCTGAAGAGAGACTTAAATCTGATATAATAAATATCATAAAGTTTTTTAACAAATTTAAAATAGATACAAACTTTCAACAAGTCTTTAATTATGTAAGAGGGGTATTATGAGAATTTTAGGTATAGATATTCAACCAATGGAAAACCCACTAGCTAAATCTCAGCCACTTTATGCACTAACGATCATTGATGAAAATGGAAAAATCCTAGAAAAAATGGAAAATGTTGGATTAAGCAAAATAATAAGATTAGTTTGGGAGTATAAAATCAATATTATTGCTACAGATAATATATATGAATTAGGCGAAACAGACAGAGACATAATAAACATAATTAAGTTATTACCATCTAATTCAAACATAATTCAGGTAACATATCATAATGGCGAGTTCAAACAATTGAAAGATCTAGCTAAGGAAATAGGATTTGATATTCAAGGAAAACTGAACCCACAGAAAACCTCGTACTTGGTTGCAATTCTAGCACTAAAAGGATACGGAACGAGTATAAAGGTAGAAGAAAAAAGAACAAAAATAATTATCTCGAGAGGAAGGACATTAGGCCCAGGTGGAATGAGTCAAAACAGATATAAAAGATACATAAGAGGTGTATTGTTAAGGGTAGCAAGAGAGGTAAAGGAAAAGCTGGATTCTAAAGGATTCGATTATGATATGATACTAAAAAAATCTAAGGCTGGAATTGAAGGGGCTGTTTTCATAGTATATGCCCCTAGAGAAAGATTATATGGCCTCATAAAAAAGATGAAAGGGCATGACGTAGTTTTAGATATAAGGCCTATATATAAAAATAAGATTGAATTTAAGGATAAAAAATCTGAAAGAAGGCTGATAATAGGTATAGATCCGGGAACTGAGGTTGGAATATCTATATTAGATATATATGGTAGACCCGTTTTACTAACATCTAAAAGAAGTATTGATAGAGATGAAATAGTAGCCTTGATTTCAAAAGAAGGAAAACCAGTAATAGTAGCAACTGATGTAAACCCACTACCCGATACCGTAAAGAAAATTGCTAGTAAATTCAATGCTAGATTATTTATACCAGAGAAGAACTTAAGCGTCGAAGAAAAACAGAAATTAATAGACGAATTCTCTACTTTACATAGAATAAAAATAGATAATCCTCACATTAGAGATTCTTTAGCTTCAGCTATAAAAGCATATAAGGAAATAGAGAGCAAGCTTAGACAAATAGAGAGTTTTATAAGCAAATTAGATATTGAAATCGATGAAAATCCGATCTACGATTGTGTAATAAATGGCAATACTATATCAGAATGCGTAGAGAAGGAAATAGAAAAACATCTATTAAAAAATGAGGATAAGATAGCTTACCCCCAATATAAACCAAATGAAAATCAAGTGCGTATGGAATTTAGACTTAACAGTCTTGAAGAAGAAAACAGAAATCTAAAGATGGAGTTATTGCGCTATAGAAAAATAGTTTATGAATTAATGAGTGAGAAAGAAATACTCTCAAAAAGAATTGATGAGATGAGATCGCAATCAAATAAGGATCTTGAAAGAGATAGGAAAATTTATGAACTGAACCTTACTATACAAAATTTGTATAAGCTAATTAGTGATTATGAAAAAAGAATTAAAGAATATGAATCACAACTAAATAAGTTAAGGAATATCATATATAAGTTTGATAGAAATGATGTAATAATTGTTAGAAAAAATACTAAAATAAATGACATAATATACTTTAACGGAGATAGTATTTTTATTAATAATGAAAAAGTTAATATTGAAATAGCAGAATATATTGATAATGAAATTGTAGTATTAAGCAAACAAGTAGTTGAAGATTTAAAATTATTAACTAAAGAATTAAACATCGAAAAAGCAAATAATTTAGATATAAAAAAGATAATAGAAGAGTACAGAAATAAAAGATTAAAACAACACAACTTTTCCTTCTAATATCATTTCAGTTAGCTTATTGAAGGAGCTTAACAACTCATCAACTATTCCATATATTTCGTTTTTAGTATCATCTTTAAGTATACCAGTATTAGTTACTACATCTATATTAGTAACTAATGGGTCATCTATAGGCCTACCTATTTGGCCTAAAATCTCTACCTGTATATTCTTAATATCTTTAACGTCTTCAAATATTTTCTTAGATATTAAACCTGCCAAAGCATTATATAACTTACCTACATGATTAACTGGATTCTTACCAGCAGTTGCTTCTAATGACATTGGTCTCATTGGAGTTATTAGTCCAGTACTTCTATTACCTCTCCCTGTCATACCATCATCACCATGCTCTGCAGAAGTTCCGGTTACAGTTAAATACACTATTCCCTTTTCTGGCTTATCACCAGTATTCACATGAACTCTTACATTATAATCTGGTGCTATTTTTGAAGCCAGATCTAATATTTCATTTTTAACTTGCTCCTTTACACTTATATAATGATCTAAATCCTCTATTAGCTCACTAATAGTTGCCATAGCTATTGTAAGGTCTACTTCTTTATCTCTCCTTAACCCCATAACTTTTATATCCTCTCCTACTTCTGGCAATTTAGCTTTTAATTGTCTAGAATTCAAATGCCTCTCAGTCTCATAAACAAGCCTTTCTAACTCAGTTAGTGGTGAGAAACCAACACCAAAGCTAGTATCATTTGATAACGGAACTGTTTTACCAGCATCAAATAACCCTACTAAATCTGCTGAGCCTTTACCTATTTTGTAATCTACTATTACGTGCCTCTCTGGATCCAGATATCTAAAATTATTTTTTATCCATTCTTTCGCACTTTCAATCACTATAGTTCCAACTGGAATCTGTTCTGTTCCGTCTTGAGTCTTTACCTCAGTAGTAGCTCTACCGGCAACTATAATATAAATAGGCTGTAGTACGTCTCCTCCTTTAAATTTTGGTGAAGCTTGGCCTCCAACTACTAGTGTTTTGTCTAAATTATGATGTAAAATCACACCATACTTCTTAAGATAATACAATGATAATTTCCTGCTTGCCTCTTCTGCTATAGAATCCGCAATATAGTCTGGATGCCCCAGTCCTTTTCTTTCTACCAGCTCAACTTGTAGTTTCTCTATATCTGCATAAGAATTTAGTTGCACATTTATGTTTCTCATTATGTATCCCTCATAACACTATATTAAATAAAATTACTTTCCACTATTTAGTATACTCTCATAATCAACGCTAATAAACAGTATATTGCTACCTCTTATAAGAACTCTGCCATATTTTGTTAC
The DNA here is from genome assembly GCA_038734615.1 of Saccharolobus sp. Classification (GTDB taxonomy): domain Archaea; phylum Thermoproteota; class Thermoprotei_A; order Sulfolobales; family Sulfolobaceae; genus Saccharolobus. The sequence continues at coordinate 10,947 of JAVYOH010000020.1, read as the reverse complement.
TGGTTCAGAAGTTCCCTCTCTAATTTCAGTACATTCTCTAAGTACAAGGTTCATAGTACCATCAGTTTGCTCTAGCTTGCCTATATATTCTGACCCATCTTTTAACTTTACTAATACGATTTTATTTATGGCTGTTCTTAGACTCTTCAACGGATTTTCTAATTTTGCTTGCACAATATCATCATCCTATTTTATATTTTAAATTTTGTTTTGTCTTACATTTAATGCTTAATGAACAGAATAGCGATATTGCTTATTAAACTTGTATCTTAAAGTTAGTACTTATGGAATTAGTTGTAGATGACCCTGAAAAAATTTATGAGATTACCAAAGCTTTATCTGTAATGACAAGAATACGCATATTAAAACTAGTTTCTTCTTCTCCTATGAGTATTTCAGAGCTTACTGAAAATCTTAGAATGAGCAAAGGAAATATAAGTTCGCATATATCTGAACTTGAAAATCTGAATTTAATAGATATAGAATATCATAATGGAGTAAAGGGGATAAAAAAGATCATTAAATCAAAATATGATAGAATAATAATAGTACTAAATCCCGGCAGCGGCCTTAATGAATCCTAAATAAATTGGCGATGGTTTATTAGGTCTACTTTTGAATTCTGGATGAGCTTGAGTAGCTATAAAGAATCTATGTGAAGGTAACTCTATTATCTCAACTAGACCATCTTCACTAACACCGGATATAGTTAAACCACCTTTTTGTAGAAGATCCACATAAGCAGGGTTCACCTCATATCTATGTCTATGTCTCTCATATACCGTTTTTCTACCATATAGATTATATGCTAATGTCCCTTCTTTCACTATAATTTTTTGAGCTCCGAGCCTCATTGTACCGCCTAACTGTGTTACGTTTTTCTGATTGTCTAGTAAAGTTATAACTGGGAATTCTGTATTTGGATCTATTTCAGTAGAATGCGCGTTAGTTAAACCTAAGACGTTTCTAGCAAACTCAACTACAGCAAGTTGAAATCCGAAGCATATACCCAAAAATGGTATCTTATGCTCTCTTGCAAATTTTATTGCTTTAATCTTGCCCTCTGTTCCTCTACTTCCAAAACCAGGCAAAACTATTATCCCATCTACATTACCTAAGATTTTATCAAAATTTGTAGGGTCTTTCTCTATATCAGTTGACTCTATCCAAATAAGATTAGGTGTAACATTTAAATAAGCAGAAGCATGGTATATTGCCTCTCTAATGCTTATATAGGCATCCTTTAGCTTAGTGTATTTGCCTACTAATGCTATATTTACCGTCTTCTTACTATTGATTCCTTTTACATTATTTACAAAATTTATCCAATCTGAAAGATCTATAACCCTATCTTGAAGCTTAAATTTATTAATAATCTTACTAATTAAGCCTTGTTTTTCTATAATTAAAGGTACTTCATAAGGTGTTTGAACATCATAACTAGATATTATATTATCTATCTTAACGTTGGTGAAAAGGGCTATTTTACGCTTACTTTCCTCATCTAAAACTACTGTAGATCTAGCTACAATAAAATCTGGTTGTATACCTATTCTCCTTAATTCTTGGACACTATGCTGTAGAGGCTTAGTTTTTAATTCCCCAGTCGTTTTTAAATATTCCACTAACGCGATGTGAACAAATATCACATTATCTTCCTCCTCCAATTTAAGTTGTCGTACTGCCTCAAGAAATGGGAGACTTTCTATATCACCTACCGTTCCACCAACCTCCACTAAGGTAATATCAGAATTATTTATATTACCAGCATACCTTATCATCTCTTTTATTTCATCTGTAACATGAGGAATTATCTGAACGGTTTGGCCTAAATATTTCCCTTCTCTCTCCTTCTTTATAACTTCAAAATACACTTTACCTGCTGTTATATTATTATACTTAGTCATATTAATATCCATAAATCGTTCATAATGGCCTAAATCTAAATCAGTTTCCGCACCGTCATCAGTAACAAAAACTTCACCGTGCATATATGGATTCATAGTTCCAGCATCGACGTTAATGTAGGGATCTATTTTAACGGCAGTTATATTATACCCCCTTTTTTTAAGCAAAAGACCCATAGAAGCCACTAATGTACCTTTACCAATGCTTGAAAGAACACCGCCAGTTACCACAATATACCTACTACCCACTAATATTCACAGTAGTGTGAATTCGCTTCTTTAAAATAAAAACTCTCTGTCAATTACTTTAAGTACTTTCTATTATATTATTTACCTTAAATGAGAGAGGTACTACTTGAAAAGCTAAGTAATAAAAAATTTTTACAAATAGCATTAGATTTTATAGATATTAATGATGCAATAAAAATAGTTAATCAGGTAAAGGATTTTGAAAATGAGATTATAGAAATAGGTACTCCATTACTAAAGGCTACTGGGATAGAGGGCATAAAAAAAATAAGAAAAATTGTACCAGACAAAATAGTGTTAGCAGATACTAAAACTGCTGATGCTGGAGATGTAGAAGTTGAAATAGCTAAATTAGGCGAAGCAAATATCATGACCGTATTAGGAATTATGGATAATTCTACAATTTCATCCGCAGTAAAAAAAGCTAGAGAGCTAGATATACTAGTACAAGCTGATCTAATTAATGTAAAAAACACCTACGAAAGAGCAAGAGAATTAAAAGAATTAGGAGTAGACATTATTGGTTTACATGTTGGTTTAGATGTTCAAAAAAGCAGAGGGATAACTATAGCTAACCTAAGAGATGAGATAGCAAAAATATCTAATCTAAATACAATAATATCAATAGCTGGCGGGTTAAATAAAGATAAAATATTTGAGCTAATTAACCTCCCTATAAATATATTTGTAGTAGGTAGTGCAATAACTAAGAGCAATGATCCTAGGAGAACTTGTGAAGAACTTATTAATATATTAAAGTATCAGAAATAAAGATATGGGGGATAGTTTTGTCTCAACCTAACCAACAGAAATCGAAAGACCTAAAGATAGTATCTAAACAAGTTATCAGCCCTAATGTAATAAACGAAGATAAAAGAAAATTACAACTATTATACATATTAAAGCAAGTTAATAAATTAACAGAGAAATCTATCATTCTATTATTATACGAATTAAAACAAAAAGGCATAGATCTTGGATATCAATTTAACGTAATAGGAAATAATGTATTTAGCTCTATGATAAAAGAAGATCTTACATCGCTTTTATATTTAGGACTAATAGAAAACGATCCTATCTCCAAAAAAATAAGCGTATCTAATAATGGCATAGAAGTTTTGGAGAAAAACCCAATAGATGAAGAATATAAAAATAAACTACTTCAAGCCCTCAATGAGATAAAAACAAAAATACTTGCAATAGATGAAGAATATAATCTAAAAATAAAAAGTGAAATGAAGAGGAGACGAAGATAATCTTTATATTGTAGATAATGGTCCTCTTCTTTCCCTTTCTTGCTGTTCTTCTCCAACTGGTCTTGTCCATATTAAAGGATCCAATTTTCCTTCTTTACTTATTTTTGTTATCATTTCCCTAAATTGGCTAGTATGTCTTATATCTAATTCTAATAATTTCTGTAAAAGCTCCCAACTACTATTCTTAACATCTTCTAACATTTCCCTAGGCATGTGTTTAATTACCATAGGATCTTGCAACCATTGGTCAAATGCCTTTAAAGTTCTCATCATATGCTGGAACGCTGTTCTAGACGCTAATATCAGGTCTAACCTATCCATACCTTCGGTTGGTTCCTTTTTTTCCATCTCTTTCAGAGTTGCTAATAAATTCTTTTGAAGCTTTATCCATTCATCTAGGTTTCCAATAAATGAACCTTCCATTACTTTTACACCATATTATAATGTCATTAAACAAATTAATAAGTTCATTTTAAACGAAAAGGAATTCCATTATTTAATATCTCCTTTGGTATTCTTTCTTTATATTTTTCTAGAAATTTTATGTCTTCCTCTTCTTTTCTTAGCTTGTCGGGTAACATCCTAGGTATTTCATCGATTATTGGATACCATCTATTACAAGATTTACAGAATAATAAACCATCAATTATCTCATATCTTATACACTCTTCGCAAGGAGGCGTTTCTTTCAAATCTTTAATATAACTAGATTTATACGCACAATATATTTCACATAATGGCTTCGTATCCTCTGAACTTAATGTTCTACTAACTTCTTTTCTGGAAAAAATGTGCAACTCTAATGGAAAATTTTTACATATTGGACAAGCAAGTAAATCCATTAACCTATATTTCAAACTAGCTCACCAACAAGCTTCTTCAACTCATTAGCGAGTTCCTCAGATTTATTCTTATCTTTTGACTCAACCAATATTCTTATAATAGGTTCTGTTCCACTCTTTCTAACAAGGAACCAAAAATCTTTACCTATAATTTTAACACCATCAATAGTAATAATATTTCCGTAATTTTTATACTTTTCAATTATCTCCTTATAAATTTTCTCGACATCAGTCTTACTTGTAATTTCTACTTTCGTTTTAATTAAATGGTAAATAGGAAGCGTGTTAAATAGTTCAGCAGAAGTTTGATTTTCAGACGCCATCATATCTAACATTAATGCAAAAGACATACCGCCATCTCTTACTGATTGATGAGGAGGAAACATAAAACCCCCATTTTCCTCAAATCCTGCAATACCGCCTTCCTTAAACAATGTATGAGCTATATCTACACTACCTACTCTGGTCCATTTAACTTCGATATTATATTTGCTTAAATATTCCTCAACCAAACTAGAACTAGATACTGCAGTGAATACTCGTTTAGGCAAATTAGGAGCCTTAATTGACGCCCAGTAAGATAGTAAAGCAGCACTTCTATCACCCCACTGGATTCTACCCATAGAATCTATAAATATAGCCCTATCAGCGTCTCCGTCATGCGCTACAGATAAATCTACGTTAAGCTCTTTTGCAACATTTGCGGTCTCGCTTAAACTTTCAAAGGTAGGCTCTGGCATCCTAGCAGAAAATAATGGATCTAAGTTTCCATTAAGAGTGTAAATTTTACAACCCAATTCTCGTGCAATTATGGGAGAAGTTATCCCGCCTACACTATTTGCAGCATCTATAAGCACTTTATACTTTTTACTCCTTATTTTATTAACATCTACGTGAGATAATATCCCTTTTACATATATATCAATAATCCTCTCTTCCTTCTTTACATCATTTATTAATTCGTTCCATTCTACAGAATTAAACTTACTATTGAAATAAATATCTTCTATACTAAGTTCTTCCTCTCTGGATATTTCAATACCATTAGGTGAAAGAACTTTAATACCGTTATACTGAGGCGGATTATGGCTTGCAGTTATTACTACACCACCATCATAACCTAGAGTTTTAACACCATATTGAAAAGTTGGAGTAGGAGCCATTCCAGCTTCATACACAATTACACCACTGCTTAACAAACCGCTTTCTACAGATCTCAATATCATATCTCCTCCAGCCCTTACATCCCTTCCTATTAAAAGTCTTGAACCTTTGCCAAAATATGAACCTATTGCTTTACCTATTTTTAACGCTAGCTCTGGAGTTAACTCAGCATTTGTAACCCCTCTTATTCCATCTGTGCCAAATAACTTAGCCATATTAATAATTAGGCTTTTATCCCATTAATAATCATTATGGGATTTATTATCCTTTACTTAACCACACTATAATACCAGCCATTTATAATTTAAGGAGATATATCACATATTTTATAATATCGTGGTTAAACATCATATCATAAACAACCATTTTATGTACATTTTTCATCTTAAATAATTTTCTATTTAAGAAGAATATTTATATGACCAACTTTGTGGAAAAATGTTCTATCAATGCACTAATTTTCTAGAGTATCTATAGAACATATTTAATTAAAATTTTATAGCTTAATTTATGATTATATTGGATATAAACATGAATAGCATGACCTTTTTATAGTCTAATTTGAACTAATAATCCCCCTAATGCGTTATATAAGTCCTCAATTATAAAGGACCTTAGACATAAAATAACAGATTATAATACTCACATAAACTTTAAATAATTTTAGGGATATATTTAATTTGCCGCGGTAGTCTAGCGGTCTAGGATGGGGGCCTGTCGAGCCCCTGACCCGGGTTCAAATCCCGGCCGCGGCGTTTTTATATTTATATATAATTATACCTTTTATTCTGATGATGAAGAAGAACCATATTGAAAAATGATATAGCGAGGCAGCCACTGATGATATATGTTGGTATAGATCCTGGAAGTGAAACATATGCTTTTGCTTTTGTAGATGAAATTGGAAATCTAGTAAAATATTTTGAAATACCTACAGATCTAATGGAAAAAGATGCAGCTAAAATATCAAAAATGATTGCAGATTATAGACCAGTAGCTATTGCGCTACCATCTGGCCATGGATTACCATTCTATAAAGTAAAGGATATTAACAATAAAGAAATATTTTTACTTACTCTAAAGGATCCTAATGCGAAAGGGCCTCTAAGAGATTTCTTAATAGCATCTAAGCAGTATCTTGCAACTTATAACTCATTTACGATTCCTTCAGTTATAGAGTTAGAAAGTGTATCAATAGATAAAAAGAACAATATAATAGATAAAGGAACTGCAGATAAGGTGGCCTCAGTATTTTTCTATAGAGTATTCCTCAACATGAAGAATTTTGTACTGATAGAAGCTGGTAGAAAATTTTATGCGATCATAGTAGTTGTTGATGGTAAGATAATAGATGGATATGGAGGAACTTCTTTAAGTTTTATCGATGGTGAAATAGCTTATCTTTTACATAAATACTCAAAGATTGATAAATCAACTGTATACAACATAGGCATAAAAACGGAATTACTACAAATAATAAGTGAGTGGTACTCTATAAAATATGACTTACCAATTATAGTATCTGGATACTCTAAAAACTCATTAAAAATAGGAGTTAAATACGACTTAAGGTTTAAAGAGTCCGCGGTGGGTGCTGCGTTTATAGCTAATGCTTATTTTGGAGGTAGATTATACCATTACTTAGATGAAGGAATGCTAGAGAGCAGTGGGACTCCTATTTCTTACGTGAGGCTGAGAGAGTGGAACGACGTTATTTCTTGGATAGAGATCTTATAATCGACAAATTAAATAATATATACACAATATTTACCAATTACAATCCACCAGGATATGTTTTTGCTTATTTAAAATACATCTATACTGGCAAAGGTCTTTGGAGAGGTTATGAAAGAGTATTTAAACAATATGGTGTACATAATTTAATAAAAATACAACAAGAAAATAATTTTGAATATTGTTATGATGCTCCTTTCCCTATTGTATACTTATCTAATATTAAAAAACACATAAAACCGGAGGAAGAATTGAACAGAGTATTAAAAAGTAGTATAAATGATGACGTAGTACTTGCTCTTATTGATTTTGTTGAAAATTATGTAAAAGTCAAAGATGTAGGCGTAACAGGCTCAATAGCGTTAGGTATACATCATGAAAATTCTGATATAGATATAATAATTTATGGTTGTAAGAATGCTCTTGATTTTATAGAGAGTTTTGAAGGTTTTAAAAAAGATGAACAATGGATAATTGAAACTAATACTAACTATGGGATAGACTATGCAAATCTACTATACGATAATAAAAGAAGGGGAATATATAAGGGAAGAAAAATATCAGTACTATTCGTATATGATAAGCCTTGGAAATATTGTGAAGAAGTATGCAAAAAGAAAGGCAAGGTCAGATTTAGAGCAACGGTTTTAGGAGACTGTCAAGCTTTATTTTATCCCTCTATAGCCTTAGTTATAAGCAAGAATGAATATAGAGTCTCAAAAATCATAAGCTATGAAGGTATTTTCTCTTTAGCACTATTTGGAAGAAAAGAGGTAATGGTTGAAGGAATGCTAATGGAGTGCCAAGAAGAAAATGTGGTGATAATAGGTGATAGAGAAGTCAGAGGTTTTATCAGACCTTTGTAATGAAATATCATTTATCTTGTCTAATGCAACATTAACAGAATCGTATATCTTTAAACCAGGTAACGCGAGCAGATTTCAAGATCTTAATAATGTAAAATATATTGACCTTAATCGAAGTGCGGTTCTATCTTCAAACTATTATAAGGAACTATGCATTAGAGGTTACAAAGGCGTAAAAAAGATTTATGATACCATCTTAAATATAGTAAAGCAATCAAAAAAGTTAGGTTTCGAATATCAACTATTTGGCACATATCTACTTTTAGCACCTATAGCATATAAAGCAATAACCTCTTATGATATTTTCGATCTAAGAAACAGAGTAAGCCAAACCATTAGAAGTCTAGAAAGTGTTGAAACAAGATGGTTTTTAGAAGCATTAAAAGCACAAAATCTTACCTATCTAGGAAAGCTGAACAAAATGGATTATCGAGATCTAACTTCTATAGGGTTCTATGAACTTATGACATTTTCTTCCAGATATGATTTAGTAGCATATAATATTATAAATAATTATTCAATAACTTTTGAGGCATTTTATATCATAAATGAAAACAAATGTGGATTCGAGAAGGATGTTCAGAGAGCTTTTATAAAAATACTAGCAAATTATCCTGATACATTGATTTTTAAAAAGTATGGAGCTTTTAGCTCTTTGAAGGTATCTAAAATGGCTATGTTAATTTCTGATTGTCCTTCAGATGATGAGTTAAAGAGCTTTAATAATTTTTTAACTAAAAACAATCTTAATCCAGGAACTACAGCTGATCTTATAGCTTCTGCCCTAGCTATATATTATTTAGATGAATGGTATAAGAAAAATAGCTCTCATATCTGGACTATCATGCAAGATCGATGTGATAGAGATACTAAATAACGAAATTGACGCAGACATTTTTATAGGACTAGGAGATATCGAATGCCCTCAATATATTCGAAACTTTTACGGAATAGTGGGGGAAATGGAAGACGTTTCTGTATTAAAGTATCTTAAAAGAAATAATAAATACGTGACTAAACTTCTTAACATTTCTTCAGATTTTTCTACTGATGTTGTAATTACACACTATCCACCTAAAGGTTCCATAACAGGTATCATAAATGGTGTAATCGTAGGATCTAACCAAATTATGGCTAAAATCCTTTCAACCAAGCCTAAACTTTTATTCCACGCACATTCTGATATCCAAAAAGAGTATCTTCTAGGTCAAACTAGAATTGTATCTATAGGTAATCTGAATGATGGATATTACACTGAATACTATCCAGATAGTTACAGCTTTATGTTCAAAAAACTAGAAATATAAAATATGGTAGCGGGGCCAGGATTTGAACCTGGGACCTCGGGGTTTCTCAACACGTGTGGTAAGATGTTATGAGCCCCGCGGCCTAACCTGGCTAGCCCACCCCGCTATTTTACCCCGCCACTATAAATACAATCTTTAGCAACTATAAAGTTATCTTAAATATCGCTAAAGCTTATCCTTTTCTTAAAACTAAAAAATTTTATATTAAATTTTACAACCAGACAGAATATTATACTTTAAAAATAGTAGGTATCCTATATTAAATTATATTTAGATGTTTTACATCTTATTTAAAATCATTCTATGACCTTGTTACATCTTCACCGTTTGTCCCCGGATATTCATTTTTATTTGTTCATATCTAGGGACTTGAGCCCCAACCTCACGGTTCATCGTGATTACCAACCACTCCACGCAAGGGTCATGGATCCCCTTCGAGTCCCAAGGAATAAGGCTCACATCTAATTTTAAAGCTATATTCCACGCTCCTATCACATCCCTATCGTGTGAAAAACCACACACTTGATAATCCTAGGGTGCCAGCCTCTCCTCTGGGCATTGCCCATCATCAGAACTATTCTAGATAATTCGTTAAAAATTAAAAACTTAATCGCCAAGCCTCAACAACTTTTCAGAAATGATACCCCAATAAACATGAATAAAAACAATGCTTGCAAACATTTCTTAAAACACCAAGGAGAAAACAGCCCAATAAAGAGCTAGATGTTCCACAGCATAGAGAGTTTTGAGGCTATACTCCTTGACTCATTTGTAGGCTTGAACTTAAACATGCTTGTTTTTAGTCTACATATTGCTGAGCTCAAGGTTTTTTAGATATCATATTGAATGAGACCTTCTAACTTTTCATATCTACCTTAAAAATGAGATATTATTTGTTAAATATGAAGCTAACTATCTTTATGTTTTTAACAGTAAGCTGGCAAAATCAAAGATAAGCTAAACAGTTTTTAAGTGATGATTTTTAAGTTCTACAGTCTCAGACCACTAAAACTCGCTAGAATAATATAAATAAGGGCTCGGGCCGGGATTTGAACCCGGGACCTCCGGGTCCACAGCCCGGCGCTCTCCCAGGCTGAGCTACCCGAGCCATTGACCAATCTAATAGTTTATTACTATTTTATTTAAACTCTTCTTCCCTTCTTTTCAACTTCTTATTTCTCGCTTTATTATATCTAATATTTCTCTTGCTAATACTGTCTTAAGGGCTTTACCTATTTTTTTCACATTTCCGTACTTATCTATTATTATAATTTCATTATATTCAGACGAAAATCCTATATCTTTCCTTCTCACATTATTAGCTATAATTATATCGAATTTATGTCTCTGCAGTTTAATCTTAGCCCTTTCGATAAGTTCCTCATCCGAATTAACAGTTTCTGCGGAAAAACCCACGAGAAATACATCATACTTTCTAATATATTCCGAGATTTTAGGCGTTCTTTCCAGCTCAACTTTTGGTATTTCAGAGTGACTATCTATCTTAGAATCAAATTTAACTTTAAACTTAAAATCTGCTGGTGCACCTGCTAAAATTACCACATTATAACTCTTTTCCTCTATACTTTTTACTACCTCATTAAGCATCTGCTCGGTTGTTT
>JAVYOH010000019.1:0-20313 GCA_038734615.1 Saccharolobus sp. | reverse complement strand
ATCTTTTCGAAATGAAGTATTACAGTAAAAGCATTGGTTGTTCCATTTTTTCCAGTGAAGTATATCTCTGGATTAGATAATTTATTCTTAGAGAAAGAATCTTGAATATAAGACTTAGCTAAGTTTAATAATTCATTTGCTGAGACGTCTGCATTAACGAGCAATTGATAAGGATATATTAATGAATTCTCCGATTCTAGTTTTTGAAATATAGTATTCCCGAGAAATGCTGAGTTAGGTATCCTTACAATAATCCCGTTCGTAGTCTTTATCTCTGTGAAGAGTATTGAAACCTTCGTAATTTCACCAACTACTGGAAAACCCCAGATCCATGATACTAAAGAAACTGCATCATTTGGCTTTACAGTTTTCGTAGTAGTTACTAAAAGGCCAGATAATAAATTCTGAGCTATAGTTTGTACTGCTAAGCCTATTATAATTCCACCTACAGCACCACCTACTAGAACTCCAGTTAAATTAACCTTTAAAGCTGCTAAAATTATCATTACTAGAATGGTATAGAATAGTATATCTAAAATTATTTTTATTGTAGATGCTGTACTCCTCTCTAATTTAACTAGGAATGAGTTAAATATTAAACGTTGTAATACTCTGATTATGTAAAAACCGCCTATAGCTATTATAACAACACTAAATCCCGTAGTAATATCTTGAGAGTATTCTGTTATGGATGGGTAATAATGTGCAAGTATTTTTAATATTACTGTTACTAAATAATCTAATATTCCTAGAATTACTAACATAATAAGAAGTTTTATATAAATTCTGCTCTGCATGTTATTAGATTATAACGAGTCTAAATAAGTTTTATTGAGATAGGAAATTCTTAATTTTTGTATATTCGTTATAAAAATTCTATATCTTGGTTTGATAATTCAAATTAATAATATTTAACAGAATTTTCTCTTTCTAAAATAATCATAGTTAAGTTGAATCGAGTTTTTATTATAAGGATAGAAGTTTATATTTATGAAAATACGAGATGTAGTACAAGTAATAACTGGGCATTATACGATAGATGGAGCTGGAGTAAAGCTTTACAGAGTCTTTGGAGGGCCTAAAATAGCGGAAATCACTGATCCATTCCTTCTTTTAGATCATTTCGGCTCTAGGGATCCTAAGGATTATATAGCAGGGTTTCCATGGCATCCTCATAGGGGAATAGAGACTGTAACTTACATGCTTAAGGGAAGAGTCAAACATGGAGATAGCACTGGAATAAGTGGTGTAATTGAATCTGGTGATATTCAATGGATGACTGCGGGAGGTGGAATATTTCATGAGGAAATGCCGCAAGTAAATGCAGATGGAGAATTATGGGGATTTCAATTATGGGTTAATTTGCCTAGTAAGCAAAAAATGATGAAACCTAGGTATAAAAACTTAAAGGGGAAAAACATACCAGACATAACCTTGGATAATGGGACAAAAGTTAAAGTTATAGCTGGACAAGTGGGAGATATTCAAGGACCAATTAAAGATTTAGTAGTTGATGCAGAATATTTGGAAGTGACTGTTCCTCCAGAATCCTCATTCATACATACTGTAAAAGATGGGTATACTGCATTAGCATATGTAATTGAGGGAGAGGGATTATTTGATGAAGTAACTAGAGCTAAGTCTAAAGAATTAGTAATTTTCAATAGGGAAGGAGGATTGGTAAATATTAAAGCAAAAGATAAACCATTAAAGTTACTATTCCTATCTGGAATGCCCCTAGGAGAACCAATAGCATGGTATGGCCCAATAGTAATGAATTATGATTATGAAATAATGGAAGCTTTAGAGGATTTAAGAAAAGGAACATTTGTAAAAACACAAGCTGACGTTGAAGACTTAGAATAATTATTTTTCATTGTTTTATTATTAAATAAGTACCAAAGCTATAACCCCATATTAACTCTGGGTATACTATCATTCTCTCCATTCCACCAGGGCCTAAAAATGCGTAATATCTGCCTACATATAAGAATAATGAAACTAGTGTGATTAAGCCTAACACAATCCAGAAATATCTTATTGCACTACGAGTTGAGAATGAAGTCAGTATAGCTCCAATCCCTCCGAATAGAAAGGCTATTAATGCTGAAATTTCATGAATAAATCCAGTAGTTTCTGGGAAAATCCCAACAAACATTCCCCCTAATCCAACTAGAAATACTGCAAATGAATAGAATTTTTTTAGTAAAAGTGATGCAATAATAATTAAAATCCCCATGAGAATGATTGATGAATTGAATAATACTCCAGTTTTTCCAACCCCTAAATCGCTTATGTAATTGAATTTAATTGAATAGTTAGGGTATAATGCTTCGGCTATAAACATGAGAAAGAAAAATTCGGTAACTCCTAATAATACAAGATAACCTGAAATTCCTTCTCTATCAATAGGAGTTGTTTAATAGTATATGATTTTTATATATTTTTATTATAATACTTATTTCATCCAATTATAATGTTCTCTTAAGTTTCTATAATTATGTTAATTTTAATAAAATTTATCTTTAATAACTAAAAACTTATTAAACTTTATAGGACTACGTGGATAACAATAGTATCTAAGGTTTTATTATCATAGCAAAACCTCCAGCCTTATCAGATAATTTGTACAAATTAACTCCTTTCTGCCTAGTAAAATGATATGGCGCTTCACTCCATTCGAAGTTATCTATTAAAATCAAGCCTCCTTTTCTTAAATAATTCCAAACCTCATTTAATTCAAACATCACATTCTCATATGTATGTTCACTATCATGAAGAAATACATCTACCTTACCAACTTCGCTTAAAATTTTAGGCAACATTTCCCTACTTGTACCTATATGTAATTTCCATCTACTCCTTAGATTGTTAGGTACTAAAAAACCAATTGGCTTATTGTTTTCCAGTACTTGCCTTGGATCAATTGAATACAATACTCCACGATTTAAGGCTGAAAGAATAATTGCAGTTGAAGCCCCAGGTCCAACACCAGTTTCAATAACAATATCTGGATTGAAATACCTTATTAGAACATATAATATTACTCTTTTATCCTCTGTTAATGCATATTGGAAATCTGAACCTAATTCCTTTCTAATTCTATCATTCAGTTCTCCCACTTCTTTAATATAATTACTAAAATCGACGTTAAATATATCTTTTATAGACTTCATGTATATATCATTATTATTCTTAGAATATAAAATATTAAATGGATTACGACTTTCTTTTCAACTATTGATGAAATTCCCATTCCTAAGAAATAGAGAGCTGATAGTGATAGTCCAATAATTGTTTCCATTACACCTCCCGTAGTTCCTGGTGAGATTATCCATGCTATAATAAACGAAACTAAAACTCCCCATCTCCAGTATTTCCTCCATGTGGTTGCATTAACCATACCTATATAAGTTAGGCCAATCATTATCAACGGCATTTCAAATGATAATCCTAATGCAGCCATTAATAAAAATACAGTAGAGATGAAAGAACTAAGACTTACTGTAGATTCTACTGAAGGACCTAAGCTATAACTGTAAAATAGAATAAAATCAAACATTAAGGGAATTAGAATGAAGAAGGCGAAGGATGAGCCTGCTATAAAGAGTAAGAATGCTGGAATTATAGTTAGTTTAAATATTCTTTTCTCATGCTCGTACAAGCCTGGGGATAAGAAAGCCCATGTTTCTCTGATAATTATAGGAAGTGATGTAAGTATTGCTAGGTATAAGGCTACGTAAATTGATGCGAATAAAGGATCAAACAAGTTAATTATTATTACCTTTACTCCCTTAGGGAGTTCATGGTAAATTATAAATCTAGTAACTTTAACTGCTATACTATCATAAAATGAAGGATAAGGAATTGGAATTTTTGATATTCCGAAAAATGGGTCTATACTAACCCATTTATAACCTATCATAAAATATACCATAAATGAAATAGTTAGTGATATTACAATTCTTCTAAGCCTTATAGCTAGTTCTCTTATATGCTCTAATAATGGCTTCTCCTCAAAGAATTTACTTTTCTCTTCCTCCTTAGCCTTTTCAGGCAATTAAGCTCACTTTTGTTAAGCTCTTACTTTCCTTGTTTTACTTCTTCTAATTGCTTTTTCAACTCAGCAATTTTCCTTTCAAGCTCTTCTATGTTATTACTTTGTTGTGTTTCCATTTGTTGTATCTCCATTTCAGCTTCTAACCTACCTTTCTTAAATTCACCCATAGCTCTTCCTAAGGATCTAAATAATTCTGGTATTTTAGAGGATCCAAAGAAGAGAACAGCTATGACTACTAACAATATTATTATATCTGAAGGATTATCTAACATAGACTCTCCCCTCTATCTTTTTATTCCTTTTTTGTGTATTTAAACTCATTTCTAAATTTTAGATATACTAAGAAGATTAGGAAAAACGTTAACTATAGTTTTTATACTTGTTTTTAATGTTTGACTAACATTATTAAACTGATTTTTTAGAAAAATTAATTGATATATGCGACATATAGACAGTCAGACTGAATTTTTAGTCCCTTTCTTTAACTATTTAAATATATTGCCTTACTTATATAACATATTTGCTTATTAATCTCTAATCGTAAGGCTTTATATGCCAAAATTAAATAGTGAATTAAGATATCGTGGAGTATACAATTCACCGCATAGATCGTTTTTAAGATCTGTTGGTCTAACAGATGATGATATAAATAAACCATTAGTTGCTATAGCTACTGCGTGGAGTGAAGCAGGCCCTTGTAATTTCCACACATTAGCCTTAGCTAGAGTTGCAAAAGAAGGCGCTAAGGAGGGGGGTTTAAGCCCATTAGCGTTTCCTACTATGGTAGTAAATGATAATATAGGTATGGGAACAGAGGGAATGAGATATAGCCTAGTTAGTAGAGATTTGATAGCTGATATGGTTGAGGCTCAATTTAACGCTCATGCGTTTGATGGGTTAATAGGCATAGGCGGATGTGATAAGACTACTCCAGGCATATTAATGGCAATGGCTAGGCTTAATGTACCATCAATTTACGTTTATGGTGGTTCTGCAGAACCAGGCTATTACATGGGTAAAAAATTAACAATAGAGGACATCCACGAGGCTATAGGTCAGTACATAGCGGGAAAGATATCGGAATATGAATTATATGAAATAGAGAAGAGAGCTCATCCAACAGTGGGAACCTGTGCTGGCTTATTCACAGCAAATACTATGGCTACTATGTCTGAAGCTTTGGGAATGGCATTACCTGGTAGCGCGTCTCCTGCTGCAACTTCATCAAGGAGAGTGATGTATGTAAGAGAAACTGGTAAAGCATTAGCTAAATTAATCGAAAATGGAATAAAGAGTAGGAATATATTAACTTATGAGGCATTTGAAAATGCTATAACAACATTAATGGCTATGGGAGGCTCTACCAATGCTGTATTACACTTACTAGCAATAGCTTATGAAGCTGGAGTAAAATTAACATTAGATGATTTCAATAGAATATCTAAGAGAACTCCTTACATAGCAAGTATGAAACCTGGAGGAGATTACGTTATGACTGATTTAGATGAAGTTGGTGGTGTACCAATAGTACTAAAGAAATTGCTAGATTCTGGATTACTTAATGGTGATGTTTTAACTGTAACCGGAAAGACTATGAAGCAAAACTTAATGGAGTATAAGTATCCTAACGTTCCTCACAATCACATAGTAAAAGATGTTAATAATCCGATCAAACCTAGGGGAGGTATAGTTATATTAAAAGGGTCTTTAGCCCCAGAAGGGGCTGTGATAAAAATAGCTGCTACTAATGTTACTAGATTTGAGGGAAAGGCTAGGGTATATAATTCTGAGGATGAGGCATTTAAGGGAATACAAAATGGAGAAGTGAAGAATGGTGAAGTAGTTGTAATAAGATATGAAGGACCTAAGGGAGCGCCAGGAATGCCAGAAATGTTAAGGGTAACTTCTGCAATTGTAGGAGCTGGTTTAGATAATGTAGCTATGGTAACTGATGGAAGATTCTCTGGCGCAACTAGAGGTCCAATGGTAGGCCACGTTGCACCAGAAGCTATGGTAGGAGGTCCTATTGCTATAGTAGAGAATGGGGATACTATACTAATTGATGTTGAAAATGAGAGGCTAGATTTGAAACTACCAGAAGAAGAGATAAAGAATAGGTTAAAGAAATGGACTCCTCCAGAGCCTAGATATAAATCTGGATTATTAGCTAAATATGCATCTTTAGTAACTCAAGCATCTATGGGAGCTATAACTAGACCAATTCCTTAAGGGCTTTTCAAGAGCAGTTTAATTTTTTTAACTTTACTTTACTCTTTAGATTATGTACGAAGATATTAGAGCTATCGAACACGCCTTAAACCTACTTGGATGGGATTTACAAACCTATATGCCATCTAGTGGCGCTAAAGAAAGGGGAGAAGCTTATGCAAGATTAAGCTTACTCAGAAGGAAATTATTACTAAATATTAGAAAAGATATAGAAAGGCTTGAACCTAAGGATGATATAGAGAAGGGAATTAAGAGAGTTTTAGAGAGGGAATATAGATACTATGATGCAATACCAGAGGAACTAGAAATGAAACTTAATAAAATAACATCCGAGGCGACTGTAGTATGGAGAGAAGCTAAGGCTAAAAGCGATTTTAAACTGTTTAAACCATATCTAGAGCAAATAATAGAAATTGAAAGGGAGATAGCTCAAAGGCTAGGTTACAAAGACCATCCTTACAGTGCATTATTAGACTTATACGAAGAAGGTTTTACAGTAAGTGAGGCTGACAGAGTTTTCAGCGAATTATTACCAGGCTTATCAAAGATCTTGGATAAAATAGATGATAGATTTACAAGAAAATATCACTTTGAAGATGATAAATATGATATAGATAAAATGAGCAAAATATTAGAGAAAATAGCCTTTGAAGTTTTAAAGATGCCAAAAGATAGGTTTAGGATAGATATATCACCACACCCATTCACCACATCTATGAGTAGAAATGATGTAAGAATAACTGTGAGATATGAGGGTTATGATTTCAAAAGAGCATTATATTCATTAATTCACGAAAGTGGGCACGCAATATATGAGCTACAAATAGATCCTAAATTAGAATACACACCACTTTGTACATCACCCTCTATGGGATTTCACGAATCTCAATCCAGATTTTGGGAGAATATAGTAGGAAGAAGCTACAACTTCGTTAAACTAATTTATAATTACCTTAACGTTAAAGATCCAGTAGAGGATGTTTATTATTATTTCAATAATGTTAAGAGACAACCAATAAGGGTTGATGCTGATGAATTAACTTATAACTTCCATATTGCTATAAGATATGAAATTGAAAAGAGAGCTATTGAAGGAACATTAAGTACTGAGGAATTCCCTTCAATGTTCGATGAACTAATGGAGAAGTATCTTAAAATAAGACCTAAAAATGATGGTGAAGGAGTTTTGCAAGATGTACATTGGAGTCAAGGATCTTTTGGATATTTCCCTACATATACATTAGGTAATATTATATCTGGTATGGTATATTATCATGTTAAGAATCAATTGGGAGATCTTGCTTCTAGTGTAGAAAATATAGACCAAATTAAGGAATGGCTGAAGGAAAAGATTCATAAATACGGTGCCATATACTCTCCTAAAGAACTTCAGATGAGATCATTCAATGAAGCCTATAATCCGTCAAGACTATTGGATTACCTAGAAGAAAAATACTTATTAAATTAATATCTTTTTAAAAAAAGATTATCTTTAAAAATTATTTATTAACCGCTATTATGATCATTTTCTTTATCATGATGATGATCATTTGCAACAGTGCTGCTACTATTATCTTCTCCTCCATATTTAATTATTAAAAATGGTGCGTTGCTAACAGATTTAGAGACTGGATTCTGAGATACTACATATGATATATTTATATTAACAACATATGTTCCTTTATTTAGATATAATGGATAAACATGTTTCCCATGAAGTGTTAGTGTAAATGTATAGTTTGCTATATGTATTGTAACATTAAACTCTGAAAATACACCATCTAAAGAATCTTCTACTAGCTTAATAGTGTAAGTACCGTTTGTAGAAATTGTTATTGTGGCATTTTCACTTAAACTACCTTTTTGGCCTGCAGTTAAATTACCTAAATTGAAGGAAACTGGAATTGTTTGTATTGAAGCTTGTGGTGAAATTACTGTATAGCTTATATTAGCTAATACTCCGCTAACTTGCTCGCCTATTACTATTCCTCCAGCTAATAGTGTAGTTAATATTATTCCTAACGCTAACATTTTGTTCATCGCATTTCCCTAAGGACCACTTCTCGTTTCGTCTATATAAAGGCTAGTTCCACTACTAGTGAAACGCTCAATATTTCATTTAAAATATACTAGTCTAATTAAGAATAACTGGAAAACTATATAAAATATACATCAAAATACATAAAAGAGTAAAAGTCAGAATATAAATGCTTAACCTTGATTTTTCTTTATCTCATATCTAATTTTCCCCTCTTCTCTAATCTCTTCTACATATCCTAATTTAACTAACTTTTTAACTCTTCTATAGGCTGTTGATTTAGGCAAGCCAGTTTGTCTTACAATATCAGCTAATGTGTTAGTACCCATCTTTATAGCTTCAAGAACTATTGTATCCCTCTCATCTAAAGTGTCTGTGATTAAACTTACATTAGTCTCTTCTTCCTTTTCCTCAACTCCTCTCTTCCTAACTACAAATAATATTAGATACACTAATACTGCATCGCTTGCTATTAGGCCAATTATTATAAAAACTATATCATTGGAAGAAGACTGTTGGATTGTAACAATTGAAGAAAATGTGTAAAGTATTACTAGCTCACTTACATTGTAAAATGAGATAATGTAAAGTCCATTTTTAGCAACGAAAGCATTTGGTTGAGGATAGATATAGTTTATTGAAGAGTTAATAGGTAAGAAGACATTTATCGTAAAATTGTTATTTTCACTAACTCGTATTACACCTTTAGGTAAAATAGCTTTGTAAGAAACGAATACTGTAGTATTATATCCTTTCAAATATAGAATATTACTTGATAAATTGTAGTATGCCCCTACTACTTTAAGATCAGTTATATTACTGCCTATAATAACAAATTTAGACACATTGTTTAGTTCTGCTTCAACAGTTCCATTGTAATATATATTAATAAAACCATTTTCTCTATTGCTAGCTGCGTGAGAAATGAGAATCACTGTTATTAACAGAGTTAGTAGTAAAAATGTTGTTATTGTATATCTCATTCACTAAACTATATAAACTAGTGTTTATTAGCTTAGCGTTTCACTGTTCCATGGAACCAATGCTTATATGAGATATAAAGCAATATATAATACGTGGAAAGGCAAACACTACTAGTAGGTTTAGTATTAATCACCTTGATTGTAAATGTTGTACTAGGGATAGAACTCTATTATGCACTCCATAGACCAAGCCAGCCTATTGGCCAAGTTCCAATAAACATATCTGGATTACAAATCGTATCTTCATCAAATGTATCAACCTCTAGCATGACTAAACCAGTGAAAACTAACGTTACATATTCCTTCTCATTTCAAGTTAAATTTAAGATACATGTAAAAGATCATGGGATTTACATAGTAGGAATAAAACCTGACAAAACGTTTACCCAGCTTTATGTACTTTTATATTTAGAAAATGGGCAAGTAGTTTCTCTTAACTTGAACCATACTTCAGCTAATGTTACAATAAAAGATAAGGATGTAACAGTGGTAGCTTATATTTCAGGTTCTAGCTATGAAAATCTTTCTCCTCAACAAATATTTAACGATATTGGACTTTACCTAAAATTCATATCACCTCTTAATGATAATGAAGAGAATAATGATCTAATATTAACTTATAGTTTTAAAATTTCACAGATCATATTGTGATTATAAACTATTTTGAACTTTTAAATTCAATAAAACTTTCTTTAAACAATAGAAATTCTTTTTCCGGAACTAACCCTTAAATAGTCGAAACAAATTTAGACATCGTATGGGAAGGAAACTCATCATAACTCTAATGCTCTTACTAACAATTTTTTCATCACTTACCTTAGTTCAAGGAAGCAACACAGGAACAATAAATGTATATTATTCTAGATACGAAAGTATATACAGAAGTCATAATGTAGGTATAATAAATCAGGTAACGTACATAGTAAGCTCAGCAGTATACAATAAGACAATAACTGATACTCATTCATTTAAAATAACATATAATAGAACTGTTTATATCTTAACGTTCTATTCTCCTAAACAAATACAAGGATACATAAATGTGACCGCTTATTCAAATAATACCATTAAAGTATTAACTAATATAAGTAATTTAATTAGGGTAATTGTAAACAGTGCAGGAGAGTCAGAACTAGTTTGGGCTGGATTAAATCAAACTAACATATTAACTTATGCTTACATAAATGGTAGTGGAAAGGTTATATTAGAATTCGCAAACGGTACATCAATAGTTAATGAAACATTAAACATTAAATTAGGCTCTACGACTAGTGAAAAAGTAACCTTAACGTTATTAACATTTACAGTTAGTTCAAAGTCATCAACCAGTGGGGAAATTACAACAACTACACAAGTTCCAAGGAGATACTCACCGTTATTCATGAGCACATATTATAATGGAACTGAAATTAACTCAACAGCAAAAGGCTATTTGGTATCAAAGGCTTACTTTAATGGGACCTTAACACCAGCGTTAATATGGAAAGGTGAGGGATTAGTTCCAAACATGATTGGTATGAGTAGAGGTAGTATTGAGGCGAGTTTCGAGACTATTGAATTTTATGGAGTAAATGGAACAGTATTAGGTTATGTTCATATTTCAGCACTCAACGGAACCACTTCAATTAGACTTGGAGGAATACAATCAAACACAAATATTGAATTCACCGAATTAAAAATAGTTACAATAAATGGGATAAAACCAGTACACGCTGAATTCACGGGGTATGTTTATGTTAATGGAGAGCCAGTTATAATTGAGGCTAACAGTGAGGGCAACGTATCATCTACTGCAATAGTTAATATATCTCATATAGTCAGTGTTAATAAGGAAGAAGCAGTACTAGTTGAAATCTCGATAAATAATACTGCTAAATTTATAGTACTAACGAAGAGCAATACTACAGCAAATGTTACCATTGTAAAACCAATAAATGTAAGTATTACTACAAAAAGTTTAAATGGAAGCATTTATAAAGCACAAAAAGTAGTAGTAAATGTCTCTTCTAATAATAAGTATATACTATTTAATGTTTCTATAATTGCTAATGGGACAATAGAGGTTTATAAGGAGATTAATGGGACCTTAGTTAAATTAAACTCCTCTAACTACTTCATATTAAACGGTAAGTTAGAAGTATTTGATGATCCATCAATTACATACTATATAATTTATCCAACTACAGCAGTAGTAAATACCACTACTACAACAATAACACAAAGTACGGCTACTACACAAAGCAGTACAACACCTAGTACTACTACAAGCACGGCTACTACTCAAACCATTATTACTAATAGCTCATCATCAACTCAATCAAACCTACTTTACGTTGCCATTGGCATAATAGCGATAATAATTATAGTAGGAATAATATTAGCCATAAGAAGAAGATAAAGATAATTTTCTTTTTTATCTATCTATCTAACTAATTTATGCCTAGTAAAGCTTATATATTAGGGTTACCCGAATATAGTATGATGAGAAAAGAAATACTAATTGCAATCATAATATCTATAGCTATTGCAGTAGCAATTCTCTCATTGCCAGATATATTAGAACCTATTGCTCATAAAATACTAACAATACTAGGTACATATTGGGCTTTGGCAATATTTATAATAGGACTTATACATGGTATAAAGCCAGATGAGCATACATGGCCTATTACCATCTCTTATGCATTAATGCAAAAACAATTTAAATATGCTATAGTTTCTACTGCAATATTCACAACCGCACTAACGCTCGTGTGGACTATGCTAAGTGCTTTAACTTCAGAAATATATTCTTTTCTAACAAATTATAATCTAGACCCATATGTTGATGTAATTGTTGGACTCACAATGATTTCCGTGAGTATAGGATTATTATTAATGAGGAAAAGTGAAGTTTCACAAGAGAGTGTAAGAGGTTATAAGGTTATATGGGTACATGGTTTAGCAGCAGCGTTTGGAGGAGATTTCATAGTAGTACTATTACTTACTTTAGCCCTCACTCCAATAGTTGGACAGGCTGGATTTCTAATAGGCTTGTTATTTGGAATTGGTTCATTTGTTTCGCAAGCTATAATAGTAGGATTGACGTATAAGGGTGCAATAAAAGCGTTAAAGAGAGATTTCTCCGTAATGGAAAGGGCTGGAAAGTTTTCACTGTTATTTTTAGGAATCTTTATGATATTCTTAGGTATTTATAGCTTTATGACGGGTGGTTAATTTTTACAAGCTTTATAAGTTTAGATACTATATATTTTTGTGCAATACACAATTCATGCTATAACCCATAATAAATGGGATAATTCATTACCACCAATAGCTACAATTAGTGATGGTGATGTAATAAGTATAGAAACTAAGGAGGCTTCTGATAATCAGATAACTCCCAATTCTACAGAAAAAGACCTTTTAAAATTGGACTTTTCAAAAATTCATCCATTAACTGGACCAATAGAGGTTAAGGGAGCAGAACCCGGGGATGCGTTAGAAATAGAGTTCTTAGATTTTAAGAATAAGGGCTGGGGATGGACAGGTGTGTTACCTGGTTTTGGATTTTTAGCTGATGAACAATACACTGCTTCAATAGATATACAAGGCCCTGCATTAAAGATTTGGAAAGTTGATGAAAAATTTGCCTATGCTAGATTTGGAGAGTTAGATGTTAAAATACCAATTCAACCTTTTCCCGGCGTAATTGGAACTGCTTTGCCCTATAGAGGTAAATTTAGTACAATACCTCCCAGAGAGAATGGAGGAAATATGGATATAAAGCATCTAACAGTTGGTACTAAATTATATTTGCCAGTTTTCGTTAAAGGAGCCATGTTATCTATAGGTGATACACACTTAGCACAAGGTGATGGAGAAGTTTGTGGAACTGCTATAGAAGCTCCTTTAGAAGTTACGATGAAGGTTAGACTTTTAAAAGACGCTAATATAACTCAGCCATTATTTATTGCTAAAAGAGTGAAAGAGCTTGAATATAATGAATACATAGCTTATCCCGGGATAGATAATAATCTTTGGAATGCTGCTAAAAAGGCGATAAAAGGAATAATATCAATTCTAGCTAAATATATGAGCCCAGTAGAAGCTTACATGTTGGCAAGCGTAGCTGTTAATTTAAGAATAAGCGAGCTTGTTGATGTTCCCAATTGGATTGTCACAGCATATTTGCCTAAAGATATATTCGAAAAAGAGATAGAAATAGTATTCTAATAATCTTTTTTAAAAAAAAATTATTATACTGAACTTATAATATTACCTAAAAGCTTTAATAGATCGTTAACTGAAGTGGATTCACTAGATATTGTAATTATGTAATTCTTGTAAACTCCCACTAGGGTTAATGCATGAAGATTAGTTTTAAGCATGCTCAAGT
Source organism: Saccharolobus sp. (assembly GCA_038734615.1). Classification (GTDB taxonomy): domain Archaea; phylum Thermoproteota; class Thermoprotei_A; order Sulfolobales; family Sulfolobaceae; genus Saccharolobus. The sequence goes on along the minus strand of JAVYOH010000019.1, from coordinate 6,625 downwards.
TTTAATAGATCGTTAACTGAAGTGGATTCGCTAGATATTGTAATTATGTAATTCTTGTAAACTCCCACTAGGGTTAATGCATGAAGATTAGTTTTAAGCATGCTCGAATAGAAGGTAGTATTAGCTATTAAGTATTCTGCATTATCATAAGTACCATTTATTATAGGAACGGTATTGCTAAATTGGAAATTATAAAATGTTATATTAAACTCGTATTTCTTAGCGTTAATCGTTAAATTTGAGTAAAACTGATTAGCAATGCTCGAAGAATTGTATATATTAATAGTAACGAATGTTGAAGAATTGTATAATACAAAATATCCGTAAGAAGATTTGTTTATCGCAGAATAATTAATAAATCCCCATAAAGATATATTGCCTATTCTAGGTATAAATGGTGATGAACTTACATAACTTTCTGGATTGTTCATGGTTTTATCATATTGCGCTATTAGCAACTTTTTAACAGCTGTTGAATTCTTGTAAAATAATTTTACCACAAACATAAACGGCTTAGCGTAACCTACGGCAAGAGAATTGTTATAAACATAATCTAAATTTCCATACGTCGAGTAATTAAATCCTTTAGATGATAAGTAGAATAATATATAATCTGCTAATAATGTGCTATTAGTTTTGAATACTCCATCTATTACTATGGAGTTATGAGTGGAGGAACCGTTAACCAGCACTTCAAAGCTACTATTACTTAAAGAAATCATTTTAGTATAGTTTATTTTCCCTAGTATTGATGATATATTATTAATCTCTCCCCATAATACTAGGTTATAACTAGAATTATGTCCTACTATTTCACTAACTTCCTTTGGAGTTAAAAGATAGCCTAGGTTAGATAGAGGAGTAGCATCTTTATCTTTAGATTGAGAAATGGATACTGCAATTACTGCTAATATAATTAAAACGATAATAGGAATTATGAGGAACTTTTTACTCATGATAATTAGTTTGTTATCAAATTAAAAAATGCTTCAGTTAAACTCTATTAACGATTAGAAGGAATAGTTGAAATGCTTGCGGAGTTTGTGATTGTATAAATATTAAGTAGTTATCCTTTACTCCTACATAATAGTAAACGCTACCATAATAAGTTTGAAGACTTAAATTAAAGTATTTTGCTCCATTTATTGTAGAAACTGTTACATTTTTCCCAGCAGTTAATAATAAGTAGTTAAATAGGCTTGAAATGTTAGATGATTTAGCAAGGTCTATAGTTACATATGAGTTATTATAAAGTAGAGTCTGGAAGTATATTGTGTAGTTTGATGTAGTAGCGTTTCCAAATTGTAGAATTGTTACATTAGACATTGGAACTATGAGTAGGGGATTAACAGTAGGCATTAAGCCTTTGCCACTTTTTAGTGTACTTACTTCTAATTCTTCTATACTATTTAGATTTATTTGAGTAGAATTGCTAGAAACGTTTGCGAAAACTAAATAGTTTCCAACCTTTATACCCTTTATTGACGTAGAAGAATTTGACAATTGTAATACACTAATTACTATTGTTTGGTTATCCCTCTGCACGTATTCTTGATATAATACTGTGCCTCCCGGATATTGCTGATTTACTGCACTACTATAGTTTTCCTCATATAGTTCAGTTATATTCCAATTATTACCTAAGACAGAAGATAACTGATCTTGAGTTGGGAATACGACTTTAGATATAACAGTCTGTGAAGGCATTATTGCATGTTCAAATAGAATAAGACCTCCAATTATAAGTATAACAGCTATTGCCACAACAATTATAATTATTTTGTAGTTCATTATACTCATTCTATTCTTTAGTATAATAAAGTCATTGTAATAAGTTATTCCTCAACTAATATTTCCTTCTCTGCAAGTTTAGTTTCACCATAAACTTCATCTTCACTAAATCTAAGCTTAAAGCCTAATTTTCTCCCAATTTTTATCATTGGGACGTTTTCTGGTAATGTGTAAAATTTAATGACTTTTAATCCAATTTTCTTAGCCTCTTCGATAAGTTTTTTTACTAATAATGTACCTATACCTAAACCTCTATATTTTCTATCAACTACTAATGAAAATTCACCATCCATGTGGAGAGTTGCCTCTCCTATAATCTCGCCATCTAACTCAGCTAAATAGGTAATGTGATCATCTCCAGAAGCTATTTTCTTTGCATCTTCTTCTGATATCCTATAAAGATGGAAGAATCTTAGATAAAGATCCTCATCGCTTAGAGAATTATACAATTTATAAATCTTCTCCCAATCGTCCTTATTAGCTCTCCTCAACTTTATTTGCTCTCTCATTCTATTTATACTTATCATTTAGAGTTTATATATATTACTGTAATGTTTAAGTCTAACATCTAAATCTTATAAAAATAAAAACATATTATCAAGAAATCATAATTAATCAAGAGTTTTTCGTATAAATGTCAAATAAATTTACATACTTTACAATAAGGAAAAACAGCATTTAAAACCTTTGTTAGGCATTCTTCCCTTGCTTTTAGATCCTTACATTCAAATAATTTATATCCTAACTTTAACGCTATACTTACTTTCTCCTCATCAATTTTATTAACAATAACTATATTCGGCTTGTCGTAACCATTAATCTGTTTAATTAAACCATCATCACTTATCACGTATAATAAAGGGCTCGACTCAAACTTAACTATAACTTTTTGCATATATAGAAATTATAGTTCAAGGCTTTAAATAATGATTTTAAAGGTGTTTAAACTAATGTCTAGTTTGTAAGTAATCGTTTTCACAAATTGAAGATTCAGGAAAGGTAAAACTTTACCACGTCTCTAAACTGGAAGTTTGTACTAATCATATTTGTAGTATTAAAATTAATGTAGATAAATTGAAAATTTTAACATTTATTAATGAGCTTATTTTAGTGAAATATAATTAGTATCTTTTATATAACGCTCTACTATGTTTATATATATATTTTAAATTTTAGGAAGTATATTTATACTTTTTAGAGAGATAGTCTTATTTACTCTGAAACTATAATTACCTACTGATAACTTATGCGTATAAGCTGGATGATAGGTGGTGCTCAAGGCTCTGGTGTAGACACGTCAGCAAATATTTTTGGAAATGCCGTATCTGCAAACGGCTATTATATTTATGGAAACAGGGAGTATTATTCCAATATAAAAGGAAGGCATTCATATTTCAACCTCACAATTAGTGATAAACCACCAAGAAGTATTGCACAAAAAGTAGAGATTTTAACTAGTTTCGATGCGGAAACTGTATTCCAACATTTTATGGAAGTTAAAGATGTTTTAATATATAATACTGAAGTTGAAAATACTAAGGCTGAGCAAGTACAAAGCATGGAACCTGAAATAACGGAGGAGGTAACTAAGATCTTAAAGGAGAAAGGCTATGGAACTACTGTTAAGGATGTTATAAATTACTTAAGGAATGAGCATAAAGTAAAAGTAATACCTATTGATTATCAAGAGATTTTAAAGAAAGTTGCTGATCAAGCTAAAGTTGCGTTAAGTGTAGCTGATAGGGCTAAGAATACTATTGCAATAGCTGCTTCTTACAAACTATTGGGATTAAAAGAGGAACACCTTTACAATTCCATTAAGAAAACATTTAGGCAAGAATTATTTGTAAAAATAAATACCATCGCATCGCAAGTAGTAATGCAGAATGTCCAGCCAATTTATAATTTGCCAGAAAGAGATTCTAGTGAAGAGAAGATAAACATTGATGGTAATACCGCCGTAGCTATAGGTAAAATATATGGCGGATTGAGGTTTCAAACATATTATCCAATAACTCCAGCCGCTGATGAGAGTGTTTTCATTGAAGCTCATCAAAACGTATTTACTATTGACCCTAAAACTGGTGAAAAAAGAAAGTCAACAATAGTTGTAGTACAAACTGAAGATGAACTAGCAGCAATAAACATGGCTTCTGGTGCAGCATTAACTGGAACTAGAGCTGCAACAGCAACTTCTGGACCGGGTTTCTCGTTAATGGCAGAGGGAATAGGATGGGCTGGTATGAATGAAGTACCAGTAGTTATTACGTACTATATTAGAGGAGGACCATCAACTGGTCAACCAACTAGAACTTCACAAGCTGATTTGATGTTCGCATTAAATGTGGGCCATGGAGAATTTCCTAAAATAGTTATAGCTTCTGGTGATCATGTAGAGGCTTTTCAAGATGCAGTATGGGCACTTAATTTGGCTCAGAAATACCAAACCCCAGTAATACATCTAGTAGATAAAGCTTTAGCTAACTCTTACTCAATAATTCCAAAGTCATTCTTGGGGATGGAAAATATAAGAATAGAAAAGGGTAAGATTATAATTAATAGTAATGACTATGACTATAAGAGGTTTGAGATAACTAATGATGGAATTTCTCCATTTGCACCTTTAGGTACTGCGAGAATGCATTATGCTGGAGATGAACATGATGAATATGGGTTCATAGCAGAAGCTGCAAAGAATAGGGAGAGAATGTATGAGAAGAGGTTAAAGAAGTTAGAGACAGCTGACAAGGAAATTCCAGAAGAAAATAGGATTAAAGTGTATGGTAATACTGATTCAAAAATAGCTATAATCACATGGGGGTCACCTAAAGGAGCCATATTAGATGCAATGGAAGAGTTAGAAGGCGAGGGAATTAAACCAATGCTAATTCAGATTAGAATGTTTAACCCATTCCCCAAGAATTTAATGAAGAAATTATTAAGTGATAAGGATATGATAGTTGATATAGAGAGTAATTACTTTGGCCAAGCTGGGCAAGTCTTAAAGTTAAATACTGGATTAGAGCCTACTAATTATATTCTAAAGTGGAATGGTAGACCTATGTTAAGGGATGAAGTAAAAGATGGTATAAAAACAGTTGTGCAAAAGGGAGAAAAGAGGGTGGTGTTACATGGCGGGGCTTAAAGTAGAGTGGAATGATTGGTGCCCAGGTTGTGGAAACTTTGGAATATTAAGTGCAGAGCAGCAAGCGATTCAAGAGTTGGGCTTAGATCCTAAGAAAGTAGTATTAGTAAGTGGAATAGGTTGTTCTGGAAAGATCCCACACTTTATGAGGTTACCAGTTAGTGGTGTCCATACATTACATGGTAGAGCATTAACTTTTGCTATAGGAATAAAATTAGCTAATCCATCATTAGAGGTTATTGTAAATGGTGGGGATGGTGATCAATTAGGTATAGGCATAGGGCATTTCGTAAGTGCTGGTAGGAGGAATGTTGACATTACAGTGATAATACATAATAATGGTGTTTATGGATTAACTAAAGGACAAGCTTCACCTACTTTAAAATTAGGTGTGAAGACTAAGAGCTTACCTCAACCGAATATTAACTCTGATATAAATGCTATAGCAGTTGCTATAGCTGCTGGATATACGTTTGCTGCTAGAGGATATGCGTATGATGTAAAACACTTAAAAGAGTTAATCAAGAAGGCTATTAAGCATAAAGGCCTAGCTATGATAGATGTTTTACAGCCTTGTCCAACTTATAATGATATCCAAACTAAGGAATATTACGATAAGAGAGTTTACAAATTAGATGATGATCCTACATGGGATCCAGTAGTCAAAAAGCCAGAGGAAGTAGAGGAGAAGATGAATAAGGCTATAGATAAAAGTATGGAATGGGGAGATAGAATACCAATAGGCGTATTCTATCAGAACGAGCTAGTACCTACTTATGAACAAAGAATACTTCAAATGTCTCCATCGTATTTAGATAATCCTCCAGCTAGTCAGACAGTGGAGTTTGAAGGAAAACCAATTACTGATATAGATGATATATTAAAGGAGAGAAGTATAGGTTAAATAGTTTTTATTTTATAGCCTCCATTTTTATTAATTATGAATGGGTATTTGAAGTCGTTCAAACATTAGTTTCTGATAATGCTCAACTATTTTCCAGTTTTAGACACTAAGTCTAAACGTGATACTTAACACATTTTTCTGTTAAATGCCAAAACTATATTATGAAAGTAATACAATTAATGACGAGAAACCCAGTAATGATTAAGCATAGTGAAACCATAAAAGAAGCAGCTAAAGTTATGAAAAAAGAGAAAGTAAGTTCGGTTTTTAAATCCATGATGATAATAATATAGTTGGTATAGTAACTGAAAGAGATATTACTAGAGCAATAGCGGATAATATAGATCTTAATTTACCAGTAAGTAAAATTATGAGTTCTAATCTAATATTTATAGAGAGTGAAAAGGAGGCTATATGCATTAATATTAATGTTAATAAGACATTTATTGGAGTTGTTTCAATAAGGGATGTTAGTGACTCGGTTCTTCTCTCATTAGCTGAAGTTATGTCATATTAGTTTTTTTATGTTTTTAACGTTATATCTGCTTACAAAATTTTAAAAACTATCAACAGTATTTATATTTGAGATAGATTTGCTAGAGCTTAAGATAATTGTTTCGATAAAACAGGTCCCAGATGCTGATCCTCAAAAAGTTGCTCTAGGAACAATCGAGATGCTATAACATACTAAAATTGAAAACTACACTAAGGATACCCTTCATTATTATACTCAAGCTTATTTTCTACTCACTGACAATCATAAGGTTAATTCCCGCTCTTAAGTA
>JAVYOH010000018.1:0-20625 GCA_038734615.1 Saccharolobus sp. | reverse complement strand
TAAAGGTGGAGTGGGAAAAACCACATTAGCCTTAAACAGTGCCTTCTATTTATCTAATCATTATAAAGTATTATACTTAGATAAGGACTTAATATCCTTAGGTTCTCATATTTTAGGCTTTAATGGTAAGGGATTTCACAAGGCTATAATAAATGATCTAAGCGAGGAGGAATACGTTTTTAAAGTGAATAGAAACTTAACACTATTCAAGTTTTTCAGTGATCCAATAATGGAAGATAAATTACATAAAGAGGCGTGTGCTAAAAACGATAAATTGGAAAAAGCGTATTTAAACGTTTTTTCTGAAAAATACGATGTAATTATAGTAGATTATGGAATGGTTTTCAGAATTAATGATCCTTTAGCATATGATGAAGAAGAATTATTTAGAAAGTATTTTCCAGAATATCATATTGCAACAGTTGGTATTACTGACGCTATATTAGAGGATATAATGTCAACTGCTAAATATTTTAAAAGGATAACAGATGAGGCTAAATCTGAGCCTTTAGCGTTTGTTATAAATATGTTTCCTACTGACATAAATAAAGAGGAAATTGATCAAGTTATTGAACAAACTAAGGAAATTTTAAAATGTGAAATAGTTACAATACCTTTTAAGGAGGAATTTATGAGTAAGGAATTTGGGAAGTATGAGGAATTAGTGAAAGTGGGGAAAATCATAGAGAAGAGGTTGAATTCTTAATCTTCTTCTGCAGACTCTTTGCTTATTTCCAAGGCCTCAGCATATATGAAGCCAAGTATTATCCAGCCAAAGAATAGGTAAACGATGTATTTGTTGAATGTGGGTAAAGAGTAAAGGAAAACTCCTAGGCTTATTAAAGCAGCTAAAATTCCAATTATGATTTCATGAATGTGTTTTTTGGCTCTTTTTGACGCTATTCTAACTAAAGAGGAATTTGATGAAATATGAACGAATAGATTATTAAGCCCTGCTATTGCTCCTAATATTGTGAAGGTTAAGTAAAGGCCTAGGAAGTAAGTCATTAAAGTAAAGGCTAATGTGAATATTATTAATACTAATATTTCAGCATATAATGGCTTTTCACCTTTTGCTAGAAAATTTGGAAAAACTTTATCTTCAGCCATTGCTTTAATAGTTCTAGAATCGGCTAGCATATAAGCTAAGCCTCCTAGGACACCATCATTTATTGCTATAAATGAAATTATTAACGAACCTATTATTCCAAATTTTAATAGTAAATAATAAGTTAAATTGCCACTAAATCCAATAGCACCTAGTGAGTAGAAGAAGAAGGTTGCTAAAAGACCTCCAAATATTAACACGGCTATTGCAACTTTTCCTATAGTCTTTGATTCAGCCTCATAACCTAAAGGTGTAATTGAACCATATCCAGTTGGAATTCCTAGGCCAAAGACTACCGCTTCTAAAATAGTTGGACTAATTGTTTTCGGTATTGGATTGTAAAAATACCAATGAGATTCGTATAAAAAATAAACTGATAGGAATATTATTATAAAAATCTCAATAATTGACATTATCATAGCATATTTTGCTGATACTTTAACTCCGGCTAATAATAAGGCAGAAGCTAATATGGAAACTATTAACGTATAAAACCACTGGTAAAGTAAAATTTCTGGTAAGTGATAGGGGAGATAAGTACTAATTATACTATATAACACATAAGCCCCTCCAGTTAGTAATGTACCACCATAGGATAATGCGTAAAGTATGTAGTTCCAGCCAGTGTTTAATCCTAGTCTAGAAGTTAGTGAATAATATGCGAAAACGTAATAACCCCCTCCCCTTTTAAATCTCTTAGTTAAGAAATAAATTACGAGGCCGTTAAAAAGTACTGTGAGAGTTGCCATGAGCATTGCAAAAGATCCACTAGTACCAACCAAAGCTATCATTACGGTGCCAAAAGTTAATAAAGAGATAAATGGTGCTTGACCACCAAAGGACATGAAGAATAAATCCTTAAAGGTAAGCTTGCTCTTATGGTCTTTTTCCATAACTATTAAATAGTCTAGAAAATAATTAAAGTCTTTAAGAAGGTAATTTACACATGAATTATGAAGATCTTTCGAGAATAAAGCCAGTTTACGATTATGATGTTTTTGATAATAACTTAGCATTAGTAATAAGGGAAAAGAAGCCAATAGTAGTTATTAATAGTGAAAAAATTGATGTAAGTGGTTATGCTGAAGAAGTTCAATGGATTTCAAAGAATAAATTATTCATAACAATAGATCAAGCTGGAGGAGAGAAGAGGGAAATATATTTATTTGAAGAGGGAAAGTTATACGAGATTTTAAAGGACTCCTTCGATAATTTCAGCCCATATCCAATAAACTCAGGTTTCGTTTTCCTATCTAATAGGGATGGAAGGACAATACACTTGTATTATTACGATGGTAAGAGTGTTAATAAGATAAGTAATGGTTCATTACCAGTTTCAGATTTTTGTATAAAGAATAATTACATTGTCTACTCTCAAGGTATTTATGATAATGATATAATAATCTCAACGTTGAATGGTGATGTTATAGATAAGATTTCAATTGAAAATTCAGAACAATACACTTCTAGCATTAATTGTTTTATTAATGATGATGAATTCCTATTCTTATCTAATCATAATAACTTCTTGAATGTGTATAAATATAATATAAAGGAGGGGAAAATTTCAGCAGTTATTGAAGACTCTCACGAAATTTATGAAGCAGTGCCTTATAAGGGAGGAATAGTTTATGTTAGGGATAATCTTGGAGATTTTGAGGTAATATATAATAATAGAAAGATAGTTGAAGATGGTTTCAACCACGATATTAAAATAGATAACGATTATATATACTTCATTAGTTCAAACTATGATCATTCTAGTGATGTTTTCAGATATAAGGATAGATTAGAAAGGTTAACTAATTCTATGGATGATGTAAGGGGTGATTTCGTCAAACCTAAAAAGGTTTCTTATGATTCAAATGGGATTACTATTCATGCCTTATTATACGAGAAGGGTAATGAGGAGAAGGGAGTAGTTTATATTCATGGTGGTCCAGATTGGGAATGTGTTAATAGTTTTAATCCGGAAATTCAGTTTCTTTTAGCTAAAGGTTTTAAGGTTATATGCCCAAACTATAGGGGTTCTACTGGATTTGGAAGAAGGTTTAATCATTTGAATGATAAGGACCTTGGTGGTGGAGATCTTTTAGATGTTATTAATTCTATAAAGGTTTTAGGGGTTAAGAAGTTAGCAATAACTGGAGCTAGTTATGGTGGGTATTTGACGATGATGAGTATAACGAAGTATCCAGAGTTATGGTGCGCAGCTGCTGCAATTGTTCCTTTCGTTAATTGGTTTACTGAAAAGAAGTTCGAAAGAGAAGTGTTAAGACAATATGATGAGATAAAGATGGGTGATGATGAGAAATTATTGAGAGAGAGGTCTCCAATATTTTTCGTAAATAATATAAGGGCTCCTCTATTGATTTTAGCTGGTGAGAATGATCCTAGATGCCCTGCTGAGGAGACTTTGCAGATAGTTAAGGAGTTAGAGAAGTTAGGGAAGGAAGTTAGGTATAAGATTTATAAGGATGAGGGTCACGGATTTGAGAAAATAGAGAATTATATAGATTCAATAAGGGAGACCGTTGAGTTCATTAATAGTCATTGTGTCTAGTGTAAATTTTTTAAAATCTTATGTGTAACTTTGAAAAGTTTATACTAGATAGAAAAATTTATGGATTAAAAAGGGAATAATTAACTCCTCTTTAAAATTGTTTATAATTTTTTCATAAGCTGATAAAAATTTTTAGATTAGTCTGTTTTTAATGTGAATGCTATGATGGCAGATATTAATTCCATAATTATAACTATTATTCCTCCTAATGGGATTGTAGATGGGTTTGCGAATAGACTGCCTAAAAATACTGGAATTATTGCTACGCCTACATTTGATATTACACTATACATGGAAGTTGCTAAACCAGCTTCTGCTGGATCATTAACGTAAGCTACTGTTAAGGCTAGGGCTATTGACCAATAAGCGTTTCCAAAAAATCCAAATATAAAGTAGCCTAAAGAGATTAAGAGGACATTAAGGGTAAAGAAACTGTAAATTATAATTAAAGTTGAAAAGAAAGTTAGGAGTCCAGTTAATATTGCACCTATCCTTTTCTTAAATATTGAAGGTAAGATTATTGAGCCTAATGCTGAGCCCAATAATGATAAACCACTAAATAATCCTCCAAACTGTATTGCTACTGCAGTTAAAACTCCTTGTGCTTCTAGGACTAAAGAGCCTACACTTCCTAACATTACTAATATTGAGGCTACTGCTAATCCAACATACCAGTTTTTGATCATGCCTATTTTGAATGCTCCTTTTAGACTTTTAGTATAATATTTTGGATAATCTTTGATACCGACTAATATAACTGCAAGACTAATTATTGATAATATTACTGGAATTAATAGTGTTAAGTTAAAGCCTAATAGTGAGTAAATGGAGGGGCCTACAAATGAGCCAATTGACATTCCCAAGAAAAGTACTCCAATGCTTATACCAACTGCTGCTTGGGGATTTCTTTTGAAAAACGTTTGAGCTATATTTCCTACTGGTGCAACGGCTAGGGGGTAAGCGATGGCAGCTATTATTGAGAATATTAAGAAGGGTAAGAATTCTTGGGATAATTCTCTACCTAAGAGGCCAATGAAGGTTAGTATTGCTGATGAGTATAAAACCACTTTTACTGTAAATTTACTAGATATATACCCTGCTAATAGTCCTAAAATAGCCATTGTGTAACCATAGGCTGATATTATAAATAATACTGAGGTTAAGGAAACGTTGAATTTAGTAGCTATTACATTTACTAATGGGGCTAATATAAACCAGCCAAAACCTATTGTAAAAATGAGGAGCCAGTATGGGACTATTCTCTTCCACATCGTAATGTTATTAGATGAGTTGTATAAAAAGTTTGTACTGTCTATATGGCTATGCTATGAAACCATTTCAAACAGTCATAACAATAATAAGAGAAAAAATTAATAAAATATTAGAATCTAAGAATATTGTATTGGATTTTATGGAGTAATTAGCTTGAAATTATAACTATTATTTGTTTGAATTTTAAGTCATACTTGCATTTTAATTATCTTTTTGTTTGGTTATAAAGCTAAAAAAAGAAATAATTATTTGAAAAAGTAAAAAAATTGTATTGCATTACTATGAATTTCTCTTAATGAATGTTTTTATATATGGTTTCACCACGTAATCCCAAAATAACACTCCTAATATGCCTCCTATAAAATTTGGTATTCCATAAACGAAGAAGTACTGCCCTCTAAAATTAAAAGCTCCTGTCCTATAACCAAAAAGGTAAAGAGCGAGCATTGGTCCCCAACTTCTAGCCTCATTTATCATACCACCCGTTAGCTGAGCCTCGAAGAGCAAGAACGGCATTACATAGCCAATACCAATGGCCCACGGCGCTAAAGATTGATTATAAAATGGTGAATCTGAGTCAGTAACAGCTACGATTATTAATAAAAGCAAAAACGTCATTAAAGCCTCAGCAAAAGCTCCCCTCCATAATGGAAATACTTGATTTAATTGAGAGTATAAGCTTCCTCCAGAAGGATTAAGACTGTTAGGCCAATATGCCCCCCAAAAGAATGGATTTGGGTATTCAGTAAAGAACGCTGCTCCTACCTTCGCGTAAAGAAATGGGGGAGGATCAATTTGGGCTATTACGCTACCCCAAAAGATTAATAAAGCGCCTGCAGCAGCAGCACCACCTAAAATTTGAAATATGATATAGGGTATTACATCTCTCCATTTAAGTCTTTTAGTTACTGCAAAGGCTAGAGTCACGTTTGGATTTATGTGTGCTCCGCTTATTGGACCAATTGCATAAATTGCTAAAACAACACCAAATCCCCATGCTACCATTATAAAACCATAGTCTGGAGTATTTGTTAGTAGTGAAGCTACAACTGCACCATCACCAAACAGTATTAATATAAATGTACCAACAAATTCAGCTAAATATCTCCATAAAGACTCTTTAACTGTACCTGACAATGTTATCACCCACTTTTCTCCCAACTCATGGCTCTCTTCACAGCTTCTTTCCATTTTGAATATAATATTTGTCTTGTATTTTCATCTAGTAATGGAATAAATTCCCTATCCACTTTCCACTTTTGCCTTACCTCGTCCAAAGATGCCCAATAGTTTACAGCTAACCCCGCTAACATTGCAACACCCATAGATGTGGTTTCCATGACTTTTGGCCTAATGACTTTTATGTTTAGTATATCAGCTTGCAATTGCATTAGCAGATTGTCCTTTGCAGCTCCACCATCTACTTTTAGAGAACGAATTTTAATACCAGAATCCTTTTCCATAACCTCTATTACATCCCTAACCTGATACGCTATGGATTCTAATATTGCTCTTGCAATATGGGCTTTGGTTGTACCTCTGGTTATACCTATTATTAAGCCTCTAGCATAGGGATCCCAATAGGGAGCTCCTAAACCTACAAAGGCAGGTACAAAATACACTCCACCATTATCCTCAACACTAGCTGCCAACGGTTCTATTTCATCAGAAACATCTATTGCTCTTAATCCATCTCTAAACCATTGGACTGCTGCACCAGTTATGAAAATACTACCTTCTAGTGCATATGTTACTTTGCCCTTTATGCCCCAGGCTATAGTAGTTAGTAAATTTTCGGAAGAAACTATATCATTCCCTATATTCATTAAAATGAAGCTTCCAGTACCATAAGTTGCCTTAACGTCACCAACGTCAAAGGCAGTTTGACCAAATAAAGCAGCTTGTTGATCTCCAGCAACTCCAGCAATTGGTATGGTATTATTTAAAATTTCACTATAACCGTAAATTTCACTTGAGGGTTTAACCTCTGGTAATATTGCCTCTGGAATTTTTAGTAATTCCAGTATTTCCCTATCCCATTCTAACTTTCTTATATTGAATAACATTGTTCTAGAAGCGTTTGAGTAGTCTGTTGCATGAACTTTCCCATTGGTGAGCTTCCAGATTAGATACGTATCTATGGTTCCAAATTTCACTTCTCCTTTTTCTGCCCTCTCCCTTGCGTTGGGTACATTATCGAGAATCCATTTTATTTTTGATGCACTAAAATAAGGGTCTGGTGATAAACCAGTTTTATCTTTTATCATGCGAAAGTAGTTAGCCTTTAACATATCTGTAATATCTGCTGTTCTCCTATCTTGCCAAACTATCGCGTTATAGATTGGCTTCCCGCTTCTAGAGTCCCACAATACTGTTGTCTCCCTTTGATTTGTTATACCAATTACATCTATTTTGCTTGAATCTATATGAGCCTTTTCCATAGCAGTCTTTATGGCTAGTAATTGTGAATTCCAAATCTCCTCTGGGTTATGCTCTACGTAGCCAGGTCTAGGATAGAGTTGAGGAAACTCGTATTGCCCTACTCCTAGAACATTAAGGTCTTTATCAAACAATATTGCCCTAGCGCTAGTAGTCCCCTCGTCTAAGGCTAAACCAACCATGGCATTAAATTATAGTGTAAACAAGTTTAAAAGTTTGATGTATTTTTAAGATTAGATTGGCAAGAAATTTTAATGGAAAATGTATAGAAATTAATGTGTAAAAGATAATTTTACTCTTTTTAAAATTGTGCATCTACCAGATTATTTAAGGTCCTATCCTAGTATATGTGTATGGAGATTAAGACAACAGTTAATTTTTTAAGGTCCTATCCTAGTATATGTGTATGGAGATTAAGACAACAGTTACAGTAATTGGAGGAGGAGTCAACGGGTTATTTACTACATTAGACTTAGCATTAAGAGGAATAGATGTTATTTTAGTTGAGAGAGGAGACATAGGCTCTGGAACTTCTGGCAAGTTTCATGGTCTTCTTCATAGTGGAGCTAGGTATGCGGTAAACGATCCAGCATCAGCTATGGAATGTATTCAAGAAAATAAAATAATTTCAACTATAGCTCCTCATGCGGTAAAGGATACTGGTGGTTTGTTTTTAGGTATTACAAAAGAAGACTTAGAGTTCTCTGATCCTTTCATGAAATCGCTTGAAAAAATGGGAATAGATCATAAAGTTCTAGATCTTAAGGAAGTAATGCAAAAAGAGCCTTATGTCAATAGAAATGCAAAAATAGCGATTTGGGTTCCGGATAAAGTAGTTTTAGGATATGATCTTTTAGCAAGTGTTGCAATTACAGCTTCATTACATAAAGCCAAGATAATGACTTATAATGAGGTTGTAGAGTTCGTAAAGGAGAATAATAGTATAAGGGGAGTTAAAGTTATCGATAGAATAAATAATGAGACTAATTTTATTAAGTCTGATATTGTTATTAATGCTGCAGGTCCTTGGGCTTTTAAGATAGTTAAAATGGCTGGAATAGAGGAAATACCCATATTACCTACTGCTGGAATAATGGTAGTTTTTGATAAAAGATTGAATAACTCAGTATTAAATAGACTGAGACCGCCTTCAGATGGAGATATTATTGTACCTTATTCTGACTCCTCAATTTTAGGGACTACTGCGACAATTGTTGAGGATATAGATAATTTTACAATATCTGAAGAGGGTATAAATATGCTAATAGATGAGGGTTCATACCTTATACCTTATCTAAAGAATTTGAAACCGGTAAGAGCCTATGCTTCTGTAAGACCCCTTATGAAAACTAGTGAATCCGGGAGGGAGGCTAGTAGGGACTTCACAATTATAGACCATGAGAAAGATGGAGTTTCTGGATTGATAAGTATTATTGGGGGTAAATTTACTACTGGTAGATTGGTTGGTGAGAGGGTTTCTGATCTAGTATCTAATAAATTAGGCAATAAAAGTCATAGTAAGACTTCAAAGACTAGGTTGATTAGTCCTTTAGACATTGATTTATTAAGTTATGCTGAAAAAATAGACTTACCGAAAGTACTGATTATGAATGCCTTGGGAAGGAAAGGATCGCTAGATGAGGAAAGATACAATACTTCTTTATATCTCCTTTTATCCTTAATTTCTAGGGCGAAGAAACATGAGATTTGAAGGGGAATTTTCGTCTAAAAAGCCATTAAATGAAGTAAAACAATTTTTATTAGATGCAAGTCAATTTACGAAATGTCTGCCAGGAATACAGAGTTATGAGTCTACAAATGATACTTTTAAGGCTTACTTTAAATTAGATGTAAGCCAGATGAAAATACCATATATGAGCACATTATCTGCAAATATAAATGCTAAAATAAGTGGAAATGAAAATGAGATTAGAATAAGTGGCAACGGAAGGTCAGCTGGAGTTGGAATAAAATTTAGTATAATAATGAGATTAGAGAGCGCAAAGGATAAAACAATAGTGAATTGGTTAGCTGAATTGGATTTAGGAATGCTAGCTAAACTAATTGGAAATGATGTGATAAGAAATATTATAAATAACAATATAAATTACATTATGAATTGTATGTCTGAAAAATTATAGAAACAGAAATTTATACACTTTTATTTCTCCTCTCCCTTTCTTGAAGTACTCTCCATAATATTTTGCCAGAACCACTTTTAGGTAAGGAATCCACAAATTCTATAATTCTAGGATATTCATAAGCGTTCATATGCTCTTTACACCACTCCCTTATTTCATTTTCACTTATCTTTCCCTTATATTCCGGTTTTAAAACTATAAACGCTTTTACTTCTTCTCCAACTCTTGGATCCGGAGATGCAACCACACAAGCTTCTAATACTGCTGGATGCTGGTATAATTTATTTTCTACCTTAGTAGTCCATACCTTATATCCAGCTCTATTTATCATCCTCTTTATCCTATCTACTATAAAGAAATAGCCTTCTTCATCCATATAGCCAAGATCTCCAGTTCTAAAGTACTCTACACTATTTATAGTAATGAAAGATTTTCTTGTCTCTTCATCCTTACCCCAATACCCCTTAAATAAGCTAGGGCATTTGAGTAATATTTCTCCCTCTTTATTAGGTGGAAGAACTTCACCATTACTAGGATCAACGATTAATGCATCAACACCAAAATGTGGTATTCCTAAACATTGTAGTTTAGGCCTTTGTGGAGGATTAACGTGAGTTTGGGACATAGTCTCTGTTAGTCCATACCCTTCAACATACTCTAAGCCAGTTAGGTCTTTAAGTTTTTTAGCTACAGCTTCTGGCATTGATGCTCCTCCTCCACCTACTAACATTAGAGAACTAAGATTTCTCTTTTCAATCCCTGGTGTAGCTAATATATCTATAACCATTGTAACAATATTGGTCCAATGCGTTACTCTATATTTTTCTATTGCATCTAGAGCTGCTTCTTTATCCCAAATTGACATTAATACTATTGAAGCTCCACTGTATAATGGGCGTTTAAAGCATGAACGAAGCCTGTAACATGAAATATAGGTAATGATGATAATACTATGGCTGAAGGTGTAATCATATTCCAAATAGCTGAACCTAAAACAGTAGGCCATATTGTAGAGTGTGTATGTATGCAACCTTTAGGAAATCCCGTAGTACCAGATGTGTATGGTATAACAGCAATATCCTCAGTCTTAACTTCTACTTCTGGTTGTGAATATTTATTCTTTAGAGTATCAGACCATGAAATAACGTTCTTAGGTATGTCTGGTTCTTTCTGCATTAATGGATGTAATTTAATCTCTGGATTTTTTGAGGTAAAAATCCTTGAATCTACCAGCTATAACCCATTTAACTTGCGTGCCTTCAACCGCTTTCATCACTTTGTTAAAATAAAGAGATAAGGTTACTACTCCTATGCTACCAGAATCTTTAAGAATGTAGTTTAGTTCATCTTCTGCTATTAAGGGATTTATGGGAACTAATATTGCATTGGCTCTAATTATTCCAAAATAAGCTATTATCCATTGAACTGAATTAGGCATGAATATAGCTATTCTGTCTCCCTTTTTTACATTAAGTTTGTTATAAAGAAATGAAGAAAATAGTAAAATATTTTCCCAAAGATCTCTATAAGTTATTCTAGTCCCATAATATATTATGGCCGGCTTATTAGGATACCTTTGCGCAGAGGTCTCAACTATATTAAACAATGGTACTTCTGGATAGTCTAAGGTTTTAGGTAGATTAGGAGGCCAGAATTTAAACCAAGGTCTATTTTTCTCTATACTCACATGTCAAATTAGTTTAAATATGTTAATAAACTTTTATATTAATATATAGAAAAGTTTATGTATAAAAACAACTATATTGATACAATGACCAAGATACCTTTAGTAGGGAAAGGAGAGATTAATCCCTCAGAAATGGGTTTTACCTTAATGCATGAGCATTTAAGGGTTTTCAGTGAGGCAGTAAGGTTTCAATGGCCTCATTTATATAATGAGGAGGAAGAGTATAAGAGTGCAGTGAATGAAGTTAAAAGAGTTTGTCACTTGGCGTTAAGACTACAGTTGATCCCACGGTAATGGGCTTAGGTAGAGATATTAAATTTATGGAAAGAATAGTTAAAGCTACTGGCATAAATTTAGTAGCTGGGACTGGGATTTACATTGATTTACCTTTTTACTTTTTAAACAGATCAGTAAATGAGGTAGCAGAACTATTTATCCATGATATAAGGAATGGAATACAAGGTACGCTGAATAGAGCTGGATTCATAAAAATTGCTGCAGACGAACCAGGAATTACTAAAGACGTTGAAATGGTCATAAGAGCTGCTGCTATAGCCCATAAGGAGACCAAGGTGCCCATAATAACACACTCTAATGCGCATAATAATACTGGAGCAGAGCAACAGAGAATATTAATGGAAGAGGGGGTAGATCCAGGTAAAATATTAATAGGACATTTAGGTGATACGAATAAAATCGACTACATAAAGAAGATCGCAGATAAGGGATCTTTCATAGGATTGGACAGATATGGGTCTGACCTATTCCTACCCGTAGAAAAGAGGAACGAGACCTTGATACAGCTAATTAAAGAAGGATATGCTGATAGAATAATTATATCTCAAGATTATTGTTGTACTATCGACTGGGGTACGGCTAAACCAGAGCTAAAACCAAAATTAGCTCCAAAGTGGAGTATGACTTTAATTTTCGATGAAGTAATCCCCATTATAAAGAAAGTAGGAGATAGCGTCATAGATACTATTTTCATAAAGAATCTGCAAAAATTTTTCAGCTAATAAAAGCAGTAAAGCTTTCTTGAAGAATTGAAATTGTGCATCCATATGTGAGAGTAATACATCTAGACTGTCAAAGATTTAATTATTAATAATTAATTTTTTAGTTTCTTTCCTATAGAAAAGCTTAAAATATTATAAATCTATTTTCTTCTAATGGCATTAGATCCTCAAGTTAAACAACTTTTAACTAAAATAAATTCAATCTTACCCTCAACTGAATTGCCTCCAAAAGAATTTAGAAGAGTAAGAAATGAGCTCTTCGTAAACATGTTTAATAAAGAGAAAGTAACGTTAGATGAGATAAAGGATATAAATATTCAAGGTAGAAATGGGAGTATTCCAGCTAGAATATATATACCTAATCAGAAAGAATCATTACCGGCTATAATATACTTTCATGGTGGTGGTTTCGTTTATGGTAATTTAGATACTCACGATAGTGTTTGCAGACTGCTTTCAAAAATTTCTGGACTTATAGTAGTATCTATTGATTATAGATTGGCTCCAGAATATAAGTTCCCAACACAGGTTTATGATGCGTATGATGCAGTAAAGTGGATAGCTAATTATGGTAATAAATACTCTATAGATAATACAAAGTTAGCTGTAGCTGGAGATAGTGCTGGTGGAAATCTATCTGCAGTAGTTAGTATGATTGATAGGGATAATAAAGAGAATATGATAAAATATCAAGCTCTCATATATCCAGTTGTGAATCTATTTGACAATTCTCCTTCAATGTATAACTATGGCGAGGGATACTTTCTAACATACGAGAGAATAATGTGGTATAATAAACAATACTTGAATAATGATGAAGATGGTTATAACGTATTAGCCTCACCTATGCTAGGAGATTTGAAAAACTTGCCCCCTACTTTAGTTATTACTGCTGAGTATGATCCTTTAAGAGATCAAGGAGAGACTTATGCCCAAAAACTTAAGCTAAATAATGTAAAAGTTACGAGTATTAGGTATAACGGTATGATTCACAATTTTGTAAGTTTTTATGAATTTTTAGATGCAGGTAGGGATGCAATATCTCATGTGGCTATTACAGTAAAAAATAATCTTAACCTTTTTTAACAATATTTATTAACGTTCCTATTTTTTCTACGTATAATTCAACAGTACTATTTGGCTTTAACGATTTACCTATATCTAATCCAGTACATCCAGATACTGTGCCACTTCCAAATACATCACCGGGCCTAATGTATTCGTCTTGAGAAACATGAGAGATCATATCCTCAAATGTCCATCGCATATCCTCAGCTTTAGTATCACACCAAATTTCTCCATTAACTTTTGCATAAACTCTTAAACCTTTAATGTCTGGTAGTTTATCTTTAGTAACTATCCAAGGATCTAAACCTTTAGCAAAATCCTTACCTTTAACAGGGCCTAATAAGCATTTCATTTCAGCCATTTGAATATCTCTTGCACTAAAATCATTAAACCTAATATATAATCACTAGCCTTATCCTTCTCTATATCTTTACCCTTCTTATAAACTATAGCAGCTATTTCTAATTCTATATCTAGTTGATTGGAATACTTAGGCCAAGGTATTTCTTCTAAATTACCATAAAATATAGCTGGATCCCCTTATAATATACTGGTATCTTTAACCATTCTTCTGGTATTGATTGACCTCTTCTCCTATATGTAGCTTCAACGTGCCCTCTAAAAGCTAAGAAATCCCTTAATACATTAGCCCTTTGTAATGGTGCTTTAAGCTTAACTTCTTTCAACTTATAAGTTAATTCTCACCTTTTACTAATCCAATTTACTATATCTTTAATTAGTTCAATTGATCTTTTTCCAGCTTGGATAACTCCTAACATATCTGTAAGGAAATATTGAATTACAATATCTCTCAGCAAATTGCTCATCTTCTCCTTTTTCAATTAGCATAAGATAGCAGGAATTGTTTAAATCAACTACGGATTCATCAACTAAAACTCCACTTCTAACTCTATTATCTTTTAAGAAACTAATTAACTTCATAATATCTCCAAAAATATTTTATTAACTATCATATATATATTATCATTATGCAATACAAGCTTGAGAGAATTAGCGATAATGTATATGCATTTATCAACCTAATGGAGACTGGTTTCTTAGTAATGCTGGGGTTATTATAGGAAAGAATATGCTATAGTAGTATATTCATTAACTAATGAGAAGATGACAAGGGCTTTTATCTCAGAGATAAGAAAAATTACTCAAAAGCCCATAAGATACTTAATAAATACGCATGAGCATGAGGATCATCTATGGACAAATCATCTATTTACGGGTGCTATTACCATATGTCATAATAACTGTAGAAAGAAGGTAATCGAGCGAAAGAGAATGGGAGAAAGTAATCCTTATTAAAAATTATTCAGATTAGATTTTCCGGTTACGCCTATACTCCTCAAGACATGACTATTGATAAGGAGATGAGCATTTTTCTAGATGATGAAGAAGTTAGGCTAGTGTATGTTGGTTATGCTCATACCACAAGCGATATTTACGTTTATTTACCTTCTCAACGTATAACCTTTGCTGGTGATTTATTGTTTTCACCACCTTGTACACCATTTGCTCTAATGGGGAATATTGAGGGATACATACAAGCTATAGATCAATTGGCGAGTTTAGACTCTGATGTTTTTGTACCAGGCCATGGAGAAATAAGTTATGATAGAAAAGCTCTTTATGAGTCTAGGGATTATTTAGTATTTGTTAGGGATCAGGTTAGAAAGATGCTAAAAGAAGGTATTGAAGATCCTATAAAGGCTGCTAGGGAGGTTAATCTGGGTAAGTATAACGAATGGATAAGTAAGGAGAGAATAGTAGGTAATATTGCTAGAGCTTATGCTGAATTAAAGAAATCTTCTTTAGAAAATATAAACGAGATATTGATAGAAATGATGAAATATAGGGAGAGTAAGCGAGTTTAAATATTGTCAAAATGTATTTTGTGCTATATGATACTGAATCTGAAATTACCTATGCAAGGTCCTCTAGATCACGTTAACGCATATTTAGTAAAGGAGGGAAACGAATCGGTCTTAATTGACACTGGATTACCTACTCAAGAGTTAGTGCTTACTGAGTATTTGAGAAATTATGGTAATCCAGACTACGTTATAATTACTCACTATCATCCGGATCATATAGGTCTAGTTAGGCTATTTAAAAATAGTAAAATTTTAATTCATGAGAAGGAGATAGAATATTTGAATTATATTTTAGGAAACGAATATGAGAGAGAAATGAAGAATTATTTGACTTTAAATGGTTTTCCAGAGAGCGTTGTGGAGAGAATGTTTAAGAATGTAGGGAGATTTCGTGAATTGATTAAAGACGTAAGTTTTAACGAAGTTACTGAAGGTGATATTGTAAGAATAGGAAGTAGCGAGATGAGAATTTTGTGGACGCCGGGACATACGATGGGTCACATATGTATAGATTACAATAATGATATATTATTTTGTGGTGATCACATATTACCAAACGTTACTCCTAACGTTTCCTTGCTTAGGATTGATGATGATCCATTAAGGGCTTACTTGGAGAGTCTTGATAAGATAGAGAAGATTAACGCTAAAATATATCCCGCTCATGGAGAACCTATTGAAAACGTTAAGAAAAGGATAGAGGAAATTAAGCAACATCATATGAGGAGATTGGAGGAAATACTGAAAATAATAGAGAGTAAAGGGAAGGCTAATGGTTTTGAAATAGCCACTAGTATTTCTTGGTATAAAAGGTGGGATGATTTATCATCCTTTGATAAGCAATTGGCAATAGGTGAAACACTAGCTCATATAAAATACCTATTGAATAGAAATGCAATAGAAGAAATAAATGTAAATAATTCTATTTATTATACTAGAACTAGTTGATATAAAAATGATTAAATATCAAAAATTCTGTAGAACTGGAATGAGATTACTTTTTAACCTTTAATTTGATTAATTTATGACATGAAGGTAGAAGACATAAAGAAAATTCTCGTAGTAGGAGCAGGAACTATGGGGCATGGAATAGCCGAGGTAGCTGCTATATCAGGTTACCAAGTTTATTTAAGCGATATATCACAAGATATTTTAAATAATGCTTTAGAAAAAATAAGATGGAGCTTAAGCAAGTTACAAGAAAGAGGGCAAATTAAAGAAAGCATATAGGCAATAGTGAGTAGGATAAAGCCAGTGGTTGGGCTAAATAAGAGTGTAAGTGATGCTGATTTTTCAATAGAGGCTTCTCCAGAAAGATTAGATTTAAAGAGGCAAGTGTTCTCAAAGCTTGATTAATTATTACCTCCTCATGCAATATTAGCTACTAATACTAGTAGTTTACCTATAACTAAGATTGCAGAGACTACAAGAAGACCAGATAAAGTAGTTGGTATGCACTTCTTCAATCCCCAGTATTAATGCAACTAGTTGAAGTAATGAAGGGGGAGAAGACTAGTGATGAAACTGCTATGATAGTTTATCAACTAGCTAAAAGAATGGGGAAGCAGCCAATAATGATAAACAAGGATATTCCTGGTTATATAGTAATAGAATATTAGGTGGAATAAATGTAGCAGCTTGTATATTAGTTGAAAAGAAAGTTACTGATTATAAAGAAGTTGATGCTGTAGCGAGGTATAAATTGGGATTTCCAATGGGTGTTTTTGAGCTGATTGATTACACTGGAATAGACGTAGCATATTATGTTTCAAAGTCTAGGGAGGAATTGGGAATAAAGGATGATATACCTATTTGTAGTTTAATAGAGGAGAAGTTTAAAAAGAACGAGCTAGGCGTTAAGACAGGTAAGGGATTTTATACTTATCCTGGCAATAAGTATGTTAAACCGGATATTCCTAAAGAGTTAGCTGAAAAGTTAAATCCTGCCTTAATATTAGCTGGGGCTATAAATGAAGCTGCTAGGCTATTAAGGGAGAATGTTGCTAGTAGGGATGATATAGATTTAGGAGTTAGATTAGGTTTAGGATTTCCTAAAGGTATTTTCCAATACGCTGATGAATTAGGAATAGATGCTGTTATTAAGGCTTTAGATGAGCTTAAGAATTTGAGTGGGTATAAGAGTTATTCTGCTGATCCATTATTAGTTCAAATGGTGAAGGAAAATAAGTTGGGAGTGAAGACTGGAATAGGATTTTATCAATACGGTAAGGTTGAGGAGAAGAAGCTTAGTACTTTGATTGTGAGAACTGAACCTCCCTTAGCGTGGATAGTGTTAAATAGGCCAGAGAGGCTTAATGCGTTAAATCCAGAGTTAGTAAACGAATTAGATAAGGTTTTAGATGAGCTTGAGACTAATAATGAGGTTAGGGTTGTAATTATAACCGGTAATGGTAGGGCTTTCTCTGCCGGAGCAGATGTAACATCATTCTTGACGTTAAGGCCTATAGATGTGATTAGGCTAAGGACTTTAAGGAATTTGGTTAACAAGATTTCATTATATACTAAACCAGTTATTGCTGCGATAAATGGTTTTGCATTGGGTGGTGGTTTAGAGCTCGCTATGGCTTGTGATATTAGGATAGCTTCTGAAATGGCTCAACTAGGTCAGCCTGAAATAAATATTGGGATAATACCAGGAGCTGGGGGAACTCAAAGACTGCCTAGGCTAATTGGAAAGGGTAAGGCTAAGTTACTTATTTACACTGGAGATATGATTTCCGCAGAAGATGCTTATAAAATGGGTTTAGTTGATATAATGGTTCCTGCAAATAGATTTGAGGATGAGGTTAGAAGAATAGCATTGAAGATTGCTGAAAAATCACCTTTATCACTATTAGCAGCTAAATTGGCTATAGAGTTGGGTTCAGAGGCTAATATTTGGACTGGACAAACGTTAGAGAGTACCTTGTTTGGACTATTATTTACTACTAAAGATGTAGAAGAAGGTGTTAAAGCTTTCTTAGAAAAGAGGAAGCCTCAGTTTAAAGGAGAGTAAATTTATTTATTTAAATAAATAAATAAAAAATTAATTTTTTATTTAGGAAGCTCTAAAACTACTTCGCCTAATAAATTACGTAGTATCTCAGATGTTCCACCTACTATCGTTATCGCTCTAGAAACTAATAAGCCGTAAGCTATGTCTTGTCTAAACCCTTGGATTCATTGCGTTATATCTCTACATTACCGCTATCAGTGCCCTTTATTCATCCATATTCCCAAATAGTTTCCCATGTCTATATGCAGCCATCGCATAATCAGATATGGGGAGCATTTGATCATAAACTTTTATGAAGTCATCAAATGGGGTGTCTATAAAATCCGTTTTAATAAGACCTTGATTTTCTCTTAAATGAGATATCTTTCCACCTTGTATACATAATATTATATCAGAATCTCCTGCGTTTATAGCCTTATATGCCGATAAATTATAGCTAAAACTGAAGGACCTCCATATTGAACATTATCTATAAATCTAGGTCTTATTCCAAAATATTCAGCTATTTCAGAAGCTGGATTAAGATAACTTTTATCTCCATGAACGGATCCCCTACCTATATTAGCCATAATCCCGTCAAACTGTTGCATTAAAGCAATCATAAACCGCTGTAGGGAACTTATATTCCGGAGCTAATCTATAATCAACAGATACTACGATACAATTACAAGCATTTGTTAATGTTCTTGCTATGGGATCCTCAGTTTCTATACTACCTAAAATCCATGCACCACCATGAAAATACATTATTATTGGAAGATCTTTATTATTATCAAGATAGTATATTCTTATAGGTATTTCGGCCCCTTCAGAATTTATTTTAAGATCCTCTATCTTATAAACTGGTTCTTTTAGCATAAATTTTCCTAAAAAGATCATTCATAGTATCTCTAAATTTTTTATATCATTAATCTGGTATATATTGAAATTTTTGTAAAAATCTAAAAACCTTCTGACCTCCGGATCAATTGTCATGTATAATTATCACACCTATAGTTTAAATCCTTTTATGCAAACTTTAATTTAGTATGTTTATGAATAAACTGTAAGAAAAGTTAAAATACTTAGCATTAATAAAATTAATATGGCTGAGTTAGTATATCCTAGTAAGGAGTGGGCTGAGGAATGGTGTAAAAGGCTTAATCAAAGCAAGGAATATAATGATTCTGCAAAAGGCTGAGTTTCTCCAGTGTTATTTGTAGTAACTGATGTTCAGGCCAAATATTAGATAATTTAGGAATAAAAAACACAAATAGCTTGGCAATGAAAATGTATTTGAATAATGGCCAATGTCAAGGTGTAGAATTCTTTACTGATATATCTAAAGCTGATGCTCCATATATATTAGAATCTAATTATCAAAATTAGAAGGAGGTAATGAGTGGAAAAGCTCAGGTGGCTTCTGCCTTATTGTCCGGGATGATAAGACTAAAGAAGGGTAGTCTCTTCGACTTAGCTAGATATACTACTGCGTTTGTAGCAATGGCTAGAGTATCTACTGAAATAAATACTAAATTTATAAGCTAAATTTTTTTCTTATATAGGTCTTAAAAGATTCTGTATAAGAATATCTAAATCATTGAGTAGTTTTTTATTCAAACCTTGATCAGTCCATAAGATATATCTTCTTCCTATCATTTCTCCAATACCTATTAGAACGTAAGATAACAATTCTGGATCAACTTTAACTATTTGACCCTTATTCATAGCCTCCTGTAATCCAATTCTATACCTTTCTGATAATCTCGTAAAATGCCATATATACATTTCTGGCCTATGAACTTGGGTCTCAATAAAAATCTTATAATATTTCCTATTATCTTCCATCCATTGTAAGAATTTCTTGAATCCTACCTTTTCTAGTTCTATTCTATCTTGAATTCCCATAGTATTAACTTTCAAATAGTATCTCATTTCTTTATTAAACCTTTTAATTAACTCATCTAGTATATCATGCTTGCTTTTAAAATAGAAGTAGAATAAGCCATAAGCTACTCCAGCCCTACTTGTTATATCATTTATACTAGTATTCAAGAAACCCCTTTCCGCAATTAAATCAGCTGCAGCATTTATTATCTTATTTAATGTTTCCTTTCCTTTTTCCGTTTTAGGGGTTCTATACATAATGAGCCCTCATTTATTTGATATTTGACTCATACTACAATTTGACATTATAATATAAAGTTAACCTTAGAAAAAATAATTACGTTTTCCTTACACCAGAAACGGAAATGTCTTCGAGAATCTTCTTTTTAGTCTCTTTAACTACAAATGTAGAAATTACTAATGCAATGAATGCGGAAATGCTAAAGAATATTAGTGATTTCGAGAATCCAAAAGTTTTCTCAAGTATTGGAAAATAATAGACACCTAATACTGCACCTATTCTACTTATAGCTGTAGCAAAACCTTGAGCTGAAGATCTA
>JAVYOH010000017.1:0-20861 GCA_038734615.1 Saccharolobus sp. | reverse complement strand
TGTTAAGACTATGAGTATCATAAAAAATTGTATAAATATCTATTTAAGAGTATATAACTGCAAGAAAAATGAATTTATACATTTACTTTGTTACTATACTATCAGAAAGTATATTATATAACGGACAATTTTTATATTATAATATAGCACTAGGTGCAGCCATGTTCTTTCCCATTTTCGCATCTTTTTCCTTGATCATTTACTTTACAGATTATGCAATTTATCTTCTTCTAAGAAATAGATTAGGTGTGTTAATAAAAACAATTTCTTCTAATTTAAATAATTTTAGAAAAAGACCTCGTAAATATGAATTTATACGATTAAGTCTTCCTTGATAACTATCATTTCTACGTGTTTTTCGATCAGTATGTAACCGGAATTCTTAAATTTGTTTATTCTTAGTTAGACTTATGATCTTAGTCACGGGAGGAGCTGGCTTCATAGGCTCAGCATTCGTTAGGATAGTAGACAATCCAGTAATATATGATGCTTTAACCTATTCTGGAAGGTTAGAGAACTTGCAAGGTGTTCCTCACACCTTCATTAAGGGAGATATTAGGGATAAGGAGAAGTTGGAGAAAGTAGTCAATGACTACGGTATAGATACAATAGTTAATTTCGCTGCTGAATCTCATGTTGACAGATCAATAAGTGATCCAGGAACGTTTTTAGTAAATGTTGAGGGAGTGGTCAATTTATTAAATATTTGTAGAAAATATGGAATAAGATTGGTTCACATTTCAACTGATGAGGTTTATGGAGAAAGTGAAAATGCCACCGAGGATTCCCCATTAAATCCCTCCTCTCCTTATGCTGCATCTAAGGCTGCTGGAGATCTCTTCATTAAAGCTTACGTTAGAACTTATGGTGTTGATGCGATAATTATTAGACCATCTAATAATTACGGACCTAGGCAATACCCTGAGAAGTTTATCCCAAAAACGATCATAAGGACTCTTTTAGGATTAGAGGTTCCAATATATGGTGATGGAAGCCAAGTGAGAGATTGGATATACGTTGAAGATACTGTTAGATTAATAAAGGATTTGATGAAGAATGGGAAGAGTGGAGAGATATATAATCTGCCAGGGAATAATCATATTACAAACCTAGAATTAGTTAAATTAATAGGTAAAATAATGAATAAGGAAGTTAAGATTAAATTCGTTAAGGATAGGCCTGGACATGATAGATTATATTCAATGAAGTCTAAGCTAAAGTATGAGGTAACGCCTTTAGAGGAGGGATTAAGGAAAACGATTGAGTGGTATATTAATAACGAGTGGTGGTGGAGGGGATTAATAGACGATAAATACTTTAAGTTAGATGAGCCATGGTGAGTATTTAACGTTCAAAAAATTTTTTTAAATAGAGAGTATAATTTTATGGTGTGAAATTGAAAGGTCTATTGTTAGGAGGAGGTTTA
This sequence comes from Saccharolobus sp., assembly GCA_038734615.1. Classification (GTDB taxonomy): domain Archaea; phylum Thermoproteota; class Thermoprotei_A; order Sulfolobales; family Sulfolobaceae; genus Saccharolobus. Next base: position 19,435 of record JAVYOH010000017.1, on the reverse strand, counting down.
GGAACAAGGCTAAGGCCATTAACTTATACTGGGAATAAGCATACTTTGCCAATAGCAAATAAGCCAATGATTCTTTACGCTTTAGAGAATTTAGTTAATGCTGGAATTAATGATATAATAGTAATAATTGGGCCTTTAAAAGAGGGCATAGTGGAAATAATAGATAATGAGATAAAAAATAATGAAAAGTATAATTCGGTAAAAGTTAATTATGTTGAGCAGAAAGATCCTTTAGGAATAGCCCACGCAATAATGGTTGCTGAAAAATTATTAGGAGATGATTATTTCGTAGTGAATCTAGGTGATAATTTATTCCAATATGGAATAAAGAAATTTGTTGATACATTAATTGAAAAGAAGCCCGATGTTGTAATAGGTGTAACTGAGGTTAAAGACCCAAGACCTTATGGCGTATTGGTAATGAAAGATGGAAAACCTGTAAAACTAGTTGAAAAGCCTAAAGAGCCAATTTCTAATTTAGCAGTTGTTGGAGTTTATGCTTTCTCTCCAGAAGTTCATAAATATACTAAAAAACTAAAGCCTAGCTGGAGAGGAGAATACGAGATAACTGATTTAATCCAATTAATGTTAGATGATGGAAAGAGGGTAGAGGTAGTTAAGGTAGAAGGATGGTGGAAGGACACTGGAAAAACTGATGACTTATTGGAAGCTAATCAATTAATTTTGGACTCGACAATAAGACTAAGTATTAATACTGATAAAATTCACGAAAGTGCTAAAATTGAGGGAAGGGTTTTCATAGATAAGGGAACTATAATAAAGGAAAACGTTAGGATAAGAGGACCAACTATTATAGGTAAAAATTGTATCATAGGACCAAATGTGTATATAGGGCCTTATACTTCAATAGGCGATGAATGCGTATTAGCTAATGTGGATATAGAGAATTCTATAGTGATGAGAAATACTACTATAGAAAATATAAGCCAGAGAATAAGTGACAGTATTATAGGTAATTACTGTACAATAACTAACTCCTCAGGTAAGCCGAGCTCAATAAGAATAATAGTAGGGGATAGATCGCAAATAAAATTGTGATGAGATTGAGGGTTCTCCTAACTGGTGCTGGAGGTCTTTTGGGAAAGAAAATTTTACAAATATTCTCTACTTCTCATGAGGTAATAGGAGTTTATAATACGAGTAAGCCTGAAGGAAATTACGTAATAGCTGACCTATCTAAACTTGATAATGTAAGGAAAATTATAAGTGAGATTAAACCAGATGTAGTAATTCATACTGCTGCATTAACAAATGTTGATAAGTGCGAAGAAGATAAAGAACTTGCTAAATTATTAAATGTAGATGTTACAAGGGAAATTGCTAAATCATCTAATCAATACGGTTCTCTACTAATTTATGTTTCAACGGATTATGTATTCGATGGGGTTAAGGGGAATTATAGGGAAGAAGATGAGCCAAATCCAATCAATTTTTATGGTTTAACTAAACTTCAAGGTGAAAGGGAGGTGATGAAAAATTCAAGCTCTTTTATTATTGCTAGAACTAGTACTCCTTATGGCAGTAATCCAGCTAGTGGGAAAGATAATTTCGCCCTATGGCTTATTAAGAAGTTAAAAAATAACGAGAAGGTTAGCGTATTAATTGATCAGATAACTTCACCTACTCTAAATACTAGTTTCGCTTTAATGTTAAAAGAGTTAATAGAAAGTAATACGCATTATAATTTTATCATTCATTTAACTGATGATTCTCAAATAAGTAGGTATGAATTTTCAGTTAAATTAGCTGAGGTTTTTGGATTGAATAAAGAACTCATAAGTCCAACAACTACGAGTGAGATTAAGTGGAAGGCTAAAAGACCTAAAAATTCTTCGTTAAATGTGGAGAAGGCTAAAAACATGTTAAAGATAAATAGGCCATTGAATTTAACTGAAGCATTAAAGATCCTAAAGAGTGAAATAATAAGTCTTAACGTTTAAAAGCCAAAGATTAGATAAACTGCTTACCTAAATGATTTTTAATTTGTCTTAAAGTGATTTAGGTATGCCATTTGAATTCAAAAGGTTGGAAATACCTGAAGTTGTTTTAATAATTTCTAAGCAATTTCCAGACAATAGGGGGTATTTTGAGGAATTATACAAGGAAAGTGATTTTAAAAATTACGTTCCTTGCAATTTCCCACAAATTAATCATTCTTTTTCTAAAAAGGGAGTTTTGAGGGGTTTGCATTTTCAATTAAATCCCTACGCTCAAGGTAAATTAGTTACTGTAATATCTGGTAAGATATTTGATGTTGCGGTTGACTTAAGGGTGGGCTCTCCTACTTATAAAAAATGGGTTGGAGTTGAATTAACGCCAGGTAAATTATTATGGATTCCAGCTGGTTTTGCTCATGGCTTTTATGCATTAGAAGATTCTCATGTAGTTTACATGGTTACTAAGGAGTTTTCTAAGGATCATGATTCTGGGATAATATGGAATGATGATGAAATAAATGTCAAATGGCCAACTAATTATCCTATACTCTCTGATAAGGATAGTAATTTGCCTCGACTAAGGGAATCTAAGGCAAATTTTAAGTATAATGATAGTTTATGCTAATGCGAGAATCTGATAGTGAATATCTACTAGGAGATAAATACTAGATTATGAAATGATATTAGGTTATAACTAAAATAGGATATAAGCAATATTTTATTATTTTATATTAAAAATCTTTTTGCCCCATAAGCAATAATCTTATCTCTTATTGGCCTAGGTAGAAATAATACAAGTCCAGCAATTTTTCTAGCTAATCTACTCTTAAATGACCATATTGTAGGAATAGTTAATAATTGAAGTTTTTCGTATAATGTGAAATCCATATCTGGTGGACTCTTTCCATTCAAAAGCAAATAAAATCCATAATAGGCTAGCTTGACATAAATTCTACTATATTCAAGGCTTTTTTTCACTTCTTTACTACAATCCTTAAACTTATTATAAAATAATTCAGAATCATGCAGGAATCTACCATGAAATGATACTCGTTGTGATAAGCTTAATGGATTACTTAAATTAAGAGGATGAATTCTATAAAACGTTAGCTTATCCTTCACGTTATAGAGGCCTTCATAAAGTTTGTTACAAATTGAGATGAAGCCAAAGTAAAAGTCGACCGCTAGCTCTATAGATTTTAGGTCAGGATCTATTAAGTCCCTCCTTAAGGCTATAGCCGAATTATTGCCGAGCAACCCGATATGCTTACGATGTCTGTATGTTTTAGGGTTTAATAATTCGTCCTCCTTAATTTCTATCTCTCTTATCTTATTGCCAAACTGATCTATTAGAATAACTTGGTTCCTAAATCCTCCTATTTTCCTCTCTTTGAAAGCATTACAAACCACCTTTAATCTATTCTCATCATACATATCATCATCTTCTAGAAAGGTTATAATATCACCCTTAGACTCTTCTATACCTTTATAAATTCTTTCACCTAAGCGCGAAGTTTCATCATAAATTATTTTAGCACCGTTTTTTCTAGCATAATCATCAACTTCTCTATCTTCTTCCTTCTTAGTCAAAATTACCTCATATAGGCTCTTATCTAGACTTTGATTGAAAACACTATTCAAAGCGTATTTTAAATAACCCCTCTTATTATACTCAGTAACAATAACACTAATCATGATTAATAAATCAACATTAGAACAATATTAAAAAACTAACCATCACACTAGAGTAAATTAATTATTCTTCCTAGCATACATCATTCCCAATTTTGCACCTTTATGCTTTACTGAGAATCCTTTACTCTTTAATATTTCTGGCAAGTTTTTAGGCCCATTATGATATTCTAAAACAATACTTTCAATCTTATCATATAACTCATCTGATAAGTAAGGCAAAGTATCGTACTCACAACCCTCACAATCCAATTTTAGGAGAGAAATAGAGGATATTTTAAAATCATTAACAATCTTCTGAAGAGAAATAGTCTTAACCCTTAAAACTTCAAACTTAACACCCTTAGTTATCTCACTAATAGGTTTAAATGAGTTTAGAGTAGGACTATTCTTTGAAGCGTAAAGTTCTATCTCACCCTCTTCTCTAGCAAACGCATAGGGTAAAAGAACTATTTTATCTTCTAGATTGTTTATCTTCACGTTCTCTTTAGCTAATTCAAAACTTTCTGGAAAGGGCTCAAGTGCTATAACTCTCTCAGCACCATTCAATGCGAAATAAATTGAAGAATCCCCATTATATGCTCCGACATCAATTATAGTACCATAAAATTTCTCACCGTAAGGCTTATCAACGAAGATCTCTAAAATAGGCCAACCATATCTTGCAATTTCATGTCTAATTTTGATACAAGGACTTTTAGATTGATAACATACTGTAATTTTATTATCTGAATTATCTACTCTTGTCCAACCAACATCTAATAATTTAAGAATACTATATATAGAAGCTACTAGGTTAGTGTTTATGTGATGTTTTCCATCTTTTGTTATAATCTTAGTAGGCCCATGTTGTTTACCTAGCATTTCTAGAATCCCATTCTTAATTACGTTGAACATTATTTCATTACTATTGATAGTATAACGTCTAGCTAATTTGTTTATTTCCATAATCGCTCTAAACTTGCTTATTATACTCATGAGTAACCTCTATTAACTCTTTTAATAAAAAAGCTTTACTACTGTAGCTAATATCATTATTTGAAAATTAATCAAAAGATTTGGCAAATAGATTTTACCAAAGAAAAATATTATTGTTAAAAAGTTGTCTAATTTATTTTTTAAGAAATATTTGAAAAAATTAACTTTATTATTAGTTTAATATATCTAGATTACGTAAAGCTTTTATTTCAATTATTAATTAGTAGTTAAGTATAAATGTATTAGTTTAAATTTCTTTGTTAAGTTAATATTTTTTACTTATTCTCAAAATTCGTGTAGTTTGTGGTTAAGTTAGAGATAAGTTATAGGGTTAGTATTCAGGGATATTTCACAATATAAGAGTATAATTTCTAATTCTCCTCTCTTTTTACTTTTCCTTTTCATATTCTCTCTTTTATTTGGTTTAGGTGATATTTTTCGGTATGATTAGCGGGGGTTCCCATCGTATGGAGTGTTAATAAAGCAAGTTTTATATCGACGCATGAATGTTTTTGGTCTTTCAGATAGCGTCTTCTCAAGGGATGAAGTTGTCATAGTTGGTTACTAGTTTCTGTAGTACCTCAACTCTATAAATGGGAAATCACTTTATTATCGATGTGATAGTATAGTTTTAGTTGTCTGTGATGATTGTAATTGCTTTCCGTAAGACTGATTGACTATTCTAGTGTAGTATAGAATTTGGTGTTTCAGACTAGAATATTTTGGGGTAGTAATAGCTGCTAAAGCTTTAAATGTTGTCATTGTAGGTATAGTTATTGTGTAATTATTCTGTAAAACAATTTAACAGAGTTAATATTTTTTCCAAATATCTTGTTAGGTTTAACTTTCATTTTTTCATGGATTGCTGCTCTACTAATATTTTTAGGCGTAATAATAGAAAAAGACGTAGTCGTGATATAGAGATTTGTCCAAAGAAATTAAAGAGAGGGTCTGCTATAGATCATTAGTTTCTTTTCATCTACTTAATATGAATAAAATTTTTAATATAATATCATTTATATTAGGTAGAATTGTTACTACGGTTACTTATCTGTAAAAAACATATCGGAACACAATGTCTCGATGAAAAATCACGTAATACTTAGCTTTTAGTATAGACGTGATTTCGATTAATTCATAGAATTAAAAAAAAGGAACAAGTTACCTAACGCTTTTAAGATGCAAATTGGAAAGAAATATTGAGCGTTAATCTCCTATAATATTTAAGTTATTATTTAACCTCAAGTTTAAGCTCTATAACATTTAAATAGCTTATTAAGAATAAAGTAATGCGAAGTTTCATTTTTCTAAACAAAGGCATACGATTAATATCAACTATTTCTTTAGTTCTTTTTCCAAGAATCATAGAGTATAAAGAGATATTAGTTAAGTCGACGGGATTCCAATTATATGGTTTCCTTGCCTTAAGGAAAACTCCTGGCTCTGGATCAAATTTTAATACTAGGATTTCAAAATCTCTAAATATTGCTTTCATATCATCTACCTCATACCTCCAATAATCCCCTGGATATGCATGGTAAGGAAAACCTATGGAAGGGCAATGTATATAGATATAACCTCCTTTCTTGAGAACACCCTTCATATTATTTATCACTGCTCTCCAATCTTTTACATGTTCAAGAACTGAATTAGCGATAACTACATCAAATGATTCCTCTCCAAAATGCTCAATAAGCTTTTCAGCAGGTATAACAACATCTACAAACTTTCCTGGTTCAATATCTATCCCTATATACTCTCTAGGCTTTCCAAATTTCTCTATTAATGGCCTTACGCTACCATTAACATATCTACTACCTACCTCAAGAACCCTTTTACCCTTAATCTCCTCTTCATACATATGTTCTATATAAGGCTCAATCTCATAAACGTCGCACATCTAATTATACCTTCTTAGAGAGATATAAAAATTTATTTAAAAAACTTCTCCTCTCCTTTTAGATTATAAAATTTCTAAAACTTATACAGCAGAGTGTGATAGCTAATTGTAAATGATCTTTTATTGCATTATCCTTAAATATAGAAATTACTAGAGAGATAACTATTCTGTTTGACTAATATTAAATAAAAATTCAAACCACTAATACAGAAATATAGATATTTTTAGTTTAAATTCTTTATTTAAACTTAAATGCAGTTTATACATAAATTAGTACTAATCGCTGTTTAATATTATTTTAATAATAACATTAACAGGAAAAGTCGTCAAGATAATTAGAGCGAAAACTTATATACATAGATGAGGAGTATAAATAAACTAATTAGGCTTCATAAAGGGGAATTAAATTATGAATGTATTATCTATGCTGTATATAATAATAAGAAATCCAAATAAACAAATCTTGCTTAAAAATATTTTCTCTAAATACTTTAGGAAGAGTGGCAAGTTTATTTGTCCAAATGGCTACGAATTACCCTTTAATGAGCATAATAAGGATTATGTATATGAAATTTATCTTTTTTCATTATATCATGGTGTAGAATTTTCAGATAAGCCAGGATATTGGAAGTTTAAAAATGGCATTATTGAAACTCCAAATGGAATAAAATTCGATGTAAAGTACTTTTCAAGTCTAATTTTCGCTGAAACTTTTCTTTATGATATACACTTTTGTGATCCAGATTTAGAAGGGAAGGTTGTTGTTACTGCAGGTGCTTATGTTGGAGATACTCCTTTATATTTTGCCAGCAGGGGTGCTAAGGTTTACGCATTTGAACCAGACTCTGAACTTTATGAAGTTGCCCTTCATAACTTGAGCTTAAATCCCGAATTGGCTAAAAACATTGTTCTTAAGAATTACGCTATAGGAAATGATGGTGAAGTCGACTTTCCGATAAATCGCGCGAAGGGCAGTTCTTCTGTGTATGACATAAGCAGATATAAGACTGTGAAAGTAAGGAGTGTTAGTGTAAGTACTATTTTGAAGGAATTTAACATAAGTGAACCTTATCTTCTAGACTTAGATATAAAGGGGAAGGAGTTTGACGTAATTAATGATGACGCAATTTCAAAGTTTAAAATAGTTAGAATAGAATATAATATTAATATTGGAGGAACTATGATAGGGACAAGGGATGAGTTAATAGATAAGTTAAAAGAGTATGGTTTTAGAAAAATAAGGGTGTATAAGCCTAATGAATTAGTATATGATTTACATTATATTGGGATAATAGAAGCTAGAAAATGAATTTACGAGGTCAAATAGTATAACTTTTGCTTTATGGACAAGGAAGGAAAGAAAGGGAAAAAGTAATATAATAATGACATTTTCCACAAAAAATTCTTAAATGTTTAATGGTGTTGCTAGGTTGCTAACGTACGTGCAAGCTATTAGTGTGCATTTGTCATTTTCATCACATTCGTATATACCATACCCTGATTGGCATCTTAGTGTTTTTTGTATTGTGTAGTATTTTCTCTTGCTAGACATTATAATTATCTTCTCAATTCTCATATATAAATCTTTATTAAAGAAATAGGATTAATGTGGTTTTTTATTTTATCTTTTTGACTGAACGTTTTTTAATCCCAAAGACGGGACTCTGAGTATTAGGTGCTGAATTCGTAAAGCAGAGAGAGTTGTTTTGTATGGTAGTAGTTGTATATTAGGGTAATTGTTATGCAAGTTGGCTTTCGTTGTAGGATCATGAGTTGGTTAAACGGGTTTTAATTTATCTTCGAAAAGCTTGATGGTGTTAATTAAGTTGTTATTAGATTTGGAATAAGTCTATAATTATAAATGTGATAAAATGGCTCAAACAGAGGTAGAAAGTACGCAAAAGTACTTACCCATATTAAGGGTAACTCTTGGATTCATGTTCTTCTCGGCGTTTATGAGAAGAGTAATAAATGTTCCGGCAAAACTAAATCCAAACTCTAGTCAGTATGTGGGAGGGAAATTGATTACTTTCACGCGTGGGGACCAACGCTTCAAAATCCAGCTTTACTTTACGACTTCATAATTCTTTTCACGGCGTTAGAAGCGATATTTGGCTTGTTCTTGATTGTAGGATTTTTAACGAGGTAGTGGCTTTACTAGCGTGGGCTGCTGCGGGTTGTTGTGTTGATGAGTGGCAGTGGAAGGGGCAGCAGCGTTTATGTTCACTGGAAGTAGGTGGTTGTCAATTGATCAACTTCTTTCTAGTAAATTCCCTAAGTAAAGTTCACATTCCGTTGTGGTGATGGATAGGGTTGCTGTATTGGCTATAATAGGTCTAATAATAGCAACTGGGGTTACGTTTGGGCTTTATCAGATAAACTTTCAAGGATTCACTAACTTGACAAACTATTCTAAAACTCCAGCTTTTGGAACTAGGCTTTATGAGAATGGAACCTTATTTCTTCAAATAGCTAGGACAGCTAGCCCTGATACTTATGGAGGATTTATAACGCTAGTTCAAGTGCTATATCCTAATGGTACGATAGTTTATCAATGGAATGCGACTCAACTTGCCCATATACCTAAGAATAATATACATAACGAGTTTAGTTTGCATCCAGTTACGACTACGCCTTTCGCATTAGGGCAAAACGCTACAGTAATTTTGCAAATTCCGCATCACATAAAGCCTGTATGATGTAGATGGAAATTATTATGCAAATTGCAAAAAGCTTAAAATTGCTTTTATATATAATTATATTTATGAGCGTATTATTTAGGAGTATGTTAAATCTGAAACCAGGTAGCCAGGTTGCTGTTTACGAAGGACCTAAAACTTACAGAATATATGAAGTTCAACAGTTAATGCCATTTAATATAGTCGCACCTATAACTCTACACTCTAACGAGAATTCACTTACTATAGATTCAAAATCGCAATACATACCTAACGCTGAAGTGAAAGATCCTGCAACCGGTAAACCCACTCCGGTTAGTATACCTAACCCACTATATGCAATAGCCACACTATCGCAGTTTACCGCAATGCTTATAATGGGAATTGCATGGGATTCTCCATCAGTAGTTTTAACTGCTACTGATCCTGCTGGTGCTCACTATTGGCATTTCAAAGGATATGATACTCCAATTAACATATATATAGGAGACAAAATGTATGCACCAGAGATTTTCTTTGCAGCATTTGCATTTCCTGGTCCTATTCCAACCTTCTCATTTAGCAGAAACTATAACGCACGTAATGTAGATATCTCATTTAATCTCTATCTATATGGTTATATTGTAAAGTATAAGGGGAGCGTAAAGACTGCGTCAGATGTGAAAGAAATATTTAATTTACCTTTAATCTATTTATATTCACCAGTTGACGAAGTGTATAGTTTTATAGTTTAATTATATTTTAGCTAAGGAAACAAATTCCTTAAACCTATTCATAAAACTTTGATCAAAAGTCTGTCTTTTAGTCATAAAGTAGTAAAGATTATGACGATAAATTAACGTGATGAGATTAATACTACTATTCTTGATAGTTCTAGAAGCATGCCTAGCTTAAATTTCGCTAGTCGTTTAAGAACTTATACTTACTCAACTAGACTTTTATTAACTCCAAGTCTTTGAAGCTAACTTGATGCAGTATTTTTGATTAAGGCTATGTGTTAAAAGGTACTTGAAAACATATAAATTCATAGTAAGAAAGTTGAGGATAAGATGGAAACACTACAAGTTGAATTAGAAAATTACATTGAAACATATTTCATGCACCCTGCAGAGTTGCCAGAGTTGCTTCGTTACACTAAATACGAGATTGTTAAAGATAAATATTTGATTAATGATGTAGATGTACCAGAAGATGGTGTAGATAAACCAATAATAAGTACGTTTTATGCGAAAATTAAAGGACAAGGCAAAAAGTGGATAGAGACGATATTTACAGAGGAAGAATTAAAGGACGCTTCAAATAAACTACTAGTCCATAATAAGTCGCTCCCGATGATAAGTCATGCTTCCCTTACTATAGATGATTATATACTTGTTTATAACCCTAAAAAACTTGTAGAAATAAAGGGCCATCGCCTATTATTAACTTATTCTTCTCTTGACCCATACGTTGTTGAGAAGATACAATATTTAACGAGGGGCGCATTGCGTTTATTTGCTGTGTTTGAGCCTAAAAGATATAATAGTTTTCAAGAGTTTTTGAATGAGTATAAAGATGAGTTTACAAAAAGAATAGTAACAGATATAAATAAGTGGTGCTATATTAGAGCCTTTTCTCGTGTTTTTGGAATAGCTATAAGATTAGATTTAAAACCAGATAACCCTATGTGCTTATTTTTCGACGTTGTGTAGGAAAAATTTCTCAAGTCTCTTCTTTTAAAAATTAGATAAGAGATTTGCCATGCTTCTTTCCTTAAAAAGGAAATAGAATATGAGTCAAGGTGTTAGATGGTGAAAAAAAAGTTAATGCAGAATAAGTGTTAGAAATGCTTCAGAGTAAAGAGGAAGAGAAGAAAAAATGAAACCAGGCTTGCGCATTAGGTCTCATCTACATAAAGCAGGTACTACTTCTGCGTCACCTATTTCTTTAATGAGTTAACATCATCTACTAGTTTATTCAATTATCATCACCATCATCTTGCTTATCACTAAATAGTGAGTATATTAAACTCACTATAAGCTAGCATAAGATTAATAGCCATGATTGTCAATGCTTTGCCAATTCTTGTTCCTTGTTTAGCGAAGTATCTATCAGTGGAAACAAGAAATTTTATACTTTTTTATTTAATCCAATTTTTTCTCCTATTCATTTCTCTATTCCTTCAAGTATTTTTATGAGTTCTTCAATTTTCAGATGCCGTCAGTGGCTCTACACATATTCGTTGACAAGTATTTTTATGAGTTCTTCAATCAGTCAAGAGCAAGTACTTATTTCTGCTGGTCTTTTAGCTAGGCTATGCGTAGGTCTTGCAAAGAAGATTGGAAGTACTTATTTCTGCTTGTCTTTTAGTTCTTTGTTATTTTGCATTTCATTTTGTTTATAAGCTTTTTTGTGAGAATCAAATGGTTTATTGAAATTATCTTCCTCATTTATGATCTTAAATATCGTTTAAAAAGTAGCTTACGGGGGGTGAGAGTAATATACTTAAAATTACGAGTTAAACAGAACTCTCACACAAATGCTTATTAACCGGAAGTTAGAAAAGAAAAAAATACCCTAAAAAATGCGTAAAAACAAGGGCAACGGACCACTCAAAATAACAAAGAACTAAAAGGCCCAACTAAGCAATTTACAATGTACACGCTTGCCTCAAAATAACAAAGAACTAAAAGAAATAAGTCAAAACAAAATCATACATCTTATAAATTCTCAAAATAACAAAGAACTAAAAAGAAATTAAGAAGAGGATGGTATTAGTAATGTATGGAATAGGATTTAATAGAGAAGCAAACGCAAAGAGAATAACATTTACGCTACAGATGGTTTCCATGATTATACAGAATTTCCTAAACTATATGTATAAATTATTCGAGTTTTGCTCATCTAGGTTTCTAAATTCTTGAGTTATTAGTTAACTGATTGAAATTATTATTAACTTATATCATCGTTGTTTTTCTTTCTTTAATCCAACGAACATATACACTGATCCTAAGGTTTTCTCTTTAAATACTTTTAAATCCATATTCCTCTCAACTATTTTCTTTAGTTGTGAATTTGTTGGATTTTTATTGTAAATGTAATAAATATATTTATAATCTGAGGATTTTGCACCTACTAAGCCCGCTAAATACGGTTGGATAAACCTTAAGTAAAAGGCAATACATTTTCTTAGAATGAGATTATCTGATTTCCCCATTGCCATTATTCCTACAACCTTTTTTGAAACCCTAACAATTTCTTTTACAACTGCTTCCATATCATCAGCTGCATGTAAGGCAAAGCTGCTTATTACTGCGTCAAAGGAATTTTCTCTAAATGGTAAATTGTAGAATGAGGCTAATACTCTATCCCCCTCAACCATTGAACTTTTAAGCATGTTTTCTGCGTAATCCGTCATTACTATATTAGTCTTTTTATTAATTAGTTTTAATAAGACATAGGATAATTCCCCTCTACCACTACCAACATCTAGGACTAGTTTTGGATTAGGAGAATATTCCTTTACAGTATTTATTAATTCTGCCCTCCATTTGATGTCTTGAAATAATGAGATTAACGCGGTAGCCCTATCATAAACACTAGGCAAATCGTTGTTGTAAATTTCCCTTAATTCCTCATTAGATGCTTTTTTCATCAATTACAAAGTACTGTTGTGTGATTTAAAATTAGCTTATCTAATTAGAGCTTAAAAAGGAGTGATTGTGAAAATTTATAATGAATTTACTTAAAAGACCTTTCTACCTGGACTTCTTTGATTTTTTCTTTAATCAACTTAGCTAATTCCCTTATTGCTGGAATTTCCGTCCTTTTGTCTTTTCTTATAGGCATTGAAAAGACTTTAGGAATGAAGGGTATGACGAACTTTAAGTCAAAATCTAATTTCTCTACCATGTTATTAACCTCTTCTAAATCTCCAGGCAATGGTGATACCATATTAACTATTAATAGTTTAATTCCCTTGAGTTCCTTCGCATATTTTGTTATGAGATTTAGGGTTACCACATCAGAGACTAATATTACAATATCATCGTCTTTACTTTCTATTTTTTCTTCTGCAGTAGGATAGTCTATTATAATATAATCATAACCCTCTAGTTTTTCTTTGTTAATATCAACTTTAGCACCTAAAATATTGATTAAAAATGAGGAGAAGTTTAAATTATCCTTATCTATTAATAATACTTTACTGCTGCCTTCCTCACTTAAATACTTCGCTAAAAAAGCTGAAATAGTTGATTTTCCTATACCACCTTTTAGGCTAATAATTCTAATTATCATTAAATCACTTCACCTTTTTACTTATATAATTTCTCGTTAGTAGAAAGATTATTAAAATTAACCTTCTCAATTATTTTAGTTAGAGCTAATTTTACTCCCTCATTGAGATTTAAATATTCTACATTCCCTTCTTTATCTATATAAACTACTTTTCTATCCCCAATAATGATTTGTTCACCTTTAGGAAAGAATATTGATACATCAGATGGTAATTCCTCTATTCTATTAGCCTTTGTTAATACTAAATCCTCTACTTTTGCAACATTTCCTTCTACTGTAGCATAGATTCCTAATGAATTTATAAGAGATTGAAGCCCTTTTATTACTTCTCCTCTTTGTAGTTCTGAGTAAAGTTTTTCTAAGAGCGTTAATCTCCTAGGATATAACCATCTAGCCCTAGTTGCTGCATTAAGTATTGAGATTACAAACGAGGCTATAATTAAGTATAATGGTAAGCCGTAAATTGTAGATGATGGGAATAGGATGTAAAAGTACCCAGTTGATGTTGGTAATACTGAATATCCGTAAAAGTGTAAATATCTTTGTTGATAAATGAAAGTGTTTATTATCATGACTATTCCGAAGCTTAATGCTGATAATGAAGTATATAATGAATACCTACTAGAAGTCCAAACTAAGGGTATGATTGCTGATAGTATAAGAAATGCTATTCCTGCTATGGTAAGGGGAGATATTAGGAGGTATTGTTGAGTGAATAGTTGTATTTTAAAGCCTAAGGGGATAATGCTTAGACCATAATTTATGCTCTTTATTTCAAATATTGGGAAGAAGAACCAAGAAATTATCGCTAAAGCTATTATGATGTTAAAAATTAATATTTCTTCTCTAATTCTTTGCACAAGAATATACTTGATTTTAAAGTTTTAAGTTTTCTAGGGGAGAATGGAAGTTCATCCCGCTCATATTATTAATATTAAATGTCTCTAACAATATAAAAATTTTAGGTAAAATATTCTATATGATAGATATAAAATGTTGAATTAGTAGGAGGTGTGATATATATTATCGCATTTAAATAACCTGTTATGTAATAATAATAACCTTTTTGTAAATTGGAAGAGTAAATGATAGAACCATTTATTTGTTTCAAATTAAAGGTCTTTTCTATGTAATTAGTCCCAGCTGATAATGTTATATTTAAAAGCGAGTTTGGAATAACAGCAACTAAGGAAGACAAATTATCATTAACTAGAGTTAGTTTAGTTATATTTAATAAGGTTATATTTGCTGGCGAAAATACTTTGAGATAAAGTGTTAAAGTAGAGTTTTGATAAGTGAAATTAACTAAATTAACGCTAATTACGAAATTCACTGGAACGACATTAGAAAATGTAATGTAAATTGGATTGCCGTTTGCGTATCCCTTTAAAACTCCTTGAATGGTAACGTACTTAAAACTTGTTATTGTATTAGCTATTGGGAATGAAACATTAAATGAGAGAGAATTTGTAGGACTTATATTTACAATTTGCCCGGTATCAAAGATCTTGACGTAGCCTCCAGTAATGTTTATATTAAACCCCTCATTATGAATTTGAATTGTCACAATTGTCTTCCCGTTTTCAATTACTAAATTTGACGCTTCGGCATAAGGCGGGTTTATGTTTTTTTGATTAGTTATAATAATCTTGCTAGCATTATATGTTACGATTAGAGATATTAATAGCATGATAATAATGGAAATAATAAAAAGCTTAAATGACTTATCCATTAATGATTATAAATCTTGTAGTATTAAAAAATTATTCGTTGTTATGTGAAGAATCGCGAGATAAGCATATTATAACGCAATCAAACCTCCTTTGCATGACTTGAAGAAGATGAGGAAGTTTTGGATTGATCATTCTTGTAGGGTTTAAAGTTTTGATAGTAGTTCGTTTAGTCTTCTTGCGTGGTTTTCCCAGCTTAAACTTTTCGCAATCTCCCAAGAGTTTAAACTCATTTGTCTTCTCAATTTCTCATCTTCTAATATTTCATTTATCCTATCAACAGCTTCCTCCCAATCTTTTATAACATAACCATTATCCTTCACCAGCTCCCTACTTCCCAACTTATCATTAACTATTACTGGCATACCACTAGCCATTGCCTCCAAAACTCCCATTCCCGGACCCTTCTCATTAAAACCAAAACGTATTAACACAGAAGCTCTATCATATAATTCTTGTAATTCTATTTCTGATATTTTTCCAGTCACGATGACATCTTTGTATTTGCTTTTGAATTCGTTTAGTGTGTCTTCTCTGGTCCATGCTCCTGCCATTATTAGTTTTCCCTTTATTTTCTTGCTTATTTCTCCATAAACTTCTGGTCTTCTTCCCTTATCCCATACTGATACTGCTAAGACAATTTTTTCTCTCTCTAGATTTATTTTCTCCTTAGGGTAACAACCAGGGTAAACGACTTCTGCTTTAAATCCTTTTTCACTTAAAATATCTTTATTCCATTTACTATTTGTTATAATTAATTTACTTTTGCTTAAAACTTTTGTTTCTATTAGTCTTGGTAATGCCCATTTTATTCCTTTGCTATCTAAGGAGGTTTCGTGAATATATATTGCGTAATCTTCTCCGTGTTTTATTTTTCTTAAATAGCCAGTTATTCCTGCGAATTGGTCGTGGAATAGTGCTTTTCCTTTTATTAAGTCGCTTGCCTTTATGATTCTGTCTAGATCTACTGTTGCTTCATTTCCTCTATGCCCTGCGTAAATTGATGTTATTAGTTTAAAGATTAGTTTTGAATTTTTTTGTGGAAAGAGTATTTTTACATCAACGTTAGATAAATCATATTTTGTTCCAGCGTCTCTGTATGCTATTAATCTAGCCTTCATATTTCTGGCTTCTTCTAATGCTACTCTAGTTACTCCTCCAGTCCAAAGTAGTCTTACTACAATGTTTGTTTTATCTTCCACGTGTTAAAAATGGATTTGGAGTATA
Source organism: Saccharolobus sp. (assembly GCA_038734615.1). Taxonomy (GTDB): domain Archaea; phylum Thermoproteota; class Thermoprotei_A; order Sulfolobales; family Sulfolobaceae; genus Saccharolobus. The sequence goes on along the minus strand of JAVYOH010000017.1, from coordinate 2,994 downwards.
TATTTGATTTGTGATATAGTGGTTGTTGTTCTTATATTGTCTTTACTCTAATGTTTGTTTTTCCTTCAACTCTGATTTCGTCTCCTCTGGAAATGTCTATAGGTCCTATGAATACTCCTAATGTTACATACCCGTTCATGAAGTCTTTTACTCTTTCTTCTGGATTGTATTTTGGCTCTCCTTCTCCTACTAATTTATCATTTATATATAATTTGAAATTGCCGTAAGGTGGTTGTATTTCTGGCCCAACGTATAATCTAGCTGCATAGAGATTATCTGCTATCATGTATTGTGGGGGTAAGTTCCAGGTTGTGAATCTAGTTGCTGGTATTTCTAGACCTAGAAAGGTTTTCTTTATTTTTCCTTGTTCTACTAACGCTACAATTTCGACTTCTAGTTTATGATTCTTGAACCATAATTCTATTTGATTATCATTAGTAATCATTGGTTTGGTTAAATAACCTATCATTAGTTCTGATTCGACTTTGGCTATTTTGTAGCCTCCTAAGCCTTCATCTTGTATTAGCATTTTTACGAATTCTTGGTTTATTTTTATAGCTTCATCTTTTGTTAGGTTAAATGGTTCAATTTCTTTTCTATCTTTATACGCTTTAAATAATAATTGTGCTTTGTTCATGTGAATAAGTTTGAATGGTTTGTAATAAGTTTTGAGTCCGAACGTTAAGAGGGTTTTGCACTGTTTTTGTAGGGTTTATGACTCCAGCTCTGATGACGGGCAATGCCCAGGCTGGAAATCTAGAAGTGTGAGAAAGGCTTTTTTCACATGATAGGAGCGTGGAATATAGCTTAGATGTGAGCCTTATGCCTTGGGGCTTTAAGGGGTTCATGACCCTTACGTGAAGTGGTTGGTAATCATGATGAACGGCAAGGTTGAGGCTCAATCCGTCCTAGGAAAAACCTAGGATGGAAACGGAGATTATTGATATTATGCAACCTAGGTCTAGGGCTAGCATTGCGAGTGTGAAGCTGTTTGTTAAGTATAGTGTTAGTCCTACTATGCTGGGGGCTATGATTGTGCCTATTTGTGATATTGCGTTTGCGTAGCCTATTGATGTTGCTGCACTACTGTTACCAGCGATTTTCATGATTAATGAGTCTGTTGGTGGTCTATAGGAGAAGGAGAATATGCCCAATATGAATGCTTCTGGTAGTATTACGTTTGATCGTGTTATTACTAATGATGTTATTATGAAGCCTATTAGGTTGATTAGTATTATTTTGCGTTCTCCCACCAAGTTTACTAGTCTTTCTATGCTTATTATTCCTACTAATTGTCCTATGCTGAAGAGTAAAAGAAATATTGCTGATAGTGTTGCTGGTATGTGTCTATATAGTACTAGCATTGGGAATATCCAGGTTGTTGTTCCCCAGGTTGACCATAATTCTCCTAGTCTTATGATTGTCGCTAATGCTATTTTCTTGTTGAGTATTACCTTGAATGATTTTCTTATGTCATTGGGTTTTGTGCTTAAGTTTGTTTTAGCGTTAAATATTGCTAATATTGTAAATCCTATTGCTATGAAGAGGTAAGTGAGTCTCCATTGGTTTAGTAATGTGGTTGCGGCTAAGGAGAGTAATAATATTGTTATTGGTCCAGCACTTTCAACTAATGCTACGTGGAAAGTTAGGGAACTTGATGTTGAAACTATTTTCATTGCTGAAGGGAATATTGATGCTGCGACTAGTCCTTCTATTAAATATATTATGAGTAATAGTGTGTATGAGTTGATTAGGAAGAATAGTAGTAGGTTTAGTGGTATTAGGATTATTGCTGAGATTAGTATTGCTTTCTGTGGACCTATTTTGTCTATTATTAATCCCCAAGGTATTGATGATGCTACGTAACCAATGTAAAATGCTGTTATTACGAGACCCATTTGTACTGGGTTTAAGTGAAGGAGTGTGGCTATTGGTAATGATATTACTCCCCAACTTAATCTTAAGAATAATTGTAAGAATGTACCGAACCAGCCTATTAGTATATTTCTGATCATTTAGTTTGAGTTTAAAGCTGGGTGAATTTATTGTTAACTGTCTAACTATTTAAAATTGATAGAAATTATCATCCTAACCTCATAGGGTGCTGAGGAGTGGGATATACTTAGCAGGTATTAGAAAAATAATTCTTCCACCATATATGACTACATTAGGTTTTTAATTTTTGCATTCATGTATTAGTATATGCCTAAGGAATTAACGCCTATAGAGAGGTTGCAATTACTTATTCCAGGTTATAGGGGTTATAAGGTTAAGGATTTGATTAGACAAGACGATTTTTTGATTAGAAGAGCTGTTGCTGAAAGGTTAGAGAGTGCTATTAGGTATATAACTGAAAGGGAGAGTTTTATAGTATCTACGGACCCATTTTCTCCTCAGCTTAAGTTAATGGAGTTTTTATTGTCTAAAATTAGGGAGTTGATAGGTTTGATAATGTCAGCTCAAGGTGGAGGTGCTGATATATATGCTAGGTGGAAGATAAATACTGAGGAACTGGATTCAATTGTTAATCATGATATGCAGATGATAGATATTGCTACTAAAATATCTGAAAGTGCTAAAGAGAATAAGATAGAAGAAATAGATGGTTTGCTTAATAGTTTAAGAGTTTTGTATTTTGAAAGGGCTAAATTATTCTTCCCAGAGGAGCTTAGAAAATAATTACGAAAAAGTTTTTATATATGAAGGGTAATTGCTAAACGTGTCAGTAAGCATTAGAGGTCAGGTTATTTCTACTGAGAAAGAAGATGGATCAAGTTTTATGACTCATGATACTATAATCTTTAAGTATCCAAGAGAAGCTGTAACATCAAAATCAATAATTATAGTTCAACCAACTGAGAGGGCTGTTGTAGTAATTCAAGGTCAAATAGCTGCTGATTTACCTCCTGGTACGCATAATATTCAAACCCCATCAAATCCCGTATCTGCCTTTCTCTCAAAGTTTAGGTATAATTCTCTTCCCTATGATACTGT
>JAVYOH010000016.1:0-21089 GCA_038734615.1 Saccharolobus sp. | reverse complement strand
CTAAAGTACCGGACTATAATGGTTATGCTCAAGTTTTTCCAGCACCAGAATTGAGTTTAATAATTCCTTTCTTAATAATAGGGTTTGGCTTATTAATATTCTCGATTAAGAAAAGAGTATTGATAAAATATGCAGTAATTCCTTTCCTAATATCATTATCAATATCAGCTTATGTTTACAATATTAATAATATATATAGTTTCATAACTCAGTATTACTTAGTAGCTTCTCTTATAGGTTTCTTAGCTAACCTTGCCCTTTTAGCTAGGGTGTTAAGAAAGTGATCTTATCATTTATTACGGCTTTTATACCTTGTTCTTTTGAAGGTTTTGAAATGGCTATGTTTGCTTCTTTAGCTAGGTCTATGGATGAGAGATCTGCATTAAAAGGAATAATATTTGGAGTTCTTTCAGTCTTCTTAATGAGTTATGCTGTTTATTTAGCTTTGCCAATTTTGATAAGTGATACGAGCGAATGTATTATGAAATATTTTTTAGGTTTTATTCTAATTAGCTTAGCTACTTTTTCATTTAGAGGGATTATCCTACTCCAAAAGATGCTTTCCTAACTGGATTTTTAGGAATTGCTATTGAGGGAGTTGAGACTAATCTATTTGAAATTTCGGCATATTTAATGACTGGTAATCTCTTAATGGCTTTTTTAGGAGGTACTTTGGGCTTTTTTGTGGGTTTTAATATTATCCATCCTAATTTTGCGAAGATTTCCTAAGAGGTTAATGAGAATTATGGCGATAGTCATTCTTTACGTAGTTGATTTCATTGTTTTAACTAGTGGACTTATCTGAGCTATTAAGGGAATTAATGTTAAATTTAAGTTTTAAATGTTAAGAAGTTTTAAATTAGTTAAGATAGATTTATTAATGACAAATGAAGAAACAAACAATCGCTGGAAGACTTGAAAGAATACCGTGGACAAGCTTTCACACTAAATTATTAGTGTTATTGGCAATAGGTGAATTTTTTGATCTATATGATCTCTTTGCTGGTGGATTTGTAGTAACTCAAGTGGCTAAATATTATGGTATCAACATACCTACTTCAGTGTTTTATACGGTTGCAATATCATTTCTTGGTGCTTTTGTAGGCGTTATAGTCTTTAATTTAATTGCTGATAGTATAGGTAGGCGTACTGCACTTCTTATTAACATGTTTATAATGAGTATAGCGTATTTGTTAACCCCCTTTTCTCCTAATGTTTTGATTTATGGTGCACTACGTTTTATAGCTGGTGTGGGTTATGGTCCAGAGGCATTAATAGTTATAGATATAATGACTACTGAATTCTTCCCTGCTAAAATAAGAGGAAGAGCTTTATCAATAGCTTATACTATGGCTTGGACTTCACCACTGGTTGTCGCTGGATTGGCTTACGGATTATCAAGTATAACACAGCCTCTTTTAGGATGGCAATGGTTATTCATAATAGGCAGATTAGGGATAATAACTGTACTTCCATTTAGATTTCTAATAACAGAATCGCCTAGATGGTTAGAGGCAAGGGGGAGAATTGAGGAAGCTGAAAAAATAGTTAGTAAAATTGAAAGAATTTCTGAGAAAGAGAAAGGGCCTTTACCACCTCCAGAGGAATTAGAGGTTATAACTTCATATAAGATTCCATTTAAGACTCTTTTTGAGAAGGAATATATAAAAAGAACTATAATGCTATGGATCTTTGAGTTCTTTCAGACGGGTGTCTATTATGGATTTACATCATTAGCGCCAACAGTTCTTTATGAAAAAGGATTTACTATAGCGAAGTCATTAGAGATGAGCGTAATAATATATAGTGGATATTTTATCGGTTCACTTATTTCCGTTTTCATAATTGATAATAAGGCTTTTGATAGAAAATGGAAAATAGCATTAATACTTTTCTTATGGGAATAGATGGGCTAGTCTTTGGATATTCTACTTCAGTAGCTTTATTAATAACAACCGGCTTTATATTTGGAACTTTAGCGAATATATTTTCTAATGCTTTTCATATGTATGGGGCTGAGCTTTATCCAACTAGAGTAAGAGCATTTACTGATGGAGTACAGTACAGTCTAAGCAGATTAGATAATTTTGTTTGGTTAACAGTTCTTCCTACAGTACTAGTTACTTATGGACCTTTTGCAATGTTTACTCTAGTTTTCACTTTCTCTGTAATAATATTGCTCGATATAGGAATTATAGGTCCTAGAGCTTTCCAAATTGAAGTAGAAAAACTATCTAAATAATAATATTTTTTTATTTATATATTATGCTCTCCATGTGTTGGTTTATTCGTTTCTATTAATTCACCTTTAATTAACTTCTCTAAAGCCTCTTGGACTTTCATATTTGTCGCTAAATATATTTTAGCCTTTCCTTGTAACAATCTAACTCCAGGGGGACCTATTTCAGCTACTATTATAGCATTAACTCCCTTTTCTAAAGCTGACTTTAGCATATAAAGTCCCCTATGCATCATTGCATTTAACGCAGGGTTTTCGTATTTTTCTATAAGTCTCACATTATTGTTTTCAATCTCATATATGTGTACCTCTTCCCCTTCTCCCGGACCATCAACAAAACCTTGTGTTACTGGTATTGCTACTTTCATTAATTTAATTTTTAAGTATGTGTTATAAAAAGTTTATTATGAGAATAAATCCTCAAGGCTTATTGGAACTTTACTAATTCTCCTTTTTATGACATCCTCTACCGCACTAGTAACTGCCGCAGCAGCCACTCCCACTGGAACCTCACCTATTCCCTTAACACCATAAGGAGTTACTGAAGAAGGTGTAGGAACTATATTAACCTCAATCTCTGGCAAATCAGCAGCAGTTGGCATACCATAATCTGCTAAACTAGTAGTCAATAAATTCCCATTATCATCATATACATAGTGCTCATATAAGGCTATTGAAATTCCTATAGCAGTACCTCCTATAACTTGCTCCTTTACCAAATCCTCATCAATTGGATTACCAGGGTCAATATATACAACATGCTTTATTGGCCTTATTTTTCCATCCTCTATTCTCACTACTGCAAGATCACAAGCAAAGGGATAAGCATTATACCTATATTTTCCTTGAAGAGTATAAGTGAAATCCACTTCCTCTCCTTCAAATGCTGTAATCTTAACTTTCCCGCCGTTTTCTCCTATGAAGTAACCATCTTTATAATCAACTATCTTCTCATTAAGCTTAATCTCAGCTTTTCTCCTTAACTTAGCTTTTAATTCCTCTACAGCACCAGCTACTGAACCATAAGTAAAAGCTGCCATTCTACTACCCCCTGGTCCAAATGATGATGGTAATTCAGTATTGTCTAAGATCTCATATGTTACTTCATTTTGATCTAAACCTAATAGTTTCGATGCCAAATAAACTGCAGTATGCTCATTTCCCTGACCCTCTGGTCCAAATCCTAATCCAACTACTACCTTCCCGTTCTTTATCCTTATCTTAACCCTCTCACTTCCAGAAGGAGTGCTAGGGTCAGTAGATAGTGCTAAACCCACTCCAGTATTCTTATCCCTCATTGAAAATATGTCCTTTCTGGATAAGGCTAGATCCAATAAGCCTTTAGGATTTCCAGAATCATAATATGCAAAGCCAGAATCGTAGGGGAAGGAATCTATTGCATTAATCTTCCTTACGGTAGCCCTATCAATTCCCAACTCATCAGCTATTGAATCCATGACCCTCTCTAATGCCCATGTATGAGGGGGAGTTCCAGCACCCCTAAATGCTCCAGGAGGATTCTTATTTGTCGCAACTAATGTAGCAGTATACCTTATATTCCTTATCTTATATGGCCCAGTTAGAAATCCTAAAGGTTTAAATGGCTGTCCAGAATCTAATGATGCTCCAACATCTTCCCATATGTGAAAATCTAAAGCATTAACTTTACCATCTGATGAATAATAAGCGTGAATCTTAAATTTCCTTTCTGGACCACTACTATTTGAAGCCATTAAATGCTCAGTTCTAGTTTCAATCCACTTTATTGGAGTCCTAAACTTTAATGCAGCAAAGCCCAATACTGATAAATACCTAACTAGTGAGAACTTAGCGCCAAAACTACCTCCTTGTCTAGCGTTTTTGTGAATTACCTTAACTCCTAAAAACTTCTCAAGCTCATTTGATACTGCATTCCCAGCTTGCTGATTTGATATAATCAATAATCCGTCATTATATGGTATTACTTGAGCCCCATATGGCTCTATTGGATTTCCAGAACTCCTAGACCAATATAAGTCTAGTTCTAAATGCTTACCTTGAGATTCTACTTTACCAAATTCAAAAGTTTGCTCTCTTACTATATTGCTTTTAAGATTTTCAAATACTAATACCTTATTCTGTAATGCCTTCTGAATATTCGCTACTGGCTCTAATGGTTCATACTCTATTTGAACTAGCTCTGCTAAATCAGTAGCCTTGTATTGATCATCAGCAATTACTAGTGCTACTGGTTGACCAACGTAAATAGCCTTATTTATTGCAAGTAATGAAGTAGTTAAACCTGCACCTTCCCTTTCTCCAGCCTCAACTGATTTGTTAATAATGTCTTTGCCAGTTAGGACTAGAGCCCCTCTCTGCTCAGCATCCTTAGTGTTAATACTTAATATTCTAGCATGCGGATAAGGACTTCTGACAAATACCGCATATTTTCCTTTAAATGGTAAATCATCAACATATCCTCCCTTGCCTAATAATGCCTCATATACGTCTACACGTTTCATGCTAAATTGTTAGTCATATAATATAATAAAATTATTGAAGATTGATTAGTCTGATAATTCCTTCATTACCAATTTTCTTAAAGCCTTTCTAAGCGTTTTCATTACAGCTACTTTAGTTATACCAGCGTGTTCAGAAAGTTGGTAAAGCCCAACTCTTCTAGGCTCATCAAAATATCCACGCTCTAAAGCTAGATTTAACATTTCCCTCTCCTTTGGAGTTAACTCTTCTATAATATAATTCTCCTCATCTACTTTCAAATAATTCGTCATTTCCTTTAGGCTAGGAAGTATATCCTTAAAGCTAGATGGTTGGGATACTACTCCCCACTTTTCAATACCATCTCTTATCTCTTCCTTCATATTGAAAATACCCCTATTAAAGAGTAAGCTCGCTATTCTTCCATCAAGCCTTTCAATTGATGAATAAGTCCCAATAACGTAATCCTTACCAGCTTTTAAGTTTATTATATCAAAATTCAACACCTTAGAATAACCCCTTATAACTTTAGAGATTTCATTAAACGTTTGCCTATCCCTAGCATAAATTACGCCTATTATATTTACTGTAAAAGAAGAGATGGAAGGAGTTCTACTTATTATTCTTATATGCGCTTCATCCTTAAATCTATCAGTATAAAAACTCCAATCATCATGCGATAATGTTATAGTATAACTTTTTATCACAATAGTTAAGATGAGCGAAAGTTTATAAGCGTTTACTAATTTTTAAAACATTAAACGTAATAGTTTACATGATTAAAACATAACTTTTTATTATAATTAATAAAGATTAAGTTATGAATTCAGTTTTTGATGTACTTAACGTGATTCATGGCTTCTTTGGAGCATTATGGGCTGGGGCAGCTTTTCTAAATTTCATTATAAAACCCCAAGATAAAAGGCAATACATAAAAATGTCAAAATTCTTTAGAATATCTTCAATAGTAACGATAATAACTGGTATAATAATAATTTGCCTACATTTATTTAGCACCATATAATGGAAGTCTATTCCTAGTCGCTGCAGCCCTACGTTAAAGCTTAGACGTTAGATTAAGGGCTCTTTTAAACTTAGTAGGGAAGCTTTAGGATTACTAGCATTCGGATCCGGTATAGTTATAAACAATAGGATAAAGCTTATGATGAACTTAAAAGAAGGTGATACAACATTATTAGAATTAAGAAAGTCAGTTTCAAATCTTTCAGCAATTAGCTTAACATTTCTCCTAGCATGTATACTAATGATGTTATTATCTGGGTCAGTATCACAAAGCATATTTATGAACCTTTAGATAAACTAAAAATATATGTTTGGACCTATAATTGAAGATAATAATGAAGTAACCTTCACACTATGGGCTCCTTATCAAAAAGAAGTGAAATTGAAAATATTAGGAAAAGGAAATTATGAAATGGAGAAGAACGATAGAGGTTATTTCAAAGCCACAGTAAAAGCTTATATAAATGATAAGTACAAATATATTCTAGACAATGGCCTAGAAGTACCAGATCCAGCTTCAAGATACCAGCCAGAAGGTGTACATGGTTATTCTGAAATAGTTGAGTCAAATTTCAATTGGGAAGATTGGAATTGGAAAGGCGTTAGTAGAAAAGATCTAATAATTTACGAAATACACGTTGGTACTTTTAGTCAAGAAGGCACTTTCGATGGGGTTATTAAAAAATTAGATTATCTAAAAGAATTAGGTGTAACAGCAATTGAATTAATGCCAGTAGCCCAATTCCCCGGCAGAAAGGACTGGGGATATAATGGAGTATACTTATACGCAGTCCAAAATTCATATGGAGGTCCAATTGGTTTAAAAAGACTTGTCAATGAAGCCCATAAGAAAGGTTTAGGAGTAATTCTAGATGTAGTATATAATCACGTTGGTCCTGAAGGAAATTACATGGTTTATTTAGGACCTTATTTTTCATCTAAATACACTACTCCATGGGGTTTGACCTTCAACTATGACGATAGTTATAGTGATGAAGTAAGAAAATTTATACTGGAAAATGTAGAATATTGGTTTAATGAATTTCACATTGATGGATTAAGATTAGACGCTATACATGCAATTATAGACATGTCGCCTAAGCATATTTTGGAAGAAATAGTAGAAATTGGGCATAAATATGGTAAAATAATCATTGCTGAAAGTGACCTAAACGATCCTAAAATTTTAACTGAGTATAAAATTGATGCCCAATGGAGTGATGATTTCCATCACTCAATTCACGCGTATCTAACGGGAGAAAGGAATTCTTATTATGCAGATTTCGGAAGCCTAGATGATATAGTAAAAGCTTATAAAGACGTGTTTGTTTACGATGGAAGATACTCTAAGTTTAGAAAGAAGACTCATGGAAAACCAGTCCCAGCCTCATTAGATGGTTGTAGATTTGTAGTTTACATTCAAAATCACGATCAAGTAGGAAATAGGGGAAAAGGTGAGAGATTAATAAGTTTAGTAGATAAGGAATCTTATATTATAGCAGCATCACTTTACATTCTATCACCATATATTCCAATGATATTTATGGGAGAAGAATATGGGGAGAGAAGGCCATTCTACTATTTTTCAGACTTCTCAGATCCTAAACTAATAGAAGGAGTTAGGAAAGGTAGGAAAAAGGAGAATAACCAAGATACTGATCCACAATCTGATGATACATTTAACGCTTCTAAACTGAGCTGGGAAATAAATGATGAGATCTTATCATTGTATAAGAAATTGATAGAAATAAGGAAAGAGTATTCCATAGCTTGTGATAGAGATTTAATTGTAAATAATGGGGATAATTGGTTAATTATAAAAAACAAAAAATTGATTATGATTTATGTATTTTCAGAGTCTAATGTAGAAATAAAAGATAGTGGAGAGTTATTATTAGCTTCAAATAGATCTTTTCCTACTAGAATAACTGAAGGAAAGTATAGACTAGAAAAGGGTTTTGGCTTATACATTAATAAGAAAGTTTAAAAATGGTTAGAAAAGATTAAATATAAGATGAAAAGTAAAAATGAGTTAGAGGAAAAAGAAAAGGAGGAAAAAAGAAGACTATTAATATTGCTAGCAATGGCTAGAATGTAATATATCTTTTTTTAAAACGCTTAGTTATAATATACTATGATGTTCTTTAGAACTAGAGATAGACCTTTAAGACCTGGCGAACCATATCCTTTAGGAGCTAATTGGATAGAAGATGAAGATGGAGTAAATTTCTCTTTATTTTCAGAAAATGCTGAAAAAGTTGAACTCCTACTTTACTCTCAAACTAATCAAAAATACCCTAAAGAGGTTATAGAAGTAAAAAACAAAACTGGAGATATTTGGCACACTTTTGTACCCGGTCTTAGACCAGGGCAATTATATGCTTATAGAGTTTATGGTCCATATAAGCCAGAAATTGGACTGCGATTTAATCCAAACAAAGTACTCATTGACCCTTACGCAAAGGCTATAAACGGTAATGTAATTTGGAATGATGCGATATTTGGATATAAGCTAGGTGATCAAAATCAAGATTTATCTTTTAATGAGAAAGACTCTAGCGAATTCGTTCCAAAAAGCGTTGTAATTAACCCATACTTCGATTGGGATGATTACAGCTTTTACAAAAACAAAAGGCCATTAAAGGATACTATAATATATGAGGTTCACGTTAAAGGCTTTACCAAATTGAGGTTTGACTTACCAGAGAATATTAGGGGAACTTATTCTGGCTTAGCTTCACCCCAAATGATAGACTACTTAAAGGATTTAGGAGTAACTACAGTAGAATTAATGCCAGTTTATCATTTTATAGATCAAGGATTTTTATTGGAAAAAGGATTAAGAAATTATTGGGGATACGATCCAATAAACTACTTTTCACCAGAATGTAGATATTCTAGTAGTGGTTGTCTAGGGGAACAAGTAATAGAGTTTAAAGAAATGGTAAATGAGTTACATAATGCGGGTATAGAGGTAATAATTGATGTAGTTTATAATCATACAGCTGAAGGAAATCATCTAGGGCCTACATTAAGCTTTAGGGGAATCGATAATCTAGCATATTATATGCTTCAACCAGATAATAAAAGGTATTACTTAGACTTTACTGGAACTGGAAATACATTAAATTTAAGTCATCCTAGAGTAATTCAATTAGTTTTAGACAGTTTAAGGTATTGGGTTACTGAAATGCACGTGGACGGTTTTAGATTTGATTTAGCCGCAGCCCTAGCTAGAGAATTATACAACGTTAACATGCTTAACACTTTCTTCATAGCAATACAACAAGATCCTATCTTATCTCAAGTTAAACTAATAGCTGAACCTTGGGATGTTGGACCTGGAGGGTATCAAGTAGGAAACTTCCCACATATGTGGGCTGAGTGGAATGGTAAATATAGGGATACTATAAGACGATTTTGGAGAGGAGAAGCTTTACCTTATTCAGAAATTGCTAATAGACTATTAGGCTCTCCAGACATATATTTAGGTAATAATAAAACACCATTCGCAAGTATTGACTATATCACCTCACATGATGGTTTCACATTAGAGGATTTAGTTAGTTATAATCAAAAACACAATGAGGCTAATGGGTTTAATAATCAAGATGGTATTAATGAAAATTACAGCTGGAATTGTGGAGTAGAAGGCCAAACAAATGATGCAAACGTTATAATGTGTAGGGAAAAGCAGAAAAGGAACTTCATAATAACATTGTTTGTAAGTCAAGGAGTTCCGATGATTTTAGGAGGAGATGAGTTAAGTAGAACTCAAAGGGGAAACAATAATGCTTTTTGCCAAGACAATGAGATAAGTTGGTTTGATTGGAATCTGGATGATAGAAAGGTTAAATTCCTAGAATTCGTTAGATCTATGATTCATTTTTACAAAGCACATCCAATATTTAGAAGGGGAAGATATTTCCAAGGAAAGAAACTATTCGGAATGCCACTAAAAGATGTAACATTCTTAACACCAGATGGTAAAGAAGTTGATGAAAAAACTTGGAACTCACCAACTCAAACAGTAATTTTCATTTTAGAAGGTAGTGTTATGGATGAGATTAACGAATATGGACAAAGAATAGCTGATGATACATTCTTGATAATACTTAACGCTAATCCGAATAATATAAAAGTGAAATTCCCTAAGGGAAAATGGGAATTAGTAGTAAGTTCTTATTTAAGGGAGATAAAGCAAGAGGAAAGAATAGTAGATTCAGAAAAGGAAATAGAAATTGAAGGAAGAACAGCATTAATATATAGGAGGATAGAATTATGATAAATGCAACGTATAGATTACAGTTAAACAATAAACTAACTTTTAATGACGTAATCGATCATTTAGATTATTTCAAAGAACTTGGAATATCTCACTTATATTTATCACCAATACTTAAGGCTAGACCATCTAGCACTCATGGGTACGATGTAGTAGATCATAGCAAAATAAACGATGAATTAGGAGGAGAAGAGGGATACTTAAGATTAGTCAATGAGGCTAAGAAAAGAGGTTTAGGAATAATTCAAGACATAGTACCTAATCATATGGCTATACATGAAACTAATTGGAGATTTATGGATTTATTAAAGAATTGGAATAAAAGCAAATATTATAATTATTTTGATCATTATGATAATGATAAAATAATATTACCAATTCTTGAGAATAATCTAGAAGATGTAATAAATAAAGGACTAATTAAAGTTAGAAATGATCATATAGAATATAGAGGCTTTAAATTACCTATAAATGATAAGGGTGTTGAATTTTTAAAGAAGCTAAATTGTTTTGACGATTCTTGCCTCTCTAAAGATAGTTTATTTAAATTACTTTCTTTACAATACTACGAATTAAAGTATTGGAGAGAACATCCTAATTATAGGAGATTTTTCGCAGTAAATGACCTAATAGCAATTAGGGTAGAACTAGATGAGGTTTTTAACGAATCCCATCAATTATTACTTACCTTACCAGTAGATGGTTTTAGAATAGATCATATAGATGGCTTATACGATCCCAAAAAATACTTAGACAGATTTAAAAAAGAAAATAAGATAATTTACGTAGAGAAAATATTAGGCTTAGATGAAGAATTAAGACCAGAGTGGAATGTACATGGGACTACTGGATACGATTTTTTAAACTACGCTAACTTATTATTAGTTGATAAGACTGGGGAAGAGGAGCTAAGTAAGTTTTATGAAGAGTTTATTGGAAGAAAAATTGATATAGAAAAATTAATAGTTGAAAGCAAAAAATTGGTAGCTAATACTCTTTTCAAAGGCGATATAGAAAGATTAGCTAAAATGCTAAATGTAGATTATGATTATTTAGTAAATTTCTTATCTTGCATGAAAAAGTATAGGACTTACATACCTTATGAGGATATCAGTTCAATTAAAGAATGTGATAAGGAAAATAGGCTAAATAATATAGAAGGAATAATGAGATTACAACAATACATGCCAGCAATTTACGCCAAGGGTTACGAAGATACTGCATTATTCATTTACAATAGATTAATATCAATAAATGAGGTGGGAAGTGACCTAAAGAGGTTTTCAATAGATATTGAAGAATTTCATAAATTCAATATGAAAAGGATAAATTCAATTTCGCTTAATGCTACATCAACTCATGATACTAAATTTAGCGAAGACGTTAGAGCTAAAATTTCAGTATTATCAGAAATCCCAAGGGAATGGAAAGAGAGGGTAATTTATTGGCATGATTTATTAAAGCCAAATATTGATAAGAATGATGAGTATAGGTTTTATCAAACCTTGTTAGGAAGCTTTTACGAAGGGTTTACAGAAGACTATATTAATAGAATAAAGAATCATATGATTAAAGTATTAAGAGAGGCTAAAGTTCACACTACATGGGAAGATCCGAATTATGATTATGAAAAGAAAGTTTTAGCATTTATAGATGATGCGATAACAAATGACACATTTAAAAGAGATTTTATGCAATTTGAGAGGAAAGTGAGATATTACGGTTTCATGAAATCCTTAATTTTACTAACTCTAAAAATACTATCACCAGGAGTTCCAGATATATATCAAGGAACAGAAGTTTGGAGGTACTTACTAACTGACCCAGATAATAGATTACCAGTAGACTTCAATAAGTTAGAAAGCTTAATGAAACAATTACCAGATAGCATTTCCCAATTAAATATTTCAGATGAAAGAACTAAAATGTTATTTATCAAAAAACTTCTCAGAATAAGGCCCTTATTAAAAGACTATAAACCATTACCTTATGGCTTTAAGAGGGGTGATATTACATTCCTTTTCTCACCGATAGTTACTAGAGAGGTTAGGAGTAAAGTTAATTTACCTAGGTCATTTGACATTTTAAGAAATGAGGAATTGTCTGGAGGCGAGTATGAGCTAAGAGAAGTTATAGGTGAGCATAAGGTTGCAATTTTAAAGGAAAATCAAAAAACTATTTCTCATTGAGTTGTTGCAATGCTATTTCTATAGCTTTATCCAATTGCGGATCATTATTATCATTTGGTTTAATATCAACTTCAATATCCGGATCCACACCATAATTCTCTATTTTTAACCCAATATCATAGAAATGAACAGCGAACTCTGGCTGAGTAACGGAAGTCTTATCAACTAATCTATGTCTAGGCCTTATTCCTATTACACCTCCCCACGTTCTCTTACCTATTAACACTCCTAACTTATACTTTTTGAACAAATAGGAAAATATGTCTCCATCAGAGCCAGCATACTCGTTAGTTATTGCCACAAGTACATTTGGGGATGAGAAATAGGGCATTGGAATCTTTTCTCCATTCCTTTGTACATCATATCCCATTCTCTTTAACAATAATTTCTCTAATAGAAGACCAGATATGAAACCTCCCCTATTAAATCTAACATCAACTATTAAACTATCTCTGTAAAATTCTGATATGAAAAGCCTATAAAATTCTGCAAACCCTTGATACATCATGTCTGGTATATGAACATAACCTAACCTACCTTTACTCTTCTCGTGAACATATTCTCTATTTCTCTCAACCCAATGTCTATATATTAAGTACTTCTCATTCTTTAATACTTTCACATTAACCGTCCTAGTTTTCCCATCCTTAGTTATAACACCCAATATAACTTGATCCTTATTTATTAGATAAGCATATATGTTATTATTCTTAACCTCTTCACCATCTATACTTTTTATACAATCTCCAACATTTAATTGTATTCCAGGATCCCTAAGTGGACTTCTCTCGTTTTCATTTGTTGGATCTCCATAGTATATTTTAGTAATTTTGTAACAATTATTTTCACTATCATATTCAAATTCAGCTCCTAATCCTCCAACTGGTAATGGTTCTGGTGTTTCATAATCATATGCCGTTTCGTATGAATGAGAAGTCCTAGTTTCTCCCTGCATTTCTTGTAAAATATCAGATAATTCAAATCTAGTACTTATCCTATCTAGGAGCTTCTCGTACTTAGGTAATATTGAATCCCAATTCTTTAGCTCCTTTTCGCTCCAATAATTCTGTTTCATTAACTTCCACGTTTCCCTAAGCATTTGCCTCCATTCCTTCTCCGGCTCTACGTAAACTTTAACTCTTGATAAGTCAACGACACCGCCTTTCTTGCCAGTAGTATTGGGATCGAATTTACTGTTAACATCTAATAACCTTAGGGAGTCCTTAAACATTAACAAGATTTTTCCTTTATCTCCAGATAACGTAAAGCCACTTACATTATCTGCAAATAACTCCTTTGTCTTATTTTCTAAATCATAAACCTCAAGCTTTCCATAAACTTCTCCTTGCGTTACATATCCTTTTATTGGATAAGATAAGAGAAAAACCTTGTTATTCTTAGCCCCAGCTATTTGAACATAATTATCTTCATCTACTGGAAATGGAACTACCCTATCCCCAATTCCCTCCAATTCTATTTCCTTCTTATCACTAACCTCTTCTAATGGCTGATTAAATGGAGAATAATTATTTGATAGGACTACTAAATACGGTTTTATTATTCTTTGAAAGCTTAAATTAAATATTAATTTATCATCAGTAGGATCTAAATGCCTAGCAGATAAGAAATATAAGTATCTACCATCTGGATCAAAAGACGGTGAGAAATCATAACCGTAAGGACTAGTTATTCTTATTGTCTTACCAGAAATATGACCTAGTTTAATTGATTGAACGTAATAACCTTCTCGAAAACTATACGCAAACCATTCACTACTTTGATGCCAATCCATATCAAAAATAATGTCATAATTATTCTTATCAATAAGCTTGAAAGAATTATTATCTATATCATATAACCACAATTCTAGCCTATTATTAGAAATCAAAATCTTCTTACCATCTGGAGAAACCTTAATCCTCTCAATCCTTCCTAAATCAAAATCAACCTTCTTAACCTTACCATCCTTACTTAAGAAAGTCAACTTATCATCATTAGCATCAACAACAACCAAATCACCATTAGGAAGAATTTGAACTTGCCTATACTTAACACCTTGTTTCTCACCCAATTGAACAGCAGGTCCTTCCCAAGGCCTCATTAAGAAAACCTTACCCCTACTAACCAATGCAATATAATTACCATTAGAAACAGCCTCAGTCATGTATTCAGTAACACCAACAAACTTACCTTGCCTCTTCTTCCTATCAGTAGGCAAATCAATATCCAAAAGCCTTAGCTCTTCAGTTTTAGGATCGTATAAATAAATATCACCAGCATATTGAAAAACAATCCTCTTACCATCTGAACTAGCATTCCTACAATAATACTCAGTAAAATTAGTATGCTTCCTTAAATCCTTACCTTCCAAATTAACAGAATATAAATTAGCACTACCCTCATGATCAGAAAGAAAATAAACCCTATCATTAACTATCATCGGCCAACTAACAATCCCATCAAGACTAACGAACTTACTAAAATTCTTACCATTATCATAAGATATCCACAACTCACCCTTAGTCCCACCCTTATACCCTTTCCAAAATGGTAAATCCTGATAACCCCTAGCTAATACTATTATATCCCCACTAATTGAAATATTAGAAACATTAACAAAAGGTAATTTCTCCATTTGCCCATTATTTACATTAACCTTATACGCATCAGTCCATTGTGGAAAAGGAGTATGAAAGTCAGTTATAATAATAATCTCGTCATCAGAAGCCCAACCAACAACCCTAGTATTTCTACTCCCAAAAAACGTAACCCTCTTAACCTCACCATCACCAGTTACGTAAACGTCCCCACCCTGCTTCCCACTTTTTAACAATACTAACGTAAAGGCTATTCTCTTACCATCTGGACTAATCTTAGGCCTTATCGCAACTCCTAAACCACTAGTTTTTCTAATAACTTTCATATCATTTAATGATAATAACCAAATATCATCATCTGAAGTAAAAGCTACTAAATCTCCCCTTATATCTGGATAAAGATAATAACCCTTCATATTTTAAATAAAAGACATAACGTTTTAACTTTAACGCTTATATATTAAATGCACCTCATTTCCACACTCGCAAATTTTAGCATCAACTAACTTTAGCCTAGGAGATTCATCACCAATAAAACCCTCACCCTCTGCAAAACTCACACCATTACCAAAAATCCTAGGAGATATTGTAACTCTTATCTCATCATACAAACCCTCTTTAATAAAACTCCAAATCAAATGACCCCCTCCCTCTATCATTAAATATCTAACGTTAAAATTATTGTAAAGATCCTCTAAGATATCACTCAACCCATTAAATTTCCTTACAATTATACCTTCTTTACTCACATCAGCTTGAGTATAAACTATTGTAGGTGGTGGAGTTATGAATATCTTTGATGAAGGGTCTAAATTAAAACTCTTACTTACAACAACTCGTATTGGATTTTTCCCTTTATTTTTAGAGTATTTTACAGTCAATGAAGGATTATCTATCCTCACAGTATTACCACCCACCATTACCGCATCAACCTGAGCCCTTAACTCATGTTGCCTTCGCTTATCATAAGGACAACTCAACTCACTATAACCACTCTTAGTAGCCAATCTACCATCAATTGATATAGTGCTGAAAATTATCACATAAGGCCTCATATGATGAGATTAAAATTATCAAATAAAAAATCACTAGTCAAAAACCTATTATTCTTTGATAAATTGCTAAAATACTAGAGTAAACTACTTCTCCCATACTAACATCCCAAGGAGATATTTCATTTACCAACTTATTTGGATAATCAATTAGAATCTTAACACCAGATTTTTTAGCAATAACATATGATGGATAACACAAAGAGCCACGGGGAGCTAGTATAGCTTCTGGCTTCAATTCTATACACTTTTTAGTAACCTTAGGCCTACTATGCTCAGTATTTTTAACAGTTTTAACTATCTCCTTCTTTTTATCGTCATATAAAACTAGAAGTTCCGCCTTAGGAAAAATTTGAAGCCTATATCGATCATCAGTCGTCGTACAGATGATCATGAAATATATGTAGAATATATGTAGAATAAGAGTTAATGAATCTTTTTCTAACTAAAACTTCTAGTAAGATAAATTCTTTTACCAGGATTGATAAGTATATATCATGCACCATCACTATTATCCGGCAGAGGATTTTAGGAGGAAGCTTGAAAGGCCAGAAGAGTTCC
This sequence comes from Saccharolobus sp., assembly GCA_038734615.1. Taxonomy (GTDB): domain Archaea; phylum Thermoproteota; class Thermoprotei_A; order Sulfolobales; family Sulfolobaceae; genus Saccharolobus. The sequence continues at coordinate 4,665 of JAVYOH010000016.1, read as the reverse complement.
TTCCAAGGTTATTGAGTAAAGGAGTTATTGTGGATTATGGCTGTGGTAATGGTTTTTATTGTAAATATTTAGTTAATTATGCTACTAAGCTATATTGTATTGATGTTAACGTTATTGCGCTGGAAGAGGTTAAGAAAAAAGTTAGTAATGCTATAACTCTCACTAGTCCTAAGCAGATAGAGGACAAGTCTGTTGATATTATACTTTTCGCAAATTCTTTTCACGATATGGATGATAAGGAGTATGTTGTAAAGGAGGTTAATAGGATACTAAAAGATGATGGGAGGGTTATAATTATTGATTGGAAGAAGGAGGATACTGGATTTGGACCACCCTTGAGTATAAGAATGGATGAGAAAGATTTTCTTGAATGGTTTAAGGATTTTTACGTGGTAGAAAGATTTAATCCTACAAAATATCACTTTGGATTAGTGCTAAAAAAGAAAATAAATTATTAATATTTTTAATTAACGCAGATTTACTAATAAATAATAAGAAGAGGGAAGTATTATTATTAATTACTCCTTTGAGAATCTTTTTACAATTTCCTCAAATTCTTTATAATCTCCTTTTAGCCTTTCTACCTTCACTTCAGCATTCGTCATATTTCCTATAATGAATTTACTACTCATCTTTATTGGCAATTTATCTAAAATATAATCCACAGAACCTTCTGGATCCTCTTTTATTATTTCTATTCCCTCACTATATGCTCTTACGAATTCTTCCTCGTTAGAGTATACTGTAGCTCCACAGCTTCCTGGTATTCCTAGGAGTTCTTCAAAGGTTTTTCCTTTGCCAAATGCTGCTGAAATGGTAACACTATCAACTTCCCCTTTTTCTAATAGCGATAGTAATTTTTGCATATCATCTATATAAATTATTTCAGATTTAATGTTATTTAATGTGATTAATGCTCTAGTTAGTATGTCCGCAGCACTACCTTTCCTCCATACTCCAATTTTTCTTCCTACATCTGGATAGATACTAGTTAGTCCCTTTATCGTTATATAATCTATTTTTAATCCTCTCTTAACTAAGGAAACAGTTGAATCTAATATGACATCTACGTTTTCCCCTTCTTTACCAAAAATTACTTGTATGTTTTTGTTTTTCATTGTGGAGGCTATTATGGGATATGAGACTGGACCGGGAGCAGCTAATACTTTCATAGATTAATAGTTTATCCATAAGAAGTATTTATATCTTTTTTCTTACAAGGGATTTGTTTCGATTAAAAAAGAGTGTTTCTTCTCGATAAAAACTATTTTTACCTACCTCTCACGTACCCTGGATATTTAGACCTATACCAGATTGCAGTAATTGCTATAGTTACTATTAGTATGAATCCAGTTATTGCTACTGATGAGGGCTTAGGGTCATAGCCGTTATAGGAACCATTAGTTATTGCTGCGGCAATAATCATTAATATGGTCATTATTATTATGAAGGCTTTTACATCTGCTTCATTCTTTCTCTCTACTTTCTCCATACCTTTCACCTCCTGCCATATAATAATTTACCAGATATTAGCATGCTAACCATTACTGCTAGGAAGAATTCTATACTGCTAACAGCCATTTGTAAGTCTCCGCTTAATATATGACCAGATGCACATCCACCAGCCATTCTTGCTCCAAATAGGACTAGATAAGTCCCTATGAATGCTCCAAATGCTCTTTTTATTTCACTGTCTCCAAATCTAATTGCCCATGTTTTTGGCATCCATTTATTAAATGCTTGGAATCTACGAGTTACGAATACTGCAGCTAGGAATGCTCCTAATAAAGTTCCTATATCACTGTATGGTTCCCAGCCAATAGTGGTAAATACTAATTTACTGTAAGAATATGTTGGTAGCCATAAGTATCCAACTATCCAACTATAAGTTGTTGATTCTCCGAATATTTGGTGTAAGAACATTTCTAATACTACTGTAGCTCCAATTATTACTCCAATAAACGTTAAGAGTCCTCTTAAATCAGAGCTGGGAGCCCAATATTCGTTTGCGCTTTTTGCTAATTTATCATTAGGCCCTTGTGGCATAGAAGAACCTTCAACTAACATTTCAGTAGTTTCCCTATGTATTGCTAGTTCATAATCGCTCATTTTATAGTTTGGATGTGTTGTATAATAGATACAACTCTTTCCTTCCTTATATCTTGGTAAGTAATATGCTATTAAGAACATTATTATTGCCCATACTATTGCTATTCCAAAGCCTATGTCTAAATTAGTTGCTACCTTACCTCCTAAATACAATTCACCGAAATTTAAAGTATTTACAAGCCATTGTCCAGCTGAGGTCTGATAAAGAACTGTCCATGTAGCTGCTCCTAATAGTCCACCTAGTAAAGCAAATATTGCATCTCTACGTCCTTCACCTAAAGCCATCCACACTGTGCCAGGAACATAACCAGAAATCGCTATTCCTAAACCGAAGATTAGTCCACCTAATAATATTCCTATAACATATAATGGTTTTATTCCCCAGTGAAATCCTACTCCTAATAAAGATAAGCCATATAATAATAATGCTCCAGCACCTATCGCTATTGCTATACAATTTATGAACAATCTATCTTCCCATTTAGCTAATTTCAGCAAAACTTCTGGATTTGATATTCCCCATATTTCTGCTAAGCCTCCTATTATTGCTCCTATAAATATTCCTATCCATTCCGGTGCTGTATAGGTTATCATTTTTAATCACTACTTAAACTTTTTTTTTTATTTATCCTTAAATATTCTTCTCATAAAAAATACTTATGAAAGTATATGGTTTGTTAATAATACTTCTAATTTTTGCGTTAAATATACTTATTAGTTGAATCACAATTATAATTACAGATATGTCAAACAATAAAGTTAACGTTAAAATAAGGGGTTTTTCTCTTTAATAACTTACTAAATATAAAAGGCTACTGTGTTAAAAAATCTATTATTTCTATATATGTCTTTTGGTAATTAAATGTTGGATTATTCCTATTATAATTCCAGCTATTATTGCTAAAATGCCAACAAGTGTTTGACCAGATATTAGGTTAGAGTAGATTCCATAGCCCATTAGAATAACAGAGGCTATAGCTAATCCCATATTTAATTTGAAATTGCCTAACCTATTCTTCATGACAAATCTAGGATATACTGCTGAGATTATTAGATGGGAAGAGAATAGTGTTGTTAAAGACGCTTCAGTAGTTATATTATATATTCCATTATAATTGCCAGTTATTGCTGCTAGGGAGTTGAAGAATAGGAAGAAGATTGCTACTATAATTATTGACAATAACATATTCTTCTTTACCATAGTGTAAGTTAGCCTAGATAGTGCTACATAAGCTGCTATTGCTGAACCTATTAAGCTGTTCATTGTAAATATAAAGAAGATTAGTGAGAATGTGGAACCTAGAAACTCTTGTGAAATGTAATATCCCGGGTATTGTGTAATGCTTAATAAGCTGCTTACTCCTGCATTTGTGAATCCCGCTGCAGCTATTTCAAAATATGATGCAAAGATTACTGCGATAGAGGATATTGTAAAGGCGATTAAATAGGAGTTTCCAACGGTTTTTCCTTTGCCTTTAGCCTCATAGCCTAGAAAGAAAGATGCTCCTCCTCCAGATAGTGTGAAAGCTACAGCTAATGCTCCAGACCACACGTTGGAAACGTTAAACTGGGGGAAATGTATTCCCGTGATCGATAGTACTTTAACTCCAAGTATGATAATTAGAATTACCTCAATAGTTGATGTAATTAGTGCATAAAATAATGGTGGTTTTATGCCAGAGATTAGTAAGATTGTTAGAATTATAGGTATTAGTATTTCTAATACCCCTATTTTGATGTTGAAAACTGTTGGTAATACTATACTAACTAGATAGGTTGTTACTGAGGGTAAGTATATTGCATAACTTATCCAATATAACCAACCAGCTATTTTGCCAATTAATTCTCCAGAAGCTTCTCTAGCGAAATCGTAAGTTCCCCCAGTGGTCGCTATCATCCTTGAGTAGTTATATCCTATTAAGACCCATAAAAGGTATATTAGTACTCCTAAGATTGATGCTATGAATGTTGAGGCTAGAGAGGCTTGTAATGCGAAAGTTAAGTATGCTGAGACTGAGCCTAATGGGGCTATTGAACTTAATGATTGTGCAATGACTAGGTATTTGGGCAAAGTATTTTCTTTAGGTTCTAATCTTTTGGACATGAGAGAATGGATAGACAATCCAGATTTAAGTTTTTCCCTAGAGGTAAAGAAATGATAATTATTTAAACTTTATTCAAAAATTACACATGTAAACTAAACATCTTACAAAGTAAGTATATATAAATTTTTTATATAAGTATATAAGTTAAATGTAGCATGATAAGCAATGAAAGATGAGTTAAAGGCTTCAATAGCTGCCTCAATAGGTATTGGTTTTGAATTTTATGATTTTTTGATCTTTGGCTTTGTAGCAGGTATACTTTCTACGCTTTTCTTTCCATCTCATAATAAGGTAGCGTCTTTATTAGAAACCTTTGCAGTGTTTGCTACTGGTTTTGCTGGCAGACCTTTAGGAGCAATAGTGTTTGGTCATTTGGGAGATAAGATAGGCAGGAAGTATACGTTGATTCTAACTATGAGTCTAATGGGCTTATCATCATTATTTACTGGAC
>JAVYOH010000015.1:0-22221 GCA_038734615.1 Saccharolobus sp. | reverse complement strand
TGTTATCTAAATAAACTTCCACGTATCCACTATCTGCAAAAACATTTAGTAAATCCTCAGCCTTTATACTAGATGTTAATAATGATACTAAAGCTCTTACTAATGACGTTTTACCATACGCATTAGGAGCCTCGTATGTTGTTACTCCCTTTTCCAAATTAATGCTATATTCTTTTGTTATACCACCTATATTATATACTTTAATCTCCATTACACAACCAATATTATTAAAGATTATAGGGTTATAAAAATTCTCTCCTATCCCTCATAATCTAATTTCGTTTTATATCAATAGTTTCAATCGCTTAATTTCTATTCTTACTAAAGATTATTAGCATCAATTATGGCTTACAGATGAAAGCCTTAAAGTTGGAAAAAGTTTATCAGACTTTTTAATCCTTTTATAATTAATGGTTTATATAAAACTGAACATAAGAACGAGAATTACCCTTGAATAACGAGGCGATAAAACGTTTAGAAAAATGCTAAGAATTTACACTTATTAATACTAGAAATAGATAAACACAAACTAAACATAAAACGTTCATTACTAGTTTTACTTACCATCAAAGATCTAGATAAAAGATCTTACTTCCTCTTCATCCAAAAGAGATACGGAGATAACATCAGACCTTTTTATAGAGAGATCAAATTGTTAATCTATCGTAGCCTGCCTACGTATGAAATGATACCTATAACAGCATGATAAAGACTAAAAGAGCTTTTCAGTTTTTCCATCTCTGCCATTAAGGCTTCCATATTATGGCAAAAAGTATTTTTAGGTTGAAGATATAAAATAAAGATGAATCCGGTAGGATCAGCTCCAGAGTGCCTATTAAGGCTCAATGAAAGGAGCTCCGCTTTATCGGGCATATGCCTCTATACAGACAAAAGAACCTCTATCACCGTTATACACCGGCTCTATCTTCTCCTCATCTAGTTCAATTAACGTTGAACTAATATTTTTTATATTCATAAACTCTGATATTATTCTATAAAGCTCTTGCTTAGATATAAAGTGAGCATAGGAATAGTACTCATGACCCTTTTTACCTAAACTTTCGTAATATTGCCCCCACGGTGAATCTCTAGGAATGAAACATATTACAGCTCTTCCTTTGGTAACTCTTCCTATTTCACTTATAAAGGACTTAATATCCTCTATGAAACATACTGTGACCGAACTAAATACACACTTAAATGCCTTGTCTCTAAATGGTAAATGAGTAGCATCAGCCAATACTTTATCTTCACTTTTACTCTCTTTAAGCATTAATAACGAAAGATCAAGAGAAACAATATATCCTTTGATTACCTCATGAAAAATATCTGGACCAGAGCCTATATCTAAACAATCTTTAAGGTTAAAACTTCCAACTACTTTTTTCTCATTTTCATATATTCTGTAATGATTTTCATACCATTTTCTATATTTCCTAGGATTAGAAAAAATTTTATCTACGCTCACCTATCTCTCACCTATCCTTATAATATCAATTAATATTTTAAGCTTTGTAATAATATCGTTAAGAATGTTTATTAACTCTTCTCTTCTCCTCTTTAATGCAAGAGAAGTGGAAAACGAAAACTCAGTTAGTCTATTTTCAATAAATTCAATCTCTCTCTCGATTTGATCCTTTAAATTCTTGTACATTAAGTAAATATCAAAAAGGTCAGAAGTTACAGATTGACCATCATCTCTTAATGAATAGTAAGGGCATATATAGCAAAATATAGGATGTGGAATTATCTTTCCATTAGATTCCCAACTAGCAAGAATTTTACTTTTAGAAGAAAATTTTTTACAATATTGTGAATTAAAGTATATGCACGAATTTCTCCTCCTCATCCCCTCATAATATATCTCATCATAATCCTTTATTCTGCGAGAAAGGACTATATCAATTGTAAGTTCTCTAAAATTTTGCATCAAAGAATATTTCGCGTTTAAAATTATAAACTTAAAAGCAGAAGAATATCACAACTATTCGTACTAGTTAAGGGAGTTTTTATCACAATCTGAGTTTTTAGTAATTTAAGCACAAAAATCAAGTAACTCTGAAGTAGTTTATAGCCTAATATAGTAAATCGATTATAGAAGATATAAAAATAATTAAATCGTTTTACGTAGAATTTTTTAATCTGAACTAAATAACATATAACCACTATGGGTATAATTAGGGAACCCGTTATAATTCGACCTCACGATACATTACTACATGCCCTAAAAGTTATGATACTGGAAGCAGTTCCAAAAGTAATTATAGCTGATGAAAAAGAAATACCTCTAGGCATTCTTACGCAAAAAGATGTATTAAAATTTATTACGACTAAAATCGGTAAAAGATCCTTTGACTCAGTTAGAGTTTCAGAAATTATGAACAAACGTTTTGTAACTGTAAAGGAAAGTGTAGACTATCTGGAAGCTGCTCATTTAATGATAGATAATAAATTACCTATGCTAGTTGTAGTATCCCAAGACGATAAAACTATAGGCATGATAATTAAAAGTGATTTAGCTGATTTCTATAGTAGTCAGATAAGAGGATTACATAAAGTAGGAGAGTATATGAGTAAAAACCCAATTACAATAAGTAACACAGATACAATATCTAATGCATTAAAAATAATGGTGGAAAAAGATCTAGGAAGATTGCTTGTTATCGATAAGGAAGAGCGAATAGTAGGAATAGTTACTACTACAGATATGCTATACGTAGCACCGTTTTTAAGAGAGGAAACTAATGTAAAAGTTGAGGATCTAATGAATCCAAACGTATTTGTAGTAAGTGAAAATGAAGATCTTTCCGCTGCTGCAAAGCTTATGGCTAATAGAAAAGTAAAGGGTATAGCAATAGTTAATCAGAATGGAAATCCCATTGGAGTAATAACTACTACAGACGTGGTGAGAGCGTTAACCAGCGATAAAGTTAGGGAATATTTATTAGAGTTAAAAATGTATACTACGTCTTTTTAAAATACTAAAGTTTACAACTGAAAGCCTTGATCCTTTAGAGCAGCTATACGAAAGTTTTTAAATTTTTCCCTTTCCCTAATGATTATAAATTATGGGAGAACGACTGTATGAAGATCATCCCTAATAATAGGTAGGCAAAGTTTATACGTCTTACAAAAGATTGACGAGCTAAGAAAATGAATACGTATTAAAAGTTCACCACGAGCTTTATGAAGAGCTAAGATTTGAATTAACATCCAAGAAGAGGATTGTTATCCCGAAGCATCATCAAAAAGTGATAACTAAGAAAAACGCATGATCTTACCTACAAGGAAAACTAGCCTTTTAAAGGGGAGGTTAGATTGCATGGAGGAGAAGTTTTAAATTACTCCAGAATAAAAATAAGTATAGTATGGAAGTTGATTTGGCAAACCTATTAAGGCAAAGGAATCTTAAAGTAACTCCTCAGAGAATATCAATACTAAAGATGATAATGAAAGGGGGTCATTTTAGTGGTGAGCAAATATATGAAGAGCTTAAAAAGACAGAGCCAAGTATAAGTCTTTCCACAGTATATAATACACTAGAGACCCTTAAAAATGCTGGTATATTAAACTCTTTCGAGGCTAATGGTATAACGTGGTTTGAGATAAATAGAAAACCACATGCAAACGTATTTTGCACAGACTCTAATAGTATTATTGATCTTGATATTGACCTTAGCAACTTAATAGATGGACTAATTAAAAGCGGCTTAGATGTAAAGAATTTAAGTATAGTAGTATATGCGGATTGTTCGAAACTAGAAAAGGGAACTAAATAGAATATCTTTAAACTTTTTACTATCCGCCTCCAATACTATTTCGGAATTGAATCTGTGTTGATTATACCAATCTACCAACATAGCGCCTCTACTATCAGAGCATAACTCTATATCAACGAATCTTCGTATTGACTTCTTAATGATAGAATTATCATATGCTATAGCTACGGTTAAAGAATCTGGATGAACGCTACCAGCTGAACCTTGTGCTATTGAATATTCCCTCAATGTTTTATTTACCCTTATAAAAAACTCAGAAAATTTACTCTTAATTCCTCTTATTCTTTCCCAATCATTATCATCTAAAACTCCATATGTCTCAGCAGTTTCCCACGGAACTATCGTTATGTTAAATCCTGCATTAAGCACGATCTTAGCAGCCTCTGGATCAACCCAAAAATTAAATTCAGCTATAGGCGTGGTATTGCCCTTTGAAAAAGCTCCTCCCATAATCCATACTTTCTTTACACGCTTTACTATATTGGTATCTTTTAAATACGCTAAAGCTATATTAGTTAAGGGAGATATTGCGAGAATCTCTAGCTCCCCCTCATACTCTCTAGATAATCTTATTATTGCATCTATAGCGTTTTCAGTCTCTGGTTTCTTGCTGGGTAAAGGGTATTCCCAATCACCCATCCCATTTTTTCCATGAACCTCTTCTACCGTTCTCCATCTTCCTAAAATAGGCCTTTGCGAGCCTAGATATACTGGAATATCTGACCTACCAATATATTCTAAAGTGAAAAGAGCGTTTTTAACCTCATTTGAATATTCCACATTACCTGCAACTATAGTAACTCCTAATAGTTCAAAATATCGTGAAGTTAATAGAATCGCTATTGTATCATCACTGGCAGTATCTGAATCAATTATAGCTTTCCGCATATTAATAATAGTTCTCTTCATCTTTAAAACTTTAGTTGAATAATATTAGGTTAAGCCTAAAAAAATCTTATTTATGTTTCTAGTAAATCTTATTAATGTGCTAAGAACTTTAGTCCTACTGTTTTCATCCGTTCTTATACTTTTAATAGCTTACTATATCTCTGCAAGCCCTTTACTTTTGTCCGAATTTTCACACGCTTTAATAGACTTCCTTACAATATTATCGTCTTTCTTAATGTTAAAAATTTTACAAAACTCACACATGGAAAAGGGTAAATATACGTATGGACTTCATAGATTGGAATTATTTATCTCACTAATCAATATTACAGCAATAGTATCATTGTCAATATTTAGCGCATATATTTCAATTATTTCCTTCTTTAATGGAGTATTTGACACGCATCCAATCATATTACTTATAGCATCCTCAATTGTAGCTATTTTAACATATTTCTCAAATATAAAAGATAGTGATGAAGATCTTGGAAAGAAAAGTATCTATACGCATATATTATCTGACTTACTCGGATATTTAATAGGAATTCTAGTAGGAGTTCTAATTCTCGTATTTAACATTTACGAATTAGATCCTATTGGAGCTCTTGTAGTAGTAGGTATTACAATGGGATTTTCAGTTCCTCTATTAAAGGAGACATTATTAATATTTATGGAAGGCTCCCCAGTGAATATAAATGAAGTTGAAAGAGAGCTTAAAGAGGTATCTCCAAATATACACCATATTCATATATGGTCAATATGTAGCCATATAAGGGTTGCAACATTGCATGTAAAGGTAGAACCTACTACAACTATAAGTGAAGCTGATAAGATAAGAGATTCTATTTATAACTTGCTGAAAGAAAAATACAATATTTCACACATTACTGTACAGTTTGAAACCTCTGGAGAAGATTAAAAAAATTGGCTTGGCCACCATTCAATATCTTTATGAAGCTTACCTCCTACCATTTGTATAATCCTTTTCCTATCTGCATTAGAAATTCTAACATCCATATGAGCCTTTAAAAGAGGGAAAGGATAACCCTTTACTGAAACTTCAGCCAAACTATCCATAATTTCCTTAATCGTATTATCATCAATAGATCCTATAACATCAATCTTAAGCACTTTATGACCCGTCTCTAATCTAACATAAAAACTACTATACACCAATTCTCTTAAAGACTCCAGGTTATAACTAATATTTTTAATCTTAGGCTTTGTATATCCACTACTTTGAGTAAATAATTCCAATACAGTAATGTCGGAATAGTCTGTATCAAATATATCTCTTGTCCTACTATTTTTAGAAATAAATAAAACCTTATTGCCATATTGTCCTAAAACTTGAGAAATAAGTGACTGGTTCAATAAGCGTAAGAGTTTACTCATTTTTTCCTCATTTTTTATAGCTATTATACCATCTATATCAAAATTCTTTACTAAAGAAAATTCTTCCCTAGACAAATCAACTATATTAACCCTTTCACCTAGTTTTGTATCTAAACTACCATCTAATAATATATAATCGCCTAAATTACCAGATTCTAAAGCAAGCTTCAATTCTAATCCTTGCATTAATAAATTAATTCTCTCTTTAGCATTATTCCCTGGTTTAAATATTCCAAATCTCCCATCATCAGCAATAACCTCAACTTTTTCCCTATCTCCTAATACAGCCTCAGCATCTATAGCATATACTATGCCTATCCTCATAGATCTAGCGAAAAGTCCTCCATCTATTGCAACGAATTTCTTATAACTGCCTTTTGGAGAATATTCTATCCAATTATTAGATAGGTTATCTCCTATTTTTTCCTTTAAATATTTTTCAATATCATATATTTGCGTTTTTAATTCTTCATTCTTTTCTATTATCATATCATAAATTTTTCCAATCATATTTCTTCCCTAACTAAACTTTTATTACCAGTCTTTTCAACACGAATAACATAATCGCTAGCGCTTAATATTTCTTCATCATGAGTAACAATAATTATTTGTGGAACTGCGTCTTTTAAACTTCTAATTAGATCTATGAGATATTGTCTTCTTTGAGCATCTAAATGAATTGTTGGTTCATCAAGTACAAAGAAATTTGTATTACTCATAAGCGATTTCGCAATAGCCAACCTTAATGCTAAAGCTAAAGCTATCTTCTCCCCACCACTCAGAGAAGGTATTAACAATTTATCTCCATTATTCGTATAAACTATTATATCACTTTTAGAACTCTTGCTTTTAGTTGGACTAATATCTATCTCAACATTTTTAATAAATAGATCAAACTTAGATATTATATCATTTAAGTTATTTTCAATAATCTGTTTAACTGTCATAATTATATACCTCTGAAGCCTTTTCTCCCCTAAAGCCTCTCTTACTTTTTCTATTTTCTTTATACCATTTTCAATTTTATCCTTATCTTTCAATTGCAATTTATAATTCTCTATTTCATTCTCTAGCTTCTCTATATCACTCTTTAACGTGTTTAGTTCTCCTTCTAACCTACTTTTTTCATTTTCCTTATATTGTATCTCCTTTAAAAGAGATTCTTTCTTGTTCTTCAACTCATTATATTCTTTCTCATCAAATTTTATACCTATAATCTTATCCTCAAGCTCTTTAATCTCTTTTTTTAGATTAGAAAGATCTTGCAAATCCTTTTCTAATATACTCTTTTTTCTTTTCTTTTCTTCCAAGATCTTCTTCTTTTCTTCTAACTCCCTCACCTTATTCTCCACTAACTCCTTATCTAATCCTTTCAATTCATTTTCTAGCCTAGCTATTTCTTTCTTAAGCTCCTCCCTTTCAGTATTTTCCCTTTCTAATCTTTTTATCTTATCTTCCAACTCTTTCTCATTATACCTAGACAAACCTAAGTATTCCTTATAAGGTTCCTCTAAATCTTTCAATTTAGATTCAATTTTTTGTCTTTCATCTTCTATATTTCCATACTCTTTTATCCTACTCTCTATTTCTTTCTTCTTACTTTCATCTTCTTCTAGATCTTTGACTAAATTTTCATATCTTACTCTATCTTGTTTATATTTATCATAACTATTTTTAGCAATATTAAGCTCATTCGTAATTTTCTTTAACTCTGCTGATAATATTTCCTTCCTATCTTTAGCTTGCTTAATTTTTTCATTAGCCTCATCCAATATCTTCTTCTTATGCTCAAAATCTAGTGGTCTACCACATATTGGGCATCTATCTGTCTTTACTTCGTTAATATTGCTAACTATATTCTCATTTTCCTTTATCGTACTATTTACCTCACCCAATTCTTGATCAAGACTAGATCTCTTAGCTTCTAACTCATTGATTTTCCTCTCCAATTCCGTAATTTGCTGAAGATTTACAATATTTTCAAGTCTTCGTAATTCGTCTCTCTTTTTACTTATAGATGACAGTACTAATTCCAATTCCTTCTTTAAGTCTCTGTAATTTCTGTATTTCTCTTCTATTTCTTTCTTTTCCTTCTGCAAGGTTATGTAATCATTATAATAACTTGCTAACTCGTTTTTCCTTTTCAATTTCATCTTATATTCATTAATCTCTCTTTCTAGTTCACTTATATTCCGGTTTTTATCACTCAGATTTTTCTTATATAATTCATACTCCTTAATTTTATTTTGTACCTCCTTTAATTTGTCCAGTTCTAAAACCTGTACCTCCAGATCATCTAAATCCTTGGTCTCTTTATCTAATTTTTCAATTTCTTCTTGTAATTTATTGTATCGTGATTTCTTTTCCTTTAATTCAGAAGACATCTGAGTGAGTTGGAGCCTAATCTTGTCGTATTCCTCAAATTGATCTTCACATCTATTATACTCTTCCCTTAGCTTCTCAATTTCTTTCAACAATTTTTCAATTATCTCTTGTAATTGACTTATCCTATCCTCCTTTACTTTTAAATCCTTCTCTCTTTCAATACGATATTGATTTATTAATTCTAACTGTTTTAGCTTACTTTCAAATTCTTTTTTATAATTTAATAAGGGACCTCTACTGTCTACTAGCTTCCTTATGGAATCAAGCTTTAAAATATTACTTATAATATCATGAAAATTATCCAAGATTAAATCTAACTCTCCTTGCCTAACTATTATAGTAGATAGGGCTACATTCTTATCAATTCCTAGTATCTTTTCTATCTCATTTGAGACATTTCTAGCACCAAATGCTAATGGTTTTCCATTTAATATTATCTTATCTTCTATCGTACTACTACCTTTACTTATGTTTCTTTCTATATAAATTGTGTCCTTTTCATTAGATAAAGTTAGTTTAACTTTTGCCCTATTAGACCCAATTCTTATTAACTCTTCTTGACTTCCTCTGCTTGAATCCCTAAATAGTGAAAATGATATCCCATCTACTATAGAGCTTTTCCCAGCCCCATTCGGACCTATTATTACATTAACTTCTCCTTTAAATTCTATAGAAGATTGTTGATGAGAGATGAAATCAGATAATTCTATCTTCTTAATTTTCATTTATCTCCACTCCAGTTAATTTAGTTATTAAATCACTTATGATATCTTCTGAATCTACATTCTTTATTAGCTCAAGTATTAGATTTGCCTCAGTCTTATCGAAACCCTCATATTTAGTCAAGTATTCTATAATTATATTATCTAACCCCTTCTCCTTAGGTAATGTTAATACTACGTCTCCTAAAACTTGCCTAGTCTCGTCTTTATATATTCTATAATAGAGCGCTACACTATCTAATAATGCTAATTCTCTATTTAATACATCCTTTTTAATTGAATCACCTTTAAGAATAATGTGTAATAGTGGTTTTACCTTCTCATTTTTTAACTCATTTTTTAACTTTTGAATATCTGCACTTAAATTCTTAGTATCTATAGTAACTACTTTCTGAGGCCTTATATCGAGATTTATTTCTTGAAGTTTAGGCAGTTCCTTAGAAAAATCTATCAAATAAGCACCTTTACCATATTTATTATAACCATCTATCTCTTCTTCTCTCATTATATCTGGTGATCCAGCTATTGCAACTATCGAACCATCGCCACGCTCTAATTTCCATCTAGTATGAAAATGCCCAAGTGCATAATAGCCAAAACCATCGGGTAAATCCCCTACTGAATCAATTTGCCAAGCACTTTCATAAGGCAATATTTCTTTTATTCCTTGATGCATTAGTAAAATACTTTTTTTTGTTTTAGGTTTTAAGGATAATAATATCTTCTTTAACTCGGTTTTTGCTACAGTTGGTATATGTGGTATTCCATAGATCTCTAAGTTATTTAGAACAAATGGCTTCTGATAATCTAGCATTCTTATTAAATCTACTTCTGATAAAGTACGTTGTGGATATAAAACGCCCTTTCTCTTGGGAGTATCATGATCTCCTGGTATGGATAAAAAAGGAATATTAGCATCCTTTAACTTCTTTAAACCTTGTATTGCATATACTAATGCGTTATTAGATGGATTATATTCATCAAAGAGATCTCCAGAGTGTATAACAGCGTCTACGTGTTCTTTTATTGCGATATCAATAAGTTGAGAAAAGACATTATATACGTCTTTTTCTCTCTCACTTAGAGAATACTGTCTTTTGCCTAAATGTGTATCAGAAATATGTAGAATTAGCATTTACTCTTCCCCAGAACCGAAATTAGTAAAACCTGAGGTTATCTCTTCTTCTTCACTAACTTTTTTCCACTCACTCACCATATCAGGATCAGTGCCTAATAACTTGCCTTCAAATTTATCTATCTTAACAATAGCAGGCATTTTAACTATCTTGCCTATTATTATGGCTTCTCCAATATCCAATGATGATAATTGTTCAACTAAATCCTCGGTTAAATTATCGCTAGACTCTAAAACATATTTTTTATCTGTAGGCTCAACGATCTTTAAAATTATTTTATTAGTCATTTGACTCAGTATATTTTCATCAAGCCCTTTAGGTCTCTGACTTACAACTACTAATCCTATACCAAATTTCCTCCCTTCTCTTGCAATCCTAGATGCCCAGTATTTTGTTAATGTATTATCATTTTTGGAAAGAAATATGTGAGCCTCTTCTATTACAGTAATTAAAGGAAATCTAAGCCCTCCAGTCTTTTTCCTTAAATTCTCCTTCCTACTATCTAATATTCTTCTTAAATAGTGAGAAACTACTGCATCCATAGAATCCTCGTCTAACTGAGCTAAATTAACTACATTAACCTTACCTCTTTCTATTCTCTGAATAACATCTGGAGCGGATAGACTTATAACACTAGCATATTTATCTATAAATTCTTCTAATTTATTCTTTAACTCATCCGCAGCATTTTCTCTATTTTCAAATCTTCCTTCCTCATCTATATAATTCTCCATTGTTTCTTTAAATTCTTGATTAAGCTGTGATAATGATATTTGCCCTTCTTTTATTTTCTCCCTAATTTCTTTCTTATATCTTTCAAAAGCTCTCCTTAATATTCTATATTGTATACTAGCATTTTCCCTTACTTCAAGCAACGTTGCAAATTCCCTTGAAGTTAAATAAAGAGGATTTAATTTAGGCTCTATATTATTTAAATTCCTTATATCACTTTCATAATACTCGCCATGATAATCAAGTATTAAAACTGAACCCCCAAGTTCAGAAATCCTTTGCGATAATACAGCTACAGTGTTAGACTTCCCAGAACCAGTAGCAGCTAGAATTGCTAAGTGCCTAGCCAAAGCGTTTATATTTAATTTTACTTTTATGTTTGTACCTACCAAAGTGCCTATACTAATATTTCCAGAAGAATAAACACTTTTTAACTCCTCTTCATCTGCCCCTCTAACTGGAGTTCCAGCTGCTGGAGGTAGTTTTGGCATTAAACAATTATTATTCAAATCGCATAAGAGCTTAATAAGCGCCTTAATAAAGAAGGGAATACTACCGTTAAGCTTTTTTAATTTTTGAACAATTTCTATATCATTCATATTCTCATCGAGAACGGAACTACCTCTCATAACTTTAGTTACCAGACCTAATACCTTCATATTATCGTATTCAAGAACTACATAATTTCCCAATCTTACTGGCTTTTCAGCCAACATCAGAGCTTCTTGCGTTGTAGCAGAACCAATAACATAGCCAATTATCATATACTATTAATATCTATCTCCTGCTTAAAAGAATTATCAATAGCAAAAAAGTATTACATTACAATATAAATAAATCATATGAACAAGTAAAAAACAAACGCTTATAAGGCTTTCGCTACGGACTTTATGGTTTCTGCAATCTTTGCTTCTTGCTCAGAGAAACTGCACAACATTTTTTCTATATCTTCATGACCTTCTTGTTTAGCAGTCATAGCAACCCTATTATACTCACTAACATGCTGCTCCTCTTCCTCTTTTGCCATTCCGCTTACCATTTCATTTAATTCTTCATGCTTTAACAGTGTCTCGAAAATTGCCTTAGCGTGCCCTAATTCTACTAATGCTTTCTCTCTTAGTGCTTTAGCTTCTTCTTTCTTACCTAATTGTTCCAATTTCTCTGCAACTAACATTAATGACATACAGTCTTCTGCGTTTGCCTTAAATAATTCCTTTAGACCCATTTGGGTCTCCTTTCCAATACCAGACGAGACACCTAATACATATAAACGAAAAAGGTTAATAAACTTTATTTAGAACCTAACTTAATAGATTTTCCATATAGTATTATGAAACATATGTACTGCCTTAAAGTTAAAATTAGTTTTAGTTGATGAATAACTCCAATCCTGATAAGTGATGTGGTAACTCGCGGCTGATTTATATTTTATCAAAATAACTCTATATTATGATTTCAGTTAAGGAAATGAGGGCTTTAGAAATAAATAGTATAGCATTAGGAGTACCAACTTTGTTACTAATGGAAAATGCTGGAAGGTCAGTAAAGGATGAGATAGTAAGTAGATTTGAAATTAATAATAAGTTAGTTTATGTTTATGTAGGCCATGGTGGAAAGGGTGGCGATGGGCTAGTAGCAGCTAGACATTTAGCAGGAGAGGGGGCTAGAGTAATAGTATTTTTACTTGGAGAGAATAAGCATGAGGATTCGTTATTTAATCTTAACGCTATTGAAGATATGGATTATTCAATAAAACTAATCCAAATAAAGGATATTGACGAGATAAAGCCAGTGGAAGCTGATATTTTAATAGACGCAATGCTAGGTACAGGATTTTCTGGTAGACCTAGGGAACCCTTTAGAACTGCCATAAAAGTATTCAATAACAGTAAGGGATTTAAAGTATCAATAGACATACCTTCCGGAATTGACTCAGATACTGGAGAAGCTTTTGAAGATGAATATGTGAAACCAGATTTAGTAGTAACTTTTCATGACATCAAGCCTGGATTAGCTAAGTATAATTTTAATGTTATAGTTAAGAAAATAGGAATACCACCAGAAGCACAGATATATGTAGGCCCAGGAGATGTTATTGTAAATATTGCTAAAAAGCCATTTTATGCAAAGAAAGGTGATAGTGGGAGAGTTCTAGTAATAGGTGGTAGTTATACTTTTACTGGTGCTCCAACATTAGCTGCTTTAGCTGCATTAAGAACTGGGGCTGATCTAGTATATGTAGCTTCCTCAGAAGAAACTGCTAAGATTATAGCCGGATACTCCCCAGATTTAATTACGATAAAATTAAAAGGTAAGAATATTTCACCCGATAATCTAGAAGAATTAAAGCCTTGGATAGATAGATCTGATGTTGTAATTATAGGACCAGGTATGGGTCTGGCTGAAGAAACTATAGAAGCTTCAAAATTAATTGTTAATTACTTAAAGGAGAAAGGTAAATTAGCAGTAATTGATGCTGATGCATTAAAAGCTATAAAAGGATTTGAATTGTACAATAAGGCAGTTATAACCCCACATGCTGGAGAGTTCGAAATATTCTTTGGAGAAAAGCCAAGTAAGGATATAAAAGAAAGAATAACACAAGTAGTTAATAATGCGAACAAATGTAAATGTATTGTTCTACTTAAGGGATATATAGATATAATTAGTGATGGAAAGACTTTTAAGCTAAATAAAACTGGCAATCCGGGAATGACAGTTGGGGGGACTGGTGATACGTTAACCGGAATAGTAGGAACTTTAATGGCACAAAAAATTGATCCATTTAAGGCTGCTTATATTGGAGTATTTATAAATAGCTTGGCAGGTACATTAGCGTATAATAGACTAGGAACTCATCTAACACCAAGCGACATAGTTAATGAGATACCTAACGTTATTAATGATCCCCTTGGTTCATTCAAAAAGAAAGTTTACAAGAGAATAATACAGTAACCTCTTTTTTCCCTTTCATTTACTTTTTATTACTTCTAATGCCCTATCTGCGTGCTCCTCTGCTCTTTTAAGATTCTTTAATACTTGAATTATTTTTCCTTCTTCATCTATTATTAAAGTAACTCTTTGAGCACTTGTACCTTTCTCGTTTAATACCTTATATAATTGGGATACTACCTTTTGTTTATCTGCTACTAATGGGAACTTAGCGCCATACTTTTCAGCGAACTTCTTTTGAGTTTCTATACTATCTACACTAACGCCTATTACTTCAGAATTTAATTTTTTGAATTCATCGTATAATTCTGTAAATCTCTGAAGTTCTCTAGTGCAACCGCTAGTGAAGGATTTAGGATAGAAGTAAAGCACTACTTTTTTACCTCTATAATCTGATAATTTTATCTTTCCAATCGTTGATTCAGCCTCAAAATCTGGCGCGTATTCTCCTTCCATACGACTAAACTATAAGCAGAATTTCCTTAAAAGGTTTTAAGTCAAAAATTTAAGCCTAGTCTAGAATCCTTCATAGAATGAGATTAATACCACGTACAATGTCAACACAACACCCAGATAATGCAAGAGTCCCTGATTGGGCTAGAAGTGAAATTATAGAAGGTGAGGATGAAGTAAGAGAAGCCTTTCTAGCCTATAGTAGCTATGGTGTTCAAGAAGTAATGTGGGATGCCGAAGGTAAGGATGTAGATACGCACGTTGTTAGAAAATTACTTTCAAATTATCCAGAATTTTTTAAGGAACATATACTAGGAAAAGATATCTTCTTAACTTATAGACTACCTAATCCCAAGATAGAAGGCGCTGATAGAAAAGTTTTCGCTGAAACTATGGAAAGTATACCTATAACTTATGATCAAGCAGAAAAGTTTTATTGTAAGAATGTAACTATACCAGTATTTGAAGTAATATTACCAATGGTAACTGATTCCCTAGAGCTAATTAGCGTAGCTAAATATTATGAGAAGGCAGTAGCGGGAGAAGAGAATTTAGAACTATATAATGGAACAAAAGTCAAGGACCTAGTTGGTGAGATTTATCCAAAAAGCATAGAAGTTATACCATTAGTAGAGGATAGAGAACCATTACAAAATGTAGATAAAATAATTGGAGATTATTATAAAGTAATAAAGCCAAAATATATTAGAGTTTTCCTAGCTAGATCTGATCCCGCTATGAATTATGGAATGCTATCTGCAGTACTATCAGTAAAGATAGCGCTTAGCAAATTGTATAGATTTTCAGAACAAACGGCCTTACCAATATATCCAATAATTGGTGTTGGGTCACTCCCATTTAGAGGACATTTATCGCCAGAAAACTATGATAAGACCTTAGAGGAATACAAAGGAGTTTACACTTTTACCATACAATCAGCCTTCAAATATGATTATGAATATGAGAAAGTTCAGAATGCGATTAAAGATATAAATAATACTAAGATAGAACCAGCGAAAATACTTGATAAAAATGAGGAAGAGATCTTAAGAAGAATAACAATACTTTATACTCAATATTACCAGCCTATTATAGAAAATCTAGCTACTGCCATAAATGATGTTTCTATATTGTTGCCTAGAAGGAGAGCTAGAAAGTTACACATAGGACTATTTGGTTATTCCAGAAGTTCAGGTAAGGTTACATTACCTAGAGCGATTTCCTTTGTTGGCTCATTATATTCTATAGGAATTCCCCCAGAGATAATTGGATTATCTGCGCTAAATGAGCTAAATGAGGAAGAATGGGATGTGCTTAAGGAAAATTACATATACTTTAAGCATGATTTAGAACGTGCATCAAAATTCTTCAATTGGGATTCATTAGAATTAATTAAAACTATATGGAACATTGATGAAGAGATAATCAAAAGGATAAAAGAAGATTTAGAATATTTAGAAGATGTTATAGGAGTTAAAGTTGGCGGTAATGATTATGAGAGTAGAAAACATATACTTCTATCTTCTCTATTTCTGCTATCATTAAAAGAGAAGATTTATGAAGAGTCTAAGAAATACATATATGAAATGGCATTAATTAGAAGATCTTTGGGATGAGAATACTAGTAAATGGTTTAATACAGTTAGACTCTGGAAAAACGACTTTTTCATTATCTTTAATAAGACTATTTCGCAAAGTAGGAATAAATTTCTTCCCCTATAAACCAATAGCAGGTCATAATGGGTGGTATAGCTTTAATACACTTATAAGGAGTGATGAGCTAGGAATATTAGTAGGAAATGACGCATTAAAGTACTTTGATGAAACCCATTATGATTTAAGAAGAATAAATCCTTTTGCAACATTGTTTTTACCAATAGATTTGGAAAAAGTAAACTATAATGTATCGTTATACAGTATGATAATGGATTATGGTTTTCCGTATCTAGTAAGAGTAAGTGACTGCATTAATAATACTGATAACTATTTTGTGAATAGTAATTCTGAAGCATACGTTTCTAAATCAATACTAAAATTTTTATCTAATTTATCTTCAAAATTCAATGCTAAAGCATTAAGTAATCTAAGAGAAATAATTGACATGTCCCCACAATTAGTAGATAGTTGTACGTTACAAATATTTAGGGAAAATGAAAACGTAATAATAGAATCATATAATGATTCTGCTTCTCCAACCTATTACTCATCTAATGTAGACTACGTATTTATAACTTCCCCAGCTAAAGTATTTCTAGTAAAGGGTGAGGAATTTAAAAAAGCACTATCGCTATTTTCCATACCGCCTTGGAATATAAAAACATCAAGTCTTATAAAATATTTAAAAATAGAAAAAAGTTTTGAAATTGATGTAGGAGAGACTATAGCTAAGGAAGAAATATTAGATGCAATTATTGACTAGAACTCTGCTCGATTTTTATTACCAGTCCTTTCTCCGGAGTATATAGTTTACCAATATGTTTTAGTACTGATACAAGAACACCTAATCCTCTTTGAATGTCTGGGTCTTTTAACAATTTGTATAATTCCCATATTCCTTTTATGGGCTTAACATTTTCTGACTTTAAAGCTTCTCCAGTAGCTGAAACTAATAAAGTATAATATTTGAAATTTTCTAGATCAATATTACTCAAATCCTTAACTATTTGATCCCAATGAGAAATTAGATTTAACGTAAAGTCATTTATGATCCCATTTATTATCTTTCCAAGAGTCTCTTCGTCCTCTAAAATTCCTAAAATGGGATCAACTATTCCGCTCTTTTTTATTTTATTTAATAGATTAAATAGAAAATTAATTGAATCAATGTTTTCATCAGATATAAAAATATTAATTGAATCAAGCAATTTCTGCCAATTCGAAATTAAGTTGAGCATTTTGTCACTAGTTAAAGAGCTAATAATTTTTTCCTAATGTCTCTTCATCTTCTAAAATACCTTTGACCACGTCAAGAATACCAGTTTTATTAAAATCTGTAATTACGTCTAAAAGGGAATTAAGAGAACTTAATTTCTCTTCCTCTAATAATCTATCTAAGGAAGACAAATCATACATGCTCATAAAGATCACCAGCTTGCTAAGAACTTCTCTAAGGCCATATCACCTTTAGTCCACATAAAATATTTTGTAAATAATTCTTTTTTAAGATGGTTAATCGGTGCTGGATCTGCTATTGAAATTGAACCTTTATACCAAGTATCGTCTTTTACTGCAACACCAAATCCTTCAAATGGGTTATCAGCAACGCATACGATGGTTGGATAGTAAGTATCAATTTTAGTTTGAACACCTAATCTATTAGCTAAGTGCTGTGCAGCAACGTTACCAGTCTTTACTGCTAAGTAACCTAGCTTAGGTACTGTTATTGCATTAGAATCTCCAACAGCATAAATATTCTCGTATTTTATAGATAACACATTCATATCCGTTACTACGAATCCCCCATCATCGACTAAATCTGGAATGGAATTCTTTAGGGCTGGATTTCCAGTGTATGGAGGTATTAGTATAACTAAATCTGCTTCAATTTTCTTCCCAGTTTCCATCTATAATCTCACGCTCTCTAATCTCCTTTATTCTGAAACTATCAATCAATTCTTACCCATTTGCTTATACATTTCCCTTACAATTTTTCTTGATGTTGTTGATAGATCTGACAAATATTCTCCTGGCGAGAACACCTTTAATTTAACCTTATTTAGCATTTTTTCTTCTTGAAATATCCAGTAAGCATTAATGACATTTCGAAAATAGGCCCTTCACAAGCAGCATCAGCAATAGGAACGTAATTTTCAGGAACTTTAGGCTTAGGATTCTTACCTTGATAGAAATACCCAGATCCTATAGCTATTGTCCCTCCTTTAAACTCTTTCAACTTCTCCCTTAATTTTAGGGCATAATCAATTTCGCATACACTATATCCATATTTATCCCAGCCTTTAACCAAATCAGTACCTAAATTAGCGCCTAATGCTATAACTAAATAATCATAATCTTCTTCTACCTTTGAACCATCTGGCTTCGTATAATATACTAAACCGCTACTAGCATCAATCTTTTCTACTGTACCCTCTTGAAAAGCTATTTTCTTTTCTGGCAATGCTTTACTTAGGTCTATTCTAACTTGCTCCTCATCCATTACGGCTACGGCTTACATGAGGTAATGCCGGTCTGAAATAACTAAATCTAGACTTATTAATTACTTTTATATCGGCATTATTACCTACTAATCTTTTTAGGGTTTATGCAGAAGTTAACCCACCAAATCTAGCTCCTAAAACAAGAACTTTTGCCATAATATAGTAAACTACATTAAACTATATAAACGTAAGTTTAAACTTTTCATAAATTTGATTTCAATAAAGGTCAATACACTAATTATTAATAGATATATTTAATATTCTTATATATTTAAAAGGTAAAAAGACTTATAACTTTCTGAATATATAATAAATCTATGCAAAAGCTACAAGATAAGTTTATTGAAATTAGCGGAGCTAAAATTCATTATATAGAAGAAGGCAATGGTAAACCAGTAATATTACTCCACGGTGCAAGATTTAATGCAAGAACGTGGGAAGAAACTGGAACATTAGAAGCTATTTCCAAAGCAAATTATAGAGCTATATCAGTAGATTTTCCAGGATTTGGATTATCACAAGACAGTTCAATGGACTTTCCAGAATTCATAAAGGCGTTTATTTCTTCAATGAATTTTGAAAAAGCAATATTATTAGGTGCATCAATGGGCGGTGAAGCAGTATTAGGCTTTAGTGTAAAATATCCTAATTTAACTGAGGCCCTTATATTAGTAGGCGCTGTAGGTGTTCAAAATTATCAGAAAGATCTTGATAAAATATCCAATATTCCTACTTTACTAATATGGGGAAAAAGAGATAATGTGTCACCAAAAAGAAACTATGAGATATTATTATCAAGATTAAAGAATGTTAAATTAGAATTAATTGGAGAGAACCATGCTTGCTATTTAGACGATCCTAGAAATTTCAATCAGAAAGTCGTTGATTTCATCAAGGGGTTAAAATGAATGATGATGAGAAGTTAGATGTAGATAAGGATAAATTAAAAGCTATATTAAGTGATTCTAGATATCTTGTAATTCTAAGACATTTAAAAAAGGCTAATGTAGATTACGGAAAGTCCATTATGCTAAATACTAAGATGAAATTAACTGATATAATTGAATTATTAGACAACTTAGAAAAATTAGGTTTAATTGAAAGAGTGCATGGAGCTACGCTAAAAAATACTGAAGCCAAATTTAAGCTTAGTTCAGAGGTTCATAAGCATCATACGTATTATCGGCTCACAAGAGAAGGAGACCATCTACTCAGATATCTTAACGATAAAATTCTTATAGATGCATATATTGATGTTATTAAAGACGATAAACTTGCATTAGAGATACTAGAATTAGCTGAAAAGTTAAATGCTGATCATGCACTAACATATGCAAAATTAACACATAAAAAACTAGAGGAAATTATACCGAAATTAGAAGAATTGGAAAGAGCAGGATTATTAGAAGAAAAGAAAGAAAAAATAATAAAATTTGGAGATAGAAAGTCTAAGCCAAAAAAGGAAACTAGAACACATCATAAATACTATGGTTTATCAAAAATTGGAGAAATGGTAGTAAGGGAAATGAAGAGAAGAAAGATATTATCTAAATAGATATTTTTACTTTTTGTAATAACTCTTTAACAGAAATGGATATTGGTTGCTTTATTATTTCATCATAATTCTCTTTAGCTATCTTGTTTACTATTTCAGAAACTCTTTTCCTTGCTATTAATTCTACAATCTTAGCCCTTCTATCTAGAATCTTCCTATTATAAATACTGTTTTTTATGAGAAAGTACCTATGCTCCTCAATCACACTTACTAATTCCCTTATTCCCTCATTTTTAGTAGCTACCGTCTTCAGAGCTATTGGTTTCCAGCCATATCTGTATGATACTTCAGAAGAATCTATAGCAAATCTTATAGTATTATAAGCTATCTCTGCATCTGGCCTATCTGCCTTATTAATCACATAAATGTCTCCAATCTCCATTATACCAGCTTTTAGTGCTTGAATCTCATCTCCAGTACCAGGTACAGTCAAAACTAAGATCGTATGAGCAACTTCTGAAACTTCTGTATCAGTCTGTCCAGCACCTACGGTTTCTACTATTATCTTATCATACCCTAACCCATCTAACGCCTCAATCAACATTAAAGCCTCTGCTGAAACCCCACCTAAATAGCCCCTTGAGGCTATGCTCCTTATAAAAACGTTTTTTAGCAAAGACTTATCTTGAATTCTTATCCTATTACCCATGAACGAGCCCATACTATATGGACTAGATGGGTCTATTACTATAACACCTATCTTATGCCCTCTAGAAGCATATTCTTGAATTAAACTGCCTATAAGAGTACTTTTGCCTGCACCAGGTATGCCAGTTATGCCTATAATATGTGCATTAATTGACCTTTTAGATAAAATATCTAAAGCCTCTATACCATCTTCTGACATATATTCTATTTTAGTTAGTAGCCTACCTATTGCTAATTCATCACCTTTTATTGCTCTTTCTAGTAATGAATTATTATTCAACATTTATACCTCTCTTTTCTTTTGCAACATTTTTAACCTTGTCTACTATTTCCTTAAGGCTTGTTCCAGGCAAAAACACTTCATCTACGCCTATTTCTTTCAACTTGCTAATATCGCTTGGTGGTATAACACCTCCTACTATTAAACCAACGTCGTTTAAACCACTTTGTTTCATTAGCTGTACCACCTTAGGAATTAACTCCAAATGAGCCCCGCTAAGTATACTAATTCCTATTACATCTACGTCTTCTTGAATCGCTGCCTTAACTATTTGCTCTGGGGTTTGTCTTAAGCCAGTATAAACTACTTCCATGCCCGCATCCTTTAATGCTCTAGCTACTACTTTAGCTCCTCTATCATGACCATCTAAACCCAATTTAGCAACTAGAACCTTAATCCTTTTTATCGTCATCAATATTTTTAGTAATATTTAAAACGTTTAAACTTTTCGTTTTAATCTCTAGCTCTCAATTAGTATTCATTATGAAATGATGACCAGAAAGCCTAGAGTTTCAACTCTGGGATTAATCAAATAAATTTGAGACGTTCCTATATAAAAGGATGTCTAGATAATGATTATAAGGCAAAGCCTTACAAACGAAAAAGGTTTTTAACGTTAAACAAGTATCTTGTTCACTATTTTTAGCCCTATAAAATGGCATACTCACTTCAACTCTACTTCAAAGATTTTCCTACATTGATATGCGCATGAAGAAGCTAAGAAATTTACAAGCTTAACACAGCTTTAATTCAAACCGCAAGTGAGCTGATGAAATCCTGAAAATCACTATAACGAGAAAGATAATACCATTCTAGTATTAAAGAGAGTACCAAATAGGATAAGCTTTCTCGAAAACAACCAATAAATTAACACCATACTAGTTAATGTTAAGCCTTAAAGATGATAAGGACTAGTTTGATAATAGTTTTTCGGAAAAGATTGAAAACGTAAAGATGAGAAAAAGGCAGAAATTCTACCTCTAACGCTGGAAACGCCAAGTCGTAGTGATAACTACAGCTTATAATCATACACATGATTGAATATTAAAAATGGGTAAAAATTTAATAGTATGAGCCCAGTTAACATAACCTAATGTTTAAAATATGGTACATTCACATTATAATTTCAATAATTGTAC
>JAVYOH010000014.1:0-23329 GCA_038734615.1 Saccharolobus sp. | reverse complement strand
TTCACCATTCTTTATAGTCCTTCTAAACCTAATTATCCCATCAGCAACATGTTCAACACCAAATCCAAAGGCTTGCGAAGTTGTTATTGCGTATTGTGAAGTAGCATATATTGTAAAATTCCACTTATTAAGTACTCTCTTTAAATAGTAACTTATTTTTCTAGCCATAGCAGGCTTATCTAGAAATAATGCGCTAACAGAGTCAATCACAAGTCTAGCTTTGCCATAGCCTAGTTTTTGCTTAGCTTCAATAACCTTATTTACCATTTCCTCTGGTGTCACATTTGTTAAAGACCATTTATCCTCTTTTTCTCTCATTAAAGCATCAATTATAATTAGCTTCTTTTCAAGGTATTCTTCAAAGTTCCATTTAAACTGTGATGCTTGCCTTATTATGGATTCTCTACTTTCCTCAGTAGTAACGTATATGCAAGGATCTCCATCTTTTAAACCCCTAGCTATGAAGTGTAAAGAGAATATAGTTTTTCCAGTCCCAGGCTCACCAGTTAAGGCTACGAAAAACCCTTGAGGAATTCCACCCTCTACCAGTTTATCAAAATCTGGAATTCCAGTCGATAATCTAGTTACCACAATTTTAAATATGAATTTATCAATTTTAAATTGATCTGTGACGTTCAGCGGATCTTCTGAAAAGTGATGAAATATGTATTGGCTTAGAAAAGGTATAATAGGAGGTTCTCAATTACCTTATACGGAAGACGAAATTAAAGAATGGAAGAGAGAAGGTGTTAAAAAGGTATTAGTGTTACCAGAAGATTGGGAAATTGAGGAAAGTTGGGGCAGTGTTGATTATTACTTTTCAGTTTTAAAATCTAATGGATTAGATTTTCTGCATGTTCCGATTCCAGACGGTGGAGTTCCAACAGATGATCAGTTTACAAGGATCATGAGATGGTTATTAAGTGATAAGAAGGGAAATTTGGTTCATTGCGTAGGGGGATTAGGAAGAACTGGCACAATTTTAGCCAGTTATTTAATTTTAATTGAAGATTTTGATTCAGATAGGGCAATTGATGAGGTTAGATCTGTTAGGCCTGGTGCAATACAGACTTACGAACAAGTTATGTTTTTACTAAAAGTCGAAGGGATGAAGAAAGCTTGGTTGAAAAACATTTACTCGAATTTTTAGAGAAATTACAATTACTTTTTGCTAAAAATCTTATAATTTCTCATTTTAATATTAGTAGAGCTAAAAAGATTTGTGGAGTAGATGTTGCGTATAATGGAAATATTGGTTACTCAGTTGGTGTAAGTATGGATATTACTACGGAAAATTATAATTATAACTTATATAAAGGAGAGGTAAGCTTTCCTTATATTCCAGGTTTTCTATTCATGAGAGAAGCTCCACTCATGCTTGAGGCATTAAAGAATTTAGAATGTGATCTAATACTAATTGATGGGCATGGAATCGCTCATCCTAGAAGAAGTGGTATTGCAACCGTAATTGGCGTTTTATTAGACTTTCCTACTATCGGCGTAGCAAAATCTAAGCTAGTAGGAGATTTGATTGAGGAAAATGGAATAACTTACCTATATTTTAAAAATGAGAAGGTTGGTGTAAAGTTCGGTAAGTATTTCTATAGTCCCGGGAATAAAGTAGATTTGCAAGATTGTATAGATTTAGGCAAGAATGGTTATCCAAAAGTTCTAAGAATAGCAGATATGCTGACTAAAAAGTTGAAAAAGGCATAAAAATGAGTTCGGGTTAATTTTGAATATGAAAATTGAAGTTCCTAATATACAAGAATATAAGGAAATAGTAGTTGACCCTAGAAACACTGCAGTAATAATAGTTGACATGCAAAATGATTTCGTTAGAAAAAATGGTAAATTACCAGTTCCTAAAGCAGAAGAAACAATACCAGCAATTAGAAAACTAATTGATAAGGCTAAGGCAGAGAACTCCTTAATAATATATACTCAAGATTGGCATATGAAAGATGATCCAGAATTTAAAATATGGGGAGAGCATGCCTTAGCTGGAACATGGGGAGCAGAAATAGTAGAGGAATTAAAGCCAGAGAGGGACGATTTTATAGTGAAGAAATATAGGTATGATGCTTTTTTCGAAACTTCCTTAGATTATATTTTAAGAGTTAAAAATATAAGAAACACTATAATTGTTGGAACTGTTGCAAATATTTGCGTATTGCACACTGCAGGGAGTGCAGCATTAAGGTGGTATGATGTTATAATGCCTAAAGATGGAATATCAGCAATAACTGAATTTGATTATTATAGCACGTTAAGACAAGTAGACTTTTTATACAAGGGAAAAATAACTACTGTAGATGGTATAAAGTTTGAGAAAGGTAGATAGAAGTTGGATTTTTATGCAATAGTTCATAACGATTTTGATGGAACTGCATCAGCTGCAATATATTCTAGGGCGGTAAAATCATTACCTAAAACAGTTTTCTTCACAGAGCCAAATAAGCTTCATAATTTGTTAAAATCATTGGAGCTGAGAGGAGTTTATAATATTATGATAGCAGATTTAGGTATTAATGCAAGCACTTTCAATGAAATTTTGAAAGAGTTAAAGAGACTTATTGATGAAGGGGCTAGTATAGAATGGTTTGATCATCATGTTTGGAAAGAGGAATGGAAAGAGGAGTTGAAGAAAATTGGTGTTAAAGTTTATCATGACATGTCAACTTGTGGGGCTGGAGTTATTTATAAATATAAAAATTCTAATGATGAATTCTCTAAGCGATTAGCATCAGCAGATTGTTCAGTAGATATTTGGCTTCATAATGATCCCATGGGAGAGAAACTAAGAAGAATCGTTGAAGCTAATAAAGATTATTCATGGAAAAATGAACTGATAAAAACTTTTTATAATGGAATATTATGGAATGAGAACTTCGATAAAATGTTAGAGGATATTCTAACTAAAGAGTTAGAGGGATATAAAAAAGTTATGAAGAGTTTCAAAGTTTTAGAGATAGATGGGCATAAGTTAGCTGTTGCAATAAGATGGAAAGGACCTCCTGATATAAGCTACGCATCTCAGTTCATAATGTCTAGAACTGGAGCTTCAGTATTTGTTTCTGTAAATGGTAAAAGTATATCCTTTAGAAGTAATGAAATAGATGTTAGACAGTATGCTGTTAAATTAGGTGGTGGTGGACATCCTTTGGCTGCTGGGGCTCAACTAAAGGTTCCTCTAATTTATAGGCTAGCAAATAGGCTTGGAATAAAATTACCAATGCTTAACTGGGTTTCAAATAATGTGAAGAAAGTTATTGAAGAGGTTGGTTTTATTAATTATCAAGAGAAAAAGAAGATATCTTATTAAAGCGTCTGAATTCTTATAATCCTCTTATTTGCAGGCAATGCTACATTATAAACTCTAACGTTTTTTACTATGTAGAAAGTTCGCTTAGCGTAATGAGCATGACCGTGAATTGCTATATTAGGTAAGCAATCTTCCCTATTTATTGCTAATTCCTCTATAATTCTATAGCCTAAAAACGGATACGCATTTTTTCTTTCACCAAATACAGTCTCGAAAGTACTTGCGTAGTGAGTAACTAAAATCTTTATACTGCCTTTAGAATTACAAAGTAAGTTTACAATTTTTTCTAATCTTTTTTTATAAAATTCATCATCTATACCATTACTTGCTTGCCATATCGTTGGTTTACTTAAAACACCTTCACTCCCTACTACCACAACCTTATTACCATTAATCTCTAGCTCTACTTTTTCATCTTCTAGCCAAATAACTTCCTTATATTTTTCTCTATAAAAATTTCTACTTTCTGAAAAATCCTCGTTTCCAAATATTCCTATGATATACTTCGTCTTATTTTTTAAAGCATCATAAACTGGGCTAAAATGATTATATTGGCCTCTTTCAGTTAGATCTCCTGCTAATATTGCAATATCACCTTTTTCAATTTCTCTTAGTGCCAGGAAGAACTCATTCAAATATTTAGGTGAGTGAACATCTGAGGTCGAGATTATAAGCATATATATACTTTTGATTCTAAATTTAAAAAATGTGGAAATAGAGGGTATAGCAGATTTACCATTACACACTGGTCATGTACCATCTTGGCTAGTACCTATTATGAAGAGATTAGCTAAAGCCATAATTGAGATTATGCTAATTGAATGGGGGTCATATAAGGTAATAGAAAGGTTTTCAAATCCTCTATGGTTTCAAGGTTTTAACAATGCTATAGGAATGGACTGGGATTCCTCTGGTTCAACTACTGTAACTTTAGGTATTTTAAAAGAGGTTATAGATCCCAAAATGAACGGTTTTGCTGTCTTAGGAGGTAAGGGAAAGAATGCTTTAAAAGTTCAAGAAGAGATTGATTTATTACCTTATGACGTTGATAAGGCTAAGTTAAAGAGGATAAGTAAAATAGTTGCTAAAGTTGATACTACCTTAGTTCAAGACGGGCATACGTTATATCATCATACATTAATGGTAACTGAAGATGGTAAGTGGGGAATAATTCAACAAGGAATGAATCTTGAAACTAAATTCGCCAGGAGGTATCATTGGAAAGAAGTTGAAAATTTAATAGTTGAACCACACTCAGCAATTGCTGGAATTAAGTCTAATATAGCAGTAAATGTTATAGAGAAAAATAAAGAAAAGACTAGAAAATTATTACTAGATTTACTTAGAGAGGATCCTAGGAAAATAGTTTCTTTATATAAACAAGCTGAAGCAACGCTTAAAGGACAAACAACGCTAGATATGTGGGTTAAGGGGGGTTCAGTCGGTATTATATCTAAAGAGGCTAGATTAATTTATATGAAACCAGTTGATATAAACAGAATTTATGAAGTTTTAAAGAATATATATGAGTTAAATCCAACTACTTTTGAAGATGCTTTAGTAAATGGTTTAGGACCTTCTACAGCTAGGGCTTTGTATTTAATTTCAGATTTAATATATAACGAACCCCCCTCATACAACGATCCAGTAAATTATCCTTACGATCCATTTAAATATGCTTTTGCTGTTGGGGGCAAAGATGGTATACCTTTTCCAGTAAATAGAAGAGTAGCATACGAGGTTATATATACTTTAGAAGATTTTATAAGTAGGGCTAAGATTGATAGTAGAGATAAAGAGTTCTCCATAAAGAAATTAAAGGAGTTAGTTAAAAATGGAGATAAGTAAAGGTCTTGAAAACGTTTACGTGAAGGAAACATCTATTACATATATTGATGGTGAGCTAGGTAGATTATATTATAGGGGATACTCAATTTTTGATTTAGCAGAATTCTCATCATTTGAGGAAACTTCATATTTAATATGGTATGGTAAATTACCTGTACAGTCTCAGTTAGATGAGTTTAAAAAGAAATTAGCTGAGCATAGGCAAATTTCTGATAATATAGTTGATTTTCTAAGAAGAGTTAGGAAAGATGCAAATCCTATGGATGTTTTAAGAACTAGTGTAAGTTTAATGGGAATTGATGATAATAAGGATTCAGAAAGTATTTTAGAAAAATCAATTAAAATTACTGCGAAAATTCCAACAATTATATCTTATTATTATAGATTAAGAAAAAATCTTGATATAATAGAGCCTAGAAATGACCTTTCTCATGCGGAGAATTTCCTATACATGATACATGGGAAAATACCTAATGAGATTGAAAAAAGGGCCTTGGATGTAGCCTTAATTTTACATATGGATCATGAAATGAATGCGTCAACCTTTGCATGTTTAGTAGTTTCCTCAACACTTTCTGACATATACTCAGCTATAGTTAGTGGGATATCTGCACTAAAAGGACCATTGCATGGGGCAGCGAATTCTGAAGCTTTAAAGATGTTTCTTGAAATAGGTAAGCTTGAGAATGTTGAAGAGTATATTATTAAAAGGTTAGAGAATAAGCAAAGGATAATGGGTTTTGGTCATAGAATATATAAGACCTATGATCCTAGAGCTATAATATTGAAAAAATATGCTAAGGAAGTTACAAGGTTAAAAAGTTTAGATGAATTGTATAATATAGCAGATAAGGTAGAGCAAATAGGAGTTAAATTATTAGGAAATAAGGGTATATATCCTAATGTAGATTTCTATTCTGGATTAGTATTTTATAGCCTAGGCTTTGAACCAGACTTATTCCCTACAATATTCACTTCAGCAAGAGTTGTTGGCTGGACTTCACATATCATGGAATATCTTCAAGATAATAGGCTAATAAGGCCTAAAGCTAAGTATGTAGGAGAAATAGGCAAGACATATGTTCCAATTAACAATAGGTCTTAAATATTAATTTTGGGAATAGTTGGATAAGAATGTTTAAACTAAGATTAAATAATAAGGAGGAAGAAATCTTCGAAAGATTAACTTATACAACTGAACTTATAGAAGAAGCTATAAAAATTTTACAAAGTGAAATAGAAGCAGTAAGGAAAGGGAATTATGATCAAATACCTAATCATTTAATTAAAATTAAATCACTTCACGAGAAAGCTGGAATGTTAAGAGAAGAAATTCTCTCAATGCTTTATGGTGAGGCATTCTTACCGGATTTTAAAGAATCCATGGTAATGTTAACTCAATCCCTTTTTGATACTTTAAGTGCAGTAAAAGATGCTAGTAGAGCATTAGGATCAAGAAAGATAAATCCTAAATGTATGACAGCATTATATGATATGTTAAATACATATTTGGCACTAGTTTCAGAAGCTTCAAATAAAATGCATGAATTATCTATACGTTTAGGTGAGGATATGGAGGCATCATTAAAGATAGGTAGGGAGATACAAGCTATGGAGAGGGAAGGGGACGAGATAAAAGACACATTATTACAAAGGCTTTATGAGATAGAAAAG
Organism: Saccharolobus sp.; assembly: GCA_038734615.1. Lineage (GTDB taxonomy): Archaea > Thermoproteota > Thermoprotei_A > Sulfolobales > Sulfolobaceae > Saccharolobus. The sequence continues at coordinate 16,482 of JAVYOH010000014.1, read as the reverse complement.
GAAGTTGATATAATAAGTATATTGCAAATGAAAGATATAATATTATTCATAGACGATATTTTAGATTCTTTAGAAGATGCTACGTTAAGTGTAGAAATCTTTTACTCAACACTAAAGTCCTAATACGCTTTTAAATATTCCAAATATAGCTAGCGATAATATTATGGCTAAAATTGGAGAAGTTGACCAGCTTCTAAAGATTTGCATTACTTGTCTTTTCGCATCACTAGTAAAACTTCTGAAACTAAGACCTATTATTCCCCCTACTATAGTTTGGGTTATTGAAAGGGGTATTCCGAATAATGTAAAAATTTCATTTATCACATTACTTCCTATTATAGCTGATGAAGCTCCTAAATATCCCAATCTAGTTATTCTAAATCCAACTTTTATTGCTATCTTTTGCCCAGCCAAAACTCCTATAGCAGAAGCTAATCCATATAAAGGCAATACTAAATACGCAGGTTCTGATACTAGGGCAGCTGAAACTATAATTCCTATAGCATTAGCACCAACCACAAAAGAAGTAAATGATGAGGATAATAATATTAAATTTTTATATATTCTAATTTGTCTTACTATTTTTAGCTTTGTATTTATTGCCTTACCTAGAATGAAGTATAAAAATAATGAGAATCCTATGGCAACAGTAGGCGAGATTATCCAAGAGATTACCACTATCCAAAATTTTACCCAATCCATATCAATCATACCATGCGAAAGTAATGTAAGAACTGCTATTGATGGGTAGAATGTTTGACTTAAGGATGAGGGAATTCCTAATCCATTTAAGTAGTAAAAAGTTATCATCGATGATAATAAGACAGTTAAAATTGCCAACGTAACGTATAAAATATTTCCATATATTATTCCATAAACACTATGTAGCATAGTTAAACTACCTATTGTAACGCCAAAGAAAATCGATGCCATATTAATTATGTAAGCTTGCTTTCTCTTTACCGCATTAGTTGCGAAAAGTATTCCTAATGATGTTGCATTATTATTACTCCCTATTATATAACAAGCTATAAGCCCTATTAAGAATAATGAGAAATCAAGTATTTCTTGAATCATTTTCCTTTAAATACCTCAAATAGGAAACTACTGCATCTCTTATAAAGTCGCTCCTATTCACATATCCAGCACCTTTCGCAATTTTATCAACCTCCTTTAGAAACTCATCTTCCAATTTGAAAGATATTGTTACAGTACTGCTTATTTCAAGTTCGAAAGTTGAGTCGTCCAACTTTCTAAAAGATTCCATGCATGATCATTAACCATATATCATTTATATACATAAACCTTTTGCTTTAGTTGACCTGAATAATGTTTATATAGTTCATATAGAGAACCGAAAGTATTCTTTAAAAAATTTACATAATACTGTCTTAGGTTTAGGGTAAAAGTGCTTAAAAATTATAGTTTGAGAAGGAATATTGATTTTATGGCATTAGAGTGGATTTCAGTAGAGCAATTAGAATTACCTAGCAACGTTATTGAAATATTAAAGAATAGGGGAATATCAAAGCTAAATCCTCCACAAACTGAGGCAATAAAGAAAGGACTTTTAGACGGTAAAAGACTATTATTAGCATCTCCAACGGGATCTGGAAAGACGTTAATAGCTGAACTAGGGATAATATCATTCTTATTAAAGCATGGAGGTAAGGCGGTATATGTAACTCCATTAAGGGCTTTGACTAATGAAAAATATTCCGTATTTAAAGATTGGGAAAAAATAGGTTTTAAGGTAGCCATGACTTCTGGGGATTATGATACTGAAGATATCTGGTTAAAGGATTATGATATAATAGTTACAACTTATGAAAAATTAGATTCATTATGGAGACATAGACCAGCTTGGCTTAATGATGTAAATTACATAGTCTTAGATGAATTACATTACTTAAATGATCCAGAGAGAGGTCCAGTAGTTGAAAGTGTTGCGATAAGAGCAAAAAAACGTAACTTACTAGCATTAAGCGCAACTATTAGCAATTATAAACAAATAGGTAAATGGTTAAATGCTGAACCAGTAGCAACTAATTGGAGGCCAGTCCCACTTATAGAAGGCGTAATATATCCTGAAGGAAAGGGGTATAAGGTTATTTTCATGGATAATACTATGAAAAAGGTTAGTGGAGAAGATCCTATAATAGCTTATACCCTAGAAAGTTTAAGCAAAAATGGACAAGTTTTAATCTTTAGAAATTCTAGAAAAATGGCGGAAACTACAGCTAAAAAGATAGCTAATTATATGACTTTCATCCCCTTAGATGTTAAAGGAATATCAGATGTCTTAGAAAAATTGGAAAGCGTAGAAGAGGGGGGAAGCAATGAAAAAGAGAGCCTTAAAAGCCTAATTGAAAAAGGTGTGGCATTTCATCATGCTGGCTTATCTAAAGCACTAAGGGATATTATAGAAGATGGATTTAGGCAGAGAAAGATAAAAGTCATAGTAGCTACTCCAACATTGGCTGCTGGCGTAAATCTACCTGCTAGGACTGTAATAATAGGAGATACGTATAGGTATAATAGGAGAGTAATTGGCTTCCAAGAAGAGATTTCGGTTATGGAATATAAGCAAATGAGTGGAAGAGCAGGAAGGCCAGGATTTGATGAAATAGGTGAATCAATAATTGTTATCAGAGATAAGAAAAGTTTAGATAAAATAATTAATAAGTATATAATGTCTACCGTTGAGCCTATAGAGTCAAAGTTAGGTAATGAGAGAGCTTTCTACACTTTCCTATTAGGAATACTATCTAGTGAAGGTAGTTTAACTCAAAAAGAGTTAGCTAACTACGCATATGAATCATTATTACAAAAAACCTTAGTTGATATATACTTTGATAGGGCTATAACTTGGCTGATTGATCATTCTCTCATTTCAGAAAAGGATGATAAGCTAGTCTTAACTAATTTCGGAAAAAGAGTTGCAGATCTCTACATAAATCCCTTTACCGCTGATGTTATAAGAAAGGGCTTAGAAGGACATAAAAGCTCTTGTGACATAGCATATCTTCACCTATTAGCTTATACCCCAGATGGTCCGTTAGTTTCAGTGAGTAGAAAGGAGGAAGATGACCTTTATGAGTTAATAGAAGATTTAGATTGTGACTTACTAATTGAAGAACCGTATGAAGCTGATGAATACTCTTTATATTTAAACGCATTTAAAACTGCACTAATAATGAAAGATTGGATAGAAGAAGTAGACGAGGATGTTATATTAAATAAATATAATATAGGTTCTGGTGACCTAAGAAGTATTGTAGAAACTATGGATTGGTTAACTTATAGTGGTTATCAATTGGCAAGGGAATTAAAATTAGAAGAGCACGCTGATAATCTCAAGATTTTGAACATGAGAGTTAAAGATGGAATTAAAGTTGAATTAGTTGAATTAGTTCAAATATCAGGGATAGGTAGGAAAAGAGCTAGATTATTATACAATAATGGAATTAAAAGTCTAGGAGATATTGTTATGGATCCAGAAAAAGTGAAGAACATTCTAGGCCAAAAATTAGGTGAGAGAGTTGTCAAAGAAGCTGCAAGATTACTTAATAGAATTTATTAACCTTAAAGAGGGGGAGTTTCTAATAGTTAGGGATAACTGTGAAGTATTAAAGAAACTTAGATTACTTCTTTTAGCTTTAGGGCAAAATAATATTGAAATAAAGAATTGTGAAGAATTGATTTGTAAAAAAGAATTATAGAGGTATATTTCCATGCTTCTTTGGATACCTAAACTCCCTCTTATTCTTTAAAATATCCAAAGCCCTAGCTATTACTTTCCTAGTATCTTTAGGCTCTATTACATCATCTATTAATCCTTTCTCTGCAGCCCAATACGGATTTGCAAATAGTTTCCTATACTCCGCTATTTTTTGCTTTAGCAATTCTTCTGGATTTTGAGCGTTTTGAAGATCTCTTCTATATAATATTCTCACAGCTCCTTCAGGGCCAGTAACTGCTATTTCCGCTGAAGGCCAAGCGTAAACTAGATCAGCTCCTAAACTCTTTATACTCATAGCTATATGTGCCCCTCCATAGGATCTCCTAACTATAACTGTAATCTTGGGTACTGTAGCCTCTGCAAAAGCATATAACATTTTAGCACCATGCCTTATTATACCTTTATACTCTTGATCAGTTCCTGGTACATAGCCGGGAGTATCTACAAGGCTTACTAGTGGAATATTAAATGCATCACAGAATCTTATGAATCTTGCAGCCTTATCTGCAGCATCAATGTCAATTGCTCCACCATAATAGGCTGAATTATTTGCCACAATACCTACAACATTTCCTCCTATCCTACCAAATCCAACAGTAATATTCTGTGCCCATAACTTGTGAACTTCCAAGAATTCTCCGTTGTCAACAATGTTGTAAATAACATCTCTCATATCAAATGTTTTTAATGGGTCAGTAGGTACTATAGATTCTAATCCTTTAACCTCCCTTTCTGCTGGGTCATTAGTTTCTACAAATGGCGGTTCTTCCATATTGTTAGAAGGTAAGTATGATAATAACTTTTTAGCTATATTAATTGCATCTTGCTCATTCTCCGCTACAAAGTGAACAACTCCAGACTTAGTAGCGTGGACTATAGCCCCTCCCAAGTCTTGGTAACTTACTTCCTCACCTATTGATACTTTAGTAATCTCTGGACCAGTTACGAACATGTAATATGCATCTCCCTTTATCATTATGATAAAGTCTGTTAATGCAGGTGAATAAACTGCACCACCAGCGGCTGGCCCAGCCATTATAGTAATTTGTGGAATTACGCCAGATGCCATAACATTCATCTTGAATACTGCACCATAACCCTCTAAGGCTAATGCACCCTCTTGAATTCTAGCACCACCAGAATCATTAATGCCTATTACTGGAGCTCCAACTTTTAATGCAAGTTCATAAGCTCTTACAATCTTATTAGCGTGAGTTTCCCCTAGACTTCCCCCTAATACTGTGAAGTCTTGCGCATAAGCGAAGACTGTTCTTCCATCAATCTTTCCATACCCAGCTATTACACCGTCTCCATAGAATCTATTCTTATCTAATCCAAATTCTGTTGTACGAGTCGTTGCAAATGCTAATATTTCATTAAATGATCCCTCATCAAATAATAACTGCAAACGCTCTCTAGCTGTTAGCTTACCTTTACTGTGTTGGAAGTTTACTTTTTCTTCTCCTCCACCTTTGTAAAGTTTTTCTCTAATAGTTTTTAATTCTTCAATTAATCTTTCCATAGGGGGTTTTTCATACAAACTCATTTTTGTACTCACCTCATATTTATTTAACTATAAGTAAAACATCTCCCTTTTTTACACCTTGACCTTCTTTTACCATAATCTTTTGCACAATACCACCTATTGGAGATGATATAATAGTTTCAGCTTTCATGGCCTCTATAGATAATAGCGGTTGCCCTTTATTTACAGCATCTCCTTCCTTAACTCTTATCTTAACTACTCTTCCAAATAATGGAGATATTATCTCCCCTTCCTTAGATCTCATAATCTCCTCTATCTTTTCCCCTTCCTTAACTGGGATTTCCATTATACTATCTAACCTTAGAAAGTCTTGGTTATTAAATATCAAAGTTCCATCCGGCTCTATTAATACATAATATCTTTTCCCATTTATCTCAAATATATGCTCATTTTCCCTATTTCCTGGTCCTAGATATTTAGCTACAAATTCCCTATCTTCAATCTTAATCTTGTCTATATCATTACTTCTATCATAACCAATAATTTGAGTATCTCCAAATTCATTTCTAACCCTATATAATTTCATTACCACATCACCCTTACAGAGGATTGGGATACAATACCATATGTTTTCCAATTACTTCTATTCCTTTGCTGCTGTGTTTTTTGAACTTCAACTGGTGCCTTTCTCCTTAATAATCCTCTATTATGTAGTGCTACTGCAATTGCAAATTTTGTCTCTTCCTCCTCCCTTAATTTACTCGCAAAATATTCCATTTTTTCGGAAATATATGCAGTAGTGAAATTACCCTCCCAGAAATCTGGATCTTGTAGAATTAATTTGTATAATGGTATCGTAGTTTTAACACCACCTATCTTATAATCATTTAATGCTCTTAGCCCTACTTGGATAGCATAGTCCCTACTCTGACCATATACTATAAGTTTAGAAACTAATGGATCGTAATATGGGGGAACCCAGCTTCCAGTCTCTATACCACTATCAACTCTTACACCAGGTCCAGTGGGCTCTTTATAATACGTTATATAGCCAGATTGGTGAGTAAAATTATTTAAAGGATCCTCTGCATTAATTCTAAACTGTATTGCATGACCTCTTATTTTTAGATCCTCTTGTGAAAAAGGCAAATACTCACCTGCTGCTAATCTTATTTGAAGCTTTACTAAATCAATTCCAGTTATTAATTCTGTAACAGTATGCTCTACTTGAACTCTTTTGTTTAATTCTAAAAAGTAAAACTCGCGAGTAACTGGAGAGAATACAAATTCCATAGTGCCTAATGTAAAGTAGTTTATTTCCTTACCGAATCTAATAGAAGCCTCAATTATCTCTTTCCTTTCCTCATTTGTTATAGATGGTGAAGGTGCTTCCTCAATTAGTTTTTGGTTTCTCCTTTGTATTGTACATTCTCTCTCGAATGCTACAACGTAATTACCATATTTATCTCCTATTAACTGTGTTTCGATATGTTTAGGTTTTATTGCAGCCTTTTCAATATATATATCAGCCCTACCGAAAGCAGAATAAGATAGCCTTTTAGTCTTCTCAAATGCCTCAGCTAATTCATTAGGATTGTCAACCTTCACAATACCTACACCAGCCCCACCACCTGACGCCTTTAACATTATTGGATAACCTATTTGTTCAGCTATCTTTAAGGCCTCATCAACACTTTCTACTGGTTCTAAAGGACCGGGAGATGTTGGTACATTGGCTTTTCTTGCTATACGCTTACCATCTAGCTTATCTTTAATTTTATTCATAACACTCGCTGAAGGTCCAATAAATACCATTCCAGCCTTCTCTACAGACTCTACAAATTTTGGATTCTCTGATAGGAACCCATAGCCTGGATGTACTGCGTCAGCATGAGCTTTAATAGCTGCGTCAACTATTCTTTCAATATTTAGGTAACTTTCTAAGGCTGGTGGTGGACCTATCCAATAAGCCTCATCTGCGTATTTAACATGCGGAGCGTATTTATCTGCATCAGAATATACTGCAACTGTCTTCATTCCCATTTCCTTTATAGCCTTCATTACTCTAATCGCTATCTCTCCTCTATTTGCGACAAGGACCTTATTAAAAGGTGGCATTGCGTATTAATCTATATTTGCTAGTTTAAAAGTTTTTAACATTTGAATTTAAAGCATGATTGTTTTTTAAAAAATTTTTCATCGTAAAATATTTATGCGTATTTAAGTAAAAGACCATTATGATGTCTATGATAAATTTTTTAATATAGCTTAATTTAATTATAGTTGAGGATGACGAATCCGGGAACTGATTAGTGAGGACATGCGCGAACTCTGAATTTAAACTAAGTAAACTCCTTCCTCTGCCACATACTTTTTCCTTGCCAAATCCATCAACTTCCTTGTAAAGAATACTGAATAAATCACTACAATTATTCCAAACAATAATGAATTCCATGCTGCTAATGCTATATTACCATTGGCAGTAGCTAATGCTAAATTTTTCATCAATCCATGTGACACTTCTAAATTATAATCATTAAAGATGTTTGGCCAATACTCTCCTATAGCTAATCCACCCCAAGCACTATTAATAGTGCTGGAAATTCCAGATATAATGTATGGAAAAGTAGATGGTAATATAACATACCTCAATTTTTGCCAGAAAGAGAAGTTGTAATTCTTCATTATTTCCCAATACTGGGAAGGCATATTCTTTATTCCGAGCCAATAGCTATAAAACACGTAATAGAAAGTTGAGATAAAACCTAGGAGGATTACGTAAAACTCGTTTGTCCAGATTCCAAATACTTGGCTTATAAAACCTATAGTAACTCCAAGTAATAATGGGAAGTAGGCTGGTGCTGGAAAAGACGCAAAAGTTTGGATTACTGGTATAAATATATGTTCAGCTCTTGGATGAGTTACTATAAAATATCCGAAAAATATGGCAAATAGTAAGCTGATTATTGCAATAAAGAAAACTCTCACATAGTCTATTAAAATGCCATATAAATCGCTAGGTATAGTTGAAAATAAATAAGACCAGGTTGATAATGATACGCTAGTTATTGTAGAAAATGCTCCATATATTATTAATCCTAAAAATAATATGGAAATCCCTATTCCCAAATATTTCCAAGGTAAATTCCTCTTATTCTCCTCCTCACCAATCGTAACGTTACTTCTAACAACTCTGCTTGCATACTTAGATATTTTAGTAAAAGTGGATAGTGTGTTTGAAATTCTTGCTGAATATCTAATCCTTATCCTACCTCTCTTAGATACTTTAATATCAGTATCTAATCCATATCTTGCTACACTGTAATTTGCAAATATTCTTAATAGATAAGTAAAAATCGAAACGAAAATTGCAAGTATACCTAAGGCTATTAAAGCTAAAGTGTACTCTTGACTTGAAGTATATTCAGATATTAAAGTGCCTATTCCAAATACGTGATAGCTAGAAGTTCCTATTGCGAATATTTCACTCACTGTTATATAGAAGAATGCGTCAGCGAAACTTGGTATAAGATTTGCTGCTATTCTAGGCCAAGAATAAGGAATGTATAATTTACTCATTTTTCTCAAAAAACCAAGCCTATAATTTTCAGCAACTTCTAAGAAATCCTCTGGAATAGTCTTAAAGGCCTGGTAAATTCCTATCCAAATGTTCCACACTACTGCGGTAAGAACTAGGAAATCAGCTGCTAACTCTATTCCCAAATATCCACCAATCCTGTAAACAAAGAATATTAATACGATTGGGAAAAACGAGATAACTGGAACGGATTCAAATACTTCAATAATTGATAAATATACATTTTCAACAATTCTATTTTTAGTTGCAATATATCCTAAAAACCAGCCAGTAATTATCGATAAACCTATAGTCAGAAACACTCTACCTAGCGAAGCTAAGGAAGCTAAAGTTATTATTACTATTTGGTTCAAAATTAGTCACCTACTTTATTGGTGTTAATAACGAGTAAAGCACATCTAAAAATTCTTGAAAATGAGCATCTTTTGGGTTTCTAGGCCTTTCTAGTGTAATCTCAACCTCACCTACTACCTTAGCTGGTCTTCCATTTAGAACATAAACTCTATCAGCCAATTCAACAACTTCAGTTAAATTATGAGATACCAAAATTACACTACGAAGAGTAGTTTCCTCATTGAATAGCATTGAATAAACCTCATGTCTTAAACCCTCTGCGGTTAACTCGTCTAAATGTGAGAAAGGCTCATCCATTAATAGAACTAAAGGAGTAGCTGCTAAAGCCCTAGCTATTGAAATCTTTTGCCTCATTCCCCCACTCATCTGCTTTGGATAGAAGTCCTCAAAGCCTTGAAGACCAACAATCTCTAACATTTTTCTAGCTATCTTGTCTTCCTCTTCTTTAGGCAATTTCTTATACTTTAAACCCAATTTTACATTATCCAGCGCAGTAAGCCAAGGGAAAGTGACTATTGATTGATGGATTAAAGCAATCTTAGGTGTAGGGCCAGTTATTTTCTTTCCTAGTAATCTTACCTCTCCCTTAAGTGGCTTTAAGAATCCGCCTAATATCCTTAGTAGTGTGGATTTACCTACTCCAGTAGGACCAACGATTGCTACAAACTCTTTATCTCTAGATTTTATGTTTATATCTTCAAACACTAGATAACCGTTAGAATATGCATAAGCTAAATTAATAGTTTCTAGGACTATTCCAGTTTCTAGTGTTGTTCCAACAAACCCACCTTCTGCCTATTTCTTCTAATAAATTCTTAAAAGCTTTTCTACATACCTTTATGTAATTAACTATATTTCAAATTTATCTGATATCATAATATTAATATTATCAATTTTATATATTTATTAACTATAAGTCTTCCTTTTTATAATAAAAAATTTAACAATCTTAAATAACGATGAGAAAACTAGAAGCTCAATTGAGAAGATCATTATAAAATACAATATGTTAAATGGTATTTCATTCAGAATTAAGTAAACATTATTACCATAAATTAGTCTTACTGACTCTAAACCAATTCTATAATCTATTAAGGAGAATAATAGTGAGGCTAAAATTATAGTAATAAATCTCACAATAATGCTGTGTGTTTTCTAAAAAATAAACCTTTTAGTTTCGGCTAACTGTCTGTATTTTCCTTAAATATTCCATTATTCCCCCACTTTTCAATATTTCTAAAGCCATCCCACTTATTCCAGAACCTTTTAGTACCTTACTATTATTAATTATTACCTCACCAGTTTCAACATTAACTACTACAGTATCATCATTATTAATCTCTTTAGTCGCATTCTGAAGGACTATAACTGGCAAACCATTATTTATTGCGTTTCTATAGAATATTCTAGCAAATGATTCCGCAATAATAGCCTTAACTCCAGCAGCCTTTAAAGCTATAGCAGCTTGTTCCCTCGATGATCCCATTCCGAACACTTTTCCTGCAACTAAAATAACTCCCTTTGATGCCTTTTTATAAAACTCAGGATCTAAAGGTTCCATTGCATGTTGAGCTAAGTATTGAGGATCTGTATATTTCAAATGCCTAGCAGGTATTATTATATCCGTGTCTATCTTATCCCCAAATTTTATTACCTTTCCCTCAACTATCATTAAATCACCCTAGGATCAGTGATCTTACCCTCTATTGCACTAATAGCAGCTACTGAAGGACCAGATAAATAGACTTTAGCATCATTACTTCCCATTCTTCCTTTAAAATTCCTTGAACTAGTGGAAACTATATTCTCTCCCGGTCCCGCAATACCAAAGTGACCTCCTAGGCATGGTCCGCAAGTACCATAAGTCACTATACATCCAGCATTAACTAACGTTTCAATATAACCTCTCTCCATAGCCTCTTTAAACATTTTATAAGAAGCAGGTATAGCTATACACCTACTCTTAACCTTCTTCCCTTTCATTATCTTAGCAGCTATTTCAAAATCACTTAACCTACCATTGGTGCAAGAGCCTATGTAAACTTGATCAACTGGAGTACCCTCCAACTCATTAACTACTTTTACATTATCAACACTGTGAGGAGCAGCAACTAATGGTTCAAGCTTATCTAATTGTATTGTATATTCATCAATGTATTTAGCATTATTATCTGGAGTTACTAATTCTACTTCATACCCCCTCATCTCCTTAATATATCTCTTCGTCTCTTGATCTGGAACAAACATTAATGCATCAGCGTTCATTTCAATTCCCATATTAGATACTGTAGCTCTATAATCCATTGGGAAGCTTAATGGATCTTTTACAAATACTTCTATTGATATTCCATTAAAGTAATCTGCCTTAAAATCGCCTAATAGTTTTAATGCGACATCTTTTCCAGTAATCCATTTAGCTGGCTTTCCTTCTAATACCACTTTAAAAGGTTGAGGAACTACCAGCCAAGTTTTCCCAGTTATCACAGCAGCTGCTATATCACTAGCTCCCATACCTTGAGCAAAAGCTCCTATAGCACCAGAAGTAGTAGTGTGACTATCAGCAGCTAATATTACTTGGCCAGGATTTGCATATTGCTCAATTAAAACCTCGTGGAGAATTCCATAATTTATATCGTAGAAATTAGGTATTCCTTCCGCTTTTACAAATTTCCTTATATAACCTTGAATCTCAGCACTTCTAACATCTGGTGGTGGAGCTAAATGGTCAAATGCTATTACTAGTTTATTTTTATCAAATACTTTAAGCATTCCAGACTTTTCCATAACCTCTATAACATGATATCCGGTAAGATCGTGGAAAGCAACTATGTCCACATTAGCCTCTATTACTTCTCCCGGAGAGACGTCTTTGCCAGAAGCTCTGCTTAAAATCTTTTCTGTTAATGTTTTAGGAGACATTATTTTAAGTTTAAAATATCAATAAATAAGCATTTCTTACGAGGAAAATTTATTTACGACGTTAAAGTTTCGAAAAAGAAACTATCTTAGCCTTTTAGTTCTTTGTTATTTTGCCTTAGTAATTATATGCTCTAATGTTCCATCTTTTAGTTCTTTGTTATTTTGCCTTTCCTCGATGTTAGTTTGTTTATAAGCTTTTTGGTGAGAATCAAATGGTTTATTGAAATTATCTTCCTCATTTAGGATCTTAAATATCGTTTAAAAAGTAGCTTATGGGGGTGAGAGTATTATGTCAAAATAACAAAGAACTAAAAGACATATTTGATAAGAAAAGATGGTTGTTAAGTACATGGACAATATTCATTTTACTAAAATAATTAAATTTTCATAATACTATTTTATCATAGAAAATCGTTTAAGGAGTTAATTGAAAAGCATAAAAACATTTAGGCTAACATATAAATATAATGGAAATATTAGTAGGGCTGAGTAGTAATACCTTACAGATTATTGCAGAGATAGTTCTTACTATTCTATTCTTTATAATTCCTCTAATCTTTTGGGTATATTTTAGTAGAAGGATGATGGTAGGTAATAGAGAATCTCATAGAAGTAAGAATAGGGCATACATTCCTAGTGTTAGATGGGAAGAAGTTTACGATTTAAAAGACATTAAGAGAAGGTTGGAAGAAGTGGTAAAATTAGTGCAAGAAGGTAGAGCGTATGGTATAATCCTCTTTGGTCCCCCTGGTACTGGCAAAACGTTAATGGCTAAAGCATTGGCTAATAAATTAGGTTGGGCTTTCTTTGAGTTAAGACCTTCTAAAATATTAAGCAAATGGTATGGGGAGAGTGAATTTCTAATTGATAGTTTCTTTGATCAGGTAGAGAGCAGTACTCCAGCAGTATTGTTCATAGATGAGCTAGATAGTTTAGCTATGAGCAGACAAGAGGATATACATGAGGTAACGCATAGGATAGTTAATATAATGCTAATGAGACTTCAAGACCTTCATGAGAAGAATTTAAGAGTGTTAATAATAGGAGCTACTAATGTTCCTCAAGAGATTGATGAAGCTTTTCTAAGGCCAGGAAGATTCGATGAGATAGTCTACGTTCCTTTGCCAGATGAGAAAGGCAGGGAAGAGATCTTTAGAGGGTATGTAAAAAAGGATAATATAGATTACTCATTATTAGCTAAGAAGAGTGAAAGGTTTTCTCCAGCTGATATTAAAAATATAGTTGATAAGGTGATGAGTAAGAAAAGTGATCCCACTACTCAAGATTTTATAGATGAGATTGAAAAATACAAACCTTCAATACAACTTTCAACTATAATAAAATTTGAAAATATTGCTAAAAAATATGAGAGAAGTAAATTAATAATTAAATCTTATGGAATTCCAAATATATCGTGGGATGATTTAGGAGATCTAGAAGAAGTTAAGAGAATTATTAAAGAGTCAATAGAATTACCGATCGTTAATAAGGAATTCGCCGAGAAATTAGGAATTTCTCCAGTTAAGGGCATTTTATTATATGGTCCTCCTGGTACTGGAAAGACTTCAATAGCTAAAGCGCTATCTAATGATCTAAAATTTAATTTTATAGAAATTTCTGGAGAGGAGATAAGTTCAGCTGGACCATTAGAGGCTCCTAAAGTCATTTCAGAGAAGTTTTATATTGCCTTAGATAATGCACCTGCAATAATATTCATAGATGAAATAGACATGTTAGCTAGGAATAGAATAACTAATGAGTGGAGGAACGCATTAACAGAATTGTTAAGGCAAATGGATGGGTTAAGAGAGATTCATAATGTTATAATAATTGGAGCAACAAATAGGCCTTGGGATTTAGATCAAGCAATATTAAGGCCAGGGAGATTTGATAAGATAATTTACGTCCCACCTCCAAATAGGGAAGGCAGAGAAAAAATTTTAGAAGTTTTAAGTAGAGGTTTAGTAATAAGTAAGGATATCATTTCTAAAGTAGCTGAAATTACGGAAAATTACACACCAGCAGATTTGAAATTAGTAATAGAGGAAATTAAAAGAAACTTGTTAAAAGAGGCAGCAGTCACAGGTAAATTAAGAACTGAAGTGAAATTTGAGGACTTCGCTGAAGTTTTAAAGAGAATTAGAGCGAGTCTTGATAAACAAACTTTGGAATTATATGAAAAATTCTTAATTGAGAGAAAATAAGTAATCAAATTATACGCTTCTTATATGGACGAATTTATTTCGATTATTGTAGGCAAATTATAGAAAGCAAGTCCTCCCGCTTTAATTATCTAAAAAAGCTTTACTAATTATTTTAACGAATGTATTAAAATGATAATAAATTGAGATTACTTAATCTTTTTTATATATAATTAAAATTTAGTTATAGATATATTTCTTTTCAAGCTCATATACCTCTGATAGACCTATGAAATTAAGAAACTCTTGAAATGATATGAGTTTATTCATTACCTTTAAGGGTGTACCATTTTGCTTTATACTTTCAAGTACTTCTTTGATAGCCTTAGCTGCTGCAAATAACGTAGAAACCGGGAAAATAACAATCTTAAAACCAAGTTTTCTTAAGACCTCTATATCAAGTTGAGGACTCTTACCACCTTCTGCCCAATTATATACTAGGGGTATTCCTTGAAGTTCTTTCGCTATTTTCTCTACTTGCGATAAATTCTCTGGAGCTTCCACAAAAATTAAATCTGCTCCTGCTTTTGAATAAGCCTTAGCTCTAGCGATTGCTGAATCAATACCCTCTACGGCTATTGCATCAGTTCTTGCTATTATTACAAAATCTTTAGATCTTCTAGCATCACACGCAGCCCTTATCTTTGCAACCATTTCATCAATAGAGACAACTTGCTTACCTGAAATATGTCCACACTTTTTAGGAAATACTTGATCCTCTATCTGGATACCCGCAATACCCGCATTTTCATATGATTGTACCGTTCTTATAACGTTGATAGGATTTCCATAACCAGTATCTCCATCACCTACGACTGGAATATTTACAGCTTCAGCAATTTTAGATGCCGTATCTACCATTTCAGACATAGTAACTAATCCAACATCTGGATACCCTAATTTGCTTGCAGCAGTTCCAAATCCGCTCATATACACCATTTTAAATCCAGTAGCTTCAATCATTTTCGCACTCAAGACATCATATGCGCCCGGTGCTAAGATAATCTCCTCTTTTTCTAGCAACAACCTTAATTGCTTAGGACCATCTTTTTTACTCCTAATTATATTTCCCATATTTAATGTTATCAAATTTCCAAATATTATTTCTTCAAGTAAAACTCCTCTATTTATATTCGTGATAAAGTATTGAAATTCACGTTAAATACTAATCTTGAACTTTCTTTTAGATAATTTGTTAGTTAATACTTAGCCACTAGCTGATGTAGAGTTTTAAAGAGTTAATTTTTTAACTATTAATTTGTTAAATGATAACATGCTTAAGGATATAATAAATCAAAATAACTCCATTCTAGTTGTATGGGACGTTCAAAACGGTCTCGTTAATAGGATTTTCAATAAAGAAGAGTTCTTAAAAGCTCTAGAAAGAACGTTAAACTTAGCTAGAAGAAAAAAGATACCTGTAGTTTTCACTAAGATTACTCCTTATCCTCAAGGATTTGAGCCATTCAACTCAAGAGTTTTTCCTAGACAATTTAAATTCACAAAGGAAGATTTAGAGCTCTACTTCAAACCTTTAGAAGATGAGATTGTCATAAATAAGAATACTTGGAGCATTTTCGTAGGGACAAACTTCGAACTACTGCTTAGGAATTCTGGTAGAAATATCATATTATTTACTGGAATATCTACAGAAATAGGTGTTGAGACGAGCGCTAGGCATGCGTTTGCTCTAGGATTCCTTCCAGTAATTATTAGCGATTCAGTTTCATCGCCCAATAGAGAAGCCCATGAGAGGTCATTAGCCAATATGAAAGAGTTATTCCCAACAATTTCCTCTGAGGAATTAGAAAAGATACTTTAACAGTATAATCAAAATGAATAAAAATTTATTTTTGCATTAATAATCCTTTCAAATTTATTTCAACTTGTTTCTTTAAAATCTCTCCTCTATTCCTCCTATGTCTACTTTTACATTAACGTCCTTCTTATTAATTACTTGCCTCAAATGTTCTTCTAATATATGAGGATTTACTAATCCACCATGAGCTAAACCAACGACCTTAGGCTTTAAGTTTATTTGCATCTTTAGGCTATTAACGTAACTATTATAATCTAAAGGCGGTGGAGTAGTAGGTATAACTACGCCATTAAAATAAGCCGTTTATCCATGGATATGAAAGAATACGAGCAAATAAAAATGAATATCCGGGGATAAACGGAG
>JAVYOH010000013.1:10926-24136 GCA_038734615.1 Saccharolobus sp. | reverse complement strand
TCTTTATGTGAAAACACAAAAAGATACAATCTTTCATATATATCCAAACTTAGTTATTATAACTCCTAGCAATAATTCATTTGTAATAAATCTTTACTATTCTGTAAATGATAGAGTAAATATTGCAGTTAATTTCCAAATATATAATATAAGCATAACCAACTCTACAATTATCGATGATAATACAGTGATAACTAATGTAACGTTTACATTCTATAATTCAACTCCTAATTCCGTATATCTAATTCCCATATGGAATCAGTATAATGAAACACAATATTTAATAGTATTTTACCTATGAATCGATTATCTTAAAAGATTGGAATAAAATCAGACGGGGATAATTTTTCTTCATCCAAAATCTACCCATCGACCCTCATCATCAAAATCCTAAGTCCTTTAGAGTAGTATAAATTTCACTCTCCATTCTAACATCCTCCATTAATGGCCTTCTAACACTACCTACATTAATACCTCTATATTTTAAACCTGTTTTAATACCACTAGGAAAATCACCTAAATATATAACATTGGCTAATTTAATTATAATTCTTTGAATTTCTACTGCTTTTAACAAATTACCTTTTTCGAATTCATTATATAAACTAGATACAAGTTCTGGTATAACATTAGAAACACCAGATACTGAACCGTCAGCGCCGTTAATTATAGCAGGAAGTATAACTCTATCTTCACCAATAAATATCTTGAACTGTTTATTCAATTCTTTCAGATTTATAAGATAATTTAAAAAAGAGACAAAATCTGTGGTTGTATACTTCATTCCATCTAATATTCCGTCTTCTATTAATTTTTCAATAACATTAATTGAAACATTAAAGCCTGTATACGAGGGAATATTATATAAATAAATTGGCAGATCAATCTTGCGTAGATCAGAAAAATATGAAATGAGACCTTTTTCATTAGGCTTATGATAAAATGGTGGTATAGAAAAGATATAATCAACGCCTATATCATAGAATTTTTTACCAAGAAATAGACTGTTTCTAGAAGAATTCTCATTAACACCAGCATATATCTTACCTTTAATTACTTCTCTTGCTTTGCTCACTAACAGTACCTTTTCATCAAGATTTAACATATTGAATTCTCCTGAAGTACCTAAAATCCAAAATTCATTAATTCCATTTCTTACCTGAAAGTCTATTAACTGGTTAAGAGCCTCTATATTAATCTCTTCTTTCTCATTAAAAGGAGTAACTAAGGCTGATATATTATTCTTCATGAGCTATATTACTTAAGCAAGGTTTATTTGTTTTAATTACAATAATCTATTAGATGGTTAATCTATCTAGAAGAGAACTCTCATACCTACTTACTATAAAAAAGTATAATGATGAAGGGGAAGGTTGTAAAATAAATAGAATAGCAAAAGATTTAAAGATAGCCCCTTCAAGCGCATTTGAGGAAATTTCACATCTAGAAGAGAAAGGATTAGTCAAGAAGAAAAATGATGGTATATGGATAACCGATGAAGGTCTAAAAGGTATTACATCACTTATAAAGGCTCACAGAGTTATAGAAATCCTTCTAGTCAATATAGGAATAGATAAACAAAATGCTTGTGAATATTCTAAGCAATTCGATTACCTAGTTCCTCAAGAGATTATCGAAAAACTTTATAATTATCTAGGAAAACCCTCTGCTTGCCCACATGGGTTGGAAATTCCATGATAAATTACGTTCCCTCAAATTACCTAATCTTATTTATTCTAATGTTGTTAGAAGGAATGTCTTTACCAATACCCAGTGAAGTTGTAATACCATTAGCTGGTTACCTATCATATCAAGGAGATATGAACTTATACGTAGCTGTAATTATAGGTACGTTAGGAAGCCTTATAGGTTCAATAATAGATTATTTTATAGCATATAAATTAGGATTACCATTTTTAAAGAAATACGGAAAATATATAAAAATAACTGAGAGTAGGTTAGATTCTTTGAATAAATTTTTTAATAAATATGGAAATGTTTCAGTATTTTTAGCTAGATTTCTCCCTGCAATAAGAGCATTAATATCATTCCCAGCTGGTCTAGCCAGAATGTCAATAATGTATTTCGTATTAGTAACATTCTCTGGACATTTAATTTGGAATACAGTGTTAGCCTTTATAGGTTATTACTTTGGCTCAACATGGCAACTAATAGTTTCTAGCTTGATAAAGTATGATTATATTATACTAGCTTTAGTTATCATATTCTTTACTATCTTTATTTTATTCAAGCATAATTTTTTAAAGTTTAAACAATAGTAAAGTGGTATGATTGGAGATCCTTATAACATAACACTTACTCCACTACAATATATTCTTTCAATTATTTCTGGAATTTTAGTAGGCTTCAGCTTAGGCCTTATTGGAGGGGGAGGTTCTATATTAGCAATACCTTTACTATTATATTTCGTTGGTTTAGCTAATGGCATTTCTCCCAAATCTCCAGAATACTCATATATAACTCATCTCACATTAGGAACTACAGCATTAGCCGTAGGACTAAATGCTTATATAAATTCCTATATGCACTTTAGAAAGGGAAATGTTAAAGTAATAGAAGGAATAATATTTACAATTCCGGGAGTAATTGGAGATATAATAGGCGCTTATATTAGCCATTTAATGTCTGGTGCACTCATTTTATTCCTCTTTGGATTTTTAATGATAGCAGTAGCTATTAGAATGTGGAGAACAAAATGCAAACCTAATACTAATATGAACTACGCGGATAAATTAAGTTTAAGTAAAAGGGTAAGGTTAGATAAGATACTCCCAGCAGGTTTCTTAGTAGGATTTGCATCTGGATACTTTGGTATTGGTGGGGGATTTTTAGTAGTTCCGGGATTATTATTTAGTACTGGCATTGACATGCTAAGAGCTGTAGGAACTTCATTAATCTCAGTAGGAACTTTTGGAGTAGTAGCAGCAGCAACTTATGCCTTTTATGGAGAGATTAATGTGATAATAAGCTTATTGTATTTAGCAGGAGGTGTTGCAGGTGGTTATGCTGGATCATCTATAGCTACTAAATTAAATAGACAAACCCTAAGAAGAATCTTCGCAATAATTATAATCATAGTCGCAATATATACAATGTATCTAAATAGAATTGGTATAATACAATTATCTCATCTGCTGTAAATCTTTATAATATTCCTCTATTTTTTTAGAAATTATATTTAAAGAGTTCTCTACATTTTCTAGAACCAATTTATAATCCTCATTTTCAATTCCGATATTTATATTATCTATAAAGCTCTTAAAATCATCTGAATTAGAAAACTTTTTGAAAAACCCACTTAACTCCTTCTTAACCCATTTAAATATGGTCTTTTCTTTTCTCTCCTCTAAATGCAATTTAACTTTAACAAGAGAAGTTCTAGCTAAAATTAAATCTTGAAGTTCATAGAACTTTTTTGTAGCCGACATTATATTAAATAGACTAATAGATTATAAAAAAACCAATTGGTTATAGCTAAGGCTTGTGATTAAAGCTTTAAATTATAAATCAAGGTATAACGTATATGAAGAATTTAGAGTATTATACTTGGGTTCTAGTTACAGCTGTCATATTTGCAATAATATGCTTATCATTTTCACCTCTTGTTCCTATTGATGAACCATTGGTATATAGGGCTAGTAGTGGTGCTATATACGATTTAACTATACCAGTTGGTGTATCTTTTTCGGCATTTATTTCATTAATGATATTTATAATATCAATAGTATTAGCTTATGGGTCAAAAAATGACTATTATAATATTGTTATAGATTCCTCTGCAATTAGTTTCGTTTTTCTAAATTATTTGAATTATTATCTAATATGGTATGTTTGGAGACCTAATATTACTGTATTACCATTCCTTATTGAAATAATCTATAATCATGCTACAACGTTACAATTGGATCTAGGTCAAATAGTAACAATTATATTCTTGTATAGATTATATAAAAGATTGAAAAATCCCCACCCCCTATCGGGGTCTGACCTCAAATAAGGTGAATGAGGACCCACAGCCGGTGGGGTAACAATGATGATGCCTTCATCGCCTTGATTTGTGAAGAGTGGTCGATGGACTGAAGAGTAACTAGATACTTGAAATAAGCATTTAAGTTAATTTATTTAGAAAACGCAATAGTTATTTGTGGATAGTCTAACGAAGATAGAAGAGGAAGTTAAAGTTTGCAAGAAATGTGAGCTTTGGCAATATAGGAAAAATGCGGTGCCAGGTGAAGGAAATGAGAAAGCTGAAGTTATGTTTATAGGTGAAGCTCCAGGTGAAAATGAAGATATAGAAGGAAGACCATTTGTAGGAGCTGCGGGAAAGTTTCTAACTAGTCTGATAAATAATATACTAGGACTCAGTAGATCCGACGTATTTATCACGAATATAGTTAAATGTAGACCTCCTAAAAATAGGGACCCTAAACCCGATGAAATTGAAGCATGCTCACCTTATTTAGATAGGCAAATAGAACTAATAAGACCAAAAATCATAGTAACGTTAGGTAGACATTCTACTTCTTATATATTTCAAAAAATGAATAAAAGAATGGAGTCTATTGGAAAAGTTAGAGGAAAATTTTATGAATGGAAATATAAAGATGGAAAAATTCTAGTTTTTCCTACTTATCATCCAGCTGCAGCACTTTACAACCCAGAACTTAGAGAGATCATAGAAGAAGATTTCAAGAAAATAAGAGAGGCTATAAACTCAAAAACCATAACACTAGATAATTTCTTGTATGGATTTAGGGATAAAAGGGAAGAAAGTGATCGTAACAGCAGCAAGTAAAGGAATAGGTTACGCAATTGCTAAAAGGTTTCTAGAGGAAGGAGCTAAAGTCGTAATATCTTCACATAGTGAAAACAATTTGTTAAAAGCATATGAAAAATTAAGGGAAATTAGTAATGATGTATTTTACTTTAAAGCAGATCTAACTAATCCGCAAGAAGTGAAAACATTAATTAGTGAGGGATATAAAAGACTTGGAGGCCTAGACGTTTTAGCTTATGTTACGGGAAGTCCAAAGCCTGGTAACATACTTACATTATCAGATAAGGATTGGCTAGATGGGTTTAACCTATTATTACTTAGTGCAGTAGTTGCAGTTAGAGAAGCGGGACAATTAATGAGCAGTGGGGGTAGAATAATATTATCTACTTCTATAACATTAAGGCAACCAATAGATAATCTAGATTTATCAAACGTAGTTAGATTATCACTAGCTGGGTTAATAAGAGTAGCTTCAAGAGAACTAGGTGTAAAGGGAATATTGGTAAATGGTATTATGCCAGGTTGGACTAGAACAGAGAGAATTGATCAAATTGTTAAAGATAGGGCAAATAGAGAGGGTAGAAAAGATGAAGAAATCTTGAAGGAAATTGCTAAAGATGTACCTTTGGGTAGAATAGCAGAACCAGAGGAGATTGCTAATGTAGTGTTGTTCCTAGCCTCTAATCTTGCAACATATGTTAATGGTGCTTTAATATTAGTAGATGGTGGTGCTACAAGGGGCGTCTTTTAAGCCTTTTTGCAGATAATACTACGTTTTTTCTCTCCATGGAGATTAGCCTTAAAGAAGCCTGCTAACGATTATATTTAATATTTTCATAAAGTATTACCGTAGAGTGGTATGCAGTGAAGATTACTGAGTTTTACGTATCAAACTTTAGAAGCCTTAGTGAGGTCAACCTAAGAGATATTGGAGGATTTAATATAGTAGTTGGATATAATGGATATGGAAAAACTAACCTACTCTCATCAATATTTCTATTTATAAAAAATCTTTCTGCTGGTATAGAAAAAAGATCAGTAGAAGATAGAAATCAAGAATTTATGTTACTTTGGCAAGGATATAATACATCAAAACCAATTACAATAGGTGGAAAAATAGAATTTTCTCCAGAAGAGACAAGTAAAATAGTTGGAAAAAATCAAAAAACAACTTTAGAAATAATTAATAGAATAAATTATGTTAACAATTATGTTGAATGGAATTTAGACACTCTTTACATAAATGGAACCTCTCCAAGTGAAGATGATATAAAAGTTGCCAAAAAATTGGCGGAATACGCTTCACAAGGAGTTGAATATGTACCAATATTTGATCAGGCCTATTTTGATGAGATTTTGAAACGAATGACAGATATGAACAAGTCTCCTATCAATCTAAGAAAATATTGGTACGATTTTGTAAACTTAGTTAGTGCTACTATACCTGAAATTAAGGGAATGGAATTCTGGGATGGAAGAAGATTAGTATTAAACATATATAATTTGCCAATATACGTTGATTTAGCTGCTAGTGGTTTTCAAAGGGTTATATTAATGCTATTTATAATTTGGTTAAGCGGAAACAAAATAGTATTAATAGAAGAGCCAGAAGTAAATACACATCCTACACTTCAGGCTAAAATCATGAAGTTAATAAAGAGTTGGACTGATAATGGAATATTGCAGACATTTCTTACTACACACTCTCCTTATATCGTTGAAATGTCAGCTGATAATTATATCGTGATGAGAAGAATAAATGGTAATTCAACAGCAATATTAGTTAAACCTACACCAGATTTAAGAGGCACTCTAAGCCTACTTAATGCTAATCTAAGTGCAATATTGTTTAGTAGAATCATTATACTAGGTAGTGAATTGGCAGAACCCTCAGTAATAATCAACTGGCTTAAAAGGTTAAATATTAATGTGGAAGATAATGGAATAAGTGTCTTCAAGATCTCTTCAGATTTAGAACTGCAACATTGGTTAAAGTTAAAGAATATGTTAAATCTAGATGTAATATTCCTTGGTTTATGTGATAAATTAGACCTATCCCTAAAAGATTATTGTGTACCATTAAGCCGCGAAGTAGAGAACTTTTACAGTAAGCAAGCCTTATTAGAAGTATTAAGAAAATTAGGCATATACCCGGATGAGAAAGAGATTAAAGATTTAGGAAAAGAAGAAAACCTAAGATGGATTATAAATGTGTTAAGAAAACGTGGAATAGAGTATGATAAATTAAGAACGTCCATAGGAGAGCTAATAACAAGTATTGATAGTATTGAAGTACCTAAAGAGATAGAAATATTAGCAAATAAAATTAAATCCCTTCAAGCAACATTATAAATATGGATCTAGTTGAAATAGGCTTTCTATTAATCTTCATAGGTATAATAGTTTTATTAGTAGGAATGATGTATGAGGCTAGCAAATCTTCTAGTAGTAAAGATAGAGAAAGAACACAGGTTGGAGGCGTAATTTTTATAGGCCCTATACCTATAATCTTTGGATCTTCGAAAAATATTGCGAAATGGATGATCATAGCTGCAATAATATTGTTTATTCTAATGATAGTCTTTTTCTATGTACTATAAAAAACAATTTATATGGTTTATTTATTCTCTTTTATGCAGAATCACTAATACCGCTACAATCACTAGAGTTAAAATTATTGATATAGTAAGAGATAAATTTGGTTTGATTACAGTATAGGGTAATGTTGTATTAGTATAGTTAAATACGCTAGGATAAGTCTGAAATGGATTTAGGAAAGTATTTCCAACAAAATTTATCACAAAAAGCGGAACTATTGTAGAAGAGTTTAGCAAAGTTATGAATTCTTGTTTTAATAATACTCCATTCTGACTAAAGTAAAGTAATTGTTCTGTTTGATTAGAAGTTATATGCTTATACACATAAGCTTCAAAAGTTCCAGCTATAGTAGATACTTGCTGCTTTCCAACTAGTGTATACTCAATTCCATTCCATGTAATATTATTACCTCCAACATTTAGCCCAAAACTAGTAGGTATTTTAGTAGGTTCATTAACGTATAATACGTAATTGACTGATTTACCATCTAATAGGGAAGGTAAGGCTAATTGCTGACCAGCTCTAAATTGAATCTGAGTAAATTGTGTAGCCAAAATACCATTATTAAACAAAACTGGATAGTTAATTTGCAAATACCCTTGTGGAATCGTAGAGTTTGAAAGAGTAGAATAATTAAATATTGCATATAAATAAGATTTGCCTATAAAATTGGAAATATTTGTAAGTGCATCAATGCTAGTAATATTTATATTTAGTAGTTGATAAGATTTTAAAGCCATAGATAAGGAACCATTTTGCAGATAAGTTACTATACCATTAGGCATAATACCCGCAGTTATTTCGTTACCATTAACATATACTGTAAAGTTATAAACAGTATTATTAACACCATTGAGAGTGTAAAATCCTTTCCCTTTGTACGTTAATGCTAATGACTCATTAGGTGTTAATATACCATAAGAAGTATTGTAAAGTATGTCAGACAAAACGAATGGATAATACAGAGATAAGGGTTGGTATTGGACGCTTACATTATACTGTCCTTCTCTAAGATATATTGTATTACCTAATTTTAATGTTCCATTAGTAAAGTTACCACTTATATTAACTACTGCTACGTAATCATTTACCTTCAAAAGTTGATAGCTTACAGTATAATTGTAGATTTTTGTAACTGTTTTATTACCAATTGTGGTAGTATTAGTCAATTTAGCAATATAGTTTAATATTTTTGGTATAGATAGATTACTTACAATACTAGTATTTGGACCTACTTGCTGAGTAGCAGATAATGTGATATTTACTCCCCATATTAGAGTTAAGACTAGGAATGCAAGAGTGATGATTATTCTCATACACAATAAACCATAAACTACTTAATATTAACTTTTATCATCACTTTATGAATAGACCACTTGTAGCAGTAGGTTGTCTAATAGTCTCTAAAGATAGAAGTGTACTTCTAGTAAAGAGAAAAAATCCACCAAATGAAGGATTATGGGCTATTCCAGGTGGTAAGGTAGAATATGGAGAGACAATAATAAATGCATTAAAAAGGGAAATGAAGGAGGAAACAAATCTAGATGTAAGTGTGAGCAAACTAGTAGCAATAGTTGAGGTAATCGTTAAGGGATACCATTATGTTATCCTCGATTTTGAGTGCAAACCATTAAATGATAATTTATCACCTTCAAGTGATGCCCTCGACGTTTCATACATACCTTTTGATAAATTAGACGAAATAAAAACAACTCAAACAACGTACGAAATGCTGGAGAGATATTTTAAGGGTGAAGAGTTACCAATCTTCATTACTCATATCTCCACGTAGACTTATCCTTAGTATCAAGAATTTTTATACCAGCTTTCAGCAACTCTTCCCTAATTTTATCTGAAACTTCATACATTTTCATTTTTCTCAGTTCGTTTCTTAGTTCTACTATACTATCTATAATTTTTGCAATTTTTTCGTATGCAGGATAGAATTCTTCATCCATAACTCCAAAAACCTCGTTGAATTGCCTTAAAACTTCAAACGCTAACATTGCTCCAAAATAGTCTCTACTATATTGAAGCTTTGAAAATATTATGCTAACTACATTATGAACATGCGATAAAGCAGTAGGCGTATCAAAATCGTTACTCATAACTTCATGAAATTTAGCTAAACTATCTAAGATTTCCCTTTGAACTAACACATCTTCGTCTTTAGAATAAGATTTAGGTCCTTCAGATAATATGGATCTAATTATCGCCATTGAGTCCTTTATCCTTTGCAAGGATAGTTTAGCTTGTTCTAAAGATTCCTCTGAGAAATCCAAAGGTGATCTATAATGGGATGATAAATACCAATATCTTAATACTGAAGAACCCCATTTTTTCAATGCCTCACTTAAAGGTATTATATTTCCCAATGATTTGCTCATCTTCTCTTTTTTAACGGTAACAAAAGCGCTATAAACCCAATATGAAACCCACTTTTTACCAGTTAACGATTCAGTTTGCGCCCTTTCATTTTCATGATGAGGAAAAACTAAATCTATACCTCCTCCATGAATATCAAACTGTTCACCCAAATACCTAGTAGACATAGTTGAACATTCTATATGCCATCCTGGTCTCCCTTTACCCCATGGCGAATCCCAATAAGGTTCTCCAGGTTTCCACGCTTTCCATAATGCAAAATCATAGGGGTGCTTTTTCTCCTTAATGAATTCTTCGCCTTGATTCCATTCCTCCTTCTTAGTATTTGAAAGTTCCCCATAATTTGGATAAGAATCTACATCAAAATACACGTTACCACTAGGCGTAACATAAGCATGACCTTTATCTATTAACTTTTGAATGAAACTTATTATCTCCTTAATATGCTGCGTAACTCTTGGATGCATATCAATTTTTACCTTGAGCTGTTCTAGCGAATTAATATAATCGTTTGAATAATATTCTACAATCTCTCTCCAGTCTTTTCCACTTTCTTGTGCCCTTTTAATTATCTTATCATCTATATCAGTTATATTTTGAACTCTTATTACACTATAACCTCTTAATCTCAAATATCTAGAAATAGCATCAAAAACTACGAATGTCCTCCCATGACCTATATGCACATAATCGTATACTGTAGGACCACAAACATACATCTTAACCAGATTTGGAGTGACTGTAGTAAAATCTTCTAGTTTTCGCCCTAACATATTATATATTCTAATGCCCATTAAACATTACTACTAAGCCAATCTAAATAAATTTGAGGTTAATTGTCTAGCTTTCGGAATATTATAGAGCTTATCTGGAAGCTCATTAAACCTCTTAGCTATTTCAAACGATGTAATCCCAGCTATTGCTAGCAAGCTAGCAATATTCTTTAAATCACTATCAAAATATGGCTTAATTACTGTAGAAGATAAAACTTCTTCTGTAATTTTATCGATGTTATCACTTTCTATAACTATAGATAATAATAGTTTTCCATGAACATAACTCTCTAACTCATTATGATTAATTTCTGGTATTTCCCCAAAAAATGCTGGATATTTTGCGTTCTCATTAATTTCTTGCTTAAACCTTTTAGCTATTGGCAAATATTTTGAAGAGTAAAAAACTGGAATCCTATTAACAATTAATTCTGCTAATCTTTTAGAATCAGCCTTAATTTTTTCTTTAGACTCTAATACACCTTCTTTCAGTTCATTCGTATTAATATTAATTCCTCTTCTGTTACCAACCATTTTAATTAAAGGAGTGAAAAGATACGGAAAAGCATATCTTGTCTGATAACCCGCTGGTACTTTTACTAATTTTAAACTTCTCTCCTTAGAAATTTTTTCCAAGATGCCACCCGAGGTAATAACTATTACTTCATAACCTGCTAACATTGCATTATTAACATCATAAATTGTTTCCGAAGTGTTTCCAGAATAGCTTACTGCTATTAGTGTACCTTTCTCTTTAAACTTCTTCTTACCTATGACGACATCTAAACCTAAAATGTTTGCTATTTCCCCTACAATACCACTACCGCCTATTCCAGAAAAAAATATCAAATCGTTTTTAATATCATATATAGGTATTTTACTAGCATCTTCAAATAACTTATCCCATTCTAAATAAATTTCATCCACCTTTTATCACCACAGATATTGAAAATGAAGGAGGATTGGAACCTATATTTACAGTAATAGAATCAATCCCTAACATTTTATTATTTTGCTTTAAAATAATAATCATTTCAGAAACCGAAAAAGCTAGCGTGTCTATTATATTCTCTGCAATTTCTGACAATCTACTCTTAGATACTAAAGATAAGACTGTAGGTTGTGCTAAATAACCAAATATTGCATTAACTCTTTGTAATATTTGAAAAGCAGATGATAATACATCATCCCACACTTTCTCATTTACATTTTTATCAAAG
Source organism: Saccharolobus sp. (assembly GCA_038734615.1). GTDB lineage: Archaea > Thermoproteota > Thermoprotei_A > Sulfolobales > Sulfolobaceae > Saccharolobus. The sequence continues at coordinate 12,362 of JAVYOH010000013.1, read as the reverse complement.
AACTGAAACAAAAATTTTGTCTTATTAATTTGACTTTTAACAAACCTTAGTAAATCTATCTCATTTATACTAAGTTCATTCTCATTAACACTATCTATTTTGTTAATGCTTTCGTTTAGTCTTTCAATAGCTTTCACGTTATACTATCTACATTTATAAATATAAGAAAGTTTTGGTGAATTAAAGGATTATGGAGAGATTAATTATTATAGGCGGCGGAGCTGCAGGAATGACAGCAGCTTCTTGGGCTAGGAGATTAAGGCCAAACATGGAAATTACAGTATTTGAAGAAACTAAAATGGTAAGTCATGCACCATGTGGAATACCGTATTATATAGAAGGTTTATTTGATGATGAAAACTTGTTTATGACTTATACCCCACAATATTTTAACGAAAAGAGAAAAATAACTGTTAAAACAAATACAAAAATAGTAGAAGTAGATGTAAAATCTAGAACAGTAACTGCTATGGAAAATAACCAAAAAAGAAATTATGAATTTGACTATTTATTAATTTCTATGGGAGCTAAACCTAAAATTTTTCAGAAAGGAGAAAGAATATTTTACATACACCACCCAGCACAAGCAACACAAATAAGAAATCAATTGTGGAATTTTGACAAAATAGCAATAATAGGTGGTGGAATTTTAGGAATAGAGATGGCTGAAGCTTTAAGAGCTAGAGGTAAGAAAGTTCTATTATTACACAGAGGAAATTACTTACTTAATAAAATGTTAGATGAAGACATGGGGAAAATAATAACTGAAAAGATAAGTAAAAATGTTGAAGTAAAGCTAAAAGAAAGCGTGGCTAGCTTAGAAAATGAAGGAAAATTAATTATAACAAATAGCGGAAAATATGAGGTAGATGCGAGTATAGTTGCAATAGGTGTAGAACCTAATATTGATTTAGTAAAAGAACAGGTTAAAATAGGAGAGACCGGGGCTATATGGGTAGATGAGCATATGCGAACTAATACTCCTAACGTATATGCAGCTGGAGATTCTGCAGAATCTATAAACATCATAACTAAAAAACCAGATTGGATACCCTTTGCACCTGTAGCAAACAAAATGGGCTTTGTGGCTGGGAATAATATAGGTGGTAAAGAAATAACTTTTCCAGGCGTTATAGGCACAATGATTACGAAATTTGAAGAGTACGTTATAGGAAAAACTGGTATTACGGAAAATGAAGCGAGAAAGTATAATATTAAGACTGTTTCAACAATAGTTCAACATAAGACTAGAGCTAGATATTATCCGGGATCAAAAGACATAATAGTTAAACTAATTGCAGAAGCGAATTCTATGAGAATAATTGGCGCACAAATAATTGGAGAAGAGGAAGTTTTAGGCAGATTAAATATGTTAGCAGCAATAATCCAGAAAGGTTTTACTGCAGAAGAATTATTCTTTGTCGAAACTGGATACG
>JAVYOH010000013.1:0-10422 GCA_038734615.1 Saccharolobus sp. | reverse complement strand
AGGAGTTTCATCTCATCTAAAGGTATAATAAGCTTAGCTTCAGTAGTAGTCTCATCTTCTATTAATCCAATCATCGGCATATATCCACCTATTTCTGGCTTTCCAACTTTAGACCTAAACAAACCCTTTATAGCTCTCGCCACATCTGGATTTCAAGGACCCTTGACTTCATTCTTATATAGCTCAGAATATATTACAACATTTTCAATAGATGGTAGCTTTTTCACTTCTACCAATTCACCAGAAGAGATAGAAACGGAAATAAGAACAGTTCTTGAAACTGAGGCTCTTAAGAAAATAGTAAATCAAAATTCAATTATTTTACTAGACGGACCTCTAATCCCTCCATTAATATTTCTAAAGAGCAAGGTTAGAAATGAAATACTAAAGTTTAGATTGGATGTATTAAAAGAAAACGTTATAGGAGTAGTAAAGAGATTAGATAAATCAAAACTTCTCGTATCAGCTCTTAGTGATCTTAAACAAAAATTTATCAATAAGTTTAGAATAAATCCGCAAAGATATTTTAATGATGAGTCATTTATACTAGACTTTATCAAATATAATGTGACCCCACCTTATAAACCGTTAGTTTTTGGTCCAATACTCAGACAAATAGACAATATCAAATTATACGTTAATTATTTAATCTACCCCTTGCATCCTTATGTATTCAAATTTTCCATTCTAAGAATAGAAAGTTTAAAAAATGATTTTGAAGTTTTATCGCATATAGTCTCGTTAAAGTTCACGAAAGATGGAATACCGTTAATTTTAGGATTAGCAGATAATACTGCAAAAGAAGTTACTGGAGCTATGCTAAAAATAATAATGAGTTCCTTAGAGAGCATGGGATTACAAGCGAGTTTCTATAGTAGACTGGAGCAAGTGGGAACATGAGCTATGATACTTCCCTATATAATGATATTAGAGATAGAATCTCCAAAGCTAGAACATTAGCTATAACTATAGGTGATATAATAGGAAAGGTTTCTAGATACACTTCAAGTAAATCTGGTGAAGAAAATAATATTGTTAACGTGATTGTAGATCCCAATACGTACTATAAATATACATTCTTAGGCAAAATGGGAATATTGCTAGGAGCAGTTGACATAAAAACGTTATATTTAGTTCTACTTAGAGTAGTAGGATATGAGAGAAATGATGCCTCTTCCTTGTTAATAGGAGATTCAAGCGTACTAAGTAATGTTGGCCTTAATGATGATGAGCCAGGATCACTAATAACTAATATTGTAATCAAATGTGAGATGTTAACTAAAGTAGACTTCTTATCTTCCTCTGAGCCAGAGGCTGCGGATTTAACCATAGAGCCACAATCACCAGTAGTAATTCCTAAACCAGAAGTTATAGAAAGATCTTTAGGAACTAATAGGGGATTATTAAGGCTAGGCTTTTTAGATACTTCCTATACAAAAGTTAGAATAAGTGCTAGTTTAGATGAATTAAATTTTCATTTATTAATATTAGGTACGACTGGAGCTGGAAAAACTTCTTTCATAAAAGACCTAGTATCTGGATTAAGTTTAGCTAATGAAGAAGGCACTAAAGTATTTATCTTAGATGCTACTGGTGATTACTATCATATCTTCTTACCACCAGATAAGAGTGATATAGTAGTAAGGAATGGAATAGAGGAATTTAACCAACTCTATGGAGCTATAGTAAAGGGATTAAATATAGACATAATATATCCAGTAACTAAAACATGGATTAAGAAATATTTGGGTAATGCTACTTCTACTAATGCTATCACAACTGCTTATTATAAGATGTTTGTAAAACCAATAGTTAACTACTTAAATAATAAGGGGATAACTCTTTACGCATCAATTATAAATAATAAGATAATAATATCTAATTCTGAATGGAACTCTCAGGTATCGATATACCCATTTTATTTCAGATTTAAAGACGTAAGGAAAATTTTGTATAAACTTAATCCATACTTCAGTGAGCAAGCTTCGCATTTTATCAAGATAATGATACGTAAAAAAGGTAAAGAAATTTCAACATTAGACGATCTAATAAATTTATTTAATGATGGTAATTCGTTGGAAGGTGTAGAAATACATAAGAGTACTAGAGAAAATATAGTAAGGGGATTATATTTACTTAAAGAAACACAACTTTTTGACGTAAAAGCAAGTAGAGTACCCTTAACTAAAATATTACAAAATTCCACATCTACCGTAATTTTCGATTTATATAACAGCGAATTAGATGATTTCTCACAAAAAATATTAACATATTATTTCTTGGATAGAATATTTGCGTTTAGAGAGAAACAAATGAGGAATGGTAATATTAAAGGAAGGTTTGTAATAGTAATAGATGAGGCTCATAGATTCTTTCCATCAGCTAAAGGTGTTGAAGAAGATACTAATTACGTTAGAAAAGTAGCTGGAAAGATTGCTACTATGATGAGACTAGGAAGAAGGAGAAAAATTGGTTTCATATTTTCTACTCATAATCCAAATGATCTAAGTGATATAGTAACACAATTAGCAAATACTAAATTAATCTTTAGAACTAGATCAGAAGTAGCAGAAAGTTTAGGATTATCTAAAACTGAGGCTAAAACTTTAAGCTGGGAAAAAAATGGTATAGCGTATCTAATAGCACCTTGGCTTAGAGAAGGAAAAATCAAAATTAAGGTCCCTGTGCCTCCTCCAATAGGGCATTACGACTTATCTAAAACCTAATAAGTAACATTCTCATAAATAATCAGTGTTTGTTAGTCTCCTCTTATTATTTCTCTGACCTTCTAAAGAGACGAGTCTTTCACCTGCAACTTACCATTAATTTATGAATCCGTTCTTATGGTGATGCTAATAAATTTAACATCTCCGTATAATCTTAAATAAAACCAAAACGATTATAAAGCGTGGAAGATAAACTGGAAGATATTTTAAGAAACCTAAAAAAGAATAAAAGTAAAGAGAATATTATAGAATTCTTAAAATTAATTGTAAAATATTTACCTCCATCCGATGATTTCTCCATAACCTTATGGAAATCTGGAATTTATGAATACATTTTAGATAGAAATGGTGTCGCAATAGTAAGAGTGTCTGAAGATGAGTACTTGCCTTACATGACTGCATATGAAAAAAGAATAGATTATAAACAATTACCAGACAATATAGTAAATAATTTTGACTGGAAAGCCATTCTAAAACAATTGAGGGACTTAGCATTAGAGTACGCTAAGAGAGATAAAAATTTTGAGAAGATAGCAAATATGCTTAATGATGCAATCCTTAAGAATATCTGAAACTGCAGTAGAAACATATAATATGATTCACTACGAGCATGCTAACTTTATGAATAGAATGCACGGAGGAGACATGCTATTACTTCTAGTAGAGGCTGGAATGTTATCCTCTTCTAAAGTTGCTAAAGGTACAACGCTTTTAGCTTCAATGGAAGATGTTGTGTTTAAGAAACCAGTTAAATTAGGAGATATAATTAAAGTAAGAGCAGAAACTGTGTATATTGGTAATACTTCACTCGAGGTGGAAATAAGAGCGTATGTAAAAAACGTTGAAGTAGTATCTGCGTATGCCACATACGTTAAGGTTGATGATCTTCTAAGACCATCACCAATAGGTATTAAAATTGTAGCTGAAAACGAGGAAGAAATTAAGAAGATAGAAGAAGGTAAGAAAAGAAGAGAACTAAGACTTTCAAAAATAAAAGATAGGCAGAAACTGAGATTTGAGATAAGTGATCCCACTAGTGAACTAAGATATAGGGTACAAAATGTGATTCACGTTTCTCCAGCCTTAACATATGATGGAAAAATAATGTCAGCTGGAAGGTTAATTAAACTTATGGATGATATAGGTGGTATAGTTTGCTTAAATTATATAGATAGCGAAGAAAAAAATGGTATAAATAATGTAGTTACAGTTGCTGTTAAGGGACTAGCATTCTACTCCCCAATTAGACTTAATGACATTGTATATATTAGAGGTAGATTAGTTTACGTTGGTAACACATCAACAGATGTAATAATAAATGTAATAAGAGAAGATATTAACGGAAACAAAGAGCATGTAACTACAGCGTATTTTACATACGTTAGAGTAGATAAAGAAGGCAAACCAATAAAAATGCCTAATTCAAACCAATTACGAACATGGAAAAAATCCTTTATGAGGAAGCCTTAAAGAAGAGAGGCATAATAAGATAAATTGACCTTAAGATTTAAGAAGATTAGTTTTCTTGCTAAGATAAACATAAAGTAAAACCATTGAAAGAGAAAAGGAGTAAAACGAAATTTGATAAGCAGAAACTATATTGTTTGTAGAACCAGCTAAGAAACCCCCTACCGTATTTGCAATATCCTCACTAGCATTAAATATGCCTATTACTGTAGCCTTATTCTTCTTAAGTCCTTTAATCAATACTGAAAAGAATGCCGTATTATATAAAGGAAATAATGGACCAAAGGTTAGGAAAAATAGCATTGTAGCTATGTGTATTTTAAAACCCATTATTATAATGCCTATCAATATTATAATGATCAATGATCTAATAAATATCACAAGATACATAAAATATTCCTCCCTATTTTTAACCAAATCAATACTCTTATTATATACTATTTCTTCAATGAAATAAAGCAAAGAGTAGCTTACAAATATGATATAAGAAGGATTTAGCATAAGATAGTTCAGTGGAATATATAGCGTATAGAAAATTTCTGCAGCAAGATTAAACCAGAAGTAAGAAATTATAGGAATATATAATATTTTAAACATTTTATTTTTACTACCAGAATCATAATTAATCCCACCATCATACTTAGGAATATACAATAGATTAAATATAAGTGATAATGAAAAGAACAAAATGACAAGATAATCAATACTATAGAAAGCCGATAAAAGACTGCCTATTATATTCCCAGCTAATGTAAGCTGAGATAGTCTTACATTACCTAAAACCAATTTCTCTTGAGGTGCTGTCTCCAGTAATATTGCTGAATATATTGGCCCATCTAAGGCAGAGAAAAAACCAGACAACATATATCCTACTAACTTATTTACGTGATATATTATACCAATCATTATTCCAAATACTGATAATACTAATAGGTACTCCTTTCTAAGCCTTGTTCTATCAATCAAATACCCCCAAATATAAGAACCCAACGCGTTGAGAAAATTATAGGCTCCAGTAATTACACCCAATAGGAATAAGGATTTAGTTTCGTTATAAAAATCTACAGGGAATAACAAACCTATCATCGTAAAGCTAGTAACGATGAAGAACTGACCCATGAAGCTTTTTATCACAATAATAACATTCCTAGAAGAAAACATTAATAAGAGATTAGCCAGATTACCTAAATTATGAGATTTAAAGGTAAAATAGTTCTAATAACCGGAGGAACTAGAGGAATAGGAAGAGCAATAACAGAAGGCTTTTTAAATGAAGGGGCAATTCCAATAGTACTTTATATATCTTCAGATAAAAACGCTGAAGAACTTAAGAAAAAAGGAGCATTTACAATAAAATGTGATGTAGGTAATAGGGAAGAAGTAAGAAAATCTAAACAGATAGTTGAAAAAGAATTTGGAAAAGTCGATATTATTGTGAATAATGCAGGAATAATGCTACTGATGCCCTTTGAGCAATTTGATGAAGAAAAATATGAGAAAATGTTAAGGATAAATTTAAATGGAACGATTTATGTTACATACGAATTCTTACCACTATTAAAAAACTCCAAAAATGGAGTAATAATAAATATAGCATCTAATGCTGGAATTGGAACAGCAGCAGAGGGTACTACATTTTATGCAATAACAAAAGCTGGTGTTATAATACTTACTAAAAGATTAGCATTTGAATTGGGTAAATATGGAATAAGGGTTAATGCAGTAGCACCAGGTTGGACAGAAACTGACATGACACTAGGCGGAAAAAGTGAAGAAGAGATAAAGAAACTAAGAGAGACGTTCAAAAACAAGACCGTCTTAGCAACAACCGGTAAGCCAGAGGATATAGCTAACGTAGTATTATTCCTAGCCAGCGACGAAGCTAGATATATTACTGGACAAATAATAGTTGCAGATGGTGGGAGAATAGATAATTTAACTCATTCACTATAATCCTTTAGTGTGAAAGTAGTAAGCTGGAACATTAATGGAATTCGCGCAGCCTTAAAGAAAAATCTTTTAGATTTTATAAGAAGTGACAAATTTGATATAATATTATTCCAAGAGATTAGAGGAGAAGTAGTACCTTTAGACTTCATAACAATGGGATATAACATTTTCTCCTTTTCTGCAAAGAGAAAAGGATATAGCGGCGTAATGACCTTATCACTAATCAAACCATTAAACGTCATCAAAGGTATTGGAATTGAGGAATTTGACAATGAAGGGAGAGTATTAACAATAGAACTACAAGATTTCTTCATAGTTAACTCCTATTTTCCTAGAGCAGGAGACAACTTAGAAAGATTAGACTTTAAAATGAAATTTAATAAAAACCTTGAAGATTTTGTTGAGAAGCTAAGGAAAAACAAACCAATTATTCTATGTGGAGATTTAAATATTGCACATCAAGATATAGATGCAGCGTATAATGATCAAACAATCCCTGGACTAACCCCACAAGAAAGAACTTGGCTAACCCACTTCCTTTCTTTAAAATATATTGACACATTTAGATATTTACATCCTAAGGAAATAAAATATAGTTGGTGGAGTTATAAGATGAACGCTAGAGAGAAAAACTTAGGATTAAGATTAGATTATTGTATAGTATCTGAGGAATTAAAGAGTAGAATAAAAAATGCTGATATACTAACTCAAATTCAAGGGTCAGATCACGCTCCTATATTATTAGAAATAACTTAAAACGTTAAGTCTAAATTTCTTTCAATCGTATTATATACTTCGTTAGCATTAACCCTACCAGTTAACATATCATAAAGCAATTTACCAAACCAGTCTGGCAAGTTCGTAATTTGAGGTATTATGAGAGCTTTTCTCGCCAATGAAAGATAATAGATAAAATCATCAGAGGGATACTCAGCTACAGCTCTTTCAACAGAATCGTAATACTCTCTAGGATAAATATAAGAATCGAATAGTAAGTTATACGCTACAGCAGCTAAAGCAAATATATCCATTGATGGCGAAGACACTTTGTTTCTTAACATTGCAGCCTCAACTTGATCAAATGAACAATAATGCTCTGTAAAGTGATCAACCTTTTCACCTATTCTTCGCGTTGAACCAAAATCTCCTAACTTGACTAGAGTATTACCATTAACCAAATTACGAATTATCTCCTCATCTTTAACTCCAGGAAATTTACTGAAATAAATATTTTGAGGCTTAACATCTAAATGAACATATCCAGCGGAATGAACAACATCTAACGTTTTAGCTATTTCCTTAACAATTATAGCAATTACCTTATACCATTTCTCAGATTTACTAACCTTGTTAGAAAGCTCTAAAGCATTACCTCCTTCCATTAATTCCATGACAATATAAGGAGGCTTAGTAAGATATAATTGAGAATCTCCCTTTTCAATTTTAACTATGGTATCAGGACTACTCTCATTGATTGCATAGGGCTTAACGACGTTCTGGCTCATCATAGAAATTTCTTGTAAATTCACGAATTCTCTAACAATGTTGAAAATAATATTATGAGCATTAGATTGATCCATATCGCTTTTCCAAATCTTAGGTATTTTCATAGCATAGTATCTATTACCTTTTCTGACCTTCAACACATAAGACGTGCTACCCACTCCTATTAAATCAAATACCTCATATTCGTTTATTCTCCTACCAACCCATATCCTTGGATCCCAATTCTCTATATTAGGAAGTTGGATAATACCATTATTATCATCGCCACTTCTCGTTATGTTTAGAAAATTACTATCTGGAATAGAGTCAGTCACGGTTAACATAAGAGTGAGAAAGATTAAAACAAATTTTGGTCATTTATTAATTTGCCTTGCGTATAATATTATAATCATACTGAATCCATGAAACTAAATTCTTACATACGACCTTAAATATATCAGACCTATCATCATTAATAACATCATTAGCCCATTCTGGTATCCAACTTATTATGTGAGTAGTGACAAAATTTATCTGATCGCTTATTATATTAAGTGGATTTTTATTATTCTTTCGAAGTTCGTACTCTTCTTTAATTAAAAGAGACATAAAAGCTAAAATAGTTGATATATGGTCAGGCTCATGAACGAAATTATTACCTAATTTAGGCACTATTCTCCTTGAATTATAAAATCTTATTATATCACTATACTTATACATTGCTATTTTCTCACCTAATTTTACGAATAATCTCTTACTTTCTACTGGAACTAATGGTTTATTTCCCAAACCAGCAAGAAATAGAGTTGAGTATTCTATTAGATAATCCTTCTTCTTTATTTGATTAAACTTTTCCCTAATTTCGGAAATGTTTACATTAGCAATATTCATTACCAACTGACCAAAATTCTCATCTATCTTAGATATTTTCATTAGCATATCATTATACTCCTTATCATCTATTTTATAGAGAAATATCTCTGAAAATAAATCGTATAAATAAAATCTTAATATTGTTTGATCAAGAAGAGAAATAGACAAAAAAATCACTTAACTTTGGTTATTTCCTTCGGTGTAGGTCGAATTATTACCTTGACCATTTCCCTCGGTATATGTAGAACCATTACCCCGAGCACCTAATTGTACAACACCATTAGCAGTCCATACATTATAGTACTCAGCTTGCGAAAGTAATGTAATATCATTATCAGCAGCATAATTACTTCTCCAAGGCAAGTATCCACTAGCAGAATCAGCACCAGTTTCTGGTCCTAACACGAAACCACCTTTGTCCACGAAAAGTATATTGCCAGGATCAGTGGGATCTAGCCTATTAGCCCATATTCTAGCTTGAACCATACAACCATGAATACATGCAGGAATCCTCTCTTCTGGTGGTAATGTAGAGTCGTTAATTCTATCGAAACAGTGAGTACACTTCTTTACAACAAAGTGCATTAAAACAATGGAAACAATTTATTGGAATGTTATATACTTTAGTTTAAGGCCAATTACCTACTTCTATATATAGCACTCTAAGCCAGAACATCACATCTAAATCTCCATATGGGTCTACATCTGGTAATGGCCCAAACATCCCAGAAGTATTCCATTCCTTACATGACATTTGGCAACCAGCACAGCCAAAGCATTTGTTAAGGTCCGTTATTATTGCATAATTTGCCTTAGGACTGAAAGGTAATTTATATTGAACTCCATTTTGATATATATTTAGAGTAATTTGATTTGAGGACATGTGGAATCACCCTTAAAAGGAACTTTGAGAAGAAACGGGTTCGGCTGCGAACCCATATCTTACCTTATAGGTTCCAATTACATAACCATTTTGAGCTAATGAGCTAGGTGCTACAAAGCTCCATAAGGAAGTGTTTTGAATAACATTAGCATTAAACCTTAGATGTGGTATGTTAACTGCTTGTGCAAACGCAGGAGCTGCTGGGGCATTTTGCACACTTATTCCTCCACTTATTTGTGAGCTTATAACCTCTAGAATGTCCTGGTTACTGAAGTTAGAGCCCATGTAAATGAATATATTCGCAGTTACTTGCACTTTATTTACCATAGCCTTTCCTACTATTTTTATTCTAGAATCATGCCAAGATGTTTGACCGGTTATTGGGTCAAGATTCATAATTGGGAACGCATTATCACTTTGCGATGATAGTGTACCTCCTCTTGATGGTGGCATATAGGATATGTTAGCCCAATTATTCAGTATACTATATTTAACTTGTGGAGAATTTTCAGTTTGACTCCTAAATCCTGCAAAGCCCCTGCTCCTACGATAACCCACGCTGCTCCTGGTCTCGTAGCTTCATCTAAGAATGCAATTGCAGTTAATTGAGTTCTTAAACCTCCACTATAAGGTTCATTTATAGCCTCAAAGGTCACGAAATCGCCACTTTGGATGCCCATGGATTGTACATATGGATCAGCTTTACTTAGCATTACTGGAGTATATGGCATTATTGCAGTTAACCATGGTACATTAAACGACCATGAATGATAAGTCCTATCATGCCTTCTTACAAAGAAGGTTAGTGGGTACTCGCTTAAATTAATACCGTCTGTAGTAATCTCTGACTGCCATGTTGAAGGTGGATAATAGCCTCCAAAAAGCTTATGATAATCTAATATGTTCTTAGCAAGCCCTTCTCGTCCTTCTTTATTAGGCCAAACTCTGATAATCTGTTGAAAACCCTCCATGCGGTAGCACTAGGAATTCCAGTATCCTTGGAAAATTTATAGGAAGTTAGAGTAATGTACTGTATGA
>JAVYOH010000012.1:0-30362 GCA_038734615.1 Saccharolobus sp. | reverse complement strand
CTTACATTTATAAAACAGAATGAAGAGATTGTAAAGGATGAGAATATTAGCAATTGGAAACGTATTCAATACCTCTGGAGTGTCTACTCACATTATAAACGTTCTGAAGGAATTAGTTAAAATGGGTGACGATGTTACCCTTTATGTTCCAGCATTTTTAGTTAAAAATAATTATGATATATTAAAGGATTTGGAGAAAAATCATGTGAATGTTCATCATACGGTTTATGAAATGATTGATAAAGTAGGAAAGAGGGAAGAAAGCAGATATTTATATTTTATACAATCGCATATGGTTTACTTCAATTGGAACAATTTAGGTGAAGATTCGGAATATATTAAAAAATTGGATGATGTAAATGCAGATGTAATCTATGACATGCATGAGGACTCAATAACGCTTAGATTATCATATCATATTGCTAAAAAACTAAATAAACCACTAGTTAAATTGCTACACGATGAACCATTTAGAAACTCTTTTGGTAGAGGATATAGGAAGTTTATGGGATTATCTGGATTAGTTTATGATACATTAATGTGGGCTTTTTATAAATTCGATAGAAAGGCCTATGAGTTAGCAATGAGAGATGGTGTTTTAAAGGGAATTGCTGCAGTATCAGAAGCTCCAGTATACCTATCTAAGATTGATGAGATTGCTAAAAAGTATGGAGTTAAGTTGAGAGTTTTTAAGGTTGGAAATGCCTTTGATTCTTCAATATACAAATTTAGAAAAAATAAAAAGGAGAATTTTGCAGTATTTTTCGCAAGATTAGTGCCTCAAAAGGGAATAAGAGAATTGCCAATGATAGCTAATATGATAGATAGTAAGATAGTCGTTTTTGGGAAGTTCTTCAGTGAAAAGGATAAGAAAATTCTTCTCTCAAATCCTAAGATTGAGTATAGGGGATTTAGGCCTATAGAAGAGGTTTATGATACTGTATCTAAGGCTAAAGTGCTAATTTATCCTTCCCATCAAGACGGTTTCTCTCTAGTTGTTTTAGATACTTTAGCCTTAGGCACTTCTGTAGTCGCTTATGATATTCCTGCTATAAGGTTTGTTTATCAAGGATTAAAACCTGTCAAAGTAGTGAAAGAAAATGATATTATTAGCATGGCGAAGATGGTAAACCAAGTTATGAGAATGAGTGATGAGGAATACGAGAGTGAGCATAATGATAAGAAGGTAAAAGAGTTTCTGGAATTACATTCCTCATGGGCTAATGTTGCAAGAGAAACTCACGACTTTTTATCCAGCTGTGGTTTTAAGAACTTCATTGATAGACCGTATTGAATAGCTTTGAAGTAGAAATTATCCTTTATTAAGTATATGAAAAACACTAATCCAATAACCCATAATATTCCAGATACTAATAGGTTTAAATCACGTAAAACGTAAGATAATGCTGATAAGATAGAAGAGACAAATACTTTATTGTAATTATATCTACTAGTAGAATAAGTGATACAAGAGAAGAAAAGTGGGCTCATGATTCCTAATGCAAAAGCGTGAATATAGTCTTTAAAATAAAGGGATAATAAGGGAATTATTATTATTGAAAGCAAAGTTGAAAACGCACTTATATTCTTTATATTCATGCTTTTTCTATAAATTGTCAAGAAATAAACTAATCCTGTTAAAGAGAAGGCTATGGGGAAGAAGTATGATAAGATTATTATTACAAATATTGGAATTTGTTTAATTCCAAATACTGGGTTTGTGTTAAGGTTTGCAGTGAAAACTCCTATATTGACTCCTAAAATATAAATTAATAATGGTAAAATTAAAGCCCAAAAATTTGGATATAATAACCAAGCGATTAATGATGCGAAAGGTGAAGAAAGTACTAGTGCGTTTATTGGAAATCTGCCCCCATATCCTTTCACATCTCTTAAACCCCAAATTTCAGTTAAAATTAATGTAATTGTAGCTAATATCTGGAAATAATAAAATGGTATTGCTAGAAAAATTAATGATAATATGTGCAACGCAATGTATTTTTTAGCTGGGAAGAATAGTCTTTGAATCATTCCGAAGTATAATGCATAAGCTCCAATTAGCATAAAGTATGGATGATATGGTAAGCCTAGTATTACTGAAAATGATCCTATGGTCCAATAGATGAGGGCAAGTAAAATATAGGGTACATTTACGCCCCAAGGCTCAATTTCAACTATCTCCTTTTTCACAATATTTGATGCGAGAACCTATTAAAAAAATCTAACGCTAATATATTAGTGCTTTCATTAGTTAAGGCCTATAAATTGTCAAAGAAGATAAGAGCTGACATTACTACTATATTCTTTATCAGGTGTCAACAATATATTTAACTAAAATTATGAAAAAAGAGCCTGAATGAACCCAATATTATTATCCTTACTTCTAGGCTTAACCCATGGAATAGAATCAGATCATATAGCAACTGCAGGTTTTTAAAGAGCAGAATAAAAATTCTTAAGTTTGCACTAACTCATTCAGCAGGTTTTGTTATAATAGCGCTTCCAATTGTTTTTTAATTGGAGATAATAGAATTCTATACATAATATCAAGCATTATAGGCATAGTTTTCGCAATTCTGCTTTTGATTGAAACTATTACTGGTAAAGAATTCGATATAGGCCCTAATAAGGCTGGTTTACTTCAAGGGGCTTTTGTTATAACACCAACTAAAGTCTTAACATAGTTTTAGCAGCAAGTGATTTTAACATAATTTTCTCAATAGAAATTATACTTGAATTTGTATCAGCTTCGTTTACCTCAATATTTTCTTTAGCAATATTAAATATAATTCCTAAAGGAATTTATAAGATAATTAATATTATAATAGCATTAAGCACTATGATTTACTTGATTTTTACCATCATTAGTTAGATCAATTTCCTTTTTAATATAATTCATTAAAGTTATTAGCTCTACTTCCATTTTCCTTATATTCCTCATACTCTCCAATAATCTTCTTCCATTTTCAGTTAACCTATACTCACCATTTATCTCCACAATTAAATCATTATCAGTTAGCGTTTTAAGGTATTTCTTAGCTAAAGACGCGCTTAAATTAACGTTTCTCATAATGCTTGATATTCTATTTATATCATTATCCACCGCTTCTAAAATATCTGCAATTATCTCTTCCCTACTTCTTCTCATCATTTATAATTTTCTATTTAAGAGTTTATATTTCTTTTTGATATAATCTTTTGTAACGTATTCTTCAATTCTTCTGCGTCTTTATCTCCTCTATATTTACTAACTAGTGTTAGAAAAGTTTTAACTTCATCTTCACTCATAGATTCTTGAAGAACTGGTAATATTTTAGAGAAAAATTCCCTGTTTAGATTATCTAAAACTTCTAAATATTCTGGAATTGTCAAGGAAGGAAAGTCATTTAGTAATGATAGTATGGATGAGGAGATTAGCGAAAATAGATCTTTCATTAAATCTTTAAACGCTTTAGCTTGTTCTTGCTTATCCATCTTATTTATCTCTTCAACTTTCTTCTTCAATTCTTCCAAATTCTTAACTAACTTATATTTATAAAATTCTAAATTTATTATGGAATTTCTGACATTTTTTGATGCAATATATCTTACCTCATCACCATCTTTCAAAACATTAATATGACCTTTCAGATAAAGGTCCTCTATTGCTTTCTGAATAGTATCCTTACTTAGTAAATAATCTAATACTGATAATTGAGAATAGGTAATACCGGCTGGGCCAGCTTGTGCTATAGCGAGTAATACTATTCTCTCCTTTTTTGTTAAGAAATCCATAGAGAGAAATAGTGGGCTAAAGATTAAAAATTTAATAAGAAATAGTACTTGTGATTTCCCTAAGTGCTCCAGGTAAGATATTGTGGATAGGGAGTTATAGTGTAGTATTTAATGGAATATCTCACGTAATTGCTGTAAACAAAAGAGTTAGATGTAAATTGGAAGAGAGAAGAGATGACGGTTTAATATTTCATACCTCTTATGGTGAATTTAAAGATAGGGGAAATGAATTAATTAATTCAGTTCTAGATACGATAAAGGAAAGATTTTCTGAATCGCCTAAAGGCTATGAAATATGGTTATATAATGACAAGGATTTCATCTTAGATAATAAAAAAACTGGGTTAGGAAGTTCTTCAGCGGCTACAGTAGCCTTAACTGCTTGCTTATATTACGCTATGAAAGGTAAATTAGACATTATGGAAATACACAAGCTTTCACAAATTGCTAATTATAAGCGGCAAAAGGGTATAGGTAGTGGATTTGATATAGCCTCAGCTGTTTTTGGAAGTATAGTATATAAAAGGTTTACTGATATAGAAAAAATGGATTTTTATTACGAGAAACTACAAATAGGTAATAAATACGATATGATATTGGGCTTTACTGGAAGAAGTTCAAAAACAGTTGATTTAGTGAGGAAGTTTGTAGAGAAAAGTAATTTAGAAGATTTTAAGGAAATAATGGAATTAATAGATGATGAAAATTCGATTGCAATAAAACTTATAAAATTGAATAAAATTGATGAAGCTGTAGAGCATATTAGATTAGGAAGAAATTATCTTAACTATTTGGCTGAGCGTATAGTTGGAGTTAAATTGGTTAGTAAAGAGGAGGATGAGTTAATAAGAATTGCTGAGGATATGGGTGCATTGATAGCATTATCTCCCGGAGCTGGTGGGGGAGATTCAATTTTTGCTTTAGGTGAGGATTTAACTAAGGTTAGGGAGGAATGGACTAGAAGAGGATTAAAAATAATTGACGTTAAGGAAGATGAGGGGCTTAGAGTAGATTAGGCCTTAATCATTTAATTTAGGTCCTTCTCCAACTCTTGATATTATTACTCTTTTCACATTTAATGTATTTAAGAAATTCAAAATTTCCGAAACGTTATTTTCAGTAGTTAAAATGTGTGGATTAGGACCAGCATCGAAAGTATAAGCTGCTTTCCCAAAATCTTGAATCCATTCCATTATCTTTAACGAAGTATCATTAAGATAAAAGAAGGAAGGCCAACTATCTAATATAACTGCGTGCATATTATTACTATGCCTCATAACGTAATAATAGAATTTTTTCTCATCTTTATTCTTTATAGCATCTATTAACTCTTTCATTGTTTTTTCTATAAATTTAAGCCTACACTCCACTAGTTCTGAAGTTTGTGTAGTTCTTATCATGCCCTTCCTTGAAGATATCTTTTTCTCTTCTTCACTCAAAATTACTATTATATCCACTAATTCCCTCCAATGATCGCTGGGAAAAAGTTGATAACAGTAAGAGTCCTCACCATCATCTCTAACCCCCCTTTCCCACATTACAAACCCTCCAAACATGCTTCTGCAAGCACTTCCAGAACCTATTCTGGCTATTTTAGATAATTCTTTCAACGATAAATCTAATCCTAACAATTCATTAAGACCAAATGTTAGAGCTGCTACTCCAGCAGCTGAAGAAGCTAAACCAGCATTTACTGGAAATTTTGCGTAAGATTCAATCCTCACATGAAAATCCTTATTTGAAATTTCTCTAAATTTTTCAATAACCCTTCCTGCGTATTCTTTACTTTCTTCCTCTGATAATATCTTACCATTAACTATAATTAAATCCTTATCACTTAAAGATATTTTAGTTATTACTGATAATTGATCATCTAAAGTTATGGATAATGAACTATTAAGGGGTAAGTTAAGTCTTTCATCTCCCCTTTTTCCCCAATATTTAATTAACGCAATATTGGATGGTGCGGATACTGTTACTGTTTTAAGCATTATGGAAATTAAGTTTTCATTCACTTATTAT
Organism: Saccharolobus sp.; assembly: GCA_038734615.1. Taxonomy (GTDB): domain Archaea; phylum Thermoproteota; class Thermoprotei_A; order Sulfolobales; family Sulfolobaceae; genus Saccharolobus. The sequence goes on along the minus strand of JAVYOH010000012.1, from coordinate 24,566 downwards.
TCTTTTTCTACTAACCTGTCTTACCTCTTTACTCTTTTTAAAAGCTCGTACATCTCTTTTTTATTTATTAACACATTATCCTTGATAATTCCTTTCTCATTTATTATAATTCCTAGCTCTTTAATAATTATGTTATTATCTTCTATTTTATAATCCATTTCAAGAATTCTCTCTATTAAGTCTAAATCCCTAATTCCATATCTTTTTAAAAGAACTAAAGCATACATATCCTTGACTTTTCTAATTCTACCTATGTTAAATGGTTTAACCTTATCTAACACTGAAGATAAATAGTATGTTGCTTCGAGATCTGGAGTATCCTCAAATGTAAAGCCATTACTAGTCTTTATCTTCACACGATCCTCATAAACGTGGATTTCTGAATAAGGTAAGTTAATGCGTTCTATTTTCTCTATGATATTTTCAGTTGATGGAATATTATGAAATTCTATTCTGAATTTGGAATACAATTCTTTGGAATTTTTCAAGATGTTTTCTAATTCTATTAAATCTAAATTTGCTAAATTTACTATTACATTCCCCTTTATAACTCTAATATTAACCTTTCCATGCAAATACTCTACCTTATAATTATATGCCTTAACATTGTATTTTTTAAGTAAGTTTACTAGTTCGTCTAATTTATCATTAGCGTCAGTTGTTATAATATATTTGTCAATAATTTCCTTCATCTTCATATTAATTAAACAAACAGATTAAGTATATAACGTTGAAATGTACCCGCTAATAAAGAGAAAATAATTTTAGTAAAAATTACTTATCTTGTATATGAGTACTTTGAGAATAATAATAACAAAAGAGGTGGATGAAATTTAATATTGATTTAACATACATAATTTTCATCATGGGATCTTCATTTCTATTTGTTGCATCAACGTTTATGCAATTTATAGTTAGATCTAAAATTTCCAAAATAATAAGCAATATGGAAAAGATAGTAACACTCGCAAAATTGGAAGCTTTAATGTCATTAGTACAAATGTTATCTTCAGATGAGGTCTCAGATCTAATAGAAGGTTCTATCTTATCATTTCCACTTAAAAGGCCAGTTGATGACATTATTAAATACATTTCAGATAATTGGGATAATCTTAAGGGTTTTGCTGAATTATTACAAAATAAGATAAAGAAAGCTGACAAAATCTCTCTTCTATATGAAGAAATAAAAATATCTATGTCTAGAATAGATATAGAAAATAAAATATCTTTAATTCTTCTTCTTCTGTCAGTAATATTCCTTTTCTTAAATTTGATTCCAATTTCATTCCTGCTCTCTGGCTTAGTTATAGGAATTTCTTCTATTGTAATTATAACATCATTAGTTGTAATTAAATATTATAAGGATATAACTGATTATTACATGGAAAATTTGAAACAAAAACACTTTCCACACTAAATGGATTAAAAATAACGAATAAATAAGAGCTAATAGTAGTATATTATAAATGGAATATCTAAAGTTTTAATATGAGTAAAGCCAGTTAGAAATTGTGGTATATAGACAGTGCATAAGATGGAAAAAAGGCATAGTGAATTCACAGTGCGAAATAGAGGTTCAAATCAGTGATGATAATGAAGTATACATAATAAAAAATGGAATTGTAAAAAGAGTTAAGAAAGAGCAAGATATTTTACCTTACATAAATGCTATAACTCCAGGGTTTAGGGCTTTAGTATTAAGTAAGTTAGAACCAAGTATTTCAGAAAGTATTTATAAATTAGTCTATAAGACTAACGTGTTTAAGGAGATAAGGAAAGTATCAGAAAATACTTATTCTATATGGAATGGTTCATATCCTAGCTTTGTAGTATTTCTAAACTTACCCCCAAGATATCATAAAATTCTTGCCTCCTTCTAGATTAGTTGAAATAGATTCACAATATTATGTAAACATTGAACCTTTACAAAAAGTTACTGAAAAATATTCGGAATGGACAAATGATAGTGTATACTTTTACGGTCAGCAATTATGTGTAGCACTCAGAGGTTGTACGTACTTTGGAGATGAGGCTTATAATATTAAAGCTATAGATCCTAATTTAAACGTTATAAAACTATGGTTATACTATATAATATTTGGCTCAGGAAATATAGTAATTAATAATACTGTTCAAAATTTAGATAAATTTGTAATGCTAAGATATGATAAAGGCTTTGAGATATTAGAACATTCTGAAGAAGCTGGAAAGCTTGAAATAGAGGCTAACAGTAGGAGATTAAGTATAATGTTAAACAATGATGAAATGTTTGGAATAGATTATAGTTCACCTTATTATATTAAATTCGTATATCCTCTAAGTTGGAGGAGTAGATATTCTATAAATGATTTCGTATCGTCCCTAAAGATGTGGAAAGGAGAATAATTGTCATATTATGAGGCTAATAATTCCACTAAATGCTAATAATATTACTGTAATCCAATAAATCATCATCCTACTTTTACTATAGGCAAAATCACCCATTACTCGCTTGTCTTTAACCAAAATTCCAACAAAAAATGTAGGAATAATGAGGATAATAGGAGAGATTGACATTAATGTTAATGCGAAATTGACTATTGCATCATAATTCACAAAGAGTAAAACAGTAAGTATAGCGGGAATTGATTCTGCAAAATAAAGGGATAGAAAACTTCTGAAACTCCTTTTACCTAATGCTTCTAATGTGCCCCAAGCACTGCCTAAAGATTCTACTATTAAGGCTAGAAATGATGCGCTTATGAGACCTATTCCAAATATGTAAGGCGAATAACTACCAGAGATTAATGAAAGCGCAGATGCTATTTCCTTATAATTAAGAGGATCTACAGTAGGTGATACTCCAGTAGTTGCCATTTCAATCGCAATCATTATCACTTCCGATATAATAGCACCAATTAAAGTTTCATAAGTAGACCATTTAATTTTAGTTTTAGGTGATGAATAAGAATTAGCGTATTTATATGCTGTTGCAGAGGCCTGATAAAATATCATAAATGGCATAACTACTGCTCCTATATTAGCTGCGACAAAGAATAGAAAAGAACTAGAAGTTGATATATAAAATATTTGTTGATTCTGAACAATTCCTCTTAGAAATGCTTGTGCAAAGAACGAAAATACTAAAACTAATGATATTATTATTAAAGGTTTTTCCATTCTTTCATATTTTCTAGTTAATACTATCATAATATGAAATAAGTAAAATATTGGTAAGCTTATATATGGTGGAATGCCTAATATAAGTCCACCCACTGCTATTCCAACGTACTCAACAATATATGTAAACACATCAACTCCAAACATAGGAGCTGCTGCTAATAAGGCGTATTTTTTAGAAAATCGTTCTCTGATTAGTTCTCCGAGTCCCTTACCTTGATTTATTGCACCTAATCTGCCTGCAGCATCTTGAATTATAAATAATGGAATTGCTAAAAGTAATAGTAACCAGATTAATCTATAACCATATAATTGTCCATTTGCTACACCCGTAATAACACTGGCAGCGTCTACATCAGCCATCATTACAATCCATGCAGGACCAAATAATCTTGTTATTTCTCTTATGCTCACAAGGTTATATGGTATTACTTAGGAATATATATACCTTACGCCTAATCGTAAATGTAAATAAATATTTTCGCCTAATCGTAAAGCGCTTGATTACTAAAAAATTCATGAAATTAAGTTTATAGAATTAGATTCTTAATCAAAATTTTTAGCTTCGAATTTTAACTAAATTCTCTAGCAATAGGTATAAAAGCTCTCTCTAAAACATTCTACTAATGATAAAAAAGATAGGTGTTGTTGGAGCAGGAACTATGGGACATGGAATAGCTGAAGTTTCAGCAATTGCTGGATTTAAAGTAAGTGTTGTAGATATATCTTGGGATTTCTTAAATAGGGCTAAAGAAAGAATCAATGATTCTTTAAATAGACTTTTTGAAAAAGGATCAATTAAAGAAAAACCTTATGAGGTAATGAATAGAATTGAATTTTCAACATCATATGAGGTAATGAAAGATGCGGATTTTGTAATAGAAGCTGTACCAGAAATTATAGAATTGAAGAGAAAAGTATTTCAAACTCTAGATGATATAACGCCAAAACAATCAATCCTAGCATCTAATACCTCATCAATACCAATCTCAACTATTGCAGAGGTAACAAAAAGGCCAGAAAAAGTAATTGGTATGCACTTCTTTAATCCCCCACCAATCATGAAACTAGTCGAAATAGTTCCAAGTAAATATACTTCAGAGGATGTAATTAACAAAACAATAGACTTGGCTAAGGTTATGAATAAAATACCGGTAAGGCTTAAAATAGAAGTTCCAGGTTTCGTTAGTAATAGAATATTCCTAAGGCTAATGCAAGAAGCTTGCAGGGAAGTAGAAGATAAAGAGGCTACTATTGAGGAAGTTGATAGTGCAGCAAGGAATAAGTTAAAATTGCCAATGGGAATATTTGAGCTCTCAGATTATGTAGGCTTAGATGTTGCAGTGGATTTATGGAAGGTAATAGTTGAGAGTGGAACTGCAGAAGATGTTAAGTGTACGTTATTTAAGAAAAAAGTAGAGAATAAGGAATTGGGAGTGAAAACTGGAAAAGGATTTTATCAATACCCCTCGCCTGGGAAGTATAAAAAAGTAGAATTGCCTGCAGAGAGTAAGGTAGATCCTGCTAGATTAATATCATTAGCTGTTAATGAGGGGGCTTGGCTAATAAAAAATGGTATTGTAAGCGCAAAGGACATAGATACTGTTATGATATATGGCTTTAACTTTCCTAAAGGATTAATGGAAATGGCCGATGAGTTTGGTATTGATACTATTTATAATCATTTAATTGATATATATTCTAAAGGGTATAAAGCATATAAGCCCAATGTTTTAATCGAAGAATTAGTAAAAAGTGGGAAAATTGGTAAGAAAGTTGGAAAAGGTTTCCTATAAATCTGGCCAATACTTTCTCATGATCTGATCGTCTAGATCTACTCCTAAGCCTGGATCCTCAGTTAGCTTGATTAAGCCATCTTCTATGATTTTTCTCTTAGGTTTTATCATCTCGTTCCAAAACGGTACATCGTGTCCATGAAATTCTATAAACCCTAAAGTATTTGATATTGAGGCTAGATGAGCGTGAGCTAGAGTACCTATTGGAGAGGCTATATTATGGGGAGAATACTCAATGTCATACATTGAGGCTAATTCGATTATTTTTCTTCCTTCACTTATTCCTCCTGCCTTAACTATATCTGGAGCCCAAACTCTAATTCCAGTATTTAATAACTCTTTAAATTGATATATTGTATAAAGGTTCTCTCCAGTCTCTATTGGTGTTGAACACTGGGAAGTTAATATTCTTAGCTCATCATAATTGCTTACTGCCATAATTGCTGGTGTTGGATCCTCTATCCATCTTAGCCTATAGGGCTCCAGCGCATGACAAATCCTGATAGCAGTATTCAGATTATATCTCCAGTGCAAATCTACCATCACTTCTATCTCATCTCCTACAGCATTTCTGACCTCCTTTACTATATCCCTCATGTAATCTATGTCTTTTAATGATAAATCACCAGATCTTATTCTCCTTAAATCAGTATAAGGAGTAGGTACATCTAAATCAAATTTCATAGCCTTATAACCTTCACTCTTCATTTTTAATGCTCTTTTTGCATAAGCCTCTGGAGAATAATCCTCATTCCACTTTTCCATTGACAGTCTACCATGAATTGGATTATTATTAGTGAGCAACCTATTGCTTTCCACTTCAGATTCCTTTATCCACGGTAGATTAACTGGTAGATGAACCGCATTTATTGCTTCTAGCCCTTTTCCTCCATGGGCATCAACATATACTGGAATCTCTAGTCTATCCCCGCCTAATAACTTGTAAATAGGCAAGTTGAGATACTTACCAATTAAATCATACAAGGCAATATTTATAGCAGAAATCAAATGATAAACGGTAGTACCAGAGTATAAAGTAGCAAACCTCAACTTCTCCCAAATCCTATTCAGTTTAAAAGCGTCCTCACCAACTAATAATCTCTTAAATTCATATTCCATACTCTTTAGACCAGGAGCAGGACCAGCTTCGCCAGTACCATAAAGATCACCAGAATAAACTCTAACAAAAGACCACTCAAAATTACCTTGAGCTGTAAGAATCCTAAGATCAGAAATCTTAAGTTCCATAATACTATTATTGAGTAAATAATAAAAAGTAAATACTTAACCTATTAACCTAAATAGGGATTAGGTTGTTGTCCTTGAGGTTTTGCTGGGGCTGCAGCTATCATATCATCGATCTTAAGAATCGCTGTAGCTGCTTCTGTAGCACTTTCGATTACTTGTTCTTTAACTTTTAATGAATCTATAACTTTAATGCTTAGCATATCGTCATTTATCTTTCCGCTTATTACATCTATACCAGCATTCTTTAAGCCATTAGCGTGTTTAGTTCTTATCTCAGCTAAAGCGCTTATGGGATCCATTCCCGCAGTAGTGGCGAGTATTGAAACGTATTCTTCAATAGCATCTGCAAATACGTTAAATGCTAATTGCTCTTTCCCTTTTACCTTATTTGCCTCCTCTCTCAATCTCTTAGCCAACTCCTCCTCTACTGCTCCTCCACCCGCTACTATATAAGGCTCTAATAATGCATTCCTAACTGAGTTGAAAGCATCATTTAAACTCCTTTCTGCCTCATCAGTTATCATAGTATTTGAACCTTTAATGATTACGGTAACAGCTTTAGCCTTATCAGACTTTATGAATAAATACTTATTCTTACCCATGTTTCTCACCTCTACCAACTTAGCATCACCCAAATCGTTCTCATTAACGTCCTTTATGCTACTAACAATTTTAGCTCCAGTAGCTCTACTTAATAATTCAATATCACTTCTTTTAACGTTCTTTACCGCAATTATACCGCTCTTAGCAAAGAGATGTGAAGCTATTTCATCAATATCCTTTTGGCTAATAAATAATTTTACACCTAATTTCTTTATCTTATCTACCATTTGTTTAACATAAGCCGCTTGTTCATCTATGTAACCTTTAATTTGTGAAGGATCAGTTATTCCAAGTTTCATACTTATTTCTGTCTTCTCTAGCTTTAGTGGAAAGTCAGCTAATAATATTTTTGCGTTTTCTAACATTTTAGGCATATTATCATTTGTTGGTTCTTTATCTAAAATAATCCCATTAAATAATTCGCTATCATCAAACTCACCACCATTAACCTTTATCAATTTAATATTCTTTATATCCAAATCATAATGATCATCTTTCTTATCCATTACTGTTAATGATGCATCAATAACTAATGAGATAATCTTCTCTAATGTCTTTTCAGTGGAAAAGAATTTACTAGAAAGTGTTGTATATACTAAATCGTGAATCACTTTTTTATTCTCTAGATCAATTTTCTCTGCTATACTCTTTAATATTTCCAATGACTTACTTAAAGCTATTTTATAACCTTCAATTATTACTGATGGATGGATCTTTTGATTAATTAAGTCCTCTGCTTTTTCTAGCAATAAGCCTGCTATAACTACTACTGATGTCGTACCATCCCCTACTTCACTATCCACAGTTTTAGCGGTTTCAATGAGTATTTTAGCGGTAGGATGTTGCACCTCTATATTTTTAACTATTGTTGCACCATCATTAGTTATTGTTATATCTTGACCTTCTACGAGCATTTTATCTAATCCTTTAGGACCTAAACTAGTTCTCAATAATTCAGATAATACTTTTGCTACTTCTATATTGTTTAATAGTACATCATTTCCACTCGTTCTTTGCGTACCTTCTCTTAATAGATAAGCCATTTCTTTTTCACTCATCTTTACTATGTCTAGAATAGTATAAAGTTTGTGTTTAGAATCTCACAGCACAAATAAAAATGGTCTAAAAAGGCGATTACATAAAATTTAACTACGTCCTAGCCATTTATTCTGTTTCCAAATAGTTAACAAAGCAAATACATCAGCGACAAACATTAGAGGAAAGGCTAACAATCCACTAACAAATTCCCTTACGCTCTTTCTAGTATATACTAATATTGATAATATCATAATAATACTCGCTATGCTAGATACTTCTCCTATTAGATTATGGAAGATGTAAAAATAGTGGAAGAAATCAATACCTATTCCCATTTGACCGTTAGGAAATAGGTAAAGCTTATGAGGAATAATATGATGTATAGGGGTTACGATTTTATCAAATTTATGATCTTTAGGTAATAAATTTATATTCAAAACATTATCTATCTTTCTTACTATCATATACTCTATAAATCTGACAGGATCCTTGGTTATAATCCTTACAAAAATGTTCCAATGTGTTACAATATTTCTCAAAATTATCTCAGTGTAAAGACTATAATTGGCTAAGGTAAGTAATGGTAATGTATACCAATATAATATAGTAAACATGTAAAAGAAACCCTTCTTAAATAATGTTCCATCAGTAAGTTCTTTAATTAGGAAGAAGTTATTTGATCTATACCACCTTATCAATTGCTTTAATAATCCATTAAGGTTATCTGGAGCCTTAGTTTTAACTACAACATCTCTAACTACCATTGCCTTGAAACCTTTCTGGTATATGTAATTAGTTATCTGCCTATCATCACCTAAAATCGTTCTAAATTTCCATAATCTTACACTATCGAATTCCTCGGATTCTATCAATGGCCTTATAACTTCACTCTTAGCTAAGATACATTGCCCGTTTAGAGAAACTATACTGCCAAATCTAGCTAATGCTCTATAACTAATTTCTCTTAACCTTTGCATCATTTCAGCAACACTATATGCTACTTTACTCTTTCCTCGTATTACGCTAACCTCTGGACTTACTGCTACTATTTGATCATTTAATTTAGAAGCCAATATTTCAACGGCATTTTCCGGAAGTATAGTATCACTATCTAACAATAAAACGTAAGGGGTCTTAACGTATTTAAAACCCTCTCTTATAGCCCTTCTTTTCCCCATATTTCTAGGTAATTTAATAAATAAACCCCCAGATGATTCAGTGATCTTTTTATATGGTTCTTCACAGCCATCACCAACTACTATAATTTTAAGACCTTGTTTTTTCACAGAATTTATAACATCCCTAAATATTTTCTTATCTTCTTTATAAACGGGAATTAATACAGTTATATCCTTTTTATTTACACTAGATTGGGTTGTTTTTGGCTTATACGTAAACGCTAAGGGCAAGGTAAATGTAATATAAAGGATTGTTGAAATTGAAACCAAAATAGATATTAGTAAATAAAGAAGAATATCTAATTTCATATAATTCCACTTATCACTATCTTACTGGTAATATAAAAGACTTACTACTTTTGTTTTTAATCAATTTATAGTATCTCTGAGTTAAAAAATAAGTTGAGTTTTTTATATGAATTTTTTTCGAACATAAATTAAAAGGCTTAACGTAATTAATGAAAGATGAAGCAGTATTATATAGTTCATAAAAGCGAGATATGAAAGAGAACTTTTTTATGAGAAAAATATTTAAATTAAAATATCTATTCCCAGATTATTCTTATTTTTATCTCTCCACGCTGTTTTTCTTTAATAGTTCTAATAACCTCTTTTTCATCATTTATACTTATGGTCTTAGTTATTAGTAAACTAGAAGTCTTAGGATATAATGTTTTCCATGAGGCTAGATGGACTAACGCTTGTTGAAAATGAGGCTTCTGACCATTCACTAAACCTATGATAGTCTTATTTGCATGAATTAAATCTTGTATCGTGCTGAAATCCATAGAGAACGAACCAGAAATGGGGAATCCAAATAATCCAATTACTCCATTTCTTGCCAATAAAGGAACAACTTGATTTAACAGAGACGCATCAGCACCGGTTGCATCAATTATCAAATCAAACTTACCTGCAGACTTGCTTAATTTTTCATATCCATTTGAGGAATTATAATAATTAGAGTTGGTTTCTTCTAATAATGTTTGTTCAGTTTCAGTTGGTTCCCTTCTATTAGCAATCCAGGTTTCTAATCCAAGAGTTCTGAGTAAAAGTGTGAATAATATGCCTATTGGACCAGAACCTACAATTAAGGCTTTTCTACAATTATACGTCCCATCATCACATGTCCATACTGGAACTCTCTTCTGAACGTTTATCAATTCTTCCATAGATTTCTCTATATCAGCTAATGGCTGTGCTAAAATCCCTATATCCATTAATGTTTTTGGAACTTTTACTAAATATCTTGGGTCATCAAACCATTCTTCTCTCATAAAACCATCAATACCGTGGATTCCTGCCTCAACGAACTCTCCAGTCTCACAAAAATCTGGTCTACCAATTAGACAATTTCTACAAACTCCACAACCTCTCCTATTCACTGGCATAACCAAATCTCCTTGTGAAAATCCACAGCAAGATTCCTCTACTACACCTATAGCCTCATGGCCAAGAACTAAAAAGTTTTTATTCTTAGATAGATTAGAAATTGTTAATTTACCATTGACTATCTCTCTATCTGTACCGCAAATACCATTGAACAAAGTTCTTATCTTTACCTTTCCATAATTATTTAAATCATTCTCATTAACTTCAGCTATCTCTACTCCAGCACTAGGTGGCCTTACTATTATAGCTTTCATAAAGCCTATTAACGTCAACCAGAATTTAAACCTTGTTGTTAACCTGTTCTAAAAATGTACATATAATATTTCACAAATAAAATAATTTCTCAAATATATAAGTAATGCTGTTTTCTAAATTATTTTTTGGAAGAAGCTGACTTTAAAGTAATAATATAGTTAACGTAACTTGTATTGCCGTCTGAAGAATCTGGCTTTATCTTTAAAGTTAGAATATCTCTATTCTTATATTTAATTCTAATCGTATTCTCTTTAACTAGAATTTCTCTAGGAATCTCATTTAATTCAAGAAGATCAAGACTTAATACCTTATCTACCTTAAATGGTAATTCTATAATAGCCTCTCCTCTTGAATTACGATATTCATAAAGCCTTATAATAATATCATCATCGTTTTCGCTTAATTTTACAGACTCCAACATCAATTTGTCAACTTTAATAAAGCTCTGCCTCTCCTCACTCGCTTTCCCCTTGACTAACCTTAAAGGTACGTTAAGCTCATAAGCCTTCTCAACTACTTTAGCCTGTTTCCAATCACCTAAATGAGGATAAAGAGAATAAGTAAAGGTAGTTTCTTCTAGATCAGTACTTGGGTCTGGGTACATCGGAGTTTTGGTTAAAGATAGGCCAATAGAAGTACCACGTAAGGATACACCATACTTCCCATCATTTAGTAATGCAACACCATAATCGCTCTCCGACATGTCCACAAATTTTTGTATTGGAACCTCAAACCTAGCCTTATCCCAGCTCGTATTACTCCAGGTAAATCTCTCTATAACTCCAAATGGAATATCAGAGACTGCCTTATCAACGTTTAAATCAAAATTAAACCAAGACTTTAAAAGCAACTCTCTATCCTTCATCCTTAATGTAGTAACAAAGTATATATTTCTAGAATCTGCATAAACTCTTAGTATTTGCAAAATCTCAGATCTTCTAAACTTATAAGTGAACTTTATTGATACTAACACTGGACCACTATCTACGATCTCTGAACGATCTGCATTAAGTGTAAAACTAGTTTGATCATATCCTTTTTCTATATCCCAAGCATCTGCCCATCCTGGTATATTTTCATAAGCTATGATTAAATTACTAGGTGATTTTAGTATTTCTCTACGCGCTTCCTTATCAAATATTGAATTAATCTTTCCTCCCTTATCTACCCTAATTATGAAATATTTGTTTTCTATAATATATTCCCTTTGCGATTCATTTATACTAACAGTGTCTTTAACTTCGACTGGTTTTAATATAGTATAACCAGTAGCAGGTACTACAACTTTAACCACATAACCCATATTAGTCTTTTGTTGTCCAACTTCTTTATTAACGAAAATGTAATCTTCTCTTTCCCATGGTAGAGAGTTGAACACGTATAAATCATCACCATCATTTCCAAGAATTTTCTGCATTGCCCAAGAGGCTGTATTATTTGCTCGACGTATAACATCATCTAATTCCCAATAAGCTGTTTGATACACTTCCCTTATTGCCGAACCAGGCAAAACATCGTGGAACTGGTTCTTAAGTACAATTTTCCATAAATTCTTAAACATGTCTTTATCGTAATAAAGATTAGAATAATGTTTAGCCAAAGCTGACCATAATTCGGCTTCTCTTAACTCGATTTCTGCCCTTCTATTAAGTAGCTTCATCTTAGAATGAGAAGTTAATACTCCCCTATGCGTTTCTAAGTATAATTCTCCTTTCCATTCATCTACTGGATTTATTTTAGTTAAGAGCTCGCTTATTCCTCCTAATCTAACTTTAGGTAATATTGGAAGTAAATTAATTGCCTCTGCTCTAATTAACATTTCCTCATTAGGACCTCCTCCACCATCTCCGTAACCAAAAGAGTATAACATTGGTTGATCCTTCTCACTCCAATTACTCCATTGCTCCAAAACACTAGACGCTGAGAAATCAGAATTATATCCACCTTTCCCGTTACCAAAGGCTATTGCGGGCAAATAATCATTATTTGGGGCTATCCATTTAAATATATTGTATGGAAATTTATTTGTATCATTCCAAAATACTTTATGAGTTGCAAAAACTTTAACCCCACCCAACTTGGCTATTTGAGGTAGTGATTCTGTAAAACCAAAAGTGTCTGGTAACCATAAAATTTGTGCAATTTTGCCAAAATTTTCAAGATAAAACCTTTGAGAATATAAGAATTGCCTGGCTAACGATTCTCCAGAAACCATGTTAGTGTCTGATTCGACGTATAATGCACCTAACTCCCATTTACCTTGCATAACCTTTTCCTTAATTCGCTGGAATAATTCTGGATGATCTTGTTTTATCCATTCATAATATATTGCCATACTCTGAATAAAATGAAAGTCATATTTATCCATTAACGTAAGCACTGTGGAAAAGGTTCTAGCAACCTTCCTTCTAGTTTCATCAAATGGCCATAACCAAGCTGTATCTATATGAGCATGTCCAACACCTATTAGTTCTCCCCTCTTACCGTATTTAGCTACTAGTTTGGCTAGCTCCTCTTTTAAAACATTTAACGCCCTTTCGTACTTAGCCATATTATTATTCTCTACGAAAATTTCAGAGAGTGATGAATCTATGGATTGAACAATTCTTTTTAGATCTAAACTAGTACTTATCAATTTAGACGTAATTAACAATTGTTCACTGGACACAGACTCAAAATAAGCTTCACGCAATGCCTTACTTAACGTTTTTACTAAATCCTCTTTCAATTCTTCATCTATATTCCTATATTTCAATAGATCTAAGATTAAAGAGCTATAAGTATAAAGTCTATAAGCGTTGAAATCAATTTCTACGTAATACGGAATTCCAGGGTCACTGTTAACTCGTTCTCCAAAATCCATGTAATTTGATAATTCAATATCTATTCTATGAAAACCTCTTGGAATTGGTATTAAGGTATGATATCTATCTAATTCAAAGTAAGGCTTTCCGTTCAACTTAACTAGTCCACTACCCTTATGATCTATTATTGCAAGATATGAATTTTCCTTTCCCTCTATTTCCAGATAATAATTCTTATTCCACATTAATTGTTTAACATTTCTAAAGGAATTCGCTAAGATTAAAATTGTCCTAGCTTCAAGCTCACTAAGAGATCTCATAGTCATTACTAGGAATAGAGAATTTATAAATATTAAAAAATTTCTTCATATAGATGATCTATCATCAGCGTTAACAAGTTGTAGTATTTATCACAATGAAATCTATCTGTTTAATCGCTCATCACTATTTTTAAGTTCTTTATTACAAATTTGTAATTAAAACTTATTAACAAATACTACTTAGAGTATATAATGTTCGGTATAGGTTTCATAGGTAGCGGATTTTCAGCGCGTTTTCATCTCAGAGGTCTTGTTGGAGTAAGAAATGTAGAAGTGAAAGCGGTATACTCTAGAAACTTAGAATCGGCTAAAGAGTTTTCGAATATGTCTGAACAACTAGGACTAGGTAGACCAAAAGTTTACAGTGACGTTTTCAAGATGCTGAGCGATAAAGAAGTTAACGCTGTGTGGCTTACAATACCTAATGATGTACATCTAGAGTACACAAGGTTAATAACTGAGGAGGTAAATCAAGGAAAAAGTAATATTATTGGTATAGCAATTGAGAAACCTTTAGCTAGAAATGTGAAAGAGGCTAAGGAGATGATAAGGCTAGTAGAGAAATCTGGATTATTACATGGTTATTTAGAAAATCAAATATTCATGCCATCTGTAGTAAGGGGAAAGGAGATAATTTGGCAGATAGGAGCTAAAAACTCAGGAAGGCCATATTTAGCTAGAGCTGCTGAAGAGCATTCTGGTCCGCATAACAGTTGGTTTTGGAGACCAACGATTTCAGGTGGAGGAGCTCTTTTAGATATGACTTGCCACAGTTTGGAGACCACTAGATACCTTTTATCTGATCCATCTTCTTCTAAAGATTCGTTAAAGCCGAGATACGTTTACAGCGAAATTGCAACTCTAAAATGGAATAAATATTCTAACTACCTAAAAGAAAAGTATGGTGTAGATTTTATAAAGGAGCAAGCTGAGGACTATGCTTTAACTGTTGTAACGTATGAAGATGAGCAAGGTAATTTAATTATAGCCGAGACTAGAACCTCTTGGAATTTCGTAAGTGCTGGACTTAGACTATCAGTAGAAGTATTAGGCCCAGAATATAGCTTAAATATCAACACATTACAGCCAGAATTATTTGCATTCTTTAGTAGAAATGTTAAAATACCCCCATCCGAGGCTTTCGTGGAGAAACAAAACGCTGATCAAGGCTTAATGCCGGTGATAGCGGATGAGGCTTTAACATACGGTTATCAAGGCGAGGATAGACACATGGTAGAGTCTTTCTCCTCTCATAAAATGCCTTACGAAAACTGGTATGATGGTTTATTGATCGTCAGGCTAATGATGCATGCTTATTTATCAGCAGAAATCGGTAAAAAGATCACTTATAGTCCAGAACAAGTTGATGACTTTATACCTAAAGTAGCCAAGGGTGAATGGAAATATTAATAATTCAACTCAAAAATCTCTGACTATAGAATTTATATATAATCATTATAGAATATAGATTTTTCACTTAAATATGTTGAAAGTAAACTTTTTAAGCACAACTTTTTATTATTTAAACACGGGTAAATGACCAGAGCAGTGGGGTATTAGGGGGTAATAATAAGGGGTATAATAGGGGATGGCTCTGGTCATACCCTTGTATTTTTATGCTTTGAAAAGAATTATAGCTAGCAGTCAATGATATACAATAAATACGTTTTTAGTAGGTAATGCTGAAAGGCTTCATTTCAAAAGGTAAGGTAGTAACTCTTTAAATTAATATAATTAACGTTAACCTATTAACTTCAACATGGACCTCTATTACATTAACTTTTATAAAAAATCAATTCATAATATTTAAAAAGCAATATTGGAGACAATCAGCATTTATTTATAGGGAAATTGCTAAGAATAATAGTGACGAAATAGAACATTTAAACTCAATACCACCAACAAAACCACTAAGACATTAAAACTCATTTCAATATTTTATCACGTTGCATATTAGAGTATAAAAAGCATCATATACTCATTCAAGAGTTAATTTTAAATCTTTTTAACAGGTTAGTTATTCTTAAGATCTTTGTTGAAACCTCTTAGAATCTATGCGCTCCTTAACAATTTGGCGAACAGCATAGTAAACCCCTTTATAGCATTTTTTACGGCTTCAAACAATATAACTGGAGTACTTTTAGCTATTGTGTCTTCAGCTAGCACTGTATTTCCCGGAGTTATTCAATATTTATTGGTAAATGTTGCAATTAGGGCTAGAAAACTAATAGCTATTAGTACGTTAGGAGGAGGTTTATTATGGATATTTGTAGGATTAACTTCTTTATATAACTCATTCCTTGTTTTAATTTATGTTATTATCACGTTATGTTTAGGAGCTGCTAACTTTGGATGGCTTTTAATATTGGACAAGATAAGTGTTACACAAAGAGGAAGAACATTAGCTTATTATAATTTTTACGCTTCTATAGGAGGATTACTAGCAACTTTAATTACTGGATTTATAGTGGGGGATAATCTATATTTAATGAGATACTTCTTTATTATATCTGGATTGATATATGTGTTTGACTCATTTATTATTATAAAATCTGATATAGATGTTAGTTTCGATGGTGGAAACAGTTTATTTGCTTTGACTAAGGCTTTTTTACGTAACTCGAAGATAAGAAGATTCTTCTTAGCTAACTTTATTTTCACTTTCATATGGTCTATGGCATGGCCAATCTTTCCTTTAGCGCAAGTATATAAATTCCATATGAATGAATTACAAGTTGCCATAATTAATGTTACTGGTGGAGTTTCTACTATTGCGTTACAGAGACTTGTAGGGAGATTAGTCGATAGGTCAAGACGAAAGATTATGTTCTTTGGCAGATTTGCCTTAGCTACATTTCCACTAGCATATGCTCTATCAAATTCAGTTTATCAAATATATATTGCTAATTTGGTTTCTGGATTTACAAACTCAGCCTCAATATCTTACACAGCTTACCTATTTGACCATTCAAGCTATTACGAAAAAAGGGTTAACATAGCTCTATATAATCTATTTAATGCAATTGCAGCGATACTTGGGTCTATAATATCCAGTATAATATTTTCAGCAGTGTCAACCTGGTTTAATATAATATTTTCAATAGATATAATGCTAATAGCAATTGGAATTTTGAGAATATTATCATCATTATTATATCTAAGGGTAAAAGAAGAGATTTAATCGAATTAATTTTATAGAATAAAATGCTTAGTTCATCTAAAAATAGAGAATTTGTGAACCCCTTTAAATTTGGCTACAAGAGTTATATATGTCAAGTACTGCTTTCAAATCTCTTAAAGCTATTTCAGGTGACATTGGAACGTTTGTATTCCTCGAAACAGCTTCTAAAAAACCCCTAATCTCTTCTTCTATGGGATTGGTCTTACTTACCTCAATTTTCTCTTCTGAGTTTAAGATTATATCTCCAAATGGTTTACCCATAACTCGAGTAGTAGGATCTTCAACTAAACTGCCATTCTCCCCATAAATTTCAAAAGCTGGGAGTCTAGGTGCTTTAGGTGCACTCCAACTATATATTAAAAGTCCTAATGCATTATTCTTAAATTTAAACGATGCCACAGTAGTGTCTTCTGCCTCAATTCCTGAGAAATATTTCCCGCATAATGCTTTAACGCTCTCGTATTCTCCTCCTAAATTAAGTAATGTGTTAATGAAATGTACTCCTCCATCAATTAGCGCTCCTCCCCCCATTTTCTCCTTTTCCCTCCTCCAACCCTTAGGTTGATTTAAATGTGTTGATCTAACGATTATTAAGGAGATTTTTCCAATTTTAGGCAATATTTCTATAGCTTTACGTACTGATGAATCAAAGAAGAATTGTTCTAACACCATGAACTTAAGCCCAGTCTCCTTAGCAGTATCTATAAGCGCTTGAGCTTCTTTTATATTTCTCGCTATAGGTTTTTCTAGCATTAAATGTTTTCCGGCTTTTAGTGCTTTTATTCCCATTTGATAGTGTTGATCATGGCTTACTACTAAATCTATTATATCAACGTCTGAATTTAAAATGTCCTCATAGTTTATAAAATAGCCTTTTGCTCCAAACTCTTTCATACATTCTCTTGCATTATCCTCGTTTCTACTAAACACATAATACTCTACGTTACCTATATTTCTAATAGCCTTTAAATGTATTTTACCAAATCCATTACATCCGACTACTGCTAGTTTCATTGGGGTATAATTTATATAAATTATAATATAAAAAGATTGTGTTTTATTACGTTGAAAGAGAAATCTTTTTTAATTTCATCAATAGAGCAATGTTAATATGAAAAGAGCAGTAACGATGACGAAGTTTAAGGCTGAAGTTAAAACTGATCTTGATAGAAACTTGAATTTAAATGAAGAGCTAGTAAAAATTGAGGGGAATAAAATTAGCGTGTATAGTAATGGAAAGGAGATATTAAATGTTGATGGTATACAAAGACTCGTTGTAGAAAGTGGAATAACTGTAAATAGACTTGTAGGTTACACCTATGATGGTAAAGATATAGAAATAGCATATTTTACTAAGAAAAAAGAGGAAATCTTTAAAAAAATTGCTGATGCATTTAATAAAAATGAGCAACTCGAAATAAAAGATGAAGAAAATGAGAGTTCTACAAGAGTTAGTATAAGCACATTAAGATGGTTATACGGAATAGCATATAAGTATAGGAGAACAATGATAATAGGCGTTCTATTATCTCTAATTTCAACTGGTCTTAATCTAGTTCCGCCATACTTATTAAAGATCCTAATAGACAGTGTATTACTCTCTCCATTACATTCCTCTTCGCTATATGTAAATATTATCCTTTATCTACTCTTATCATATTCTGCGTTAGCTTTTACAAACTCGATTCAAAATAGAATATTGAATAATTTAGGTTCACGAATAATAAATGATTTAAGGGAAATTTTGTATAAACATGTTATCAAGCATGATTATTCATTTATAGAGAGGATATCCCCAAGTAGAATTTTATCTAGACTAACTACCGATGCTGGGAATACTAATTGGTTATTAGTTTGGGGATTACCAACATTAGTTACTAACATATTTACGTTAATTGGGATAGGCGTTATTTTATTTAGTTTAGATTTTACATTAGCAATTTACATACTTATACCTATTCCAATTATTATTTATATGATAATAAGATATAGAAGACATTCTCATAGACTATACCATAGAAACTGGAGGAGAAGTGCTGATATAACTTCAAGGATAAATGATACAATACCTAATTTCCTAGTAGTGAGATCGTTTTCCAAGGAAGAAAACGAGTCTAAAAGATTAAGAGAATTGTTAGATAAATTGTACGAGTCTAGCGCGGCTATAAACAGGATTAATTCTATATACTGGCCTTTAATTGGTCTTATAGTTAATCTCTCTACTGTAATAGTATGGTGGGTAGGAGGTCATGAGGTGATATCTGGAGTTATAAAATTAGGTATAATAACTGCTTTTATAGCTTATGTCTCACAATTTTACGGTCCAATAAATAATCTGAGCAATGTATTACCTTTTATCCAACAATCTCTAACTTCAGCTGAAAGAATAAGAGAAATATTAGAAGTAAAGCCAGAGATAAGTAATCCGGAAAATCCTAAAATGCCCAAAATGCCTGCAGAAATAGTTTTAGATCACGTTTACTTCGGTTATGATCCACACTTTCCAGTTATAAAAGATGTTAGTATAAGAATAAAGCCAGGTGAAAAGGTAGCAATAGTGGGTAAAAGCGGTTCTGGCAAGAGTACTATATCTAAGTTATTATTAAGATTTTATGATGTAAATCAAGGTAAAATTACAATTGGTGGAGTTGAAATTAAGGAAATAGACTTAAATTACCTTAGAAGAAAAATAGCTTATGTACCTCAAGATGTAGTATTATTTGATACTACTGTAGGATATAACGTTGCCTATGGAGCAGAGAATGTTAGTGAAGTGGATATAGTTAAGGCTTGTAAGATTGCAAAGATACATGATGAGATAGTTAAATTACCCTTTGCATATGATACTATACTAGGGGAGAGAGGAACTTATCTATCAGGGGGACAAAGACAGAGATTAAGCATTGCTAGAGCTATAATTAAAAATCCAGATGTTCTAATATTCGATGAGGCTACTTCTAACTTAGATGTAACGAGTGAAAGGGAAGTATACGAGGCAATGTTGAGTGTATCTAAAGGTAAGACTGTAGTGTTAATTACTCATAATATTCATGAGGTGATGAATGCAGATAAGGTAATCGTTTTAAATCAAGGTAAAGTAGTAGAAGAGGGAAAACCTGAAGAGTTACTTGATAAAAGAGGATCATTCTATGAGATGTTTAAAGAACAGATAAATGAGGAAAAGGTGTTTAGAAAGGAGGAGATCAATGAACCGAAATTTAACTTTATAGATAATAAAGTAAAGATTACTCCTTCAGAAAGGAAGAGCATGGTAAACGTGATTTATAATGGAATAATTTATAAAAGATTAACACCTAAAATGTTGTTTCCAATAACTAAACCTACATTCATAGGATTTTATGATGAAATGGGCAACGAAGTATTTTTACTAGATGACTACACTAAGCTAGATGAGAATTCTAGAAAAGTCTTAGAGTCAGCACTGGCTTATAACAATTTGATATTTTCCGTGATTAAAATAAATGAAATAAATATAAAGGGAGATCAATTGGAATGGAATTTAGTGACCAATAAGGGAAACGTTAAGACGTATACTATTGGAAGGAGAAACGTAATATTATTAGATTCCAAAGTAGTTTTAGTGGATAAAAACGATAATCTATATGAGATTAAAGTAAAAGATTTAGATAAAAAAAGCTTTAAGCTATTGGCTGAGACCGTCTAGCCGAATCAATTAACCATGTAGGTATATCTATTTTTACCTCTCTGTTTTCCATAGCAGACCTGTATATGCCTTCTAGGATAGCCACATTTATAGCTCCTTGTTCCGCAGTACATAATGGATACAGGAGAGTATTTTTAGTTATGGAAGATATAACCTTACTCCATATATCTTTATATACACCTCTTTGTTGCGAAATTAACGGGTTAGAAACAAAGAATTCGTCTTCAATATTTGTCATATAATTTAATGTTGAATTATCTAAATCAATTCCCCCTTTATTTCCTAGGATAACTATCTCTCTTTTGCTCTCCTTAATATATGAGGCCCAACTCACCTCTATGTAAGCTGAAATGCCTTCTAGATCAATAAATGCTGAGCTAAAGTCTTCAACTTCAACTTTATCATCTGGTAATATAGGAGATGGGTATGAAGAAAACTTAGTCTTATCGTCAGAAAAGACGTAATGAAGTTTAGATAGTATGCTCTTTGGTGTTGGAAAATCTGTAATAAATAACAATAAATCCACTATATGAGTTGCTAAATCGAAAACTACACCCCCCTTTGCTAAATCCTTCTTTATAAACGTAGGAGACGTAGGAATTCCCTTTTGTCTTATGTAAAACCCTCTCATATGATATACTTTACCTAACTTCTTCATGAGCTTCTTCGCCAATAAGACCGGCTGTTCAAATCTAAATTCATGACCTAC
Source organism: Saccharolobus sp. (assembly GCA_038734615.1). Taxonomy (GTDB): domain Archaea; phylum Thermoproteota; class Thermoprotei_A; order Sulfolobales; family Sulfolobaceae; genus Saccharolobus. Next base: position 3,198 of record JAVYOH010000012.1, on the reverse strand, counting down.
TACTAAAATTTTATTTCTTTTCCTAGAAACGTCAACTAATTTTAAAGCATCTTGAAAAGAAGTCACCATTGGTTTTTCGATATACACATTAGCATCATTATTTAGTGCCTCTAGTGCTATCTCAGCATGAAGACCATGAGGTACTGCTATTAACACTAAATCTGGATTATTGCTTAACATTTCCTTATAATCCGTATATCCTTTACAGCCAGTTTTTTGAGAAAAATCCTTAACTCTTTTCTCATCTACATCTGCACAATAGTCTATCTTTATCCCCAACTCAGTTAAAGCAGGTAGATGAGCTGCACTAACCCATCCACCTAGACCTATAACTCCTAATTTCATTCTAATCGTTGTTTAAAGTATAAAACTAACTTTTAAACCTTATTATTTAAATGTATTAACTTGAGTTCGTCACTTTTAAATAAAGTAGTGATCTAGATATTCTTGGAATTACAATTGCTATTAGAAATTCAAAACATTAGTTGAGACTACTAAATAGTAAATTGCTCCAATTATTTAAAGCCGTAAAAATGCTATAAAAGGATTTTTACTATTTTGCCAAATTGTTAAGTTCTAAGAGGACTTCAAACTTGATCATGAAAGATACAATTTAAATATCTTTTACAATTAAATTTTGTAATATCTTTTATAATCTAAGCTGTAATTAAGATAAAAGGAAAATAATCGTTTAACTATGAAGTTTGAGAGCTTAGGAGCTTTAAAATTAGTTCTGGTTTTATAGGCATTGTATAAATATTTTTACCTATCGCATCTTCAACCGCATTTAGGATTGTAGGTGTTGCAGCTATAGCAGGTAGTTCGCCTATCCCCTTAGATCCAATTGGAGTATCAGACTTAGTTAATTCTAAGGGTTTCCATTCAACTTTAATACTCTCAACCGCGGTTGGAATAACGTAATCAGAAAAGTTAGAAGTGATTAATATTCCTTCTTGAGAATACACTGTCTCTTCATATAAAGCTTGAGATATTCCCTGGAGAACTCCCCCATCTACTTGACCTTTAGCTAAAACTGGATTCACCACTATTCCAACATCATCAAATGCCTTATAATCTAATATTTTTACGAAATAGGTTTCTTTATCAACTTCAACTAATGCCATATGTATTCCATACGGGGATGTGTAAAGATTCATAACGTATGAATATTCTTGCTCTGGTAAAGTACCCATTCTCATTGATTCTTTAGACGCATCAGCCAAGCTCATGTTATTTTGTTTATAAATAAATACACCATCCTTATATTCGATTTCTTCTGGTTTAGCTCCTAATTTCTCAGCAACTATCTTTAATAATTTTTCCTTTAGTCTTCTTGAGGCCTCATAAACTGCTGAGCCTCCAACAGTTACACTTCTACTACCAGCAGTTATATCCCCATCAACTATTAAATCAGTATCTCCCCATAATACATCTATCTTATTCACGTCTACTTCAAATACTTCTGCAGCTATTTGTGCGAATGCTGTAGCATCACCCTGGCCGTGTGGTGTTGTTCCGGTTATGACTTGTATTCTACCATTAGGTAAGACTTTAACTTTAGCAGTAGAATATGGTCCGAAAGAGGCTATCTCAGTAACTATCGCAATACCTACTCCAGATAGCTTACCCTTACTCCTTAACTCATTCCTTTTAGCTATTAACTCTTGATAATAAGGCTTAGCAATCCTTAGCATTTCTCTATATCTCCCACTATCATAAACTATTCCAGTAGGTAATTTATAATAGTTAACATCATCCATGATATTTCTTTCTCTAATTTCGAACTGATCTATACCTAGCGCTCTTGCACCTAAGTTGAGTATTCTTTCTATAAAATAAGTTGCTTCTGGTCTTCCAGCACCTCTATAAGCACCTATGAAAGTTTTATTTGTAGCTACTCCTAACACCTTAACTCTTAGTGAATTTATCTTATATCTTCCTATTAATAAACGGGCTGCAGTAGTTGCCATACCAAAGGAATCATTATTTATCTCCGCTATAGGTGCTCCCAGATCCATTATTAAGGTACCATCTATACCTAATAGTCTTCCTTCTTGATCAAATGCCGCTCTGAACTTTAACCTCATATCCCTTCCATGATTAGTTGTCATCATATCCTCTGTCCTATTATTAAACCATTTAACTGGCCTTCCAGTTATAACAGCCAGGTAAGCTATAATAAATTCCTCTGGATAATTTATTATTTTGCTTCCAAATGCCCCACCTACAAACGGTTGTATAACCCTTATATCATATACTCCATAATTACCTAAAAATTCCGACAAAGCCTTTTTCAAATCAAAAGGAGTTTGTGTACTACTCCACACTGTTAACCTTTTCCCATCGAAATAAGCAACTGCGCCTCTAGGTTCCATTGCACTTGGTATCACTCTTTGATTTATTATCTCTGCTTCAATTATTTTATATGCCCTACTTAAAGCTAAAACTACGTCCCCCACTTCGACGTTGTCTTCCAATATTATGTTTGACCTTAAATCACTCTTTGCTTTATTAATGTCCTTTAAAGCTTCGTCAACGTTAATCACCGGAGGTAAAACTTCATATTCTACTTCTACTTCCTCAGATAAATCTCTAACTTTATACTCATCTTCAGATAAAACTACAGCTATCGGTTGTCCTTGGTATATTGTCTCATCTTCAGCTAATCCAAATAAAGTTCTTGGTAGATCTTTTGATGTAAAACATAAGGAAGAAGGAGGACATTTCACACTTTTTATTTTTGCATGCGCATATTGACTTCTTACGAATGCAGCATAAAGAACTCCTTTAAAATCTATATCATATACGAATCTACCTCTACCAGTAACTAGTGGAGGATCTTCTATTATCCTTTTAACCGCCTTTCCTATAACTTTAGCCATGATGTTTCTACTTTATAATTTTTTTATATAAACTTTATTCTCCAGATTAGCTAACTAGCTAAGTAGTTGGCTACTATTAAGGATTAAATAACGATTTCTATTATGATATTATAATATAATACAATTTAAAATTAATTTTTTGTAAACTGATGCGAAAAGCTTTTATATCCGGATGTAGCACATTCATTTATGTATAGTTTTCCTAAATCTTTCAAGTTTGGTTGGTCTCAAGCTGGTTTTCAATCAGAAATGGGAACACCGGGATCTGAAGACCCTAATTCTGATTGGTACGTTTGGGTTCATGATAAAGAAAACA
>JAVYOH010000011.1:0-33557 GCA_038734615.1 Saccharolobus sp. | reverse complement strand
CCTCCTCCACCTATACCGAAGACAAATGCCTTCATAATGACTTTTAAACATTTTGCCGCTTTATACTTTAGTTATAATAATAATAATCAAGCATCATTATACGATAGGGTTAGATAGTATTATCTGTTGTCTCTCTAATATTTTAAATTACCAAGCAGAAGTGATAGGGAATAATCTTGAGTACGGAAGTTGATAGTAATAATATTGTAGATGTATTTACAACTTATGAAGATTTGAAAGTAGGAGAGGCCTTGGCTCATATATTAGCAGCAGCATCCATTGTTACTGAAATTGAAGGCGATAATATTGAGATAAAAGATACAGTAAGAAAATACGTTGATCTTTGGATCTCAAAAGTATCACCCATAGATTATTCTCCAGGTCTTGCAGAAGTAATAGGAATGAAACTTAAGAAAAATCTTATAAAAATATTCGAAGAAATTAGCGAAAAGGAGTTGGGAGAAACTTTAGATTTAATTATTGATGTTAAACAGAAAGCAGATGTTGGAGTAATAGATGTTGATTTCATGGAGTTAGAGGTAAGGGTTGAAAGAATATTAAGGGCGTTAGGAATAGATCTTAACGAGATGGGTAGATTCTTTAATTTTATGGATCCCATAAAAAAGATTAACAGATTGATCTCAATCTTAACAGTAACTATCGGTATAGCAGCAGTATGGGATGGTAAATGGATAGTGGAATCGCAATAACTGCAGAGAAACTTGTGGTTCCAACAGTAAAATTAGCATGTAAATTTACTGTCAAAGAGGATGATATTGTAAGATTAGTTGGTATTTCGTCTAAAAAAATAGTCTTAAATGTTATTAATAAAGTATCTTTTTGGTTATCTTATGAAAATAATGGTTTACTTTATTGTAGATTATGCAATAGAGGACCTTTTACTAAGAGAGGGCTTTATTTACATTTAAGTAGAGTACATAGTAATGATATTAAAAATATGTTAGAAGAAGAAATAAGGCATGAAATAAGAACAATACTTTAAATAGCTTAGATTAATATATACTGTTTAAAGCTCTATCTAACTCTTCTATTAGATCATTAACATCCTCTATTCCTACAGATAATCTTATTAATGAGTCTGTAATTCCTACTATTTTCCTCTCTTCTGGCGTTAAAGTCCTATGTGACATAGTAGCTGGGTGCGATATAACAGAATTTACGCCACCTAGAGTTTGAGCTGGAATTATTAACCTACAGCTTTTCATAACTTTTAACGCATCTTCCATACTTCCTCTTACTTCAAAACTCAATACTCCACCAAAACCTTTTAGAACTTTTTTAGCTATCTCATAATCCTCATGGGACTTAAGTCCGGGATAATAAACTTTTGAAACCTTAGAATGATTCTCTAGAAATTCCGCTATTTGTTCCGCATTCCTATCTATCACATCCATTCTAATTTTAAGAGTTTTAATTCCCCTTAAAGTAAGGTAAGCAGCGTGTGGATCTAAAGAAGTGCCCAATGTCCTTCTCATCTGATCTATTATAGATAAATTCTTAGAGGATCCAGCAACTAAACCTGCTATAACATCATTATGACCGCTTATGAATTTAGAAGCACTATGAACTACTATATCAGCCCCTAATTCCAATGGCTTTTGATTTATTGGAGTAGCGAAGGTTGAGTCAACTACCAGAATACTACCTTGCTCTTTAGCTATTTTAGACAGTTCAATTATATCAATTACCTTTAGTATTGGGTTTGTAATACTTTCTATAAATATGAGATCATATTTTTTAGACTTCGCCATGTTTAAAATGTTTTCATTACCAGGGTATGCAGCGTCTACATTTACACCCCAACTTTTAAGATAATCCATAAAGAAACGATAAGATCTACCAAACATATCACGATGAATTAAAACATTATTATTAGGCCTTAGTAATGCAAGGGCAGTAGTAGATATTGCACCCATTCCAGAAGAAAAGGCTATACCTTGTTCAGCGTTCTCAAGCTCTGCTATCTTCTTAGCTAATTCTAAAACAGTAGGATTTGCTTCTCTACTATATCTATATTTCTCTCCTTTCGGATACACGTATGCAGTAGTTTGATAAATTGGTGTAGTTATCGCTCCCGTTTCAGAATCTATGGTTTCTCTTACTACTTTAGTTGCATCTCTCAACTGTTGCACCCCCTGCTACTTTAGCTTTAACAGTTTTACATTCAACATTAAACTCTCTACAAATTTTAACACCTTCTTCTACGATTTTATTCTCATCGGTCATCTTATCAATTAGAACCAAAATAGATGGCCCGGCACCACTTACACATGCACCTATTGCGTCATATTTTATTGCAATCTCTTTAATTTTTGGATAATAAGGAAATAATGGTAACCTAGCTTTTTCTACTATTTGATCATTTAACCCGATTCTTAATAATTCCCTATCACCTTTAATAAAACCTAAAATTAACGATGAGACACTTCGCGAGTTATAAATATAGTCTGATATAGCAATATTTTTGGGCACCATTTCCCTGGCCTTCTTAGTTTTTCCCTGTATTTTTATATTTATAGGTATAAAAAGTAAAATATCAAAATTATAGTTTATAGGTATATCAACCACTTTTACTGGATTAACAGAGACTACTGAAACTAAACCACCAAAAATACTAGCTGCAACATTATCAGGATGGCCAGAGCCAGATACAGATTCCTCACCGTACATTGCATATCTGACAAGTTCATTCTTAGGCAAATCTAAATTGAGTAAATCATTAACGGCAACTACTGCAGCCGCTGCTGAAGCTCCACTACTACCTAATCCAAGACCCTCTGGAACTCCCTTATTTATTTTAATCCTTAAACTCACATCTATATTCTTATCTTCGAGTAATCTTTTTACGGGATAAGAGGCAGAATTTTTCTCCACATCGATGGGTATGTTTGAATTTGATTCGACTACCATTTTTCTTGATCCATAATCTTGTATTTGAACCTCAACTACATCATAAAATGCCGTATGCGCCATGGATAATATATCAAAGCCAGATCCTAAGTTAGCTGAACTAGAATAAGCCTTAGCCCTTATGCATTCCATGAAGTTAAATATTTAAATTCATTATAAATTTCTTACCCCTATCTGTAAGGCCTATGAGATACAGATTTTCATCAGATACCTTTCTACCATCTATATAACCTTCTGGTGCATAAACCTTAGCCTTGCCTAAAAGAGCGTAAGAGGATGAAGGAGATTTTAGTCTAACTGCAGGATTTTTAACGAGATTAGAAATTCCTATCCAATCATCATATCCTACTTCTTCTCCTTCACCATTAACTAATACTTTCCTACTAATTACCTTATCGTAATTATCAATAGAATTAGTATAAAGAGAACTTATAATTAATACATCGCCAAACTTATATTCTAATGCCTTTAATGCAGGCAAAGAGCCTAATAATATACTCCTAGCATCTAACTCAAGAAACCTCTTGTCCTCCTCTCCAATAATAGTTAATGAATTACTATACTTTCTTACTAATACTTCAACCTCTCCACGTTCACTAATTTCCTGCCCTGCTTTAACCATAATTAAACCGTCTGCCAAAGTAAAAGTTCCTATCATATAACTCTCAAACTTTAGCGGAAGAGCATAATAATTACTATCATTATTCCCTTTAAACAAGTAAACTGGTATTAATGTATCTCTGTACTTGTCAGCTCTAACTGGAAGAACTAGCTTAGCCCTAATAGTTTTAAACTCTAAATTATCTTCTCGTGTAGGAATTAAACTTTCTAAAACCTTTGAAACAACTATATCAAATATAACTATAGTAGCAACTACATTGCCGGATAAGCCTATGACTGGCTTATTATTTATAATACCTAATATTGTAGGCTTACCTGGCTTTATTTTGATTCCATGAATAACGATTTCACCCAACTCTCTTATGGCCTTATTTACATAGTCTTTTTCTCCTGCACTTGTACCCCCAGTGAGAATTACCACATCTGAGATAGAAATTGCTTTTTTTATCTCGTCTTTGATTTTAACAAAATCGTCTCCAAGCAGAGAAAAACCTACTATATCATAATTCTGTTTTAAGCGGGAAACTAGATAATGTAAATTTGACTCATAAATTTTGCCAGGGGGTAACGGATTACCAGGTTCTACTAATTCATCACCAGTAGCAATAACATATACTTTCAGTTTATCATAAACCTTGATCTTGTTAACTCCCAGTGAAGATAATAATGATATCTTTTCATGTGTTATTCTTTCACCCTTTCTTAACACAAGCATACCCTTTGGTATGTCACTCCCTAACCAGCCTATATTATAACCAAAGTTTACCTTCTTAGTAACTCTTATTTTTCTGTCATTTAACACTTCGACATCCTCAACTTTAATTACTGCGTCAGCACCCATTGGGATAGGGGCTCCAGTATCTACTTCTACAGCAACACATTCCTTTAGATTAATTTCCTTATATTCGCCAATGCTTATCTTATCAACTACTTGAAATATTCCAGGTGTGCAAGAAGATTTAACTGCGTAACCGTCTACATTAGACCTAGAAAATGGAGGATAATCTATTTGTGATTTCACATCTTCAGACAATATGTATCCATAAGCATTGTTTACAGATATTCCTATAACCCTAGGGGAGTATTTTAATTTAGATAGATAGATTGATAATGCGTCCTCTATAGGATATGAATTCTCATCCCTAACAATAATCCTCATAAAAAAATTTATAGCTTTTCAAGTTAAAAAGACTTAATATTTAAAAAGCTATGAGAGAAGCTTTTTCTAACTCATCTAGAACCATTACTACAGGATCACGAACTTGAGATTCGTCCAAATTAGCTTCCTTACTTAACTCTACAACTATATCGCTTACACTCCTATTTCCATCGCACATAGCCCAAATATAATAAGCTATCGGAGCAAGTTCATAAACCTTATCATCTTCTACTTTTACTATATAATTATCCCCTTCCTCACTTCTATCTATTAACTCACCCATTTTCTTGGGCTTTTTGTCCTTTACATCTTCAAAGTTCATTACTCTTCCTCCTCATTCTCTTGTCTTCTTCCTCTTCTACCGTATCCACCATATCTTTTTCCTCCACCTCTAAAGCCTCTTCCGCCTCTCATTTGCTGTGGCGCGGTTGGTGTGTTTTCTGGAATATTTGAAGAGTCAGGAAAATCTTTTACATCAGCCTCAGCAATCTTAGACTTACTTCCAGCATTTAATTGAACTTGTCCTTTAAAAGCAGTAGTCCAAGCATTTTCTATCTTTATTATTTGACCCTCTTTTATAGTACCTGCATGATTTCCCCATAATGTTAATTTTACCCTACCTGTTTCGTCTCCAACTATTGCCTCACTTATAGTCCTTAAGCCATTCTTAGTTTGTATTTGCCTTGCCTCTGTAGTTTCTAAAACTCTTACGGTTACATTTACGCTTTCCATATTTGGTTTTAAATTACCTATTTTTTCTTCCATTCGACTCGACTCACAGATTTATTGAATATACTTGTTACTTACTACTATATAAATTTTAGCATAAGTATTAAAAAGTAGTACCAAAGTTACTCTTAACACTTAATTTTATCTATTCGCATTATCTTGATTCAATATACTAATATTTTTTATATATTAATAAATATTCAATAATTTCTATAAAGTAGATCAAAATTCTTGAATAGCTTAAGGATTCACGAAAATTCACTAGGTTATTTAACAAAAGCCGTTCTTAATTTTTGTTTATAAGCTAAAATTGAGAAGTAATAGATGGGATATAAAGTTGAGTGAAAAAACATTACTTGAATTACCGAAGAAATTCACAGAATTATTAATGGCTCCATTCGTAGGAAGAGAAGAAGAGGCTAAAGTTATAGTGTTAGCATTATTAAGTAAAGAGCACATTATCTTAATAGGGGAGCCAGGTACTGCTAAGTCAGCATTAGCTAGAAGAGCTGCAGAACTTTTAAATGCCAAGTTCTTTATGTACTTACTAACCAAATATACTGAACCTGCAGAATTGTTTGGCGCACTAGATATAAATGCCTTAAAGGAAGGGCAATATAGAAGAATTACTAAAGACAGATTACCAGAAAGCGAAATAGCTTTCCTAGATGAGATCTTCAATGCGAATAGTACAATATTAAATGCATTACTTAGCCTATTAAACGAGAGAGTAATCTATGATGGTTATAACGTAATAAAGACACCTTTGAGAACCCTTATAACCGCAAGCAATAGGGTTCCAGATGAACCTGAGTTAGAAGCACTTTACGATAGATTGTTATTAAGGCATTATGCTAGACCAGTTGGAGAAGAACTATGGAAGCAATTATTAGATGCAACATGGGAAATAGAATTTACTAACAAATGGACAGTTAAAGAAGCAATAATGAATACAGAACACCTAGATAAACTATACTCATACTTATCACAAGTAGATTTGTCTGGAATAAAGAATAAGTTACTCAAATTATATGCTATGTTAGAAGAGAAAGGTATACATTTAAGTGATAGAAGAAAAGGTAAAGCGTTAAAGGTAATCTCAGCTCATTCAATATTGAATGGTAGGCTTAAAGCTAATGAAGAGGATTTAATAGTATTAAAATATATAGCTCCAAGAGAAATAGACGATTTCGAGAAAGTATCTGCATTACTATCTGAAGAATTAAAAACACCTATAAAGTATATGAAAGAATTAAATGAAATTTATAACAATATCAAAGAAGCTACCAAATATGTAGATGCTGCAAATGAAAGTGATCCAAGATTAATCGAATTAATTAGAAGCTTAAGAGCTACTAGAGATAGGATATCGCTTTTGGGCAAAGAAAGTGGAGATGAGAAAGTAGAAGAATTTTCAAAAGAGGTTCTAAGTGAGATAGATCAGCTAATAGAAAAAGTGGCTAGAAAATTAGGGATATATCCATGAGTGAGGAAGAAGGCGTATTAAGAGGGATAGATTATAGAGACCCCTTAGTCAAATATAGGGGAGAAAGAATCTCTTATACTCTAAAAAAATTACTAGGGAAAGATGTACAAGTAAATGAGTCCTTTTTAGTTGATACTTACTATGTCCATTATCTCCCATTACCAGTAACTAAAGGAAAGAGCGAAATTAAGCAAAATCAGAACATAATGTATTCCTTAATAGACTCCATACTTTCATCAGATATCGTGTTAAAAAATAGAGAATATTCAATAGTTAACTCTGCTGTTAGCCTAGCCCTAACTGTAAGTTATGTTCAGAATTTAATCGAAGAGTTAGAGAGAATTAAGAAAACATCTCAATCAATGGAAGAGAGAGAAGCTGCCGAACAAATATTAAATAGCTTAATGAAAGGTGGGTCCCCAAAGGAGGGAAATGAGCAGAAGAATGTTAATCAACAATCTATGGAAAAAGTCTTGAAGCAAGCTAATGAAAAGGCTATTTCAAAAGCAATAGAAGATGCAAATGCAGTAAGGAGTATGCAGAAGATTGTAGGCGGGAACAGTGCTGGCACGGGATCAGCATTAACATTTGAAGGGGAAATTCATGAAGTGTTAAGATTAGCTAGGAATACCGAGGTTAAGAGGTTACTTGAATTCCTAAGTGGTGCTCCAAAGCTAGGTAGTATTACAAAAAGAAGAACAGTTAGGTTCTCTAAAGGGGAGTTATATGGATATGAAGAAGGAAGTGACATAGAAAGAATAGTTTATTCGGAGCTAGCTCTTCCAGATGTTTTATTTAATCTAAAATTAGCTGAGGGACAACTACTTTTATATCAAAAGCAAATTAAAGAGACTCTAGGACCAATTTATCTACTTTTAGATAAAAGTGGTAGTATGGATGGAGAGAAAATATTGTGGGCGAAAGCAGTAGCATTGGCACTGTATACTAGGGCAAGAAGAGAAAATAGAGACTTTTTCCTTAGATTTTTCGATAATATACCTTACCCATTAATAAAAGTCCAAAAGAATGCTAAGAGTAAAGATGTAATTAAGATGATAGAGTATATAGGAAAAATAAGAGGTGGTGGAGGAACTGATATTAGCAGATCTATAATCTCTGCTTGTGAAGATATAAAAGAAGGGCATGTGAAAGGAGTAAGTGAAATAATATTACTAACTGATGGTGAAGATAAAATAGCTGAAACAACAGTAAGAAGGTCGTTAAAAGAGGCTAATTCACAGCTAATAAGTGTCATGATAAGAGGAGATAATGCTGATCTAAGAAGGGTTGCTGATAGATACCTAGTAGCGTATAAGCTAGATCATGAAGATTTATTAAAAGTGGTAGAAACTTAAAAATTGTGGAGGCCCCAACATCATCCTCCCGCGGGACTACGCGGGTGTCTGTTGAGTATGGCCTTTGAATTATAGTACCTCAAAAATATTAAGCTTTTTGCTTTTTTAAGGACTCTATATAACTTTTCAGGTACTTAAAATCCTTTTCTAAACTCTGAGTAGAAGGTTCTGAGATCCACATTAATCCGCCAACAGCATCAACTACCTCACCACTAAGTTTCAAATCCTTAATCCTTTGTTTCCAATTAAACACGTCTTTTGAGATAATTAAAACATAAAGATCTCCTTCATTTCTTATATGAATCTTTCCCCAAAAATAACCATTAATAGAATAATTAGCTTCTATTGCAAAAGGTTCTTTTCCTGGCCTTTCAGATACACTAATCCAATCTTCTATCTTTCCGCCCTCACTTTCAATAATTTTCTTTATTTCTTCACTCATTTAAATTACCCCCTTACTTCTTAATACCTCCATGGCAAGTTTACCTATACCTAATTCTTCTGCATCAAATCCAAATGCTAAACCTAATAATTGAGTAATATATATCGCTGGCATAGTCCACTCTACATTAAACTCACTCTTAACTTTAAGCTGTAAAGAATCTAGTTGAAGATGACATAAACTACATGGATGTATAATTATGTCAGCACCCGCATCCTTAGCACCTTTTAAAACATTAAATGCTAATTTTAATCCTCCCTTAGGGTTACTTCCAATAAGCGGGAACCCACAACAAGATGTCATAGTAGGGAATACTACTGGGGTAGCACCAGTTACTGATACTAGATCTGAAAGGCTGTGTGGATTATATGCGTTTTCAAATTTCATTATTTGCTCTGGTCTTAGCATTTGGCAGCCATAATACGTCCCGACCTTAAGTCCAGTTAATTGCCTTTTAACGTGTTTCTTTATATTCTCTAGTCCAATATCTCTTAATAAAACCCAAACTATATGTTCTGCACTTACTTTCCCATCAAAGCTAATTGAAGTTCCTTGCAATCTCTTATCTACCTTTCTCTTGATATCTCTATCCTCAGCATATTTATACGAAGCTAATACATGGCTATGTAGGCATACACTACACGGTGTAGTTATCTTATCTAGACCAAGTCTTTTAACCTGTGATAAATTCCTTAAATTTAGGGCTATATGAGCTACTTCATCGTACTCATCTAAAAATCCACCGCCGCAACAATTCCAATCTGGAACTTCAACTAACTCTAATCCTAAAACTTCAGCCACCTTTTTAGTAGCTATATCTACATCCTTAGATAAACCATGTGATGCACAACCAGGATAATAAGCTATTTTCATTTAGATTCATCTGCCATAATCTTTTTGATTTCGTTTATATTTTGTACACCTTTTTCTCGAACTAATGCATATTTAAGCTTTCCCGACTTAGACATATATACTAGGTCTGTAAGAGATTGCAAGACACCATACGTCTTTAGGTACACCATAGCCTCTTCTAGTTTTCCTGATCTTAAGATTGATTCAAATATAGCCTCAGCATGTTTCTCTCCCCTTTCTGATACTTCTGTTCTATCTCTTAATTTCTTAGTGAAGCTCCTAGTTTTCTTAATAGCGGTTACTGGCTCTATATCTCTAGGACATACATTAAAACATTGATAACAATACGTACAGCGCCATGAACTATCGATTAATATTTTCATTCTTTCTTCAGTTATTGTATCTCTAGGATCCGCTAAGAATCTATAACCCTTAGCATGAGCTGCTGGGCCTAAAAATTCTGGATCAATTTTTACAGCAGGACAAGCTGATACACATAAACCACACCAAATGCATTGGGCAAATTTCCATAATTCACGTTGATCTTCTGGCTTAAGTCTATGCTCGGCTTTACCTTCTATTATCTCTTTTGCTGGATAAAGCCTAGGCTTAACCTTAAACATCCTATCATAAAAGTCATCTAAGTCTACAATCAAATCTTTAATTGTGCTGAAATAGTCCATAGGTTCAATTGTTATCACATTATTGTTATACCTTTTCACTATATCAAGAACTAGTGTTTTGCAAGCTAATCTGGGTTCACCATTAATCTTCATACCACAACTTCCACAAACCGCCATATGGCAAGATGCTCTATAAGATAAAGTGGGGTCTTGTTCACTCTTTATTCTTCTTAATGCTTCAGTGAATTGAGTAAATCTATCCACTTTAAGCTTATATTCTTGCCACCAAAATCCTTTTTCTGGATTAAATCTCTTTATCTTTAATATTACTTCTTGTTCTTATAGGTTTGACATTTTTTAGTACACCCTCGCTTCTGGTTTCCACCTAGTCATCCTAACTGGATTATATGCAATCTCTACTGTATTTCCTCTTAAATACGCTAAAGTATGTTTCAACCAATTATTATCGTCTCTTTCTGGATAATCTGTTCTATAGTGAGCTCCCCTAGACTCTTTTCTCTCCAGGACAGATTTGGTTATAACTATTGCTAAATCTATCATGTTCCGCATTTCTAATGCATTAAAGAATTCAGGAATTCAGTATTGTAAACCTTACTTTTATCAGTAACATACATATCACTTGTCATATTTCTCAGCTTATTAATCTCAGATAAAGCATTAAGTAATCCTCCTTCATCTCTAAAAATGCCTACATTATCCCACATTATATCCCTTAATCTCTCTAATATTTCCACCAAAATGAACTCCACTCTCACTTTTGACAAACTTATAGGCATTATCTATTAATTTTTCCGACTCTTTCTCATAATCTAATGTAGGAGCGCTAGGCTTACTTTTTAAGAAGTCTACTACAGTTCTACCAGTTATTTGACCAAATACTAAAGTGTCTAGAAGAGAATTAGAGCCTAATCTATTTGCACCATGTACTGATACGCAAGCTGCTTCACCAGCTGAGAATAAGCCAATAATATCTGGATTTCTACCATCTGTATTAACATCTATTCCTCCCATATAATAATGCTGAGCAGGTCTAACAGGAATAGGCTCTGTAAATGCATCTACTCCAGAAAAGCTCTTAGCAGCCTCTACTGCTAATGCCAATCTCTCTTTTATGTATTGCTCACCTAGATGAGTTAAATCAAGCCCAACATATCCACCAGGAAATCCTCTTCCCTCTCGTATTTCTGTCATTATAGCCCTTGAGACTATATCTCTAGGGGCTAGATCTAATTTCTTAGGAGCATATCTTACCATAAATCGCTCTCCTTTAGCGTTCTTTAGTACTGCTCCCTCTCCTCTAGCAGCTTCACTAATTAAGATATCAGAAGGATACAATGCTGTTGGATGAAATTGAACGAATTCTGGATCTTTTAATGCTGCTCCCGCTCTTAGTGCTATCCCAAATCCATCTCCAGTATTTATATAACTATTTGTAGTATGTCTATATAGCATTCCCATACCGCCAGAGGCTATTATAACTGCACTAGTTTTGAAAAGAACTGGCATCATTGTCTTCATTTGAATAGCTACCAAACCTGCAACTCTCTTGTCTTCTGTAGTAAGTAGATCTAGTGCGAACCATTCATTATAAAAATCCACATTTAACCCAGATAGTCTCTCAAATATTGTATGTAATAATGCCATACCAGTCTTATCTCCAACAAATCTAGTCCTTGGGTATGTTTGCCCACCAAAATATCTCACCGCAATTCTACCATCTGGTTGCCTATTAAATAGGGCACCCCATCTTTCTAGTAGCATAGCTATTTCTCCAGATTTATTAGACAATATTTCAGCTGCATCTTGATCTACTAAATAATCCCCACCTTTTACCGTATCGTAAGTCATATAATCTGGATTATCATTAGGGTCTGAGTTACCTGGTATATAAGCTGCTATACCTCCTTCAGCAGCAGCTGAATGAGACCTAGTGGGGAAAACTTTTGAAATTATTGCTACTTTATAGCCAGCAGATACTATCTCATATGCAGACATTAAACCTGCTAAACCGCCTCCAACTATTACCGCATCATATTCAAGCTTTTCCATACAGATTTATATTTGGTACGTAGTTTTTAAGTATTTTTTATGCATTTTTAGATTAGCTCTAATAAACTACTTATCACAAATTTAGGTTTAATATCGCTTTTTTCAACATCTTTAGAACTTGAAACACCAGTTAATACTAACGCAGTATCTGCACCTATTTTTAAACCCATTGCAATATCTATTTCCAACTGATCACCTACAACCAAAACTTTATTTAAATTTGTTATATTTGCAAACTTCATTGCAATATCTATAATCCATGGATTAGGCTTCCCTGCTACAAAATCTGGCTCTCTTTTTAAGGCATAAATTATAGAACTAGCTAAAGCACCAGCACCCAATTTTAAACCATCCTTTGCTGGCCAAAGCCTATCCATATTAGTTACTATAAATTTGGAACCTTTACTTATACATCTCATAGCTAAGGATAGCTTATCATAAGTGCTAAGTCTATCTAACCCTAATACTACAGCATCCGGTAATTCTTTTTCAGCCTCGGAGCTAGACAATACTGTAAAACCGTGATTCTTTAACTCTTCAATTAAACCTTCTTCTCCAACCGCAAAAGCAGTTCTTATTTTAAGTTTGTCTTTCATATATAGCGCTGCTGCTAATCCGCTCGTAATTATCGTATTTGGGGTTGCTTTAAGCCCTAGATATGATAGTTGTCTTGCTAATAAAATTCTACTAAATCCAGAATTATTTGTAACAAATATAATTTGCTTATTAGTATTTTCTTGGAACTTTCTTAATACATTAATGTTTTCCCATATTGGTTCTCCTTCCCTTATTATAACGCCATCAACGTCGCTTATTATTAAATCATAATCGTTAAGCGAGACCATAAGATTCTAAAACCTCAATTTTCTCTTTTATTTTATCCTCTATATATTCATTCTTTTTTGAAAAACCAAATAGACCGAATGAATAATATAATGCATTCTCACAATCCTCCCATTTACCTATAGTCGCAGGCATTATTTTGAAGTAAAAATAATCCCCTTTATCAAATACATATAATAACAACACTTTATCTCCTTTTTGAAGAATATATAAATCACAAGAAGTTAAAGAATTTTTTATAATTTTATCTAAGCCAAGTTTTTCCTTATCAATTGACAAAACTATTTTTACTCACCCCATATAACTTATCAAGACCATGGATACTGAAAGTTTAACAAGGAAATACTATGGATATATAAAGACATTACCTGATATAAAAACATTCTCGCTAATCTCATTAATTGAATTAATACTCATATCAATAAGAAGCTTTCAATTGGGCTTTGATTACCTATACTCGTTTGCAATCTACGCATTGCTTGTAATACTTTTTTTTAAAGGCAAGATAAAAATAAGTCTATTTATGATAGACTTAACCGGCATACCTTATTTAATTTTGACCTTACTATTAATACCTCCGATTTTCGCTCTAGGCTTCTTCCTACCATTAATGGCATATCTTCTTATAGGAAGTTATAGGGAATTATTCTCTATACTTTTATCCTCATTATCTTCTTTTGTCCCGGTAATATTCTATCCAAAATATATAATATTGTTCTCTATATACATAATAATAATAGGATTAATATTTTATATCTACATTTATACAGTAAACAGAAAAGGATCCAAAATACTTGGTTTTAAATCAACGCAAGTAGCTATACCTTTCATAACTGCTCTTACAGATAAAAATAAAATGCCATTAGAGAGTTTTCTAAACCTTATATCAGTAAAGACTAATCTTCACGTAGCAGTGTTTAAATTAGACAATTTAATGCTTATGTTACCGCAAGTCCATTTTGGAATTTTTGGTAATGTAGGAAGTTCAAGATTTGTATATGATGTCGAGAATAAATTAAGTAAAAATATTATAGTTTTTCATGGTCCAGGTAGTCACGAATTAGATCTACCATCATCTGCTGAAGTAAACAAAGTAATAGAAGAAATAATAGAAGGTATAAAGAGAAATAGTTGGATTAGGGCTTCATTTTATGGCATATCTAATGAAGTATTGAAAAATTTCGAAATTACATCATTAGAATTTGATAAGTTCAAGATTTCATTTTTGGAAAGACCAGAACTAGGAATAGATGACTTACCCTCAAACTTATGGAATTATATGATAACTTTCAATAATTATATAATAGATTGTCATAATTCATTTATGATAGAAGAGTATAGTAAAGAGGAAATATATGCTCTTAAACATTTTATTAGCTCACAAAGAGGAATTAAACAAACAAGAAAACTAATGCTAGGGTATGCAGAGGGAGAGTTAGAAAAAAAGTGTGAAGGTCTTTGTGATAATCGTATAAGAGTATTAACATTTAGTGATGGTATTAAAAAAATATCCCTAATCTACATTTATGCCAATAATTCATCAAAAGAGCTCAAAAATGCACTAGACAGATCACTAAAGGAAATTGTAAATAAAGTAGTTTTAGTCACTCCAGATGATCATTCGTGCACAGGAATAAGTTTAGGCATAACATATTCCCCAGCGATGATATGCGATGAAATTGTAAATAAAGCTATAGAGTTAGTTAAGTCCTCTTTAACTAATATGAAAGAGGTAAAAGATATAGAGTATACCACAATAAAATTGAAAGGAATAAAAATAATCGGAAAAATAATATCAGTTATGCTCAAGGCTTTAGAGGATGTTGGAAGATATACTTCAAAAACCTTTTGGATTCCTTTAGTTACACCATATATTCTTTTAGTTTTTATATTACTTTTCCAAAGCCTTATTAAAGTCCAATAATATAGAATCAACCTTATTTTTCCATAATGGTAATTCCTTAGGTTCTGAGGGATACTGAGTATATACTTCTTTTATTTTCTTCATATACTCTGCTACAGTCTTTAGTTTGAATAGTAATGAAGGCTTTCCTAACGCCATTATAACTCTCATAGCCTTTTCAACAACCGAAAGATGCAAATCTCCTTTTGAACTAGCCTCTAGTATATCCTCTTCCTTTAGAACTTTTTTAGCCATACCATAATTTATCTCATCATCGCTTAATTTTTGCAAAAACCTTCTAAATAAGTCAAGACTAGCTTGCTTAGCGCCATACCTCTCTATATAACACTCATTTGCACTCCATAATCCTTTTGCGGAAAAGTCTCCAGTTTCAAAACTATTCAATATAGCCTTTGCTGTACAAAAAGCTGAAATCATTGCAGAACCTTTACCCCCTCCATGAACTGGATTTACAGTAAAGGCTGAATCTCCTATTACAGCTATACCATCCCATACTATGCTAGCTAATGGCCTTCTAGTAGGTACTAATGCGCCACCTTTAACCAGTAACTTATTTTTATCAACATCTGGCGCATAATAATCTAGATATTTATTATAGAATTCATGAATACTAGGATAACCCATACCACCTTGAATTCCTAGACCTACATTTACCTTATTTGGTCCTTTAGGAAAGTACCACCAATATCCTCCTGGAGAAGCTTTCTGAGTTATAAATATCCTAAGATATTTATAATCCTCGATCTCATCCTTAGTATATAACACTTCCCTATATGCTATATCGGCATCTTTATCATCTAATGATTCGGTAACTGGAAACTCAAATGGTAATTTACTTCTGAAACTCATAGAATAACCAGTGGCATCTACTGTCACCTTTGCTTTGATCTCAATCGTCTCATTAGTTCTTCTATTAAATATAACCGCACCATCCACCTTATTATTGGATAATATTGGTTTCATTGCAGTAGTCAAATCCATCACTTCAACCCCATTTTTGTTAGCCTCATTAACAAGTCTTTGTACATAGCTAGGAGAGTCTATCTCAAATCCTTCTCCTTTTACTGTCCATTCTACCTTCATGTCTGGACTGTATAATTTTATTCCTTCGATTTTAGCTTCTAGTTGTTTATCTTCCGGATAAGGCATGCCTAAATTATCAAAGTGTTCTTTGCTTATTGCATCTCCACACGGTTTATCACCAAATCTATTCCAAGGTTTACTGTCTATGGCTAAAACTTTAAGATTATTATGAGATAATTTCCACGCTAAAGAGGCTCCAGCTATTCCTAATCCGATAATTAGGACATCGTACTCAGATTTCTTCAAGATTAGGTCACTATCCTATGGATTCTTAAGATAAAAATTTATTTACAATAATCCTTTATAATTTTAGCCTTTATTGAATTAGGTATCTTAGCAGATAATCTTTCTATAAGTTGCTTGTTATCATTATCGCAATATACTATAAAACCTTTTATATCTTTTTGTATTTCTAAAACCTTTCTTATCATTTGGTCTATTTCTTCTGGCTTCCATATATATACATATATTCCAAGATCTACATTATCTAGAATAGATTCCCTAGCATTTTGCACAAATTCTGGATAGGAAATTTTATTAGATAGGAAATTTATTATCAATTTTTTACTTCCACTCAGCCTACAATCTTTAAACATTTTCCTTATAAAACCTGGAATATCGTCTAGACTAGTAGATGAAATTACAACAACGAATTGATTATCTAATTGCACAGTTAATTAGTAAAACTTAACTTTAAATCGTTTATGAAAATACCATTCGTAATTATCCAATACCTTAAGAAATGATATAACAATTATAATATGTGATCGTCCTAGTTAAGTATAGAGTAATAGATAAAAGAATTAGAGCTATAGTTAATCTACTAAGGGAAATACCATTTATAAAGGAGATAATATTTTACAAGGCGGAGAAGACAATGATATCTGCAAACGACTATAAAATCTGGGAAGAAGGATCAAACTCAAATCCAATAGAAGAAATTTATGATATTAAAATATTTGAAATACTAAGAAGAGCATACTTTCCAGCGTGTAGTTAGCTCTTAAGAGTTCTAATATAGTAATTAGAATCTGTAATAACTAAATAGCCTCTAGCTTCTGGGGGAAATTCTCTAGTTATACCCCCATTATATATTACTCTAGCTAGCTTATCTACCTCTAATCTTTTATATTGCCCTATTATTAACCAATCCCAAGGTCCTGCTCCAATACTTTTTCTTAACTGATCTATTTCTCCTTGATGACCATGAACAATATAATATTTCACTGAAGCAGCTTCTGCAATGTACATTGTAGTCCCTATTATCTCCTCTCTATATCTAGGCTCTGCAGTTATACATTTAATAGCGTGAGGGTCCATATCACCTTGTATATAAACTATCTGAGCCCAAGGTGCTATACTTCTAATAACATAAAGAACATCTATCACCCTAGGACATTCATAATCCCAATAACATTGCGTAGTATCTCCATTTAGTATTATTATCTCTGGTTCTTCCTTTTTTATAACTGCTGATAGCGTACTTTCAACGTGAGGTTCTGGAAATCTGACATTACTCATTACTAAAATTTTCATTTAAATTTCACCTTCAAAAACATAAACTTTAAACTCTTTATCCCCATAAATAATCCCTCTCGCCATACCTCTTGTATTATAATATGCTGCTGCATTACCATATTTATCTAATCCAATCATTCCTATATTATCTTTTCCAAAAGTTTTAGTAACTTTATTCACTACAGACCTTATCGCATCGTCTATATCAAAACCCATGGAGACTAAAATATCAACCTCCTTTGCAGGTAACATTTTCAAAATTATTTCACCTATTCCAGTAGAAGATACTGCAACATTAGGAGTGGCATAATAGCCTGCGCCTGGTATAGGAGAATCACCTACTCTACCTGGTAATTTACCTTTTATCCCACCAGTGCTAGTCCCTGCAACTAGATTACCTAGAGTATCAAGAGCTACAGCACCTACAGTATCTGAAGAAATTGTTGACTTGCTTGTAGTCATATCTCCTCCTAAAACGCTATTACTACCTATCATTAAAACATGTTTTCCTTGATTTAAAACCTCTAATGCTTTTTTTATCGCACTACCCTCTCTTAATCCCATGATTGCACCAGCTTGAAGAGTATTACCTATCATTATACCAGCGTCCATTTCAACATAGCCAGCTGAATTTTTGACACTGCCTTTACCAGCATCAAAAATACCAGACTCTTCCATACTATATATTGCTTCTACAACTGCTTCTATTGCTGAACCTTTTTTAAACTCCTCATAACCTCTTATCAAAGCTTCTGAAATAGCAGCTTTAGCCTTATCTTGATCATCAATTCTCCAGCTTCCCGCTCCTCCATGCACCATAAGGACTGGTAATTTATATCTCACAACCTTCTATTAGGAATAGATATTTTTATTTTCTAATTAGCTCTTTTAGAATAAGATGAAAGCTGGTTATACGTTACCGATATCGATAATAATGATAATACTACCTATCATTCCAGCTTTAGTTAACTCATTCATAGGCTTTTTAGTAGCATCACTTATTAATTTTATCATAGTAATTTATGCATTATTAACAGAAAAACCATGGTCAAATGACATAAAGACTGCTATTAGTACGTTATATTTTACTGGCATAGCTACTGCAGCGAATTTGTTCGCAATATTCTTAGCATTACCTTATCATCCAGTTAAATTTGCAATAGTTACCTTGATCTTATCTATACCATTTATATATAATCTTTTCTTAATAATTAAACCAATACTACCTAATATATTGAAATCTAGCATAATTTACACTGGAAATGGATTTTTCGCTTTTGTCATTGTGCTAATAATAGGAGCAATTATCGGCAGATTATTTATAACAAGGTTTTACATACTCTTACCTTTATATACAGGTTTTCTAGCTCTAGCTATAATAGCTTTATTTTATTTTAGAAGAAAGTGAAAAATATGAGAATAGCTATCGTTGGTGCTGGTCCTGCAGGTCTCTCAATGGCATATTTTCTTAAAGGTAGCAAAAGATTTGAGGCAACGGTTTATGAGAGCTTGCCAGAACCGGGTATTAAACCTTGTGCTTGGGGTCTAATAACTGGAATAGAAGATATTATACCTATACCTAAGGAGACAATAATTAGTGAAATAAAAGCTTTTAGAATATATTTAGATAATAAGTTAATTTTTGATATAAGAACCAACAATAAATTAGGCTATATTATTGATAAACCCTTATTCTTAAAAAGACTTTCTGAAAACGTTAATACGCAATTCAATTCCAAAGTAACTCAAAAAAATGGAAAGTATTTTGTAAACGATAAACCCTTAGAAGCTGATAAAGTAATAATTGCTAATGGTCATTATAGTGTTGATAAGTCTATGACAATTCCCGCAATCCAATACATTACGGATTACGAAATAGATAAGGAAACAGTAGAGTTTTACTTCTATTCTGGTCTTCTAGGATATGCATGGATATTTCCAGATAGAGAAGGATCGAAAATAGGAATTGGTGGATATGCAGAAATACCAGAGTTGAAGGAAAGAGTTAAGGGAATATTAAAGGGAAGGATAAAAACATTTCATGGAGCTAGAGTTTCTGATCATGGAATTATTGAAGATAGGCTTGATGGTAATTATGTTGGAGAAGCCTTAGGTGCAGTTTATGCTGTAACTGGAGAAGGTATAAGACCATCTATACTTTCATCAAAGATTCTTGCTGATTCTATGATAAATAATAAAGATTTTAGAAAGGAATTTAAGAAAAGTAAACTATATTTTACACTAAATTGGCACGCTAGAATTATAAAAATGGGAAGAGAAAAGGATTTAGGAACAATAAAATTATCTAAGGCTTTAGTTAATAACGATCCTCAGTTAGTTTTAAAATTTGCTATAGGAGACTTTAATACATTTGATCTGTTAAAGCTTTTCGGGAGGTCTCTTATTTGAATTCATCTACTTATTATCTTGATGACATAGATAAGAAAATTCTTAATATACTTCAACAAGATTCAAGAATACCTTTTTCAAGACTAGCTAAAATGCTCAACTTAAGTGAAGCTACGATATATGTTAGGATAAAAAGACTAAAGGAAAACGGTGTAATAAGAGGATTTTACACTGATATAGATTATGATAGGATAGGATTAAATGTCGTAGCCTTTATACTGATAAAGGCAGATCCTAAGAAATACGATAAAATATTAAAACAATTAATAGAAATGAAAGAAATTTATGAAATTTATGATGTAACTGGCGAATATTATGCTGTCGTAAAAGTAAGAGTGCCAACTAGAGAAGATTTAGCTAAGGTATTGGATAGTATAGGAAATCTTGAAGGAGTAACATCAACTTATACAATGTTGGTATTGAGAGTAGTAAAAGATAAGAAAGAATTAGATTTTTGAGTATCAGGAGCGAGAGCTCCTCATCATTTTTCAGCCGGTTTTCTATTCTTCATCTCTTAATCTTTTCCAGCAAATAGCTAACTATATGCTTAGCTGGATTAATATTAGTCGCAGAAGCAAAACCAGTCCATAAAGGAGCAGCATTTACTTCAATTATTTTATACCCACCTTCAACTGTATCTTCTATAATATCTATTCCAGCATAATCTAAACCTAATACCTTTACACTCTTTAAACTTAACTCTTCTAACTCGGTGTCTGGAACTAATATTTGTGCTATTGCACCCTGCGCAATATTAGTCTTCCATCCACTCTTAGAGATCCTATATATGCTGCCTAAAACAGAATCTCCAATCACGATCACTCTTATATCTCTATCTGGTTTCTTTATATACTTTTGAACATAGACTGGCTGATTTACAGATAATATAGATTTAGCTATTCTAAATGCTATATCAGGATCGGAAACTTTTACGGACCCTAAACCTAAACTACCTACTACTGGCTTAATTACAACCTCACCCCATTTTTGCACCAATCTCATTACTTCAAAAGGATCTTCAACTAAAGCAGTATTTGGGACTGGAATTCCAGCTCTCTTCATCCTCATTAAACTTGAGAATTTATCCCTGGCTAATAACATAGATTCTGGAGAATTCATTAACACAACTCCACTTCTTTCAAGTTCCTTTAAAACATCAAATCGCTTTATAAATTGCTCAGTAGTAGATATAAAGCCCAAATTTCTTATTAGACCTCCTTCTATACCTATCTTTTTATCACCATATGTGAATTCTATTCCATTTTCAATAATCTCGGCATTTAATCTAGAAATTCTAATGTAATATGCATTATGACCTCGACTTTTAATCTCTAATAATAATTCTTTAGATGCCTCAGTAATTTTCTCAGATTCATGAATCACTGCAAGTTTAATTACACTTCACCAAAAACTCCTCTAATTTAAATTTCTTAAAGCTTATCTATACCAGCCTCCTTAAGAAGTCCGTTAGCCAAGAATTCTGGAAGTCCTCTTACATCTTCTATATATTCAGATTGGAAGGGTATTTTTTTCACAAGTTCATCATATTTAAGCTTATACTCATAATATACTCTTTTTACATACTCCTCAAGCTTCCCTTCCTTATAATACTTATATAATTGTCTAGCACTACCATCTATTTCTTCTATTTTCTTAGTTCTATAATCCACAAAGTCATCTATTATTTGATATATTATACCTAAGTTTTTCCCAATTTCTAACATATAATTTTTAAAATTGATCCTATTCGAAGCAAAAGCAGATAATACGGTAGACAATTTAAATAAACTTCCTGTTTTTAACTCTATAGTTTCTATATATTCGTTAGGATTATTTTGCATTTCCTTTAACGCGCCTACTGCAGTATCCTTCCATAATTCAATACTAATAGCTAGAGCGTCATCACCATAAGAATTTTGAATTAATCTAAGTGCAGTTGGTATAAGATAATTGGTTATAAATATAACCCTCTTATTTCCATACACTACCCAAGCTGCCTTATCACCTCTTCTCATAATATCTAAATCTACAATATCATCGAGAGCTAATGATGCAGAATGAAGTATTTCTGTTGCTAATGCACCGCTATAAGAATCTTTAATCTCTCCCCCCAATGCAACAGTGAAAAACATGTTAAGAGTGCCTCTAAATCTCTTGCCATCTTTAAGAATATAACTACTCATATTAATAAATTCCCATTCTTTATTAACATTCAGAAACTCATTAATTAGATCATCAACAATTGATTTAGCTTTAAGCCAAAAATCAATAATACTCAAGTCTAAAGCCCTCCTCTTATCTCTTTTAAATAAAATAAAATCATACTTAAATATATGGGTGCAATTAACGGATCAACATCAATCAATATTTCTTTTACCTTCTTAGCGCTAGTCCTTAGAGAAGAAGCAATAGGTCTTAAAGTATGCATATCAGCACCAGTATAAACTATCTGAATATCTCCTAATATCTTATTATCAAAATATGTTAAAACATTGAATCCAATTTTTTCAAGATACGATTTAGCAGAAATTAATAGGGGGGATAAAAGAATAGGCAATGACGAATCAAACTGTTTAGCTTTTTCCTTAACCCAATCATCTAAATCTGAAAGATCAGTTAATTGCTCATCAAGCCTTCTCTCTCTTTCTGTCTTATAACTAATCAATGATTTTAAAATAGATAAAGATAAATTTATTTCACATAGAGTTTGATCTACATTATAAATTGAAATTAAATTAGTTCTGGGTTTAAGATTATTTTTTCCACAAAAATATATAATTCCAGATATCCTTAGACTTTCTAATCCATTTAAAAGTTCATATAACTCCTTCTCATCTCCTAAAAAACCTATTATATTAGAAATCTCCACGTATGGGATCTCCATAATTAAAAGTTCATATACATTAGAAATTTTAATAATACTACTTTTTATTGTTGAAAAATAGTTTTCAGCAGTAAAAGCAGGAAGTTCTAATCCTTTCCCATAAACTATTAAATCTACTCTATTAGGAATACTTACATTAATTAGTTTTATCAATTTCCTTAAACTAGGGCTGTCTTTAGGCTGTTGCAACAAGAACACAACTCCTCTTCTGGCTTTTCTGGTATCTTTTTAATTAAAGAATATAGGAGTTTCTTAGCTTTTTCCGTATTTTCCGCCATAACTCTAGTTACCTCATCAGCAGTGACGGGAACTTCTGCAAACACATCATAATCAGTTACCATTGCTAAGGTTGAATAACACATCTGCATCTCACAAGCTAAATTAACTTCTGGAACTAAAGTCATTCCAATGATATCAGCCTTATAAACCTCTCTCCATACTCTGCTTTCAGCCCTTGTTGAAAATCTAGGTCCTTCTATACATATGTAAGTTCCACTTTCATGAACTGTAATATTCAATTCTTTGGCAGTTTCAATTATTAGCTTGCTTAAATGACTACAGAATGGATTTGCCATAGATACATGTGCAACTACTGGACCATCGAAAAACGTATATTCCCTTTTCTTCGTCATATCAATAAACTGGTCTGGAACCACAAAATCACCAGGCTTATAGTCCATTCGTAAACTTCCAACAGCTGAAACAGAAATTACCCATTTAACCCCTAATTCCTTTAAAGCCCATATGTTAGCCCTATAGTTTATCTTATGCGGGGGAATTCTATGTCTTCTTCCGTGTCTAGGTAAAAACGAAACTTTCTTCCCTTCTACCTCTCCTACTATTATTAGATCACTAGGTTCACCGTAAGGCGTATAAACTTTTATCTCTTTAGAATTTGAAAAAATTCCAGGATCATAAATACCAGAACCACCTATAATCCCAATACTCGCTTTTTCAGTTTGTTGAAGCATAAGTAAACTACATTAATGGTCCTAATAAGTATAAACCAAAAAATTGATAAAGTTTTAACAGAGATTTTTTAGGGAGTTAATTTTGCCTAAGATACCAGTAAAAGTAGTAAGCTGGAACGAAATAGTAGAATTATCTACAAAATTAGCAGAAAAGATTATTGATAGCAATTATAACGTAGATGTAATAATAGCAATAGCAAGAGGTGGTTTAGTACCAGCTAGACTTCTTGCAGATATTTTAGGCATATTTGATGTAATATCAATAAAAGTAGAACATTGGATAGTTACAGCCTCTCATACGCCAGAAGCTAAAATAAAATACCCATTTAAACTAGACTTACAAGGCAAAAACGTTCTAATAGTTGATGACATTACAGATACTGGAGATAGTATAGATCTATCTAAGAAATATGTTATAGCAAATTTCAATACTACTAATGTAAAAACTGCAACACTTCAATATATTAAGCCAGTCGCAAAGGTAACCCCTGATTATTACGCTGAGGAAATAACTAATTGGACATGGTTCATGTATCCTTGGAATTATTGGGAGGATGAAATTAATTTGGTAAATAAAATTTTAATAGAAAAAGGAAAGGAAAATACTGATATTAACCAATTGAAAGAGTTATTTGCTGAAAATTATGGAATAAAGGATCCACCTATTCCATTACAAGACATTATAAAGGAAATGCGAAGAAGAAAAATGCTTTAAGAAATCTTATACCTTAACTTGCCTACAATACCATTAAACGTTTTTTTAACCCATTCAGCATCGGGCAGATCATCACTAACTATATAAACCTTGACCTTATAATTCTCAGCTTCTTGAACTATCTTCTCAAGCTCCTTATTTTTATCATCTTCATATACTACTAGAGAATCTACTGCACCCATTTCCATGGCCTTCCTTATCTCGTTTATACCGTAAATTATTAGCCCATCATCCTTTGCTAAATGGTACTTTAGCTCTTCCAATAATTTTTGTACCTCAACATATTGCTGATTCTTAAGTAACTCTTCAGCTCTCATAACCATCTCTCTTAGTCCAACCTCTCCTTGATCAGAAACATCAATTAAAGGTTGAAGTATTAACTTCTTAATTCTATAATCTACATAATCCTCTTTGTAAAAATCTTCTTTAGCATAGCCCGGCCCACCTAGCAATATTCCCTTCATCTTTCCATTTTCTATAAGGGGAATGAAATATGCGTTAACTTTTTCTCCAACCTCTTTCAAAAAGTTATGATACATTTCGTCAATAATTCTATCGATTCTTCTTTGAGATTGCCCTCCCATCATATGTTTGCCAGGAACAAAGCCTTCAACCTCTTCTAAAACTTCTATTTTAGTTCCCTTAAGCAATCCTATTGTAGCCTCGTCCCTCTCAACAATAATCAAACCATAAGCCGCACTCTCTTCTATCATATCCTCTAAAAATTCTAGATGAAATTCTTTATCTGTTCTATAAAAGAATATGTCAATTTTTTCTGGTGGAGATAACATATAACACTTAAAATCTTCAGTCTCAAAATTCTCTCCGCAAAATAGAACTAAACCATTACCATTAACCTTAGGTATCTTATTTAACCTATCAATAGCTGAGCCAATTGCAGACAATACAGCGTCTCTAGTCCTCTTTAGCTTAATATTCTGTGCTATAGAATATTCTTGTCTTAACAAATTAACTACATCTGGAACTGGCCTACCAGGAGGTATGTAAAGAGATAATAACACAGTAGCTGGCGCTTTCCATTTTTTTAACTCCTTAATTAATGCCTTTAATTCACGCTTATTTAATACATACTCGTCAAAGACTCATCCCTAATCACTCAAATACTCTTTCTACGTACCTTAAAAATCTATTGTTAATGAGGAAACATCTCATCTCTAAATTAGACCTAAAAGTAACAAACCTTTAGAGAAGTTTTAAAAATTTCCATATAACCCTTATTTACAAGGCTTTCAATTTTTAATTAAAAAAGATTGGGATTTCCATACTAATCCTTCATTGTATTTTTTGTAAACTTATCTGACCTCTTCCCTCTCATCTTGAAAAACTACATTCCCTACATCTATTGTAAAACAATCTGGATTCTCAGAAATCCCGTTTATCCTCGGATATTCATTATCCAGGGACTTGAGCCTCAACCTTACGGTTCACTGTGGTTACCAACCACTCCACGTAAGGGTCATGGACCCCCTTCAAGCCCAACGGCATAGGGCTCACATCTAATTTTAAAGTTATATTCCACGCTCCTATCACATCCCTATCATGTGAAAATCCGCATTTACTACACTTCATAATCCTAGGGTGCCAGCCTTTCCTCTGGGCTTGCCCGTCATCAGAGCTATTATAGATAATGCGTTAAAAATTAAAAAACTTAATCGCCAAACCTCAGCAACTTTTCAGAAATGAATTACTCCAATAAACATGAATAGAAACAATACTTGCAAACATTTCTTAAAAACACCAAGGAGAAAACAGCCCATTATTAAATGTAACCTTACATTCTTATAGTCAAGCTTATTCTCTCCTCATTGATAGTCATTAAGGAAAGGAAAAAGCTTTTCTATCTGCTCTAAATAACGAGATTTTTAGTTGTAAAGATAAATCATAATTATAGCTATAAGGCTTACAATGACTAATATCATCTCAGCAGAAATTTTAACTAATCCATAAAGCGTAGGTATTATCATACCCATTATTGAACTAATATTTAATGCTGTTCCTAGCCTACGTGAGTCTTCATACCTCGCAAACAAATATTTAGAGATAAGAGTAAGTATTACCAGGCCAAAAGAAGCAAAAAGTATAAGCAAATAGGGAGTATAGATAAAGGTTAAAAGATCACACGTCAAAGTTATTACAAATGATATTATAATAGTATTTTTTATCCCAAATTTATCTGAAATTATCGGTAAGATAATATATAGTAAAATTGAAATTATATAAGAAGGTAATATAAGCCATGTTAAAAATAATTTTTTCTAAAATACTAGGAAATATTTGTGATATGAAGCAGGAGTAAGAGAAGAGATATAAAGTAATATGGATTTTAATGATGGTAGAGCAATTTTACTCGATCTATCATTTTCATTAAAAAATTAGGAGACATAATTTTGATAATATTTATATTCTTAAATTTCATAGAATTTCTAGTATTACCAATATTTAATATTGATAATGCCATAATAATCATCTCACTTAACGTAATATAATGCCAATTATATACTGTAGACTGTAGTATAAAGTATGTATGCAATAAGCCAACCAATTGACCAGCCAGCAGTAGTTAAACCAATTAATATACTGTTCCTAGACCTCACTGCTTCATCAACTGCAAAAGCAGTTAACATTCCAAATAAAATTCCCATAGAGAATCTGACAATAATTAAAAGTATTATGTTTAAGAAATTCTGTAAAATCGCTAAGATTCCTAGACTAGAGAATACGACAAGAGAAATATTATACTTTTGATAAATGAATGACCCTATTATCCTACCCAAAAACGGTGTAGAAATTATCACAAATATTTGCCAATAGCTTAAATTCATTGGAAACAGCTAACCAATTAACGAAAAACGAAGGATATACTAAAACAAAAGTAGGTATCGTGTAAGCTATTATAGGTAATATTGAGAAGTTCTCATTGCACTTCAAAAAATGACACCTCTGTCAAATATAAGTTCGTAATAGGTCCGTTTAACTAAAAGAAACGGAGAAATTTTTGTTAAACGGACCTATTTACTCATACCCGGTCAAAAAATATTGCTAATACTTTACGTCAGAGCCCTCACAGAAATTTTTTGCAATTTTTCTGATGCGGGGGACGGGATTTGAACCCGCGCAGGCCTTCGCCAGCGGAGCCTCAGTCCGCCCCCTTTGTCCTAACTCGGGCACCCCCGCACTAAACATTATTTATAGTATCTAGGTATAAAGTTTTACGATATGGTAGTAGTAGGATAGCTAAAGCCTTTATATTGAAAATCTTTAAGGAGAGGATCTTAAGGAATTTTTGTACTTTTCTTAACAGTAATTACATTAGATTTTCTTACTTAGGTTTTGTATTAAATTATTTAAGAAGCATTTAATTTAAGCTCAGAACTACATACCTATCTTTCTCTTTACTATTTTTCCTCCACAGTACGGACATTGTTCGTGGTAGGTTTTGTATTTTTTATTGCACGAAGTACAATAATAAATAAACCTTGAAGGTTTTTCTATCTTTTTGCTCAGCTTAACTGAATAGAATTCTATTCCTAATTTTTTCAATACATTTTGCACTGATAAATCATCTGTAAATACTATACATGGTGCTAAATCTATAGCTAATGCTATAATAGACATATCTGCTTTAGATAACTTCCTCTCATTTAGCTCATCTAAGACCTTTTCCACTTTTTTTATACTTGTTAATGACGGTTCTATAACCACAACCTTATCTGAAGAAACTGAAATATCTAGATTGAATCTTGAATAGTTATCTTTTATTTCCTCAATAACCTCTTGCGTAGTATATACTCTATTGAGAGATAATTGTAAACCTGCTAAGAATGCTGCTGTATCAAACACTATACGCATGAAGAATTTCTCCTAATAAATCTAAATTATAAAATCTTAATATTTTCGCCTTATTGCTTGAAGGTCTTATGGTTATCTCTTGCTCAGTTCTTATCAGTGTAATAACTTCACCATCAACTACTACTCTTGCAGTCTGCATATAACCTTTATCTTCTAACCTCAAAGCGATAGTCTTAGGTGGTATTATAACTGATCTCAAATAATAAAATATAGGATTTACGAATATTATCTCCATTGCATTGAGATCCTTGTAAAGGAGAGAGCTAGTTATAGATAATCCCCAGCCACTACTCCCTTGCGGGGTAGAAATCAGTACTCCGTCGCCTTCTACTGACACCTTTTCCGTATCAAAACTAATACCTACCTTTATTGCCTCTGGCCTATTATATAATATTCCAGCTTCATTAAAGGCTAATTCTACCTTATCATTCACTACTACTTCTAGAAGCATATATTCTTCAGTCCTATAATCACCTCTCTTTAATCTAGTTAAAGCTTCTTCAATTTTATCTATAGTAACATCCATTAATAATCCTCTCCTTCCAGCCTTTACTGCAATAACCGGTTTACCTTCTTTTACAGCCCTTAATAGAGTACCATCACCACCTACCGCAATTACATAATCAAAATTCTTTTCACTAATTTCAAATCCTAATGAAGAAGAAATTTGTTTAATTTTTTCTATAACACTATTTAACTGAGGCGATGGCTTGCTAACTATCTTTATATTCATATCTATTGCTTATATCTGCTTTGAAAGCTATAATATTCTTTTTCTTGAACTTGCTTCTTCAACCATAAAAGTAATTTAGTAAGCACGATAATCTGTATTCATGGATTACAAAACATTATACGAATTTTCTCTAGAAAAACCATCTGAATATTGAAAATGTATGCTAATAAACTACATTTCTTTAAAAAATGGGAAAAAGTTATTGAAATTTCTAACGAAATTCCAATAGCTAAATGGTTTTTAAAAAGGAACTACTAATATTGCCTATAACGTTCTTAATCATAGTGGAAAAGCTCTAATATTTTACAAGGAATAAAAAAGTGAAGAGGTAAGCTTTAATGAGCTAAATAAAATTAGTGCAAGCATTGCTGGTTTATTGCTTGATAAGGGGATAAGAAAGGGAGATAGAATAGCTATCTATATGCCTAATACAATACTTACTATTGCTACAATACTAGCTAGTGCCCGTTTAGGTGTAATATATACATTGATTTTTGCTGGATTAGGAATTAAAGCAATAACTGATAGGCTTAACGATTTAGAACCTAAACTAGTTATTTCTACGGATAAAACTTTTAGGAGAGGAAAAGAAATTAAACTCTTTACAGAACTAGCTAATCTCGTAATCCCTAGAGACAAACCCCTTGATTATCATACAGAATATAAAGACTTTGAGGAAATTGAAAGCAATGAACCATTAAAGATAATGTATACCTCTGGGACTACTGGCAAACCTAAAGGAATAGTTTTGCCTCACGGTGCATGGATGGTAGGAGATTATACAGTATTCAATTTAATGTTTTCCTTAAAGAAAAATGACATAGTACTTACCACTGCAGACGTAGGTTGGATAACTTTCTCTAGAATAATGTATGGTACTTTACTACATGGCTCCACGTTTGCATTCATGGAAGGCGCTCCGGATTATCCAAAAGAAAGGTTAGTTAACATAATAGATGAGTTACAACCTAAAGTCTTGTTCACTTCCCCAACTCTACTTAGGACATTACAAAAATTAGACATAAAATTACCAAAAGCTGAGTTTTTAGCTACAGCGGGAGAAATAATGGATGAATCGTCATGGAAATATGCCTTAAGTTTTGCAGATAAAGTAACGGATGTGTATGGTCAAACAGAGCTTGGCTATGTAGTAGGATATCCTTATAGTTTAGAAGGCGTAGAACCTAAAATAGGATATGCCGGCCTCCCATTTCCTAGTGCAGTATTGGATATTGTAGATGACAATGGGAATAGTTTAAGAAATAAGGTTGGAAATTTAGTAGCTAAGAGTCCATTCCCTACACAATTTATAGGAGTATGGAAAGATCAAGAAAAGTTCCTAAACTATTTCAGAAGATTTAAAGCTCATAATACAGGGGATCTTGCTATTATTTATGATGACGGATTTGTAAAGATTGTAGGTAGAGAAGATGATATGGTTAAAGTTGCAGGTCATAGAATGACTAGTGGAGAAATCGAAAGTGTGATAAATTCCATAGATGGTGTAACAGAATCAGCAGTAGTTGGCATACCCGATGAAATAAAAGGTGAGAAGTTAGTAGTCTTTTATGTAGGTAGAGCCGATGAAAAGCTAATAGTATCTAAGGTGAGAGAACTCCTAGGTCCAATTTATGTTATAGATAAGGTTTATAGAGTAGAAAGATTACCTAAATCAAGAAGCGGTAAAATAGTTAGGAGAGTTTTAAGGGATTTATTATTAGGAAAGGAAATAGATGAAACTATATTGGAGGATTCAGACGTAATAAGGGAGATAAAAAATGAAATTTCGAGACATTAAAGATTTTAGAGAATTAGTACCAATAACTAAGCAATATATTTATCTTAATCATGCTGCTATATCGCCTACTCCCCTACCATCTTTATTCGAGGCATTTAGATATCTTTATGAGGTATCAAACAAGGGAAGCATTGCTAACAATATAGAAGAGAGTGATGAGCTATTCCACATAAGGGAAAAAATATCTAGACTCATAAATTCATCAGCAGAAGAAATCTCTCTTATTCCAAATACGAGTTATGGCGTAAATATTGTAGCCCATGGACTCGATATTAAAAGCGGTGAAAATATAGTTACTGATAACTTAGAATTTCCTACAGTAGTATATCCATTTTTGAAATTAACAAGAAGAGGAGTTAAG
The DNA here is from genome assembly GCA_038734615.1 of Saccharolobus sp. Classification (GTDB taxonomy): domain Archaea; phylum Thermoproteota; class Thermoprotei_A; order Sulfolobales; family Sulfolobaceae; genus Saccharolobus. Next base: position 2,180 of record JAVYOH010000011.1, on the reverse strand, counting down.
TTAAATGTGGTTAAAACTAACCCTTATACATTTGAAGAAGATATATTAGCAAATATTAACAAAAATACTAAGCTTATAGCAATAAGTCATGTAAGTTTTAATACAGGTTTAAGAGTAGACGTTAAGAAAATAGTAAAGGAAGCTAGACAATTTGGTGCTTTAGTACTTTTAGACATTATTCAGAGTTCTGGAGCAATTAGAGTTGATGTGAAAGATCTTGATGTGGACTTTGCTGTAGCAGGTGGATATAAATGGCTGATGAGTCCTCAAGGATCAGGATTTATGTATGTTAAAAAGGGCCTTATAGAAGATCCTCCATTCTATGGTTGGAAATCCTCAGAAAACTACCTTGAGTTTGATGCTAATATTTTTAAACTAGAAAAGGGGCCTAGAAGATTCGAGATAGGCACAATAGATATTGCGGCAAATCTAGCCCTTTCCAAATCTTGTGAGATAATAAGCGAGAACATGGAAGCAGTTGAAAGCTCAGTCTTATCACTCTCTAACTATACGATTAAAATTGCCAAAGAGTTTAATTTGGAAGTAATTACTCCAGAGAACAAAAGGGCTGGAATAGTAGTTATCAAAGTAAATAAACCAAAGGAGATTGTACAAGAGTTGTTAAAAGAGAATATAGTAACTTCGCCTAGAGGAGAGGGAATAAGAATTTCAACTCATTTCTACAATACTGAAGATGAGATACAAAAAACTATAGAGAAAATTTCAAAGTATAATAGAGGAAGCTAATTCTTCTTATTACTGTTTTTGTATTCATTAATACTAATTAATGCTTGCTCTATATCTTCCATTATTCTAACAAGCATTCCGTATACTATCTCATCCTCAACATTATTGAGATTATTCGCTATCTCAAGTATATCCAAAAGTTCTTGAGCTAAAGAACCAGAAATTATTCTCATCTTAACTAGATTTAATATTGCATCCTCTTTAGAATTGAAAGAAGAAATAAGAGAAATTTCACTCATTAAGACATTTATTAAACCAATTATTCCCTCCTTTACTCTCTCCTTTAATTGCTTATTTCTTTTAAATTCTTCAAGATCTACTAAAGTTCCTTCTTCGACCATTTTATAATATTCCCAAAAATTCACAGATTTTATATAACAAGAAAATTCTTATAATTGCTTGGATGATCAAGGAATTTAATGGAGCTACAATTGAGGATTTCAAAAAGAAATTCGCTTACATACTCACAATAGGAACTACAGATATAAGCCTGATCCCAACATTAACTATAGCTGGAGCAACACCAGAACTAACCCATTATACTCCAGCTGCAGACGCTGAATATGTTATGCTAGGTTATTGCAAAAGCATAAATACAATACCAGTTAGCCCCTCTGGCATACCTACACCAGCATTAGTAACTAGAGCAGCTCTTTCTTTCATTAATCCGTTAAAGCTAATAGTAAATGCTGGAAGCAGAGTAATACCTAAGATTCCACACATCGACCTAGGTGGTGAACCGGGAAAGGATATAAGGAAAGGTGCGTTATCTTTAGAGAAAGTGAATAACATAATAGAAAATGGTATAAAATTAGGTGAAGAATTATCAAACGAATACGAAATTATTGTAATAGCTGAGTCAATACCCGCTGGCACAACTACAGCAATGGCCACACTAGAGGCCTTAGGCTATAATGCATTAGATAAGGTAAGTTCAGCGTCACCAGAAAATCCAAAGGAGTTAAAAAGGGCCATAGTTCTTGAAGCATTAAGGAATTTACCAGCTAAAACTGAGGAAAAGCTAGCTAAGGTTTCCGATCCCGTACTAATAGGAGTTTCTGGAATAGCATTAGGTTTTAAAGGAAAAGTATTATTGGCTGGAGGTACTCAAATGGTTGCAGCAGCGGCTATAATTAAAGAATATGATAAGAAAAAGGATATAACAATAGGTACAACGAGATGGATATTAGAAGATAAATCAGCAGACATGTTAGGATTAGTTAATCAAGTCAATGTTAAATTGTTAGTTGGAATGCTAGATTTCTCTATCTCAAAATTTGATGGAATAAGAGCTTATGAGAGAGGTTATGTCAAAGAAGGAGTAGGAGCAGGGGGTTCTTCTATAATGGCTTTCATAAGAGGTATAACTAACTCTAAGCTAGTAGAAAAGATAGATACAATTTATAGTGAGTTAATTAGTAGAAATCAATCAA
>JAVYOH010000010.1:0-34417 GCA_038734615.1 Saccharolobus sp. | reverse complement strand
CTATCTATCTTAGAATCAAATTTAACTTTAAACTTAAAATCTGCTGGTGCACCTGCTAAAATTACCACATTATAACTCTTTTCCTCTATACTTTTTACTACCTCATTAAGCATCTGCTCGGTTGTTTCAACATATATTTTATCTTCTACATAAGCCTTTAATCTAGAGCTTAACGGACCATGTACTAATTTAACGGTAGCACCTCTAAAATATGCTTCATTAGCGATACTTATACCCATTATACCGCTACTTGGATTTGAAATAAATCTCACAGAATCAAGATATTCTCGTGTAGGACCCGCTGTTACTAATATCTTATAACCTTTTAGATCATTGCCCCTTAAAAGATATGATGAAATCCTATATGTTAGATATTCCAGTTCAGGATAATGAGCTAGATCGTTAACAATTTCTGGACTAATAACCTCTATCCCTAACTCTTTTAGTTTTTTTAAAGCATCAGTAATTTGAGGAGAGATGTACATTTGAAGATGCATAGAAGGTACTACTACTACAGGCTTTTTCATCCCTACAAAATTCAATGCGGTAGTTGTAATTGCAGAATCTGAAATACCATAAGCTATTTTAGCTATAGTATTCGCAGTACACGGAGCAATAATCATAGCATCATTTTCTTCTGCAAGTACAACATGTTCTAACTCACCCGTAAGTTTAGTATATACATCATTACCAGTAGCCCACTTAAACATTTCTGGTGAAATAAGCTTAGCAGCATCCCTACTCATTAATACCTTTACGTCTGCGCCTAACCTCATCAAATTTCTAGCAAAATCTAACGATTTATAAATTGCAACACTGCCCGTAACCGCTAACAAAATCTTCTTCCTCATTAGCTCGTTACTAGTAGTCCCAATTATCTTCTTAGATGGATGTGTCATATCTTTGTGCATATATATTAGCTACATTATATAAAGATATTGTATGGAGTTATCTGAAAAAGATAAAAGACTCGAATTCATAGTAAGAAATGCAAGATTGGACGATATTGATAAAATAATGAAAATAAATCGTATAACATTACCTGAAAATTATCCATATTATTTCTTTGTAGAACATCTTAAAGAGTATAATTTAGCATTTTATGTTGCAGTAGTCGAAGATAAAGTAGTTGGATATATAATGCCTAGAATAGAATGGGGATTTAGTAACTTTAAGCAGCTACCTACACTAACGAGGAAAGGTCATGTAGTCTCTATAGCAGTATTAGAAGAATATAGAAGAAAAGGAATTGCAACTGCTTTACTAGAAGCGTCCATGAAAAGTATGAAAAATGATTATAATGCGGAAGAGGTGTACTTAGAGGTTAGAGTAAGTAATTATAATGCAATAAATCTTTATGAAAAACTAGGCTTTAAAAAGATTAAAGTTCTAAGATCCTATTATGCTGATGGGGAAGATGCATACCTTATGGCAAGATCTCTTTGAACTTGCTTAAACTACTAGCTTTGCCTTTAATCTAGTGTTAAGTTTATAGATAATCCTTAAGAAGTGTATTTATATTCTATAATTTATAGATTTTGAGAAACTTATAACAATCTAGAAGAAAAGCCAAACTTAAAAATATCTGAATATCATCTTTCATTAGCAATCCAAGTAGTTAATCAAAAACGTTGAATAATTTAATATCAAACAACACGCCGGGGGCGGGATTTGAACCCGCGTAGGGGAAACCCCTACTGGCTTCCTAGCCTATTATCTCCAGGCCAGCCCCTTAGTCCGCTCGGGCACCCCGGCACGAGTATAGTTGGCTAAAGAAATATAAAAAGGTTTATATTAGTTGAATCTCTATATAAACATCTTCTGGTACTTTAACTCTCATTAATTGTCTCATTACTCTTTCATCTGCTGCAACATCTATCAATCTTTTATGTACTCTCATTTCCCACTTTTCCCATTTTTTCTTTCCTTCACCATGTGGTAATCTCATTAGCGGCACTTCTAATTTACTAGTAGGTAAGGGTATAGGACCTTTCATCTCGATTCCGGTTTTCTCAACAATTCCTCTAATTTGATTTACTACAGAATTTAAATTTTCAACATTTGTACTCCATAATCTTATTCTAGCCTTAGTAGGCATGATGATCACCAAAAAAGAAAATATCTCACTTAATTTCCACTTTAGAAGGTTTTACGTCTATAATTATACCTACACCTACAGTCTTGCCCATATCTCTCATAGCAAATCTTCCTAATGGTGGAAATTCATTATACTTCTCGACGCATAACTGCTTTATTGGTTTAAACTTGACTATAGCAACATCACCTTGTTTTAGGAATTGCGGATTCTTTTCAGCTTCTTGTCCAGTTCTTGGATCTAGCTTAGATACTAGTTCAGATATTCTGCATGCTATACTTGCTGTATGAACGTGAACAACTGGCGTGTATCCATTTGCTAACGCAGTAGGATGCCATATTACAATTATTCTTGCCGTAAACTCATCTGCTACTGTAGGTGGATTATTTGGATGCCCTGCTACATCTCCTCTCTTTATATCTTTCTTTTCTACACCTCTAACGTTAAATCCTATATTATCTCCAGGCTCAGCTTTTTCTAATTTAGTGTGATGTGTTTCAATAGATCTTACCTCTCCAACTTTCCCTGCTGGCATAAATACTATTTTATCACCAACCTTCAATACTCCACTTTCTACCCTCCCTACTGGAACAGTACCTACACCGGATATTGAATAGACATCTTGAATTGGTATCCTTAATGGTTTATCTATAGGTTTTGGTGGTAATTCTAATTGATCAAGATATTCCTCTAATGTAGGACCATTATACCATTTCATATTTTCTGATCTATGTGTAATATTATCTCCACTAGGCGCAACTACTGGCACAAATTTAACTTTATTCATATTAAATCCATAACTTCTCATGAATTTAGTCAACTGATCAACAATTTCTTTATAACGCTTTTCGTCGTATGCTGGCTCCGTCAAATCCATTTTATTTATAGCCACTATTAATTGATCTAGTCCCATAGTCTTGGCTAAAATAATGTGTTCCCTAGTCTGTCCTTCTGCACTCATCCCAGCTTCATATTCGCCCTTCTTAGCTGATACAACTAAAATTGCAGCATCAGCTTGACTGGCACCAGTTATCATGTTCTTAACAAAGTCTCTATGTCCTGGAGCGTCAATTATAGTAAAGAAATACTTTTTGGTTTCGAATCGCATGAACGTTAAATTAATTGTAACGCCTCTTTCTCTTTCTTCTTTCAGTCTATCTAGCAAAAATGCATATTTCTCGCTTTCTTTACCTAATTTCTTTGCAGCTTCTTCAGCTTCCTTTACCGTTTTTTCGTCAATAAAACCCCTATCCATTAGTAGCCTTCCTACTAGTGTACTTTTTCCATGATCTATGTGACCTATTACTATTAGGTTAAGATGAGGTTTCTGAGACATTTATAACACTCTCCTAACGGATATAGTAAGAGAGATAATAAAAGTTTACCTTGAACTTAAGGCGATTCTTTCTATCTCTTCTTTTCTTCTTATTGCAAAACTTTTAGGATCATTATTTGCTGCTGCAATTATTTCTTCAGATAACGACTCTTCAATTGGCTTAGGATTATTAAACGAGGCTTCCTTAGCTCCCATAACGATATGTCTCAAGGCTAGATCAACCCTTCTTTGAGGAGAAACATCTACTGCTACATAATATATAATACCACCATACATAATTCTTGTAACCTCTTCTCTAGGCGCACTGTTTTCTATTGCTCTAACTAGGACTTGAATTGGATTTTGCTTCGTTTTCAAATAAATCATGTCAAACGTTAATTTAACAATATTATATGCCAAATGCTTCTTACCTTTATTCCTTCCTGGTCTCATAATTTGGTTTATTAATCTCTCTACTATTGGAACTTTGGCTTTACCAAATCTTCTATGTTCATGTCTTCCTCCAGTATGTGGTAAGTAAACTGGCATTAAACATATATATTTCTTTAAACTTGGGTCTCTAACTTCAACCTTAGTATCCCATTTACCGAACACCTTAACATCTAGCCGTAAATTCTCTAGGGACATTGCGTTTTTACCTCTTACTCTTATGTATGATTTGGATATTTAAATTTATGAGATATAAGTATATGATAGTGTATAGAACATGAGTCTTTCAACTAAGGATGACGATTATATAAGAGTTAGTTCAATAGATGCTTTCTTTATGCCTATACATAGCATTCCTACAATAGTGTGTTATCTAGAAGACGGTAGACAATTCTATTTATTCAGTGTACCAGCCGAGATAGTTGTGGCAATAAATAAGACTAAAGGAAATAAAGAAGAAGAGGAAGTAGGAGATAAGAGAGAAAATATCTATGACATATTAACATTTATACCTGAAGTAGTAGATCAATTTTCTAAGCATTTAGAAAAGGTTACAGTAGATGACATAATAAGAGAAACTGGAGTATATGTAGCTACTGTTGAATTTAAATTTGATGGTGTTACCATACAAAAAAGAATGATACCGAGTCATGCAATATTCCTTGCTATCATAACTAACAAACCAATTTTCGTCAAAAAGGAATTAGTTGATGAACAAGAGAAAGAAAGTAGAGAAGGACAGCAAAAATTATAAATTTTATCTTACCGGTTTTTGTTTCTTGCCTTTGTATAGAGCATCTAACGATACACCATTAACCATTATAACTTTATATCTTACACCGGGTAAATCTCCCATAGATCTACCTAAAGTTCCTCCTATTCCTGCAATTATTACCTCATCATGTTCATCGATAAAATTAACTCCACCGTCGCCAGGAACAAATGCAGTAACCACTCTACCATTCTTTACCAATTGTACTCTCACACATTTTCTAACCGCTGAATTAGGCTGCCTTGATTCTATTCCAACTTTTTCTAGAACTATACCCCTTGCCATCGGTGCGTTTCCTAATGGATTATATTTCTCCTTAAGCTTAAGTATTTTAGTCTTATACTTTCTTTGACTTTTTCTAAGCTTTAATCTCCTCATTTTCAATTTTCTTGCAGCATAAATTCCCTTCGGTGATTTACTCTTACTCATCACCCTCACCTTAAACTATAACAACATTATCAATATCCATATACCTCTTTAAAATTAACTTTGCTCTTAATACATTTCTACCGTTTTTACCTATTGCTAATCCTTTATCTTGTGGGTCTACTGTTATATAAACTGATTTCTTAGAATTAGTATTTACTACCTTTACACTCCTAACTCTAGCAGGACTCATTAAGTTTTTAACTAGGTCCTCTAAACTATCGTTATACGCAACTAATTCTATATCTTTACCTAAGATTTTTCTTAGTTTTTTTACGTTAATACCACTCTTACCTATTGCTATACCCATATCCTTAGATTCAACTAAAAAGATTATTCTATTATTATCATTATCAATTATACAGTCTTTTACAGTTGCTTTAGTCACCTCTTGGAATAAAGAAATATAGCGTATTTCCTCTGGTGTTAACTTTATTTCAGGCAAAAAATCACCTCACTTTTATAATTTCCATAATTCTAGATTCTCCCTCATCTAAAACTCCTATAGTCGAAATCATAAATGGTTTTCCACATAAAGTACCAAGATCCCACCCACTGCCCTTATATTCATAAACTGGTATATTAGATATTTTAGCATAATATAAGATATCTTCCTTTAAATCTCCTCTCAATGTCGATGCTACTATTACCATTTTTATCTTACCTGTCTTTATATATTTAATAACTTTTTTAGCACCAAAAATAATTTTACCAGTTTTTAAGAGCGTTTTTAATTCACTTTCAAACGATATTTGTTGTTCAGACATTTTCTATCACCCTAATGTTGGCCTCATTGTTAATTCAACCATTCCAGTCCCAAGTTTAATTGGATGGCCGATTATAATATTTTCTACTACACCTTTAAACTCTTCTAAGTCTCCTCTTGCTGCAGCGTCCAAAAGATGCTTTACAGTAACCTCAAATGCTGCTCTTGCCAGAACACTACCTTTCTCACCAGTTACTCCATGTCTCCCTATTTGTCTAACTAGGCCAGTCCTAGTCATCATATCTGCTACTAATAAAATATGTCTAATATCTACGTCAAGACCTTGTTCTGCTAAGACTTTACTAATCTCTCTAATAATTATCTCTCTAGCGGCCTCTATTCCAAATACTTCCTCAATTTCCCTAATATTATTGGTCTCGATTTTTGATACATCTACCCCTTTAACACCAATAACGCCAGATAAATTAGATCCGTCAGTTATGATCACGTATTCGTCTCCTTTCTTCTGCACTATAGCACGTTTTATGCCTTTTATTCCCTTTATTTTAGTATTTAGAATCTTATCCCTAAGTTTGAATAAAGCAGATATACTATCAACATTAGAAAAACTTATCAACAATGTATTATTATCGGATTCCTCTATATTAAAATCACCCAATTTTAGTCTACTTATTGCTTTTTTTACATCTTCTATAGTAACACCCTTATCTCTTAACATATCATCGTCTAGCTGAAGAATAATCAGCATCGATGCCATATCAATACTTGTTGAAGAAACTACATTTTCTATCTTAGTATATTCTAGTTTCCTAGCAACTTCTAGCACTTTATCTTTATCAGATTTATATTCTTCAGTTAGATATATTGTCATCATTGGTGTAGAAGGAACTTTTTTAGCATCAACAATTTCTATTAATCTAGGCAAACCTAAAGTTACATTTAACTCTCTTATTCCTGCGAAATGGAATGTTCTTAGTGTCATCTGAGTACCTGGTTCTCCTATTGACTGTGCTGCAACAATACCTATTGGCTCTCCAGGTTCTATTATGCCATCATTATAATCTTTAATAGCTAGTTCAAAAATTCTGTCTATTTCCTCTTTAGTTATAAGTACCTCTTTACTTATTATCAGATTTTTGATATCATCTATGATTTTCTTTGGTAATATAGATTCAGCTTGTTTACATTTCTCTTCTAAATAGAGTGTGTCTTTCTCACTGATCAACTCTTCCACCCCACTACTCTTTCCACTATTCTATTTACATCTATAGTTTTTCCATGTGCAGAATACATCGGAAAAACACCATCATCACCATATGCTATTTGAGCTACTTCACCATACAAGCTTCTAACTGTACCATCATATTCTACCCTTAAATCTGATAAAGCGTTAATTAATCTTCTCTGCATGTATCCACTCTGTGAAGTTCTTACTGCCGTATCTACTAAACCTTCTCTGCCTCCAGCCGCATGGAAGAATAGTTCTATTGGGGTTAGACCACTTCTGAATGATGAATATATAAAGCCTCTAGCTTCAGGTGAAATATCATATGGTTTAAAGTGTGGTAACGTTCTATTCATATATCCTCTCTTTATTCTTTCTCCTCTAACTGATTGCTGACCTAACATAGCCGCCATTTGCGTAATATTTAGCACGCTTCCTCTAGCCCCCGTTCTTGCCATTATATAAGCAAAATTAAATGGATCTAGATATTTACTTGCTATGTCTCCTGCAGTGCTCCTTAATTTATCTAAAGTATCTAATATATAGTTTTCTAGGCTTTCTTCTAGTGTTCTTCCAGGTATTGGTTCTAGTTCTCCCCTATTATACCTTTCTATAAAATTATTCACCTCAACTTTAGCTTTATCTATCTCATTGTAAATCTCTTTCTTAACATCATCTGCTAGAGTAACATCCTCAAGTCTCATTGTAAATCCTTGCAATTCAATAAATCTAAGAAAGACCTTAAATAGGTTGTCCATTATGAATTTACCATATTCATTAGAATATTCTTTAATTAGCCAATGGAGTATACTTTCTGGTTGCTGGCTACCTATAGCTTTCTTATCAAATACCCCCTCCAATAATATTCCTTTCTTAATTACTATAAATGAGTCATGAGGACAATCTTCATCCTTACATAATCTAGGACCACTACTTACGTTTGCTTGTCCATGGAAATTAAAGTCATTAGGCAAGAACATGCTCACTATTTGCTTTCCAGTATAATACTCTTTAGGTGCTAATATCGCTGGCTCTCCCAAATCAAATTTTACAGACGCTACACCTAAAATTTGTTGCGCTTCCTCTTTAGTAAGTAATGTAGTTTTTACAGTTAGTAAATAAGCACCACTTATATAATCTTGTGCTGCACCAATTATAGGACCTCCATATCTAGGCGTTATTACATTTTTATGCACAATCATTATCTCCTTAGCTTCTGCTATTGCTTCTTCAGATTGCGGAACATGTAGATTCATCTCATCTCCATCAAAATCAGCATTATAAGGTGGACAAGCTAACAAATTAAGCCTAAACGTTAAACCTTTTAATACCTTAACCTTATGAGCCATCATAGAAATTCTATGTAAAGAAGGCTGTCTATTAAACAAGACTATATCCCCATCGATTAAATGCCTTTCAATAATATATCCCGGCGATATGGTTGATGCTAACTCTTTTCTATCTTTCACATATCTTAAATCAATTCTTCTACCATCAGGCCTTATTACATAATTGGCCCCAGGCCATTTATCTGGGCCATTAATTATTAATTGCCTTAGTCTTTCTATATTCCACTTAGTTACTCTTTCTGGAACAGTTAAAGTCTTAGCTACTATTTCTGGAACTCCTACTTCATCTATACTAATATTAGGATCTGGAGATATTACTGTTCTAGAGGAGAAATCAACCCTTTTACCCGATAAGTTACCCCTAAATCTTCCTTCTTTTCCCTTAAGTCTTTGAGCTAAAGTTCTTAAAGGTCTACCTGATCTATGCTTAGATGGGGGTAATCCTGGAATCTCGTTATCAAAATATGTTGCTACATGATATTGCAATAAGTCCCATAGATCTTCTATTATTAACTGAGGAGCCCCAGCATCAATACTTTCCTTTAGCCTTTCATTAATTCTTACAATATCAACTAATTTATGAGTAAGATCATCCTCTGCCCTTATACCGCTCTCTATCATTATTGAAGGTCTAATTGTAATTGGGGGTACTGGAATAACAGTAAGTATCATCCATTCTGGTCTACTGCTTTTTGGATCATAGCCCATTATCTCTAAATCGGTATCTGGAATTTTTTCAAGCCTTTCCCTAATATCTGAAGGGGAGAGTTTAACAGCACCTTCTTTTTTCTCCTCATAAAAATTATAAGGTTTCTCTAGCTTTATCTTGAACTGTTTTTCATTACAATGAGGGCATACCTGAGCTTTAATTGCTGCCTTCTTTACATACTCATTTAATCTCCTAGCAGCTGAAGGCCATCTTTTCTTTATTGCATTATATATTCTTGAATATTTTTCTATTTCTTCTTCAGCAATTTTGATTCTACCACACCTTCTGCATGTAGCTCTTAAAAAGTCATACACATGTTTTACAAATCCAATATGAATAACTGGTCGTACTAGTTCAATATGGCCAAAGTGCCCTGGACAGTTACCTAGCATATTTCCACAAGTTGGGCATTTTTGTCCTGGTTCTATTACACCTAATCTTGGATCCATTACACTGCCCTCTATCGGTGTACCATCTTCATCATATACATCTGAGGTAATTATAGCAGTAACTGACATTTTTCTTATTTCGTCTGGCGACAATATGCCAAATTTTACTCCTCTTATTATTTTTTCACTCATTATTACCACTTCCGCTTAAACTTACTCTATCCTCTAAGATTAATCTAGGTGAGATAATCATACTCATTAATTCTTGGATTAAAAGTTTGAATGCGTAAGATACGGTTACAGCATATAAATTACTTTTATCACCATGTATTGGACATACGTACCTATTCCTATTTTTATCATACCAGCCTATATATCCACATTGCTCACATATATAAATGGTAGTTTTGTCTGAGTTATCTAATAATCTGTCTTTCAAAAGCATAGCTGTACCAAAGCCTATTAAGCAGTCCCTCTCCATTTCACCAAATCTCAGACCACCTTCTCTTGCCCTACCTTCAGTAGGCTGTCTAGTTAATATTTGAACTGGACCTCTAGCCCTAGCATGTATCTTATCTGCTACCATATGATGTAATTTTTGATAATAGACAACTCCGAAATAAATTCTCGTTTTTATTTTCTGACCAGTTCTTCCATCATAAACCACTTCTGTAGCATCAGGCAAGTAACCATATTTTAAAATTTTATTTTGAATATTTTCTATAGGCGTCTTATAAAATGGTGTAGCATCAATTATATTGCCCGATAAAGCAGCATATTTACCCGCTATTCCTTCCATAATTTGCCCTAATGTCATTCTAGATGGTAATGCATGAGGATTAAGTATGATATCTGGTACTACTCCCTTTACTGTATAAGGCATATCAGCTTGTGGTATTAACATACCTATTACACCTTTCTGCCCATGTCTACTCGCAAACTTATCACCAATAGTAGGAATCCTCAAATCCCTAACTCTCACTTTAACTAACTTATTACCCTCAGCAGTTTCAGTAATCAAAACTAGATCAACTATTCCCATTTCACCATGTCTAGTAACTATCGAAGTATCACGCTTAGCTTGTTCTGGAGATAATTCCTTAAATTCTTGTAAAAATCTAGGAGGGCTAACTTTACCTATTAAGACGTCTCCACCTTTTACTTCTACCTCTGGCGGAACTATACCATTATCTTCTAATAACCTATAGTATTCTTTACCTTTATACCCTCTTACACCCGCTTCTGGTATTAGAATCTTATCTTCTTGACCTCCAGGATACTTTATTTCTTCTGTGGAGTATAGCCTAAAGAACGTAGATCTATACATACCCCTTTCTATAGACGACTTATTCATTATTATTGCGTCCTCCATATTATATCCAGTAAATGACATTATAGCTAATATTGCGTTATTACCTGCAGGCCTACTAGTATATCCTATAGCATCTAATGCTCTAGTTTGGACTAAGGGCTTTTGGGGATAGTGCAGTAAATGTGATCTAGTATCAGTACGTAACTGATAGTTAGCTGCATAGAGCCCAAGAGCTTGTTTTGCCATAGCTGATTGGTATGTATTTCTAGGTGATTGATTATGTTCTGGATAAGGTATTAAGGATGCAGTTATCCCTAAAATGGCAGGGGGCCATATTTCTAAATGTGTATGCTCTAGTGTTAAATCTTTAGGCTCTAATGCTACATACGCGTTCTCTTCCTCTTCTGCATCTAAATATTCAATTTTTCCTTGTCTAAGTAAATCATCAAACTGCATCTCGCTTGCATTTAGTTTTTTAATATCCTCTTTAGTGACTAAAGGCTTGCCATTTGATACGATTATGAGGGGTCTTCTTACTCTGCCAGAATCGCAGTTAACATGAACTTCATTTATAAAATCTGTAACAATATGAGCTACATTTACTTCCTCGCTAATTTCGGAATTTCTCCTTTTTTCTCTAATTTTTTTAGCTAACTCTTCACCATCAGGATAATAACCTATAAGTCTCCCATTTAATATTACCTTAGACCACTTCAGATATTCGTTCTGATCCTCTCCTCCCTCAGTTACTCGCTTTATAACTTCTTCAACGTTTACTACACCAAGCTCATACAAAGTTTTTTCTACAACTTTTTCATTAACTCCTACTGAAATTTGAGCCATTAAAGCTAGATTCTTAACTAATCCACTATTAGGACCTTCTGGAGTCTCAAAGGGACACATCCTACCCCATTGAGTCCCATGTAAATCTCTGGCTTCAAAATTAGGTTGGCCTCTCGCTAAAGAAGAGATTACTCTTCTTAAATGACTTAGCATAGAAATCCAATTTGTTCTATCAAGTAGCTGACTTACTCCAGTTCTTCCTCCTACCCAATTGCCAGTAGCTAACGCATGCCTTATCCTCTCAGTTATTATATCTGGTCTTACTAATGCCTTTAAAGTAAGTTTTCTCCCTCTTACTTTTGATTTTTCCAATTGGTATGTCAGGTCTTTAACAAATGCCTTAAAAGCTACCCTAAATAAGCTAGCAAAAAGATCCCCCGCTAGCCTTAATCTCTTGTTCGCATAATGATCTTTATCATCTGGTTCTCTTCTACCTAGATAAAGTTCTATAACTTTTGATATCGCATAAGCTAAATAAAATGCCTTCTTTTTTCTATCTTCAGGAGAAGCTCCTAAATGCGGAAGGAAATATTTATCTATTATTTGTTGAGCTTTTTCTATTCTATTCTCTCTTTTTTGCCCAATCGCAACTCTACTACCTATAAAATCTAGAGCATCTTCTATATTAGTTATAGAACTTGACTGTTCTAAAGAAGGAAATAACTCGTTTTGAATCTCAGGATCTAGGGATACTGCATAAACAATATCCCTATCTGTTATTACTCCTAGAGCTCTCATCATTATTACAAAAGGTATTCTACCTGGTACTGCTGGAAATGAAACATGAAAGGTGCCATCTCTAAGCCTTTCTATGGTAACTGGTACTCTGTATCCAGCAGTACTTGAAATTATTTTGGCTGTGTGCGTAACATTGGAACCAGATTTTCCTATATCAACAAGTACCCTATTCGGAGCAAGATCTTCTTGAGTAACAATAACCCTTTCAGAGCCATTTATGATAAAATATCCTCCAGGATCCTTAGGATCTTCTCCTATCTCTATAAGCTTATCTAATGTATATTGAGAAACCGGATCTATTGCTGATTTTAGCATTATAGGTAAGTCTCCTATATAGACTTCTTCTGGTTCAGCTTCTATATTATTTTCAATAGGAATCATTGTGAGCCATAGTGGAGCAGCATATGTTAGATTCCTTAATCTGGCCTCCATTGGTGTGATCTCTCCCTCTCCTCTATCTGACTCTCTAATTCTAGGTTTTCCAACTCTTATCTTACCAAGTTTCACTTTTAAGCCTGGAATTTCTGTAACTATCTCCCCTTGTTCGTCAATAATTTCTTGTAACTTATTTCTGACAAAATCGTTATAAGAATCTAAATGCTGTCTAACTAGACCCTTAGATCTAAAATATGCCTCTATCATCTTCCATCTTTCTTCTATGTCTAAATATTCATCTTCCATACGTTTCACCCACTTATTACATATCTATATGATATTACTTGACCATATAATGGACTTTTTCTTACAATTCTAATTATATCACCCGGTTTTGCTCCTATAGATCTTATAACCGGATCTGAAGATCTTATCCAAGGTAGTTGCTCTGGTTTAATTCCTAGTTCTTTCAATATTTTGTAAGCATCATTTATGTTTAATACCTCATGTACAGGTACTAGATAATGTATACGTGGATCAATTTTCTTACTAGATGATCCTCTCATTAATAACCATTATTCACATACTATATCTGGGTAATAAGAGTTTACCCATCCTACAATCTCATACTAAAGGCTTTAAGGTTATATCTAAAATATCGTGTAGTTCTAGCAAACCAGAGTACAAACAAACCTCGCCTAAAACTTTTTATGATACATGATAAGATAATTGTATTATAGCTAAATTATTAATAAAAATTGAATAAAATGATATATAACTTAATAAACTGGAAAAATTTATAATGTAAAGCATTTTGGAATAAAAAGACAACACGTTCTATTATAACACATGATAAAGACAAGTAACTAATTTAACTTGTATCTAAGTATGGTGATATAGGTGAGTAAAAATTAGCAAGACAGAAAAAAGACTTAGACAGCCAATAGTAGTGGTACTTGGCCATGTAGATCACGGCAAAACTACATTACTTGATAAAATACGAGGCACAGCAGTTGTCAAAAAAGAACCAGGAGAAATGACACAAGAAGTTGGAGCTAGTTTTGTTCCAAGTTATGTAATAGAAAAAATATCTGAACCATTAAAGAAGGTAATTCCAATAAAGCTCCAGATACCGGGTTTATTATTTATTGATACGCCAGGTCATGAATACTTTTCTAATTTGCGAAGAAGAGGCGGAAGTGTAGCAGATATTGCTATACTAGTAGTAGATATTATGGAAGGTATACAAAAGCAAACTATAGAATCAATACAGATCTTAAAGGAAAGAAAGGTTCCATTCTTGGTTGCAGCAAATAAAATAGATAGAATACCAGGTTGGAAGGCGAATGAAAATAAACCTTTCTTGTATACTATAGAAAAACAATCAAACGAAACAATACTTTATTTAGATAATTTAATCTATAAATTAGTATCTCAACTCGGAGAGTTTGGATTTAATGCGGATAGGTATGATAGAATAAAAGATTTTACAAGAAATGTGGCTATAGTTCCAGTTTCAGCAAAAACCGGTGAGGGAATTGCAGATTTGTTAGCCTTACTTGCTGGCTTAACACAAAGATATATGGAATCAAGGTTAAGGTTTGCGGAAGGACCTGCAAAAGGAGTAATATTAGAGGTTAAGGAGACTCCAGGATTAGGCCATACTATAGATACTATCATCTATGATGGTGTTATAAAGAAAAACGATGTTATAATCCTAGGAGGGATTAATGGTGTTATAATAACAAGGGTAAGAAGCATATTCATACCTAAACCCCTCCAGGATATGAAAGTTGGTAAGTATGATCTAATACCAATAGACGAGGCTTATGCTGCGAGTGGAATAAAAATTTATGCACCTAATCTAGACGAAGCTCTAGCTGGATCACCGCTATACGTAGTTGATGATGAATCAAAAATTGAGCAGTATAAGAGACAAATTGAAGATGAAATCAAAGAAGTAAAACTCTACAATGATATTTCAGGAATAGTAGTAAAGGCTGATAGCCTAGGAGCTTTAGAAGCAATTATTAATGCCTTACAACGTGAAGGAATACCGATAAGGTTAGCTGATATAGGACCGATTTCTAAGAAAGATGTAATAGAAGCTAGTATTGTAGCTAAAAAGTCAAGAGAATATGGAATAATAGCAGCATTCAGAGTTAAAGTATTGCCTGGTGTTGATATTACCGGAACTAAGTTGATATATGGGGAAATAATCTATCAGTTAATTGAAGATATAAAGAAATATATAAACGATATAAGAGAGTCCGAGAAAAGAAGAACTTTTGATAGTCTAATACTACCAGGAAAGATAAAAATTTTGCCAGGATACGTATTTAGGCGCAGTGATCCAATAATTGTGGGTGTTGAAGTGTTGGGAGGTGTAATAAAGCCTAAATATCCACTAATAAACGAAGATGGGAAAAAAATAGGTGAAATAATACAAATTCAAGATAACAAGAAAGCCCTAGAAAAAGCAAGTAAAGGAATGGAGATAGCAGCGTCTATTAAAAGTAATGCAATGATAGGAAGACAAGTAAAGGAAGGAGATATACTGTATACAGATGTACCAAAAGAAGATTTAGAGATTCTCCTAACCAAGTATAGTAGCTCCGTAACAGATGATATGAAAGATGTTATAAAAGAAATAATCAGCATAAAAAGAAAAGAAGATCCAGTATATGGTTTAGGTTTGAAAATCTGAAGAATCAAAGAAAATTGACATTTCTCTTTGGGCCTTCTCTATAGAGTCTGATGCATGTATAACATTTTCTGATTTTGATAATGCATAATCTCCTCTTATCGTACCCGCTGGAGCTTCCTTAGGATCTGTATTACCAATCATTCTTCTTACTACTTGTACTGCTTCTTCGCCTTCTAGTACGATGCATACTACTGGACCAGACAAAACATAGTTTATAAGATCTTCAAAGAAACTTTTGCCCTTATGTTCCTCATATAATTTCTCTGCAATTTGCCTATTCATTCTAGTCATCTTTAATGCTACAATTTTAAATCCACGTTTTTCAAATCTGCTTATTATTTCTCCTATTAATCCCCTTTTTACACCATCTGGTTTAACCATTACAAAAGTCCTCTGAATAACCATTTTTCATCTAACCTTCATATACTTCGTTGTCCATTTATACTTCTTAGGATCTCTGTGATATTTTAACATTGACTTTCTACATTTACTTGAGCAGAACCATAAAATAGTGCCATCATTCTTAACATACATTAACCCAGTACCTGGAGATATTTCGTGACCACAAAAACTACACTGCCTAACAGTTGGCATCTAGACCACAAAATAATGAATATGGGTGAAGTATTTAAGTGAATTGTTTAATAGTAGTAATGGTGGAAAAATGAGTGAAAAATCACAACAGACTCAAGGACAATCCATAATAGAAGAATTTGGATTTCCAGCAGAAGTGATTCAAATATTGGATAGAACTGGAGTTACTGGAGAAGTTACTCAGGTGAGAGTAAGAGTCTTAGAAGGAAGAGATAAAGGTAGAATTTTAACTAGAAATGTTAAAGGTCCAGTAAGAGTAGGGGATATTTTAATATTAAGAGAGACAGAAAGAGAAGCTAGAAAAATAACTACTAAGAGGTAATAAAAATTAATGCCAGTATATATTATTGATAAGCCTATAACACTTCACATACTAACACAGTTAAGAGATAGAAATACAGATCAAATTAGCTTCAGGAAAAATTTAGTAAAACTAGGGAGAATTTTAGGATACGAGATAGCTAATACCTTGGATTATGAAATCATAGAAATAGAAAATCCTCTTGGTATAAGATCAAAAGGTATTACAATCACTGATCTAAATAATATAGTAATAATTAATATTTTAAGAGCAGCTATTCCTTTAGTTGAAGGACTGCTCAAAGCCTTTCCTGCTGCAAGACAAGGAGTAGTAGCTGCAAACAGAGTAGAAACAAACGGCCATGAAATCCCCAAGCAAATGGATGTCATAATATATTATAAAAAATTACCTAAAATAAGACCTAATGATAATGTAATAATAGCTGATCCTATGATAGCAACCGCAAGTACTATGCTAAAAGTTCTTGATGATATAGTAAAAGAATCTCCAAAACGAATATATGTCGTATCAATCATTTCATCAGAATATGGTGTTAATAGAATAATTTCTAAGTATCCATCAGTTAACCTTTTTACAGTTTCCATAGATCCAGAGCTTAACAATAAAGGATATATTTTGCCTGGTTTAGGCGATGCAGGAGATAGAGCTTTTGGGTGAAAAAATGGAAGATAAAAGTGTAAAAATAGGGTTAGAAGTTCACGTGCATATAACTGCTCTTAAAACCAAACTTTTCTGCTCTTGTCCAACTGACTATAGTGGAAAAGAACCAAATACTTTAGTATGCCCAGTGTGTTTAGGCTTACCTGGAGCGATACCGGTACTAAATGAGAATGCAGTTAAATACGCGATTTTAACTGCTTTAGCACTCAATTGTGAAATAGCTGATAAGCTAATCTTTAATAGAAAGCACTATTTCTATCCTGACATGTCTAAAAACTATCAAATTTCTCAATATGATGGACCGGGAAGCATGGCTATAGCTAAAAATGGTTATTTAAAGTTAAATGAGAAGATTATACGAATAAGAAGAATAAATATAGAAGAAGACCCAGCTAAAATTGTATATCCTACTGGATCTTTACTAACGAGTAAGTATACTCTTTTAGACTATAATAGATCTGGTACACCATTATTAGAAATTGTAACAGAACCTGATCTAAGATCAGGCAAAGAGGCCAGATTATTTTTAGAAAAATTAAGATCAATTCTGGAACACTTAGGCGTATGCGACTGTAATATTGAGGGAGCTATGAAAGCGGACGTTAATGTCTCTGTAGAAGGAGGAGAAAGAGTAGAAGTAAAAAACATTGGCTCTCCTAAAGATGTTGAAAACGCTATTAATTATGAAATAGCAAGACAAAAAGCAATAGTGGCCCAAGGACTTAAGGTTAAAAGAGAAACCAGGCATTGGGATGAGGAGAGGAAGGTAACTGTAGCACTAAGGACTAAGGAAACTGAAGAAGATTATAGATATTTCCCTGATCCAGATTTACCGCCATATAATATAACATCAGAATTAATACAGAAACTTGAGGAAGAAATGCCAGAACTACCAGATAAAAGATCTGAAAGATTAGTTAAAGAATACGGAATTTCTCCATACCAATCGCAAATTTTAGTAAACGAAAAAGCATTAGCAGACCTCTTTGAAAGTGTCGCTAAAAAATATCAGGATTATAAAAAAATAGCCAACCTATTAATAAATGACTATTTAAGATGGATTAATGAGCATGATCTAACTGTATCACAAAGCAAAGCCACTGCAGACCATATAATACAATTGTTCGAATATCTAGATTCTGGAATAATAACGATAAAGATAGCTAAAGAATTACTACCAGAGATTATTTTAAATGGGAAAATGCCAGAACAGCTAATCAAAGAAAAGGGAATGACCTCAATAAAGGACACAGCGTTCTTAGTAAAAGTAGTAGAGGAAGTAATAAATGAGGAAAAAGAAGCTTCTGAGAAAGCTAAAAAAGATCCTAAAGTTATAAACTACCTAGTAGGAATGGTAATGAAAAAAACCGGAAAGAGAGCAGATCCTGCACTTACATTACAAATTATAAAGGAGAAATTAGGCTTAGAATAGAATTATTATGATGATTAACAATGATTCAAACAAATCAGCAAGAAAAAGAAAGGGAAATTAGGCTTAGATTATTTAGTATTGATCTTCTTAGAGAATTAAAGAGTATATACACGTATAAGAATCTCGCAGAGATATTCAATATACAAGAAAGTTTAATATGCAGGTACGTTAATGGAAGAACTATACCAAGCGAAAGGCATGCGTTAGAAATAATTAACAGAATTAGAAGCAGAGATTTTTTATATAATTTCTTTATAGACAAAATAAAGGTTTATGAAGATTCTTTCATAGATGTATCACAATTATTATTTTATCCAAATCTATTGAAAATATTATTAGAATTATATCTTACTAAAATAAATAAAAATATGGATATAACAAAAGTTGTAGGTATTGCTTCGAATGGTATACCATTTTCAACGATAGTTTCATCTATATTGAAAAAACCATTAGTGATTTCCAAAAAGCATAAGGATTCTGTACAAATATCTTATATAGAAGAAAATATAAGAGAGAGTAACGGTGTTGTGTCTGCTATTTATCTCAGAGAAGATTATATTTCAAAGAGAGACAAAATACTTATAGTGGATGATGTTATAAGAAGTGGACGTACACTTTTTTCCATTTATAAACTAATAAGTAAAGCTAATGCTACAGTAGTAGGATCATTGATAATTGCAACTAATACAGACGAATGGAAGAAAAAAATGGATTTAGATAATGTAATAGTGATTTTTAAGATATGACCTTCGCAAAGTTTAAGAGAAACGTATACATAATAGGCGGCAACCTGGTAGATAGTAGTGATACTAATGCTTATCTAATATATAATGAAGCGTATGATTATTATATATTGATAGATTCTACAACTGGTAAAAATATTCAGTATGTATTAGAAAGTTTGTTAGAAATTATGAAAGTAAAAAACAAGTTAAAATATGCTATCCTTACTAGTTGTAAAATAGAAAATTGTGGAGGACTTTATACAATTTATAATATATTTAAACCTATAACAATTGCTCATTTTCCAGATTCTATTATGATTAGAAAAGGTGAATGTAACAAAAAGATGTACTATGCTGTGCCAATTTCGCTAGAAATTAATGATAAAAAATATATTCTTGATAATTTAACAATATTTCTAAGTAAAACAGTAACAAATGGTAGTATTATAGTAAAATTCGAAGATATCTTATTTTCCGGAAGCAATACTAGAATCTCACCTTATTCTAAATCCGTAAAATATATTTGTAATATAAAAGAGTGTAAAAGCAGCAAGTGATTTCTGTGGTATTCGAAGAAAAGTGCGAATCTTGTGGAAAATTAAGAGAGTTAAAGTATTGTCCAGTAATCAGGCTACATGTTTGTTATAACTGTTGCACACTGTGTGAAAAAAGACCAGAATGTAATGAAAGGATATGGTTCAAACAATTAATAGTTAAGGATAAAAAGAAACAAAAGATTAGAAAATATCAAGAAAAAACATTAGATAAATATTTGAACATCTAAACTATGCAAAATATCTGTACGTATTCTTATAGATCTCTGATTGTTCTAATGCTGATGCAACTCTTTTATATTTTATCGCATCTCCTAACGAGTTCTCACCATGTTCTTTAGTCCATTTATCTAATGGTATCTGATATTCTTTTAATACTTTATCTCTGTATAAGTCATTAAGGACGTTATATGTACAGAATGGTATTACTCTACCATCTGGTACAACATAATGAATATCACACCTCATAACTCTTTGTACATCGTAATTGTATAGATCCATGAAATGCATTGTACCTAAGAATAATGTTCTATAATGCCACTCTCCTAAAGCTTCATAGTTGTGATTAATTATTATACTATATAGCATTTTATAAACGTCAAAATCCTTTGGTCCCTTTTCTTTATCTATAAACTTCCTAATACTGTATAACACTTTACTAGCTACCCATATCTTATTGGAACCCTCTCTTAACTCTTCTTCTTTTTCTTTGAGATATTCCAATAAACCTTCTAGATCAATGAACTTAGAAATTGGTATGAAATGAGGTTTGTAGTTCTTCCACTCCACGTATACATACGTTCCTGCACCACAAGATGGATGATTGGCCATTTCAAATTGTTCTTTGCCTGTTAAGGCTTCAACTAATCTAGAGAATACTACAGATGTGCCTATTGGATACCAACTATCCTTTGTTATTTCACCATCAGTCTGCTCTTCTACGTTTTTAATCACTTCTGGGATAGTAATTCTGAATTTGGCTCTCATATTCCTCTTCATCATTCCGGTTAAACTTACAGGCTGGAAATTAACAGATCTTACTACATCCATATTATAAGCTGCAAACTTAACTATATTCCCTAAATCATTATCATTAACTGTCTTAATAACTGTAGGAACTAAAACTACGCTTGTCATACCTGCTCTTCTAAAAACTTCAAGCGTATAGGGAATCTCCCAATGATTCTTAGGATTAGTCTTCCTGTTAGTTCCGTCAAAACTCATATAGACTGTGTTAACTCCAGCTTCTCTTAGAGCTCTAGCATATCTGATTGCCTTATCTGGGTCTTCTAAATACATCTCAGCAAATGTGCCTCCCCATGTGTTTAACTGAACATGCTTCACACCATTTTCTCTAAGCATCCTTACAATTTCTATAATATCATCCCTTAATGTAGGTTCTCCGCCTGTTACCTGAATAACTAAAGTTATGTCTTGCCTCTTCAATTGATCTACCATGAATTTTATTTGCTCTAATGTAGGTTCGTAAACGTATCCAGCCTTTTCAGCATAAAAGAAACAGTACCAGCATGACAAATTGCATCTGTTAGTTATTACTAAGTTAACTAGTGCAGAATGCTGATGATGCATTGGGCATAATCCACAATTGTACGGACATGGTGCCTTAAGATCGACATAAGGAACTTTAGGACCTTTGCCCTCATATTCCCAATAATCAAATTTATAGTATAAACTAGAATCTGCGTAATAAAGATCTTCAAATTCGCCATGGTCAGGACATATTTTTCGTATAAATAGTTTGCCTTCTTTTTCAAATATTACAGCTGGTAATAGTCTATAGCAAGCTGGACATGGCGAATGAGTTACCCTAATTAATTTCTCGCTCTCTGACAAGGATGGTAAAGGACCTCCTATTTTGATATCTCTATCACCAAATTTTACTACACCTTCTTCAAAACTTGATGGTGCTGGTAATAATCTAGATCGCCTTTCTGCCGTATCTACTATTTGTGCCATTGAAAGAGTAATTAGAAGTATCTATATATAAACATATTCTCCTTAACTTACATACATTCAGTTAATACCAGCCAAGAAAATTATCCCAACCAGTAATTTTAATTTCTTGATCTTTATAAACTATTGCTTTGTTATCAATAATCTTTCCAAAAACTATTGGATTAAATCCCAAATATTTTAAATCAGATAATATACTGTCTAATGGAGAACTTCTATCTACTACAAACAAGGACACAAATTCTTCTCCAGAATATTTTAGAATGTCTAATTTATTCATTTTTAAATATTTTTTTAATAATATAAAAATGTTTTCATCAATTGGAAACTCTGAAATCTCTATACCAAGCCTTATGTTACTAATAATATTATATAGAGATACTATAAGTCCATCACTAATGTCAGTTGAGTATTTAACATAAGGACAATATCTTCTTATAAAATATAGTAAAGATCTATTAACTACAGGATGTTTAGTTTTAATTAGTGACTTATGCAAAATGGGAATAGTAAATTGATTAAGATAAGATATAAATACATTAGTAGTATAACCAATTTTATCAGTTGCTAATACTAAATCACCCGTTTTTATTTCACCGTTTATATTACAGACTACATCACCTTCAGCAAAAATATCTATCCAACCATTAGAGTCTGAGTCATTAAGATCGCCCCCTACATACTTACCTTTATAATAATGTATCGCATCAGATAATCCCTTGAAAAGCTCCTCGGATTTTTCTACTTCTAGATTTAGATTTAAACCTAAAGATACTAAAAATATATTGGGCCTTACACCCTTTGTAATAAGATCGCTAGCGACTGCTGTGATGGCCTTCCAGCCTATATCATAATATGATATAAAGGGAAAAGTATATGATAGCTTAAAGCCATCTACCTTATAACCTTTATTTCCAGATATGTATACATCTTCTAGCTTGGTTATATCTAAATATTTAACTATAAATCTCCTTACAAATTCATGCTCTCCTATATCTTTTAGCTTCATGATAAATCACATAATATTTTGTTAAGAGCCGCCGGCGGGATTTGAACCCGCGACATCCGGCTCTCTCATATAGGGTACGAGGCCGGCGCTCTGACCAGACTGAGCTACGGCGGCACTAAGTATGTTTATACTTATTGTATATTTAAATCTTTATTGCAGATAAAAATCCTATGCTACCCTATTAATCAATCCTTTTGCATAATTTATAGCCCTCTGGATCAGAGTATCATAAGCCCCGAGATAGTTCTTAGGATCAAGGATGTATTCTAATTCTTGGACTGTTAAGTATTTATGTATTATATTATCCTCTAAACATACTTGAAATAGAGATTTTCCCGTTTGCTTAACCTTAGCTGTCAATTTGCTAACATATTCATGGGCTTCATGTCTTTTCATGCCTTTAAGAGTAAGATTAATCATTAGACTTTCAGCCATTATTTGCCCTTTAGTTAAATTTAGATTTTTTTCTATATTTTCTATATTTATTCTTAAAGATTTTAATATACTAATCATACTATCTAATATCTCGTCAACGATTAAGAATTGGTGCGAGATTATTATTCTCTCCGAGGAGCTATTAGTTAGATCCCTTTCGTGCCATAATGGAATATTCTCTAATGCAGCTACTACAAACGATCTTGCAACTTTTGCTAGTCCGCTTATTTTTTCTGCTGTGACAGGATTTTCCTTCTGAGGCATTGTGCTACTACCTATCCGCCCTTCCACGCCCTCTCCTAATTCATTTATTTCTGGCCTCATTAATTCTCTAACTTCTAACGCAAATCTATCACATTGTGAAGCTAGAATTGCCAAATCAGAGATCAGCTCAGCAAAACCGTCACGAGGAGCAACTTGAGTAGAGATCTCATGGGGTTTTAAACCTAGGGATTCCATTACATAAGCTTCTATTTGTAATCCATGATTTCCCCATGCTGCCATAGTACCTACTGCTCCAGACATTTTACCTTTCACTACCCTATCTTTAACTTGTATTAATCTTTCTAATGATCTAGAAAATTCATATATATAGTTAGCAAACTTAAACCCTAAAGTTATTGGAACAGCGTGTTGACCGTGTGTCCTACCTACAACTACTAAATCTTTATACTTACTAGCGAGCTGTATAAATAGTTCTATGATTTTTACTAGCTTATTTTCTATAATCTTAAGCGCATCTCTAATTATTAACGCATATGCAGTATCTACTATATCATAACTTGTAGCCCCAAAATGCACAAATCTACCGGCTTCTCCGCTCCTTTCAGCAATTCTTAGTACCATAGCCATTACATCGTGACCTATCTTTTTCTCTAATTCATCTACCTCTTCTGGCTTTATGAGCATAGCTGCCTCTTCTACTTTTTTTACATCATCTTCACTAACTAATCCTATTTTATTTAAAGCCTTTAATAATACTATCTCTACAGCAATTCTTCTTCTTAGAACCTCATCTCTGCTAAATAAT
This sequence comes from Saccharolobus sp., assembly GCA_038734615.1. Lineage (GTDB taxonomy): Archaea > Thermoproteota > Thermoprotei_A > Sulfolobales > Sulfolobaceae > Saccharolobus. The sequence goes on along the minus strand of JAVYOH010000010.1, from coordinate 10,250 downwards.
TTTCTCATCTCATCGCTACTATATCTCCCTTCTAAAGGACAAATGTCTCTTTCCATAGCTAAACTAAGAGGTTATTTAACGCTTATTAATTTATGCTACTAAAACACACCTGATGATTATAGCAACTATAGGAAGTCATTCTGCATTACAAATTATGCATGGAGGTAAGAAGGAAAATTTCAAAACCGCTATAATAACTGATGAACTGAGAGTAAAGTTTTATAAGAATTTTAACTTTATAGACGTTGTTTTACCTTATAACGACTTAAATGAAGCGTTAACGCAAATAAATAGTTTAGAGCAGGAAGGTATTTTGATACCGCACGGAAGTTTGGTAGAATACCTAGGGAAAGAGAGAGTTGAAAAAATAAAAACTAAAATTTTTGGAAATAGAAATATCTTTGAGTGGGAATCTAACCAAAAAAAGAAGATGGAATTACTAAGTAGGTCTAAAATAAAGTTACCCGAAACTTTTGAGAATGTAGAAGACGTTGATAGATTAGTAATTGTGAAACTTAACGGCGCAAAAGGAGGTAAAGGTTATTTCTTAGCTAGAAATAAGACCGAAGTTAAGGAAGGATTAAAAAAGCTAATTGAAAGTAAAATTATTAAAGATGAAACGGAAGTTATAATTCAAGAATATATAATAGGCGTACCCATGTATTTTCAGTTCTTCTATAGCCCTATCCTTAATAGGACTGAAATATTTGGAATAGATATAAGATATGAAACAAATATAGATGGATTAAGAAGACTACCCGCATCTTACCTTAACAGTGATATAAATCCAACTTTTGTCGTAGTAGGAAACCTACCAGCGGTGGCAAGAGAAAGTATTTTACCGTTAGCATTAGATTATGCGAATAACTTCGTAGAAACTACTAAATCATTAGTTCCGCCAGGAATTATAGGTCCTTTCTGCCTAGAGTCTATAGTTAATGATAAGACCGAAATTATTGTTTTTGAATTTTCTGGGAGAATAGTTGCAGGAACTAATCTGTATATTAACGGGAGCCCATATAGTTGGTTATATTGGGATGAGCCAATGAGTATGGGAAGGAGAATAGCAAGAGAGATAAAGATGGCAAAAGAAAAAGATATGTTAAATTTAGTGGTGACATAGAGATGAAGGTTAAGATAGCAGCACTAGCTAGTCATTCCGCACTAGATGTATTTGATGGAGCTAAAGATGAAGGTTTTGAAACAATAGCCCTATGTAAAAAGGGTAGAGAAAGGCCGTATCTAGAGTTTAAAGCGATAGTAGATAAATGTGTACTAGTTGATGATTTTAAGGAAATAGCGTCAGATAAAGTACAGAACGAGCTATTAAAAGATGATGCAATATTAGTTCCAAATAGAAGTTTAGCAGTGTATTTAGGCTATGATCTGCTTGAACAGATGCATGTAAAATTTTTTGGGAATAAATTTATGTTAAGATGGGAAGAAAGAATAGGAGAGAAAAACTATTATAAATTGCTTAATGAAGCAGAAATACCTACACCTAAACTGCTTAAGCCTGATGAAATTAATGGACCGGCTATAGTTAAATTGCCTGAGGCTAAAAGAAGAGTAGAAAGAGGATTCTTTTTTGTTATAAATAAAGATGATTTCTATAATAAACTAAATGAATTAATTAATAATAAAGTAATAGATGAGGAAAGTATAAAGAATATGATAATAGAGGAGTTTATATTTGGTGCCCATTTCAATTTAAATTATTTCTATAGCCCCGTGTTCAATAGACTTGAGTTAATAAGTGTTGATAGAAGAATACAGAGTGACTGGGATAGTTTATATAGGTTACCAGCTAATATACAATTGAAACTAAATAAAATACCTAGATTAATAGAAGTTGGACATGAAGCAGTAACAATTAGAGAAAGTTTATTAGAAAAAGTTTTTGAGATAGGCTATAGATTTGTTAAAGCTACCCAGAAACTTCAGAAACCTGGTATAATAGGACCATTCACATTACAGACAATGGTTACTCCAGAGTTAGAGCTTGTAGTGTATGATGTTGCGACAAGAATAGGTGGCGGTACTAACGTTTACATGGGAATAGGTAGCCAATATTCTAAATTCTATTTTGGTAAACCAATAAGCCTTGGCAGAAGAATTGCAATTGAAGTAAAATATTCGATATTAACCGATAAATTAGATAAAATTCTAACATAAATATCACTATTTTTTTATAATAGAATCGTATAGCCACGCCTAACTTTTGAGATTTTTGTAATGATAAATAATGGATGATTATATTTAAATACGATAATGTAGAGGTATACAAAACGGTGTTTAATGTTACAACTAATTGTAGGCGGGTTTTTCGGTGATGAAGGAAAAGGTAAGGTAGCAGCTTACTTAGGCTTAAAAGATAAACCTAAACTTAGCATAAGAACGGGGTCTATAAATGCAGGGCATACGGTAACATATCAAAATAGAACATGGAAACTTAGGATAATTCCTTCAGCTTTTGTAAATAAAAGTACTGAACTAGCGTTAGCACCCGGCACACTTACCTCACTAGAAGTATTATTTAGGGAATTAAAAGAAACAGAAGCTGATAATAGATTATTCATAGATCCAAATGTAGGAATTATAACTGAAGAAGAAGTAAAGGAAGAGCGAAATGATGAATTCTTAATGAAAGTCGTGGGCAGCACTGGACAAGGAGTAGGTTATGCAGAGGCTAAGAGAGTATTAAGGAAATTAAAATTAGCTAAAGATTATAGAGAATTAGAAAAATTTTTATGCAATATACCAGATAAGTTGGTAAATTATTTGGAGATGATGGAAAATGTGACTGTAGAAGGTACTCAAGGACATTTTCTAAGTTTATATCACGGAGAATATCCTTATGTAACGAGTAGAAATACTACTGCTTCTGGAATATTAAGCGAAATAGGAATAGGACCAAAGTATGTCGATGAAGTAATAGTTGTTTTTAAGAGCTATATAACGAGAGTTGGAAATGGACCGTTAGAAGGTGAAATAAGCGAAGAAGAAGCAAAGAGACTTAACCTCATTGAATACGGTACAGTAACTGGTAGAATGAGAAGAGTAGCAAAATTTAACATTAGACTTGCTAAAGAAGTAATTAGAATAAATTCTGCAACACAAGTGGCTATAACTAAATTGGATGCTTTATATAAAGATGCGTATAAAATTAGAGAATACGATAAATTACCTATCGAGGCGAAAAGATGGCTAGATGAAATCCAGCAGGAACTAAAGGTTCCAATCACGCTCATAGGCACCGGTGAAGATGCGCTAGATATGATAGATTTAAGGAAGGAGATGATTTAGAATGTCGTCCTATGATTTAGTTATAATTGGAGGAGGTCCTGCAGGGTTATTCGCTGCATATGAATTAGCAACTCTATCAAAAGATAATGTAAGCTCCTATAAGATCTTGCTTTTAGATAAAGGAGTAAGAGCAAGTAAAAGGACTTGCCCATTATTATCACCTAAAGAGAAATGTACATTTTGTGAGCCTTGCCATATAATGTATGGATTTGGTGGGGCAGGGACTTTTAGCAGTGGTATAATAAACTTAAGACCAGATATAGGTGGTGAATTACATGAATTAATAAGGAGTTGGGATAAGGCACAAGAACTAATAAATTATGTAGATAATATTTTAGTAAAATTTGGGGCACCAAAAGATAGAATATTTGAACCAAATATGGAGAAAGTTAAAGAAATTCAAAGAAGGTCTGCAAAAGTAGGAGCTGAATTTGTACCAATTAGACAAAGACATATGGGTACCGATAAGACACCATTTATCATAGAAAATATGGTAAGTTATATAGAAAAAAGTGGAATAAAAATAGGAGAACTTACTGATGTCCTAGAAATTGATAAGAAGGGAAATAAGTTTATCCTAAAGACCAGCAGAAAGGAGGAAATAGAGGCAAAAATCGTTTTAGCAGCTCCAGGTAGAGCAGGAGCAAGATGGTTTTATGAACAGGCTAAGAAATTAGGAGTTGATACAGTACCTGGACCATTAGATATAGGAGTGAGGGTGGAAGTAGAAAGTTTCGTATTTAATGAACTCACAGAAGCCGTATGGGATCCTAAGGTGATATTATATTCTAAAAGATACGATGATAAAGTTAGAACATTTTGTGTAAATCCCAGAGGATATATAATGAAAGAAGTATACGATGATGGAACTATAGGAGTTAACGGAGAAACATATGTAGATAAAAAAAGCGAAAATACGAATTTTGCGTTCTTAACTACAATTAAGCTTTCAGACCCATTAGAGGATACTATAGAATATGGAAAAAGCATAGCTAGACTAATGACCAGATTAGGCGGTGGAAAACCAATATTACAAAGATTAGCGGACTTTGAAAAGGGTAGAAGAAGCACATGGGATAGAATTAGCAGATCTACCGTAAAACCGACTTTGAAGGACGTTACACCCGGTGATATAAGTATGGGTCTACCATATAGAGTAGTTGATAACCTGATAGATGGTTTAGAGAGACTAGATAGTATTGCGCCAGGTATATATTCATCAAATACATTACTTTATGCACCAGAAATAAAATATTACAGTGTAAAAGTAGTAGTTGATAGAAACATGGAAACAGTAGTCGATAACTTGTTCGCAGCTGGGGACGGTGCAGGTTTATCTAGAGGTATAAATATTGCTGCTGCTACGGGTATCTTGGCTGCTAGAGGTATTGCTGCTAAATTAGGATTAGATTAATATATTACCTTAACGTTTTTTAATTTATGAATACCAATGAAATTACAGACACTGATAAACAGATATTAATGAAATTACAGTATGAGTTTCCTTTTGATCCTGCGCCTTTCAAAATTATTAGTGATCAGATTTCTTTACCCGAAGAAATGCTAATAAATAGAGTAAAAACGCTTGTGGAAAGTGGTATAATAAAAAGAATAGGAATGTATATTAACTTTAGATCAAAGGGAATGGACGGTGCCCTAATTGGAGCACGTATTCCTACAGAAAACATAGAAAAATTTAGAAAGATTGCACTAGGAATCAGAGAACTAACTCACAATTTTGTTAGAGATCATCCAAGATATAATATATGGTTTGTACTTAAGGCAGAAAATAGAGAAGTTTTAAATAAAGGGATAGAGGATCTTCTGTCTCAAGTAAATAGTGATGATTATATTATATTATATTCTAAAAAAACACTTAAACTAAGTGTAAAATATGATGTTATACGAGGAGTTTCATGGAGTTCTGGTGATACAAGAATAACAGATAAGATTCCTACAGCAGAGGAGTTAGGATTAAGCAAAGAGTTACTAAAAGACTTATCTTATCCTTTAAAGATAACTAACAGACCCTTCAAAGATATTGCTAATAAATATAATATGAAAGAAGAAGAACTAGTAGAACTAATTAAAGAATTATACGATAAAAATGTAGTCAAAGATTATGGAGCAACATTAAATGGAGAAAAAATTGGAATAGTAGAGAACGGTATGGTTTTGCTTGATACTTATGATTTAGAAGATACTTGTAAAAAAGTAGCACTTAACATAAGAGAAGCAACGCATGTAGTTCTTAGAGAAGCTAATAACGAGAACTGGAATTATTTATGCTATAGTATGATTCATGGAAGTAATAGAGAAATTATAAGAAACATAGCTAAAGAAATAGTTAAAGAAACTAACTCAAAAAGTTATATGATTCTATTTAGCCTAGAAAATCTAAAGCCCGGCATAGTTATTTAGTTCGAAGACTAGAATATGAACCTTTTATCTTTAACAATGTTGTATTTGATCTCAATTTTTGTACAAATTCTTCATTAGATATACTTCCTTCATACTCAAGATAAAAATAGTACTGCCAAGGAATAGATTTCAAGGGCCTAGAATATATCATTAGGATATTTATATTATGTTCATAAAATATCTGAAGAACTTTATATAAAGCACCGGGTTTATGAGGCACGCTAAATAATATCATCGATTTCTCACCCTCTTTTGGTAATTTTTTTGATATTACTATAAATCTAGTGTAATTATTATTAGAATTTAATTTACTAGCAACTACATGGAGATTATATATCTTAGCTGCAAAATCTGAACAAATAGCTCCAGAATTTATATCATTTGCAGCTAATAGTGCTGCTCTTGAAGTACTTTCAACTGGAATATATTCCTTAAAACCTAGCTCTTCAAGTTTCTCTTTAGCTTCGCTAAATGCATAAGGATGTGAATAAACCTTTTTTATCTCATTTAAACTCTTACTTTTGCTTGCTAACACTAACTCTACTTTAATGCTTATCTCAGACTCAACATATATATTATCATATCCATATAGATTATCTAAAGTCTCGTTTACTGGACCTTCTAAGCTATTCTCTATCGGAACTACTCCTATATTATCCCTACTCTCGTCTACTTTTTTAAATACAGCTGAAATCGTGGGTTCAGCTAAAAGTCTATCGCCAACCAAACTAGCTGCTTCATGAGTAAAACTACCTTGTGGACCTAGATAATAAATTCCATCTGAATCTACCCACTTTTACTTCTTCTAAACCGTTAAATAAACTATTCTACAATTTTTACATCTATTCCTTCATTTATTAAGTTACCTAGTAAGAGACTAAGAGATTCAGCAGACTGTAATTCAAATGTTATATATATTTTTGAATATCCTGGCATTACATCGCTACTATGCCTATCATGAATTATATCAATTATATTACCTCTAATCTTGACTACATAGCTTAGAACTTTATTTAACTGACCAGGCTTATCTGGAACTATTACCCTCACCTTAACTACTCTCCTCTGTCTATAAAGAGATCTTTCAGTGATTGTAGCGAGTAATGATAAATCAATATTTCCCCCACTTAATAATGATATTACCTTTTTATCTAGTCCATTTATCTTTATTTTCCCCGAGATTAAGGCAGCTAATGTGGCCGCTGCAGCACCTTCAACTAATGTCTTACTCCGCTCTAAAAGTAGAACTATAGCCTCGGCAATTTCATCATCATCTACTAATACTATATCATCTACCAACTCATTAACTATGTTAAACGTTAGTTCAGAGGGTGATTTAACTAATATACCGTCTGCAATAGAATATGTTGGTTCAAGCTGTACTAGTCTGCCAAGATCTTTCGAAACTTTCATAGAAGGAGAAGCAGATGATTGTACTCCTATTATCTTAACACTTGGAAATCTATACTTCAATGCTATACTTACTCCTGAAATTAAACCTCCACCACCTATAGGAACTATAACCATATCTGGCTGAATATCATACAACTCAAACCCTATTGTCCCTTGTCCGGCTATGATATCTATATCATCATAAGGGTGAATAAAAACCATACCAGTATTACTAATCAATTCTTCAGCTTTTTTCATACTTTCATGTAAATACTTACCATAAAGCACTACTTCAGATCCATAAGACCTAGTTGCTAAATACTTAGAAATAGGTGCAGTTTCTGGCATCACAATAATAGACTTTATATTTAAGGTAGAGGAAGCATAAGCTACACCTTGAGCATGATTACCTGCAGAAACAGCTATAACCCCTTTCTTTTTTTCCTCATCTCTTAAAGTCAATAACTTATTAAACGCTCCTCTAACCTTAAATGAGCCAGTTTTCTGTAAATTCTCTAATTTAAGGTAAACCTTAGCATTGGCAAGTCTAGAAAATGTAGTAGAAAAATCTATTGGTGTTTCATGTATATATGGTAATATTCGTTCTCTTGCATCTCTAATCTTACTAGCATATTCTGTATATTTCATCTGTAAAACCCTGCCTTCATCAGATATCAGTGTTCGAAGGCTTCTTCATCATATCCTTTAACTTTGTACTTAACTTTTTAAAGGTATCTTCAAGAGATTCAGGCATAACTTTAGCATTAGAGATGACTGGCATAAAATTAGAATCACCATTCCACCTAGGTACAATATGAATGTGCACGTGTGACTCTATACCTGCACCTGCTACTCTACCTATATTAATACCTATATTAAATCCATCTGGACTATATACTTCTCTAATTGATTTCATTAAAATATTAACTAGATTAAAAATATCTATGGCTTCCTCATTATTTAATAACTCAATAGTAGACACGTGCCTATACGGAACTACCATTACGTGCCCAGTATTGTATGGAAAAGCATTAAGCACCGCAAACGAATAAGTGCTCCTATATACAATATAATTTCCTTGATCATTATTTTCCTTAGAAATTTTACAGAATAAACAATCAATCGACTTAGCCTTAGTAGTATCTGATATATACTTAGCTCTCCAAGGAGCCCATAAAATATCCATAAATAAAATTTACGTTATTAAAAGATAAAATGTTATTCTTCAGCATCTCTAATTCCTTCTTCTGTCAAAGCAAATACTACTTCACCTTCTGGTAAATGTGGGGCATCTATTACCCTAGCTATTCTCCTGTTTCCTCTACTCTTTTTTAACTGAATCCTTATGCCTGGAACATGATATAATGTATGCCCACCAACTGCTACAGTTGGATCTCCATAAAACATATCTGGTCTAGCCATAACTTGATTTGTTATTACTACTGCAATATCATATACTTCAGAAAGTCTAGTTAATTGATGGAGGTGTTTATTTAACTTCTGCTGCCTCGTTGCTAAATTTTCTCTACCCGGATATTCGGCCCTAAAATGTGAAGTAACTGAGTCTACAATAACTAACTTTATAGATGGATCTTTTGTAACTAGTTCTTGTAAATCTTCTACGATAGTTATTTGGTGATCAGCGTTTATCGCCCTTATATAATAAATATTATTCATTACATTATCTACATCTAAACCTAAAGCCTTAGCCATATTCTCTATTCTTTCCCATCTAAATGTACCTTCAGTATCTATATATATAGCCTTGCCAGATAAGCCTCCTTTTTCTGGTGGTAATTGGACATTTACACTTAATTGATGACATAACTGTGTCTTTCCAGATCCAAATTCTCCAAAAAATTCAGTCATTGTCCTTGTCTCTATACCTCCACCTAATAATCCGTCAAGAGCTTGACTGCCAGTAGTAATTTTCCTAACTGTCATCCTCTCTTTTTTAACTTCTAAGGCAGTCTTAAACCTAATATCCAAAGCATCTCTAGCCGCTTTAATTATCTTCTGTGCTGTTGTTAAAGGAATACCGGCAGCTACACTTAAATCTTGTGGGGACGCAACTGCTAATGATTCTATTGAAGAGTATCCTGCTTCGATTAATTTACTTGCAACTGTCTGCGAAACTCCCGGTAATTCATCAATACTTTTTATAATCTTTTTTTGCTGTACCTCATCTGCCATTTTTTATCACCTTATCGCTCTATGCCAAATATAACATTCCTACTTCTAAATTTTATATTTATCCTCCCCGCCTTAAATACCATCCTATATCTTTAACTGGTATTACCTTAGTTTTTCCTTTCTTGGATTTTGTTATTTTTACATATGCTATGAAGTTATTAAACTTATCAACAGCGATTGCGTTTTTATATTTATAGTTAGCATTAATTAGTATAGGCTTACCATAAATTAATTTATATATTAAATAATAATTCATAATTATAAATTTATTTTTACAAATATCTGCCAAATATTTGCCAAAAGCTAAAGTGGGCCTAACATCGCTCCCTTTATAAACTAATATAGGAACACCAAGTGAATATGGATGAAATCTAACACTATATAAACTTTGTAGAATTTCACTAATTTTTTCATAACTAATGTTATTAAACATAAATATCTGACTATACTCACCTTTAAGTTCAAAGAAAAGCTTATTCGATATAAATTCGTTTAACCTATCTAAGCAATTGTAATGCATAAATATAGGATAAAGTGCTTTTAAGACATATTTGTCATCCAACTCTCTAAATATCATTACTCTTTTTTCAGAAGACATATAAAAAACCCTTCGGTATGCTGTTTATGGGGAAAGAATCTTAAACAGTTTTTAAGATTATCATTAAACTTAATCATATAATAATCTGTATAACCATTTAGCGCAGGGTAACCATCTACTTTAACAATATTCATATCTAATTCCTCAGCTGCGTAATTAACTATCAACTCATCTTCTTCTGGTGCGATACTACATGTAGAATAAACTAAATATCCACCTCTCTTTAATAATTTATAAGCCGTTTCAATAAGCGATAATTGATTTATTGAAAACATCTTAAGATCGTTAATGCTAGTTTTATATCGCCTAGTTGGGTCGTTCTGAACTAGTCCCTCTCCAC
>JAVYOH010000009.1:0-35090 GCA_038734615.1 Saccharolobus sp. | reverse complement strand
ACTGGGTATAAGATTCATGCTAGAGAAGCCCCATGGAGTGATAGTGGAACCTTTGTAATAAGATTTAAAGAAGGATACTATCCTGCACCGCCTATAGATCAGTTAATGGACATTAGAATAGAGATGGTTGATACACTAGTTAAATACTTTGGTTATACTATAGAAGCTACCCACCATGAAGTAGCTACAGCTGGACAAGGTGAAATAGATTTTAGATTCACTACTTTAGTAGACGCAGCAGATAAAGTGCAAACACTAAAATACGTTGTTAAAAATGTAGCAGCAAAACATGGAATGGTAGCTACATTTATGCCAAAGCCAATTTATGGAGATAATGGAACTGGTATGCATACTCATTTCAGTCTTTGGTCTAAAAATGGTAAGAACTTAATGTATGATCCTAATGATGAATATGCTGAAATAAGTCAATTTGGAAGATATGTAATTGGAGGACTTTTACAACATGCTAGAGCATTATCTGCAATAGTATCTCCTACAGTAAATAGTTATAGAAGACTAATACCTGGTTTTGAAGCACCAGTATATATTGCATGGAGTAAGAGTAACAGAAGTGCAGTAATTAGAGTACCTGCATATTATAAGGGAATGGAGAAAGCTAAAAGAGTAGAATATAGACCACCTGATCCTTCAACTAATCCTTACTTAGCATTTTCAGCTATACTAATGGCAGCTCTAGATGGTGTAAATAAGAAAATCGATCCAGGAGATCCAGTAGATGAAAATATTTATCATTTAACACCGGAGAGAAGAAGACAATTAGGAATTAAGGAGTTACCTAGATCACTAGATGAAGCTTTAGATGAGCTAGAGAGTGATAAGGAATTCTTGAAGCCAGTATTCAATTCATCAATACTAGACACATACATAGATCTAAAAAGAGAGGAGAGTAGGAACCTACAAGGATATCCACATCCAATGGAAATCTACTACTATCTAGATTCTTAAATGGGAACAAAAACCCCTAAATTCTTTAATGTATTTTTAAACTCTTTAAGATCTAAATAAGGATCAAATTCATAATTTTTAGTTGCTTCTTTTAGAATATTATAGTCAGAATTTAATAAATTGGAATATGCTGAGACCCATCTGTCAATAGAAGATTTAAATATAGCAAACGAGTTCTCATAGATTTTTCTTATCTTCTCTTCATCAATCCCTTCTCTAACTGCTAATGTGCAACAATGCAAAGGAGTAAATCTATTAAGCTTATATCCCTTCTTTTCAAGAATAGATAGATATGGTTCCCAAATAGCTATTCCATCTACTATGCCTCTCTCTAAATAATTTACCATTTCATCTGGATTGTTAGAAGGTATCAATTCGACATTTTTGTCTCTAATTTCTTTATATGCCCAAATCTCCATACTTGACATTACAGTAGAGGCTATTTTTCCACATACCTTACCTACAATACCTCCTCCACCTTTAGCTCCTCCTGCTAATATTTTAATATTGTTAAATATTGTTAAAAAAACCATTTGTGTTATAATCGGAGAAAACCCTAAATCTATTTTACCATTAACTAAATCTCTAGTTAAATCTAGCCCGTTATCATAAATTTTGATGCTAGTAATAAACCCAGCTTCTTCCAATTTTTTCATAAATGGTATTATGAATGGATATTCAGCAGCTCTTATTATACCTAATCTTAAAAATCTTGATGAAGAAAGAGATACTTCCAAATTTTTTCCTAAAATCTTTCTTCTATTTATTATTCCTTCTTTTTCAAGTTCAGAAAGAATTTCAGATAATCTACTCTTAGATATTTTAGATAATTTAAGAAGCTCATTTTGAGGTAATGGACTCCTCTCTTTGAGTATAGATATAATTAAATCTTTACTATTACTCATTAACGAATTATTTTATTAAAAAAGTCTATAATAAACTTGTCTTTTTAGAACTGTCTAGCAATCTAAATACTTGATTTCTAAGTGCTTTATTAGTCTTAAGTAGACCTCTATATGCTATTGAAACTAAGTTTGCCTCTTTATCCTTTACTCCTCTAACATATGAGCACATATGCAAAGCGTTCCCAATTACCATAACGCCTTTCGGTTTAATATCACTGTTCATCAAAGCTTCTGCAATTTGCTCTACTAGCCTTTCTTGTACTTGAGGTCTAGAAGCATAATAATTTACTAATCTAATAATCTTGCTAAATCCTGCTATTCTTCCTTCATTACCAACTATATATGCTACGTGGATCTTTCCTATAATCGGTAGCATGTGATGCTCACAGAGAGATGAAAAGTTTATGTCTCTAACTAATACTATTTGGTCTTCTTCGTATTTCTTTCCATCCTCATTAATATTAAAAATTTTAATGTTTGGCCGTTCAGTCCTTAAACCCGACGTCATCTCTAGTAATGCTTTAGCTACTCTTTCTGGAGTTCCTTTAAGTCCCTCTCTATCTGGATTCTCTCCTATAAGCTCTAAGATTTCTCTTACTCTCTTGGCTATTTCTTCTATTAGTTTTTGTTCTCTTAATTCTGTCTTTTCCATACCGTTTATAATCTAGTGAGCAAATCAAATATAACTATTTTGTTAAAAAACTTCTACAAGAGTTTATAAGCGGTTTCTAATACTATAGGCTTTCCTTTAGTTACTATTACAGTATCTTCTATACGTATTCCATACCTGCCTTTTATATATATTCCAGGTTCAACAGTAATAACCATATTTTCTTTCAGAATTTCTTTAGAATTCATAGAAATTGAAGGGTTCTCATGAATCTCTACACCTACACCGTGCCCTGTTGAATGTATAAAATATTTTCCATATCCAGTTTTTTCGATAACTCTTCTAGCTATAGCGTCTACTTCTGAAGCTAGTATACCATCTCTTACCGAATCTATAGCCTCTAACTGTGCTTGCAATACTATCTCATAAATCTTTTTAACCTCTTGATTAGTAAAGATAAATGTTCTAGTACTATCGAAACAATAACCATTATATTTAGCCCCTATATCAAAAAGTGCAATGTCATTAGATCTTAATATTCTATCTGTAGGTATATGGTGCGGATAGGCAGTATTCTCACCAAATGCTACTATAGACGGAAAAGCATAATCTTCAGCCCCAGCAGATTTCATAGTCATATCGATAATTCCCGCAATTTGTTTTTCACTCACTTTTTCCTCTAACTTTTCCATCCCCATTTTCATTGCGATTCCAGTTATTTCCCCAGCTTTTCGAATCTTATCTAATTCATCTTCATCTTTTATTGCCCTTACCTTGCTAATTTCATTCGAAATATCAATTATTTTATATTTTTCTGATAAAATCCTATAACTATTAGCATCAACCCATTTAACATCTAACGCTATCTTTTCTTTCTTATCTACTATCTTTTCAATAGCATTAAACATATTACCTTCTACCACATTTTCTATAATTTTAGACGGATAATATACTGTAAGATTGATATTTTTTATGTCCTCAGCTCTATACATATCTAAAGCAGGAACCAATAGATTAAATTGTGAATCACAATATGCTAAAGCTCCAACCCCACTATATTCTAAGAAATAGAATAAGTTTGGAAACCCCATTATTATTGCACAGTCTATTTTATTATCCTCTAAAATTGCTTGTAACTTTCCTAACCTATTCATATATTATACTTAAAATTGGGCTCTCTAATAGCTATTGCTATCATAAAAGCTCTGTCTAATAGCTTTTCTTTAGTATCTTGACTATAATTACCTCTTAACACATCTAGAATATCTATAATATTATCATCCCTATATAGACAAGTTTTTAATTTTCCGTCTACGGTTAATCTGAGCCTATTGCAGCCAGCACAGAAAATTGGATTAGCATAAGGCTTTACTATTTCAACTACTAAACCAGATGGTAAGACATAACGTGGTCTGAAATGCTTCTTTCTTACCTCCTTTTTAATAGCAATTTTTGAAATATAATCTTCAATTTCTTGCAAATCATCATGCTCCTTAAATACAGACTTTCCTAGCCCTACTGGATGAAGTTCAATCAAATGGATTTCATCCACATCCAAATTTTGAGCTAAGTCTAGAAATTTAAAAGTCTCTTCTAAATTACGCTTATTAACAACATAGTTTAATTTTACTGGTTTAAATCCTACATCAATTGCTGACTTTATACCCTCTACCACCTTATCAAATGCATCAACACCAGTGACTTTTTTGAAAGTCTCTCTTGTTACTGCATGGAGACTAATGTTTATTCTATCTAAACCAGATTCTTTTAACTTAGACGCAAGACTTTTTAAAAGAAAACCGTTAGTCGTCATTGAAACGTCTTTATACCCTAATAATTTAAGACCTTGAATAATTTCAGCTAAATCTCGTCTTAGCGTAGGTTCCCCACCCGTTAATTTAACTGAATTTATCCCGAATTTTCTAGCAATTCTTGCTACTAATAATATCTCATCTTTAGTTAGCCCACTTTCTAATCCTTCCTCTCCTTCCATATGGCAAAAGAAACACTGAAAATTACAGGTATGAGTCAATGTTATCCTTAAATCCTCTAATGGTCTACCGAATCTGTCAATCATTAATAACTTTTTTACCTAAGAGATTATAAATACACGTATGAATATAATGATATGCCCTAAATGCAGAATAAGAATGGACTTTATTGCAGAATCCGAAAGCAGTGATGGGGTAAGCAAAATAGTAAGATATTATTATAGATGTCCAGCTTGTGGGAATAGAATTTTAGATTCAAATATAGAGGTTATAAGAGATACTACCAATATACTAATAAAAATTACTCATTAGATTTTTTAATACATAAATATGAGTTGGGGGATATAATCCCATTAAATTTATATTCTTAATATTGAAAAAATCTCTTACAACCGATTTATCTACTTCATATTCTTCCAAAAATTTTCTAGCCATTAATTGAAACTGATTTAGGTTAGAAATTTTATAACTTAAGAATAAAAATAAAACCAGCAAATCCCAGGCCCTATAATATGAATCTGTAGATTTAAGAGATTGCTCTGCGTCAATAACAGCAAGCTTATCATTAACCACTACGAAGTTGCTTATCTTAGTATCGCCTAATACGTAACCCGCGTCATGAATTTCTCTTAATCCTTTTCCAACTATCCCAATATTATCTACATCTATCTCTTCTCCCTTTATAAATTCCCTAATTATACATAACTCCTTAAGATCAATATCAATTAATTTAGGCATTATAATGCTATCGCTAAATCTTTCTAAAAAGAAATTAATTTCTCTCTTTAGCCTTTCTTTAGGGTCTGCAACATATGGATAATTCCAAAAGAAAGCTGAAATAAAATACCATTTAATACCAAAAATACTCATATAGCATTTTTGTACATAAGTTCCGTCATACTTCCTTATAATTCTGGACTGACTATAGTAACTTTTAAACATCAGTAGATATATCTATTCTTAATCTTATTAACTCACCGTCGTCAAAAATCTCATTAGGTTTTCTTGATAAAAATTTAGTTATATCTAAATTTCTTGGGGAAAAATCCAAAATATCTCCATTCTTATTCATTATAACTATTAATTCTGCCACAGTCTTTTACTTCATCTTAGATATCTTTTAAAGTTTGCTCTATTATATCAACGTACTTAAAAGCGTCATCTGGAAATATTAATACTGTAGTGGATGAGTCACGCGTTTTATTATATGCAGCAACAGTAGCACCAGCGCTTAACCCTATTAAGATGCCAGAGGTTCTGGCAATACTAATAACACCGATTATTGCTTCTTCCAATGTAACATCTATTATATCATCAATCTTTATTCCTTCAAGTAAAGTGTTCTTTATATCTTGTCTCTTTATTCCGGGTATCCTAGAATCTTTAGCTGGTTGTACTCCAATTATCTTTACATCGTCTCCATATTTATCCTTAAAATACTTAGCAATTCCAGCCAAATGTCCTCCGGTACCCATAGTAGCTATAATACGTGAAACACGTTTGCCTATTGACATTAACTGCTCATCTATCTCCCTTGCTGTAGTTTCATAATGGGCTGTTACATTTAGAGGATTGTTAAATTGATCTAGATTTATCGCATTACTTACCTCTGCTAACTTTTTAGCTAAAGGAATTATATCCGTCGTTGAATTTCCAGCTTCTATAACTTCACCACCTAAAAGTTTAACTATTACTTTATATACCTTAGGCGCAACAGCAGGAAGAAACATTGTGAATTTTATGCCATATATTGCAGAGAGTGCAGCTAGTGCTATACCCGTATTTCCAGAAGTTGCCTCTACTATATGGTTAGCCTTTCTAATTAAAGCTTCCTTGAATAGAAACCAAGCTGTCCTATCTTTTATACTTCTGCTAAAAGGATTATAATACTCTAGCTTTCCCCAAACATCATCACCTATTTTTAGTTTAAGTAGTGGCGTAGGCCACATTCCTTCTAATAGTTCTTGTTCATTAGAAAATACGTGAAGGTTATCTGACACAATATGACTCTACCGAAATCCCATTAGTACCTACTAATATTTATTTTTTAATTCGCTTAAGCCTTACCTCAAATTTCTTGTCTCTCCTTGAAACTCCAATAAATACATTATCTGTCTCTCTACCACTTCTCTAGTTCTTGCCCTACAGCTTCCCAATTCGTAATTATTAATAATTCCTCTTCTTCACCTTCTTTTAGCGAAGTCCACTCTTTAAGAACACTGGTTAAAATGACTGGACATGCATCATTAGTTTCAATTACTTTCAAAGAGTTATCACCACATCTGAATCTTTCGCTTCTATTAAAAAAGATATACTCCCAGATAGTTTAACATTATCTAATAAATCTTCTTTCTTTGCATTAACTAGTCTTAATCCAACCTCATCTACAAAAATTCTACACCTTGACTTATTGCCTCATCTATTAATTTGCTAGCATCTGGGATATTCAATCTTCTCATCTGAAAAGAAACAAAAAGCCTAGCTAAAAATGGCAAACCTAACTTCCCTTTTTCCCTTCTTATTCTTTGTAAAAAGAATAACAGCCTGAGACGTAACAAAAAATTTAACAGTCCAACTTAATGCTCTAGCACCTAGAGCTATTACTAGACCATGATACAATTTGTCTATATTATTATCAGACAAGAGAATAGTAATCTTACTCATTAATGATTTAAATGCATTAAAGAAATTATAAGCGTGTGATTAGTATGTTAATAAGAGCATTAACAATTTTTACAAATGATTTTTCTACAATTGAAGAGAATATAAATACTCTGAATAGTATAAACGAGAGTTATATCTGGAGTAAGAGGTTATCATTACCTCCAACTCCTAGAGATATAAGCTTAAGTAAGCTTTTAGAACTCTTACCAGAAAAAAATAACAGTATATTATTTAGCTTAGTAAATTTAAGAGATAATGATAAGCGAATTGTGGAAATTAAAGATGTTTTAAAATCTCATGATAAGGTATACGCACATGTGCTTGTAAGAAATGTAGAAATGTTAAAGGAATTAGCAAAATTTATAATTAGTTTAGAACCTGAAGAGGCAACGAGATTTGCTCTGCTTTTTAACGATGACTTTCTTACGACCCCATATTTCCCTACCTCCACTGCAAATACAGTATATAACTCTTTTGGAATATCGTTGCTGTATGTAAAAGAATTTAAAGATCAGAAAGTTAGTGAGGCATTCTCTAATGCTGAAAACATAGGTAAAAAACTAGAAAAGAAATTAGGAATGAAATTCCTTGGAATAGATATTTCATTATCACCTTGGATGGAAGATAGTGTAGGAGAGATTATAGAAAATAAAAGTGGCAAAATTTTCAATATATCAAATCTTTGGAATATTGCAGAAATAAATCGACAAATCTTTGAAAGTGCTTGGAAAAATAGAATAACTCCAATAGGTTTCTCGGAATTAATGCTGCCAGTGGCAGAAGATAATATATTAAAGGAGAGGGTTAAGGAAGGTTCGTTGACTATAAAGGATTTACTATTGATGACTTATGTTTGTGTAGCTGGAATAGATATGGTTGGAGTGTATTCAGATTTATCTACATATGAAAATTTATTGAAAGCCGTTTATTATATACAGTATATAAAACGTAGACCAGTCGGTATAAGAGTAATACCAACTCAAGGGGGGTCAGTATTAACAAAGATGTTTGGAGAAATACCCGAAGTTAAAAACAATATAGTATAGTTTAAAACTACTTTTATAAACTTAGAATTATACAATACAGAGTGGAGGTAATATTTAATGGAAGTTAGAAGAGTTCAAAAATTTGGCAAATCAACACTTATGGTTTCATTGCCTGCAGAGTGGGTAAAAGAAATAGGTTTAAGTCCAGGAGAGAGTGTTTATCTCGAAGTAGATGAGGATGGAAGCCTTAAAGTGTATCCACCTAATTTAAAGACAGAAAGTAGTTCAAAAGAAATGAAAGTATTAGTAGGTAATTCAATTCAAGGAGAAATCGTAAGTAGAGTTATTTACTCATTATATATACTGGGTTATGATAAAATAGATATAGAAGGTAAAGGGGGTACTTTCACAGAGGATGTATTAAGGAAAATTAAGGATACTATAAGAAATTTAATTGGATTAGAAATTGTATCACAAACTACTGATTTTATCCAGATACAATCCTTTTTAGATCCTACTAAATACACGATGAATAATCTAATAAATAGATTATCAAATTCAATAAAACAAATGCTTCATTATTTAGATCTTGGAATAAAAGAGTCTAGTAGAACATTCCTACAAGAAGTTGTAGAGCTAGAGAGAGAAATTGACAGATTATATTACCTAGCATTAAGGCAATTATTATTAGCACAGATGAATAGAAGCTTAGCTTATATGATAGGAGTTAAAAGAATTCAAATAGTAGGAAATAGAATACTTATAAATGCAATAGAAGAATCTGCAGATGAGATTAGTGAAATAGCATTAGATCTACTATCACTTCATCCCTCAGAGCTTGAGGAACTTAAAAAATTATGGAATAAGATAAACATGTATATAGAGCAAACCTCATCAGTAATAGACCATGCTGTGAAGGTATTATCCAAGGAGGATATAGTACTAATAAACGAGGTCATGGAAGAGCTAAGAACGCTAAGAAGAGTGCTCATGACAGAAACGTTAATGGCAGAGGAGATTTTAAAAGAAATTAAATCACCAACCTTAATGGCAGTGTTAAGAACCTTTAACCTACGATTATATAATGCAATTAGGAGAATGGAACCAATAACTGAGATTGCGTTTAACAGGAGTCTAGAAAATTTAAAGGAAATATCAATACCTAGCTAATTAAATTATTTCTCTTAGTTGCTGTAATACATACTCTCTAATCTCCTTTATTGAAGGCAATGGTTTTACAATCTTCCCGTTTTCCATATATTTTTGAATCATTGGAATGCAAGTTGAGGCTGGTGCTTCCTTATCAATTAATGTGATTACATCATTATCAATTTTACCGCATCTGTAAACCTGTTTAGCGCCAGGCCATTTTCCCCTTTTAGTGAAAGGAACCCATTTACCATCTATATACTTTTCTACTATATCAGCACTAAAATCTACACTAGGAGGAAAAGCAATACTCGTACCTATACCGAATCCATCTACTATATCACGTAAATTGATAATATCATCCTCATCTATACCTCCACTCACAAAAATTTTAACGTGATTATAACCATTTATGTCTAATGTCCATCTAACTTCTTGAATTATTTTCCTAAAATTACCTCTTCTACTTGATGGAGTATCTAATCTTACTGCATATAATTTATTTCCCAATAGAGTAGCAGCTTTTAGTGCCTCTGTTCTCTCATCTTCAAAAGTATCAGCAAGTACTATTCTAGGCACTTCTGCCTCAATAGCTTCATCGAATGCTTTCCAAGCCTTTAAATTATCACCTACAACTAACATTAATGCGTGTGGCATAGTGCCTGTTGGTTTTATGCCTAAATACTCTTCACTAATTGAACCAGATACCCCATCCATTCCTCCTATATACGCTGCTCTATCTGCCATTGGTGCTAAAGCTGGATGAAGAGATCTGAGTCCGAAAAATATTAGAGTCTTATCCATCGCTAGAGATTTTAATCTAGCTGCTTTTGTAGATATGCTAGAATAATGTCTTAATATTCCCAAAAATGCTGTCTCATAAGTACCAAAATCTAAGTAATTACCTTCAATTATCATTACCGGCTCTATTTCCTTAAATAAGCTCCCCTCTGGCATAGCATAAACTGTAACTGGCAAACCTTCCAATAGATATAGAACTTCTTCTAATCCAGTAAATACTCCCCATTTATAGCCTTCTGGCAATCCATAAGAGTGGATCTCCATTCTAACCTTTGCCTCTTTTATACCGAGATGTTCTAACGTCTTCAAAGTTCTTTCGAAATATATATCAGTAATTTTGCCTTGCTTAATTTGATCTGGATCTGCAGTATAAAATCTCATACGAGTTTCACATGTTATTGAAAAGAAATAAATTTTAAACCTTATATACTACGAGTTTTAATGGAGCTTTAAATGATAACAGTTGAAATGGTACCTCCGGATATTCTGATAAAAAAATTAGCGTTATATATAAAGGAAAATATGAAAACTGTTACTCCTCCAAATTGGGCTCTCTATGCTAAAACTGCTAGCTTCAAGGTGAGGGTTCCAGATAATCCAGAAGAATGGTGGTATATCAGAGCTGCATCCATACTTAGAAAATTATACGTTAATTCACACTTTGGAATAGAAACAATAAGAAAAGTTTATGGAGGAAGAAAAAGAAGAGGAACTAGACCAGAAAAGTTTGTCAAAGCCCCTGGTCACGCAAATAGACTAATACTTCAACAATTAGAAGAAGCAGGCCTTATTCAGAAAGTTAAAGGAAAGGGAAGAATATTAAGTCCTAAAGGCAGATCATTATTAGATAAATTATCGCTAGAAATATTTAAAGAGCTGTCTGACAATAATCCATCTTTGAAAGTATATTTAGAATAAGAGGTGAAAAAATGTCTTCAAATTCCTATGATGATGAAGAATTAGAAGAACTATTAAGAAGAAAGGCGATGCAAGAGCAAAGAAGGATAGAAGAGGAAAGAAAAAGAAAGGCAGAACTAGAAGCGCAAAAAGAATCATTATTACGAACTATCCTCACATCAGAAGCTAGACAGAGACTTAGCAATATAAAATTAGTTAAGCCTGAATTTGCTGAGGCATTAGAAAATCAATTAATCACACTAGCTCAAACAGGAAGGATTAAAATTCCAATTACTGATGATGAGCTAAAGCAGATATTAGCCCAGCTCTCAGAACAAAGCAGACGTGAGTTTAAAATACAAATAAAAGAAAGAGGATGGAAATGAGTAGAAATAAACCAGTAGCAAAAAAATTAAGACTAGCTAAATCTGCAAAATCTAATGTTCCTATACCAGTATGGGTTGTACTAAAAACTGGTGGTAAAATTAGATTTAATCCATTAAGGAGAAATTGGAGAAGAAATAAATTAAAGGTGTAAGAAATGAAAGAAAAGAATAATTTTGAGATGGTCATAAATTTAAGGAAGATTAAAAATTCAAAAAGAAATGGAAGAAGCAAAAGAACGGTAAAATTTATAAAAAAGGTAGTTGCAAGGCATTTTAACGCTGAAAAAGTAGTGCTAGATCCTTTAGTTATAAGGACAATATCAACTAATGGGAATGATAAAATAAAAAACAAGATCAGGATAGGAGTGACAAAGATAGGGGAAAAAATATATCTTGTTAGACCTGTTATAAAAAGTAGATGAATCTTCAAAGGTTATCAATTTTCGGAACCGATAATATAGGAGTTTATATTTTTACGACCAATAAGTATACTATAATACCTAAAGGCTTAGACTCATTAACAAAGGAAAGTATTGCAAAAATATTAGGCACTGAATTAGTAGAGGCAGAAATTTCAAGAAGTTTCATTTTAGGTGTACTTATTAATGGGACTGATAATGGAATACTTTTACCAAAATCAGTAACTGATGAGGAATTAAAGATATTAAAAGACAATTTAAAAGATTGCAGGATCGAGGTATTAAATTCAAAAGTAACTGCATTAGGAAATACTATACTAGCAAATAATAAAGGAGCTATTATTTATCCAGAATTCAATGACATTGAAGAGAAAATAATAAAAGAAACTTTAGGCATTGAAGAAATTAAAAGAGCTAAAATAGCACAAATGGTAACTGTAGGTTCTGTTGGAGTAGTAACTAATAGAGGTGGATTAGTTCACGTTGATACCACAGAGGAAGAATTAAAAGAGCTAGAAAAAATATTTAAAGTTAAAATAGATATTGGGACAGTTAACTTTGGAAGTATATTCATAAGAAGTGGATTAGTAGCAAACGATAAAGGAGTTCTGGTTGGGTCTTCTACAACGGGTCCAGAGATTTTAAGAATTCAGAAAGCATTAGGTGATTGAGATGAGTGAAATAAAATTCTATCTCGTAAGAGGAACTGCACTATTTGGAGAATCACATTATCCAGAGAGAAGAAAATTCGTAAAAATAGTTAGAGCTCTAAATGAAAAACAAGCAGCGGAATATATATATTCCTTTTTTGGGAGTAAAAATAAAATAAAAAGGTATAATATAAAAATTGAAGAGATTAGAGAAATCAAAGAAGATGAAATACCAGATAGAAGAATAAGAGATTTAACCAAATTAGAAAAACTAATAATGTGAATGATCATGAGTCAGGATAAAGGAACCATAACATTAGAAGAGCTAATAGTGCAAGCGGATAGTCTTAGGAGATACATAGAATCTCTACAAAGAGCACAAACAGAAATATTAGACTCGATAAATTCTATAGAATCTGCTAAGCAAGCAATAGAATCGATGAAGAGTGGTAGCAATAAAGAAATTATGCTATTCATAGATAAAAAAGGGTACGTAATGACTAGAGTGAATGAAATTTCCAGTGACAAATTGATGATTCATTTAGGACTGTCGTACTATGCGGAAGTAGATCCAGACACTGCATCCCGAATCTTAGACAAAAGAAAAGAAGAGTTAAATAAAGCTGCACAAAGTTTAAATAACGAGTTGCAAAAAGCTGCCAGTACATATAATCAGATAGTTGATATTTTAAACCAGATTCAGCAAGCAGCAGCTAATCAAATGCAAGGTGAATAATTTTGTTTTGATAAATTAAAGAAGACTTTTTCAAACTTTATAGATAAGATGAGAGGAGAAAAGAAGGAAATTACACCACAAGTTGACAATAAAGAGATTACACAACAGAGTACTGAAACTAGACAGCAAAGTTCAATCCAGATAGAAAATAAAAACATTGAGGAGAAGAAGGAAGAGAAAAGATCTAGCCTACTTGATATTTTTAGATATAGAGAAATAAAGGAGAGCGACATAGAGGAGTTTATAGATGAGCTTAGATATCAGTTGCTAGAAAGTGACGTATCATATGAAGTTACAGAAAAAATTCTAAACGATTTAAAAACAAATCTAATAGGTAAAAAGGTTAAAAGAAGTGAAGATTTAGAAGAGATTATTACGAACTCTCTTAAAAAATCTATAGAAGAAATATTAACAAAAAACAAATTTACCAATATTATTGACGAAATAAAAAAAAGTTCAAAGCCATACGTAATAATCTTCTTTGGAATAAATGGGGTAGGAAAGACAACTACGATAGCTAAGTTTGCATATCTCCTTAAGAAAAATAACATATCATCAATTATCGCAGCCGCTGATACATTTAGAGCTGCAGCGCAAGAACAACTTGCAGTACATGCTAAAAATCTTGAAATCCCTATAATTAGGGCAAAATATGGAGCAGATCCTGCAGCAGTTGCATATGATGCGATACAAGCGGCAAAAAGTAGATCTATTGATGTCGTTCTGATTGATACCGCAGGAAGAATGCATACTGATAGCGATTTGACAAATGAATTAAAAAGAATTTTAAAAATTGCGAAACCAAATTTAAGAATTCTAGTTTTAGATTCCTTAAGTGGAAACGATGCATTACAGCAAGCTAAATATTTTGAAAATAATGTAGGATTTGATTTAGTAATACTTACAAAGGTTGATGCAGATACTAAAGGCGGAATTGTTCTATCATTAGCATATGAGTTAAACAAACCAGTAGTATATTTAGGAATAGGACAATCCTACGATAGTTTAGTTCCATTTTCTGCTGATTGGTTTGTTCAAAGACTATTCAGCTAATTTAAATACCTTTGCCTAATATAATTTATTGTGAGCTCAAATAAGATTATAAGCTGGTTTAGAAGACTTAGAGAAGATTGGAATAGGATAATTACTGTATCAAGAAAACCCGATAGAAACTTTTTTTCACTTAACCTTAAGATTACATTACTTGTTATAGCAATAGTAGGTATTCTGGCTTATATAATACAATTAGTATTTACTATTATTGGGGTGTAACTTTGTGGAAAAATCACATACAAAAAACTATTATATTGTAAAAGTAACTGGGGGTCAAGAAATAAATGTTGCTTTAATGCTAGAAGAAAGGATAAAAACTAATAATATACGTGGAGTTTATTCACTAATTGTACCCCCTAATTTAAAGGGTTATGTGATAATAGAATCTGAGGGATTGCATATAGTCAAACTCCTAATAGGGGGTATAAGGAATGTGAGAGGTCTAGCTCAAGGCCTATTACCTAGAGAAGAGATAATAAAAATTGTTTCTAAGAAAAGCGTGGGTCCAAGCGTGAAACCAGGAGATGTAGTTGAAATAATTGCAGGACCTTTTAGAGGAACACAAGCACAGGTGGTAAGAGTAGAGGAAGGAAAGGGAGAGGTAGTGTTAAATATTTTAGAATCTGCATTTCCATTACAAGTTACAGTTCCTATAGATCAAATTAAAGTGGCGAAGAGGTGATAAAAGATGCCCACAAAATCAATAAAGATAGTAGTTGATGGGGGAAATGTAAAACCAGGCCCACCATTAGCTCCCACATTATCTCAATTAGGGCTTAACGTAGGAGAAGTGGTAAAGAAGTTAAATGAAGTTACTAGTAGTTTCAAAGGTATGTCAGTTCCAGTAACTATTGAAGTTGATACTAGTACTAAAAAATATGAGATAAAAGTAGGAATACCCACCACTACTGCATTACTATTAAAAGAAGCTGGAGCTAATGAACCTTCAGGAGATCCAGCACATAAAAAAATTGGAAATTTAACGTTAGAGCAAGTGATAAAGATTGCAATAATGAAAAAACCAGCATTAACAGCTAAAACACTTAAAAGTGCTGTAAAGACTGTTCTAGGAACTGCAAAATCAATAGGACTGACAGTAGAGAATAATGATCCTAAAGAGATAGTAAAAGATTTAGAAGGTGGAAAGTATGATGATTTATTATCTAAATATGAAAATGAGTGGAAAGAGGTGAAAGATTAAAATGACAATAGTTAGCAAAGAGCAATTAGAATCAGCTCTAAAAATTGCTTTATCTCCCGAAAATAACCCTAAAAGAAATTTTATTCAAAGCGTTGAGATGATAGTTACATTTAGAGATGTAGATATGAAAAAAGGAGATTTGAAGCTTAGAGAGATAGTAGTATTACCTAAAGCTCCAGAAAAATCAAAGAAAGTTCTAGTAATACCTTCTTTGCAACAGTTAGAGTACGCTAAGAAAGCTGAGCCTAATATTATACTAACTAAAGAAGATTTACAGAAGCTACAAGGAAATAAGAGAACAGTGAAAAAGTTAGCACGAAATAATGATTGGTTTTTAATAGCACAAGAATCAATGGGATTAGCAGGTAGAATACTGGGACCAGCACTAGGCCCTAGAGGAAAGTTTCCTATTCCATTACCTAACTCTGCAGATATCACTGAATATATTTTAAGATATAAGAGATCGACAATTGTAAAGACTAAAGATCAGCCTCAAACACAAGTTTTCATAGGTACTGAAAAGCAACAAGTTCAGGACTTAGTAGAAAATGCTATAGCAGTCCTTGATACAATTGAAGGTAAGGTCTCGCCATCAAAGATAAAGAATATATATGTAAAGACAACTATGGGTAAGATAGTTAAAGTCCAATTAAGGTGATAGTTACAATGGCACTACTATTAAAACATGAAAGGAAGGTCGCACAATGGAAAATAGAGGAAATAAAAGAACTAGAGGAATTGATTAAAAATAATAATACAATATTAATAGGCAGTCTAGAGGAATTCCCTTCTGATAAGCTTCATGAAATAAGAAAGAAATTAAGAGGAAGAGCTGTAATAAAAGTTACTAAAAATAGTTTATTTGAAATAGCAGCTAAAAATATGGGTATTGATATTAGTAAAATTAAAAATTATTTAACTGGGCCTAATGTATTCATTTTCACAAAAGAAAACCCATTTAGCATCTACTTATTCTTTGAGAATTATAAACTAAGAAGATTTGCTAGAGCAGGTGATAAGGCTGAAGAAGAGATAGTAATACCCGCAGGAGATACTGGAATGCCAGCTGGGCCAATACTAAGCGTTTTTGGAAAGCTAAAAGTGCAAACAAGGGTTCAGGATGGAAAGGTCCATGTGGTAAAGGATACTACAATAGCCAAAAAAGGAGATATAATACCAACAGAGGCATTACCAATATTACAGAAATTAGGTATAATGCCAGTTTTCGTTAAACTAAAAATTAAGGCCGCATATAATGAAGGACTTATAATACCACAAGATACTCTAAGACTAGATTTGGATGCTTATACTAATAGTGTTATGGAGGCATATAGGAACGCGTTTGGAGTTGGAGTAGAAATAGCTTATCCGGAACCAGAAATATTAAAGTTCACCTTAATTAAGGCATATAGAAATTCATTATCTTTGGCTTCTGAAACTGGATATATCACATCAGAATCAGCACAATTTGTAATAATGAGAGCAATATCAAAAGCCTTTGCATTAGCCTCAGCAATTAGTGGAAAAGTTGATCTAGGTATTCAGGTACCAAAGGCAGAGGGCAAGAAAGAAGAAAAGAAAGAAACCAAAGAAGAGGAGAAGAAGGAAGAAGAAAAGAAAGGACCAAGCGAAGAAGAAATAGCAAGCGGACTATCATCACTATTCGGATAATTAAAAATTTATATACCTTAGATAAAAATGTGTGAGTGTGAAAAAGAATGGAATACATATATGCAAGCCTTCTATTACATTCCGCCAAGAAGGAGATAAGTGAAGATAATTTAAAAAATGTATTAACAGCAGCTGGAGTAAATGTAGATGAAGTCAGATTAAAAGCCGTAGTAGCTGCATTAAAAGAGATAAATATAGATGAAGTATTAAAGAACGCTGCTGCTATGCCAGTAGCTGTTTCTGCACAAACACAAGCTACTCAAGCACAGCCTACTGCAGAGGAAAAGAAAGAGGAGAAGAAGGAAGAAGAAAAGAAAGGACCAAGCGAAGAAGAAATAGCAAGCGGACTATCATCACTATTCGGATAAAGGCTTAATTTTTAAGCTCTAGTTCATTTTCTTTTAGCATATGAAAGTTGATGATAAGGAGTATAGGCTAGATTTCTTTTTAAATAATGATTATAAAAGGAAAATTTGTAAGTCATGCAATACTCCATTCTGGACTAAAGATAAAGATAGAGAATATTGTGCTGATATACCTTGTACCGACTATTACTTCTTCGATATAGAAATTAAAAGTCCACCATTAAGCGTGAAACAAGCTAGAGAAAAATTTATCTCGTTCTTTAAGAAAAGAGGCCATACTCCAATACCTCCTAAGCCAGTACTAGCGAGATGGAGAGAGGATCTATATTTAACAATAGCTAGCATAGTTGATTTCCAGCCTCATGTAACTAGTGGATTAGTCCCACCACCTGCTAATCCACTAGTAATTTCCCAACCTTCTATTAGGCTAGAAGATATAGATAATGTAGGAATAACTTTTGGAAGACATCTAACAACATTCGAAATGGCAGCTCATCACGCATTTAATTACCCAAATAAATTCATATATTGGAAAGATAAAACTGTAGAATACGCTAAAGAGTTTTTCGTTGAAGAATTAGGAATTCCAGAAAATGAACTCAATTTTAAAGAATCTTGGTGGGAAGGAGGAGGAAATGCAGGGCCTTGCTTAGAAGTTACTGTTGGAGGTTTAGAATTAGCTACATTAGTGTTTATGCAGTATAAAATAGAAGAAAATGGAAATTACTCCCCTTTACAAATAAAGATTGTTGATACAGGTTATGGAGTAGAAAGAATTGCTTGGATAACGCAAAAAACACCTACAGCTTTTCATGCAATATATGGTAATCTAGTTTACACGTTTTTCAAGAAGTTAGGAGTACCGTACATAGATGAGGAACTGTTAAAAATTGCCTCTAGATTTGCAGGGAAGATAGACCCAGATAATCCAATTACAATAAAAGCCCACAGAAAAATGGTAAGTGAAAAACTAGGAATTGATATAAATAAAGTTGATGAAGAATTAGATAGGGCTGCTAAAGTATTTCAGGTACTTGATCACACTAAGACCATAATGTTAATGCTAGCTGATGGTTTAGTTGTTTCAAACTCTGGCGAGGGATATTTAGGTAGACTAGTAATAAGAAGAGCCTTAAGAGTTTTAAAACTACTTAAAGCGGATATTAGATTATATGAGTTAGTTAAGGAACAAATAGACTTTTGGAAAGAAGATTTCCCACAAGTATTAAAGAATAAAGATTATATCTTAGATGCAGTTGAATTAGAACAACAAAGATTTGAAAATATAATAGAAAAAATTCCTTCAATTATATCTACATTAGCTAGGAAAAGAGAAATAACAACTGATGATTTAATTCAAGTGTATGACTCTAACGGAATACCTCCAGACTTATTAGAGGATGAGTTGAAAAAAAGTGGAATTAAAGTTGAGATGCCAAGAAACTTTTATTCATTAGTAGCTAAAAGACATCAATCTGCTCCTATTAAACGTCAACAGTTAAAAAATAAATTGCCAAAAGAAGTGGTAGAGTTAGCAGCAAAAATAAATCCTACAGAAAAATTATATTATAAAAATCAATATGCGAGAGAATTCGAAGCTAAGGTAATTGGAGCGTATAAGAACTACCTAATACTAGATAGAACAACGTTCTACCCAGAGGGAGGTGGACAATTAGGAGATACTGGAATGATTATAGACATAAATAAAAATATTGCCTATAAGGTAATTGATACGCAAAAAGTTGGAGATGTGATAATTCACATATTAGAAAAAGAGCCTAATATAAGTGTAGGAGATATTGTAAAAGGAGAAATAGACTGGGAAAGAAGATACCGATTAATGAGACACCATACAGTAACTCATGTAATATTAGCTGCTGCTAAAAAAGTATTAGGAGATCATGTATGGCAAGCTGGAGCTGAAAAAACTCCAGAAAAGGGAAGGTTAGATATAACACATCATAAACCCTTAACTGAGAATGAAATAAGAGAAATAGAGGATTTAGCTAATAAAATCATTTCAGATAGAAGACCAGTAACACCAATTGAAATGAATAGAATGGAGGCTGAAATTAAATACGGCGTATCTATCTACGAGGGAGGAGTTCCAGATTCGGCTATAATTAGATTATTAGAGATAAAAGACTGGGATATTGAGAGTTGCGGGGGAACTCACGTAAGTAATACGAGCGAAATAGGGTCTGTAAAAATAATTAATGTAGAAAAAATACAAGATGGTGTAATAAGATTAGAATACGCTGCAGGCAGTGCATTAATAGATTATTTAAGGAATATAGAGGCCAAATTAACGGAAACTTCAAAGATCCTTAATACTGATCCTTCCCAGTTGACTACTAGACTAAAAAGACTAATTAATGAGAAAGAAACGACTGTTAAGCTAATTTCTCAATATAGGAAAATATTTGAAAATATTATAATAAATCATGTGAAGCCATATGAGATAAACGGGATTAAGATATATGTAATAGAAGAAGAAATCGATGATGATGAGGAAATTAAAGAAATAATGAGAAAATTAACTAGTAAGCAAAGCGTTATTGCAGTAAGTATTGTAGGAAATAGGCTTCAAATAGCTACTTCTAGTGATATTAATGTGGAGAACTTAGTTAGGCAATTGAGAAATATTGGAGGAAAAGGAGGAGGAAAAGGAACGTTTGCTAGTATAATGTTTGAAAGCAAAAAAGATAAAGAGTTAATTATTGATACTATCAAAAAATCAATCATAGATAAGTATGGAACTTAGAAATGAGATTAGAGAAGCTTATATAGATTATAAATATCTTTTAAACCGAAATTATTCTAGAAAATTGGCATTAGATATAGTTACCGCTAGATATAATCTCTCCAAACTAGAAAGATTATTACTATACCGTTGCGTTCATTCCAATTCTGAAATAAAGAATATTAACAATAAAATATCTAATCAGAAAGAAATTATAATAGATGGCTATAATATAGCATTAACCCTAATTTCGGCGATGAACGGTGAAGAAATTTATTTATGTGATGATGGCTTTATTAGAGATTTAGGCTTAGGAAAATACAAAAACAGTGACCTAGTTAAGGATGCCTTACAGTTAATAATAGAGTACTGCGAAATGCTAAACTTAGCGTGTGAAATAGTACTTGATAGTCAAATAAGTAAAAGTGGTTATATTGCATCTGAGCTAAGAAGAAAAAATATAATGGCTAGAGCTGTAAACAAAGCTGATAAAGAAATTATTATGTCTTCCAAAGTGATTTATAGTAATGATTTTCTAATATTATATAAATCGCAGAAAATTACTAATTTGCTTAATAACATATTCATTGAAAATTCTTACAGAATACTTAAGGGACCTTGGATAGATAATATGAAAGAAAAACTTTAATGGCAAGTCCATTTACTTAATAGTTGGACCCGTAGCTCAGCCAGGATGGAGCGCCGGCCTCCTAGTTACGAGAAGAGAGCCGGTGGTCGCGGGTTCGAATCCCGCCGGGTCCGTACATTACATTTTCTTAAACCCTCATATTAGAAAATTAAATTTATATATTTTACCAGATGTTGGATTTATAATTCTTTATGAATAAATTAAATTATATTACCCAAAATATACATAGCACCATACTGAATTTTAAGGCGGATAAGGAAAATGAACAACTGTGATAAGTCCATAAGTTTTCTAACCAATATTTTTATCTGTTTTATATAATTCCAAACTTAGAAAAACATTCTATAATAATTCAAGATATAACTAGATTTGGGTAAAAACTTTTTATACTTATAACGATTTTGACTACGATCCAAAATGGCAGACATGAAAACAATTGGATTTGCTATAGTAGCTATAATTCTAATAATCATAGCTGCAATAGGTTTTTACGAATATTCTGTAACTAACTCGAAATATTTAAGTATAAACAATAACTATCAGTCGCTAAATAGCCAATATATGTCCTTACAAGGAAATTATACTAAACTTAATCAGACTTATTCAAAATTAGCTTCACAATATAAAATATTAGAAGGATTATATCAAGCTGCCCTTGCATATGCTAAGGGTAATTACACACTATACCAGCAAGCAGAGACTAATTATACTTATTACAAGGAATTATTTAGCAAACTAAACGTTTCTGGCTATAAGCCCGGTGCAGCATTATCAGCAGTCCTCCAATTCTATGATGGAATAGCAATAGAATCACCTTCAGATGTTTTACCATTTTTAGCTCAAAACTTTACTGCAAATATAATAGGCGAACCATTTGCTGGAATGTATAATTTACAATCATTTAATCAAACTTGGCTATCAAACTTCTTTAGCACCTATGAAACTGTGTATTTCTATACTACCGCTTTGCCAAGTGTAAATCAAATCAATGGAAACACATTTAATATCACTGATGTAGTCCAATATTTTGTAGCCCCAACAAATGATCCAGTATACCTTCAAGTATTTAATGCAAGTAATATTATAACAGTACAATTTATAAATGGTATGCCAAAAATTACCCAATTAATATGGAAGGGTAATGAAGTACCACCATCAACAGTTATCGCAGGGTATCCATCACAACACTCATTACAAGCTAATCAAGTATTAGAAGTCTTCTTTTCCCAGATTAATGGTTTAGGTGCTGAATTCCCAGGATCAACAATAGCACGAAATTTCGCACCTAATGGACAATTGGTTCTAATTGGACAATTGCCACCAGTATTTAAGGCTGGCACGTATACTGGATCTAATATAACTAACATATTTAATACATGGGATAATTATTTCATCTTCGCATTAACTTATGCGCAGAACTTATTGCCTAATGGTACTGCAGTCCCACCAATGGTCAGTGTAAACTTAACTGCAGGCAGTGCTACAGCAAAAGTAATTGCAAATGATACAGTGTTCTTTGGATTTGTAAATCAAGGACAGCCTAATTCCCCAATGATCTATGACTTACATATTGCTATTACAGCATATTTAACTTACAATACTACTTCAGCAAGCTGGGAAATCACTAAAGAAGTCTGGAATGTTACTCAAGTTAATGCTTTGTCTGATACTGTTTATTATAATCTCAATCAACCTATAATGAAAGTTAGCGGAGAGCAGACTGTAACTGTAAATGCTACAAGTAGCCAAGGATACACATTGCAAGTAGGAAATGTAATGGTAATAGTAAAACCACATACTTACGCAGAATTTCCCAACGGTAGTTTAATTCCAGTCTATAACTTCTCATTAATAACATTCAGCCTTGAAGCCATATACCCACCAGCATCAAACTATAATTTAACACCACTTTACGCATTTGCCTTTGCAGTAAATAACGAAATAACTCCTACCATATCATTAGTAACTAACGTTAGTGGTAAAGTACAAGCCCAACCTCCAATCACAATTGTTTGGGCACCAAATACATGGACATCATGGACTTGGTTTGGCGGTACTTTTAACGGCACTGCTTATATTGGTGGTTCTTATAAGTTTGCTGATACATGGCTTTATGGTAATGGCGTAATGGTTAATTTACAATTCTTTAAACCAGTGATATGGATCTTCGAATCCTCTCAGACTCCAATAGCACAGTTACCTAAACCAGTATATGTAAATGTTGGTCCAGTATATGGATTAAACCCAGTAAATGTCTACAGCTATGAAATTAATGGAACACAAGGTGGAGTAGCATTTGCAGGAGATATGATTGTAGTAGTACAGCCACATACCAAAATTACGACACCGTCTGGAAACTTAACCGTATTTAACTTCTCTATAGTGTTCTATAATCCAGCTAATGCAGGAACTGCACCAAATGGACAAGTACCAATATTAGCATTTGCTTATGCCATTAATGGGAATGTTACATTTAGTTACTCTGCAATAAATTCAATAACTGGGCTGGCAAATCCATTCATAACAATAATATTAACACCAAGCCATAATGTTACAATGTGGACATGGGGAGCTAAAGGCTACATATTTGAAGATCAAATAATAGTTGGTAATGGAGTAGTAATCAACTTAACATTCTTTAAGCCAGTTCCTTGGATATTAACTGCACCACAAATATCTAGTACTACAATGACTTCTAGTACCAGTTCCTCTTCAACTACTACTTCGACGTCTACCCCATATTGGGGATAAGTTATTGAAAAGAAAGAGTTTTTTCCTTTCTGTTCTCATTTTTAATCTAATGATAAAGATTACACGTATTTCTTCTAACAATATAGAAGGACTTGTTGGTGCAAGATGCGCTAATGGTTATTATCATGTTAAAATAAGACTTAATGGATTTAAGATCATAGATTCCGAATGCGAGTGCGGAGAAAAATTTTGTCGTCATGCAATACAATTACAATTACATTATGTGAGTGCGGTGAGAAATGATAATAATTGTAAAGCAAGCAGGAGAAATAGCCATTAAATCTCCTAGAACAAGGAAAAAATTCGAATCTACATTAATTAATAATATTGTAAATGTAATGAATCCAAAGAAAATTTGGAAGTCTCACGGTGTTATACTCCTAGAAGTAGATGAAAATAGTTCGTATATTGATGCCTTAAGTAAAATTTTTGGTATAGCATCATTTTCTCCAGTTACTATATACAAATTTAGCAGTCTTGAAGATATAGTAAATAAATCAATAGAATTGTTAAAGGAAGTAGTAAAAGGAAAAATATTTGCTGTAAGGACAAAGAGAATAGGATCTCATAATTTCACTAGCCTGGATGTGCAGAGAGAAGTTGGAAAAGCATTATATCCATATTCAAATGGAGTAAATTTAGAAAATCCGGAAGTAGTAGTCTTTATAGAAATTAGGGGAAACTTAGCGTATTTCTACTATAATAAATATAAAGGTCCAAAAGGCCTTCCAGTAGGAGTAGCAGGAAAGAGTATAGTATTATTTTCTGGTGGAATTGACTCACCAGTAGCTACATGGATGCTAATGAAAAGAGGAGCTATTCCAATAATTCTAAACTTTAACTTGGGAGGTAAATTACATAAGGAGATAGTAGTTAATGAGCTGAAAGTGCTTAAACAGTGGAGTGGAGGACACAAGCTAACTGCATTTATAGCTAATGGAAGTGAAATATTAATTAAATTAGCTCAGACTAACAAAGAGGATAGGGTAGTTTTATTGAAAAGAATAATGTATAAAGTTGCTGAAAGATTGGCAAAAAAATTGAACGCATATTCCATAACTACTGGAGAATCATTATCACAAGTTTCGTCTCAAACTATGGTAAACCTATATGTAACAGAATATGGTATAACTTATCCTATATTTAGACCGCTTATAGGCTTAGATAAGGAAGAGATAGTAGAATTAGCTAGAAAAATAGGAACCTTTGAATACTCAGCAAAACTTCCAGAATATTGCACAATTTCAGCTAAATCAAAAACTGCTGTAAAACTTGAGGAGATACTATCTCAAGAAGAAAAAATAGACTTGGACTTCGATAAGATATTGGATAACTCAGAAAGAATAGAAGTTTAATCAGCACTCACACGCGTACATCATCTAATCAGTCCGGGGTTCAAACATCATTATTATAAAGAATAAAAGTTTCTACATTAAAATTTTACTCAATAATCTTTCTAAAGCTTGTCTAGCTTCAATTATACTATTAAATTTTTCTGGGGGTCTCTTAAAATAATAAGAACAAACTTCTTTCACCGGACCTCCAATTTTCTTTTCCATCAAGATTTTTGAGATTCTTATCAGATCTATTAAAGGACTTACTGCATTTGCGGAATCATAAGTCTTTAACGATATATCGATTCTTACCGGCATTCCAGTTCCATATATGCCCTCGATTACCATATAACTAATTCTTCTGTCTTTAAGGAATTCCACATAGTCTGAAGTTCCAGCTACTACCTCAGCCCCATTTGAGTGGTAAGAGATAAAAGAAGATTTAACATTCTTTTTAAGCTCTTTTCGCCATTCTTCAAGAGTTACTAAAGCCTCTGTAGAACCTGCTATATCTATTTGATAAGACTTTAGTACTACAACCCCTCTACTTTTCAAAAATTCTATAATCCCAGCATGAGTAATAGTTCCTCCAATCTGACTTAATAGATCATCACCTAATATTGGAATTGATTTTTCCATAAATTTATTGCCCAACTCACTAGCTATAGGAGAAGGTGTTGCATTTATAAATGAGGCGTTAGCGCTAAGGGAGGCATTGGCATAATACTTACTCGCATTTACAGCACCGGTTGGTAATAAGTTTATTACAACGTCAACTTTTTCGCTCTTTAAAACGTCTATAACATCTACTGGTTTCTCTTCTGACTCTTCAATAATACTAGCGAGAATACCCGAATTACCATCAAGTGTAGGACCCCTCATCACTATAATATCGCTATTGACATCCACATATTTATCTACTATATTCGGTTTAGAAAATAAGGCTTCCTTAAGCCTCTTATTTACTTTTCTTTTATCTATATCGAAGGCTGCTACTATATTTATTTCATTAGGTTTTATTGGAAGATCTAATATTCCGTACACTTTACCTCCATTTTTGACCAACTCTAATCCTTGTACTAGAGCTGCAGCGGCATTTCCAACTCCTACTAAAGCTACTCTAACCAATTTGGTTCACCAGAGCCTGAAATACTAATGGAATAATTATACCTAATATTATACTTAAGATTGCCGAGGCTAAAGCTGAATCCCTTTCTGAACTCTTAGTTAACTCAAATTCTCCTTCTCTAAAAATCTCTCTTATAATTGGTATGTAATAACCAGCCGATATTGCGCTGTTTAAGACAGCTATTATAGTATACCATGGAAACGAGAAAGAGCTCTCGAAGAGAAAGAGCTTTCCCCAAAAACCAAATATTGGTGGTATTCCTAATAGACTTAATATTAATACTGTTAAAGAAAAAGCTAACGGTTTGTCTATAGATGCCATACCTCTAAGACCAGACAAATCTGAAGTCCCGGATACTTTTTCCACATGACTTAGAATACCAAATAATCCTACTTGAGCTATCCCATAAGCTAATGATTGGATTAGAATACCAACAATAGCTATATCTGGTGATATCGGAAACATTGCAAAACCAATTAAAATATATCCCATTTGCGAAATTGAACTAAATGAAAGTATGGAAGCTATATCCCTTCTCGAAAAAGCAGTTATATTGCCAATAATCATGCTTAATATTGATATTATAACAAATATTACTATCTCTACAATATTTGGATCAGAGAGATATATAACTCTGAATAATGGAATTATGCCAACTAGTTTACCTACACTAGAAATAAACGCCACAGAAATCCTATCTGAGTAAGTATACACATCAGGTAACCATGCTTGAAATGGAAATACGCCTATCTTAAACAAGAAAGATATGGAGATAAATGTTATAGCAAAATAGAATAAGTCTTGATATATTACATTTGTAGTGAAAAATAGCGAGTCTGTAGCGACTAAGTAAGAGGCGAAGCCTATAATCATTAGAGAGCTGGAAACTAGACCCATTATTAAATACTTTATACCAGCATCTACTGACATGTAGTCTTTATGAAGCATGGTAATGGCATAACTAGCAGCAGATGATATCGCCCATGTTGTAAGAATTATAATAATATTGTTTGCAAATGACATGTATATTATCCCTAATATACTAAGTGAAATTAAAGATAACATAGAAGATCTAGTGGACCAGTTTATGATATGATCTTTGCTTGCTAATAATGATAATGCTCCTATCAATAATGCTGTAGTAGCGAAAAAGTAACCGGGCAAATCTATGTACAATGTATTTGAAAATAACTTATAGTTTATAATCCCAAATAGCCAACAATAAAGAATAACACCTAAACTAATTATCATCGAAACAAAAGAAATAAAAAAGGATGCCTTAAATCTATGATTGTCCCTATTATTATCTATAAATAAAACTGCAATAGATGAAAATAGAATTAAGATAGAAGGAATTAATATGGGTAAATAATAAATTATATTCATTACACCACCCCAAATAAAATTAGAACTATAATTAAAAGTAAAATTACCCCTGATGCATAAAGCAATATATAATCTCCTAATATATGATCTTGAACTACATTATATATTCTAGATCCAAAACTAATGGTAGATCTAGGCAATTTTTCGTTTAGCCCAACATCTATAATACCTCTTTCGAAATATCTGAATACGGCCTCAGCAAAACCTCTAAAGCTATATCCTAATTTATCAAAAACAGGATTTACATACCATCCATAATAACCAAATTCTATTAATGGTCTTATAGGATTAACATTAATTACTCTAGTGTAAATTCCAAATGCTATAAGCCATCCTATAACTGATAATATTAGGCTAATATAATCAATTGTAATATATTCTGTGATTCTGAAGAATGATGCCAAACTGAAATAAAATACTCCAAACACTATAGAGGCTATTACAAGTAGTAAAGGACTTATTAACATAAGTATACTTAATTTTCCATGTCCATGCTTTTCAGTAGACTTACTTCTCCATAAAAACGTTCTTGCTAAGTATCTAAGTATGTATATTGAACCTAGAAACTCCAGAATTATGTATATATAGAAAATTTGAGGAATTGAAATAGCTAAATTACCTATAAGATTGTGAGCCCAAAAACCTATCAAGGGTGGTAGGTTAGCTAAGTTAAATGCTGCAATTAACTGCAATACAAATACAATAGGTAGCTCCTTATAAAGTAATGGTCTTGACGCTACGTATCTATTTTCTGTATAATGTATTACAGATCCCGTATTCATAAATAATGTTGCCTTATAAATTCCATGTGCTAACATCTGAATTAGACCTATAACAATTCCTAGTGTAATATTTCCTAAGAGGGCTCCTAGAGATGATGAAAATATCATTAAAGAAATCTGGTCTGCAGTAGAATAGGCTAAGATAACCTTCTGCTCATTAGTTGCTAACGCGTTAATACTTGTGTATAATGCTGTAAACAAAGTTATACCAACCATAATCTCGAAAAATAGATAGGTATTTGCATTAACTGAAATAAATGGGTATGCTAAAAACGTTAGCATAGCCCCTAAATTAACCATAGTAGCAGCGTGAATTAGCGCACTAACTGGTGTAGGACCCGTCATTGCTGTTAACAACCATTGAGTGAATGGGAATTGTGCACTCTTAGAGAGTCCACCAAGAAATAATATAAGTAGTATGATCCATGCATAAGGCTGAGAAGATAATACAGATAATGAGGAAAACACAGTAGTTGATATAGTTGAAATTGGATATAATATGTAATTATAGTTAGATATAACTATAAGATAGCCTAGTGCTGCTAAGAAACCTACATCTGCAATCCTAGTAAATATTAATGCTCTTATACCACTAGTTGTGGGTTTGGATACGTATTCCAACCCAAATATTTTTCTTCCAAAATCTCCTACTACATTATTTTCATTATCGTCAAGCCAATAGCTAATGAGACCATACGAAGCTAAGCTTGTACCCTCCCAACCAGCTATAAATAGTAGAACATTATTAGAAAGGACTACAGAAAGCATTGAGGTAACGAAGAGTCCAAAGAAGCCCCAATACCTTCTTAATACGTTGTCCTCCCGCATATAACCAATACTATATAGGGCTATAAAGAAAGATATTGAGGAAACAAACAAGGCTAAAATGGATTGTAGTAAATTAGCACTAAACTGGAAGTAACCAAAGGAATAGGAAAACTGAGGCTTCCCAAATAATGGCTGACCTAAATTATTTATAAGCAAAAGAGCGGACAGAACTACTGATATACCTATAGTTAAAACTACTATTACTCCTCTTATATCTTGATTAAGAGATTTAGGACTAATTAACGCTATTAGAGAACCTATAACTGGTAAAAATACTATTATTGGCAATACTAAGGCATTGGAAAACACTGAGACAAATGAAAGTGTTGGTAATATGTACTGAGGAATGAAGAAGAATAATATGCTAAATGCTCCTATTAAAATCATAGGTATTGTATACTCTAAAACTTTGTCTATACTCTTGCTTTCCTTCTTTCCTGCATACACTAACTTAAATAAATAGCTTGCATATGCTGAAGATATACCTATTGCTATCATTAAGAATATTATTATTAAGATAAAGCTAGCTAAACCTATCTTATCAAGTATTGTACCTACTGAGAATATTAATAAAGCTTCACTAATAAGGCCAATAGTTGGTGGAAGTCCTAATAGGTTTAATATGCCTATAAAAGCTAAGGTAGAGTGAACGGGGGATGAAAGATATAATCCTCCCAATTTACTTATATCTCTTTGATTTAATTCTGTTATAGACGCTCCAGCGCTCATGACTAATAACGCCTTTCCAAGTCCGTGAGAAACATAAATTAATATACTTGCTATTATCCCTAAGGGTAATGATAAAATAGATGAGGATAATCCAGATATAAACGCTATAGATGCCCCAAGTAGCATATATCCCATTTGAGAAACGCTAGAATAAGCTAGAAACCTCTTAAAATCTCTCTGAGCAATTGCATTAATACCGCCATAAATCATTGTAATTAGAGCCCAACCAATAAATATTGGAGCTAAGAAATTCATTGATGGAAATAGGTAATAATACAATATTACCACAAATATTCCTATGCCTTCCATGTTAGGACTTAATACGACTATTGATGTAGGTGCTTCGCTATAAGCATAAGGAAGCCAAATATTAAATCCTGCTTGAGCACCTTTAATAAACATTCCTATAACCGCTATTAAAAATACTAATAAACTATAAGATATTGCGGAATAATTAGCGAAAGAATCCGGACTGACATAAATATTCATGCTACCTGTAGTTAACCCGATTATAATGATAGATGCTAATAATAATATTGTACCTATATGAGTCCAAATGAAGTACATCAAACTTATTCTACGTCTATCTCCATATCCATATAATGCAATCAATAGAAATGATGAAATCAGAGAAATTTCCACGAAAATATAAAGTTCTAGTAAGTTGATCGACAAGACAGTATATAACATTGAAAGCGCAAATAATGTGTATAACCCATAATATAGGCCCCAATTTGTATTATGTTCCTCCTTAAACTTATGTTCCATATATCTTAATGAATAAATAGTAGTCAAGATGGTTACTATTAGTATTGTTATTATAAATGGATAATTTATATTATTTACAACAAAGCCGAAATTTCCTATATATTTAGATATGTATGCACGTTCAAAACCTCCTAATAAAAATAAATACGGGATATTTATTGCTATAGCTATTACACTAAATATAAATGAAATAGTTTTAGATCTAATAAAAAAAGTAATTATAGATAAAGCAAATGAAACACTTAACAAAACAAACAATAAAGGATACATGTTATTCAACCTCCAACTTGCCTTTAGTTCTATAATATAGAATAATAACTGCAAAAGCTACTATTACCTCAGTTAATGCCATACCTATTGCAAATAAGGAAAAAATTATAGGCTTATAGGCCATGCCCACTAAACCTGAAAAAGAAAAAACAAACAAGATTGACGAATTCAGTATTATTTCTGAAGATAATAATACTCTAATAATGTTTGACGTAGAAGCTAAACCATAAAAACCTATACCTATTAAAATACCCGAAATTATTATACCCAATACGTTTAATTCCTCCATTCTTAATCCCTCCTTGCTAAAGAAATTGCCTCAATTAGAGTAGTTAACAAAGCTATAATTAGGATAATTATTGGAAACCAATACACTTCTAATAAATTATTTGCAAGAATTTGAAAATTTATAGGTCTTACTGATACTATACTCACTTGGGCTAGAGAAATATAGATCACTGCTAAAAATAATATAGCTATAATACCTCCCGCGACTATGCCTGTATATTTTTTAGGTAATTTTATCTCCAGGTCTTTAAACATAACTAGAGATATTGCCAAAAATGTAACAGTTGCACCGACATATAGAAGAATATGAAAGACTGAATATATTCCATAAGTTAATGGTGCTTCTAAGGCTATTAATACTGCAATACTAACGCCTAAAAAGGCTAAGCTAACTGCTCCATAAAATACATTTT
Organism: Saccharolobus sp.; assembly: GCA_038734615.1. Classification (GTDB taxonomy): domain Archaea; phylum Thermoproteota; class Thermoprotei_A; order Sulfolobales; family Sulfolobaceae; genus Saccharolobus. Next base: position 3,570 of record JAVYOH010000009.1, on the reverse strand, counting down.
TAGACCTAACAATAAATATTGCTGATGAAATAGTTATTATTCCGAAAAAAACAAATAAAATTATTTGAACTATATCAGCTACTGTCAGGGACATATTTTATCCCCCTATTTTCGTCTACTACTGCCTTTACCTTCCTAACTGGCTTATTTACTAATGGTACTTCATCTACATCTTGATTAAACTTATCTGGATCAAATATCAGATCTTTTCTTGAATTGAATGCTAAATCATGGACTCTGGTTTCCTTTAGCGCATCAACTGGACACACATCTACACAGAAACCACAAAATACGCATCTACCATAGTTTATCTGAGGAAACTTCTTTCCGCTTTCTGTAACCATTTTCATAGCATCTGCAGGACATATTAACGCACATAAAGTACACCCTATGCAAACATCTTTATAGAACCTTATCATTCCTCTATAGCCTACTGGTAACGTTAAACTGTCTTCCGGATATTGTAATGTAATTCTTTGAGGCTTCACGAGATACTTAAGACCAGTTGTTATAGACTTAACGTGTTCAGAAAATAGACTAAATACGTTTTCTTTCTTATATTCTTTCTCTTTCACCTTATCCATACATAACCCACCACCATGCCTAATAATAAGGAAGCTAAGGCTAAGGGGAATAGATATTTCCAACTACCCCTTAATGCTTGATCTATCCTATATCTACCATATACACTTCTTAAAAATATACTAAAAAATACTACTAATATGGCTTTAAAAACTGTATATATAGCTCCCAAAAATCCACTAGATGGAAGCCAACCTCCTAAGAATAAATCTGCAAACAATAATGCATAAACAAAATTCACTACATATGAACCTGCCATAGTTAAAACGAATAGAAAACCACTATATTCTGTATATGGTCCTATTACTAATTCAGTTTCTGCTTCTACGATTTCAAATGGGAATCTTGAAGAACCTATTAACATACCAACTAAAAACACAAAAGCTGCAATAGGATTAGCTATAAATCCTGGAACACCTGAAGACACTATCTTAGCTATATTTAGTGTGTGATATTCTATAGCTATTGCCAATATTGATATTATTATTAAAACATCGTATGAAACTGACAAATAAGCCTCTCTTATAGAACCTACTAAGGCAAATCTATTATTCGTATTCCAAGCTAGAAAAATAACAAAGATTGGAAATATTGATTCCAAGGCAAGTACTAATATCAAATTATACTGTGTAAAGAAAGGAACTAGCAGACTTTGATGAGTCTCTGCGTCATAAAATAAGCTGTAATATACAGATAATATTGAACCGTGAGACGGTATTGTAGAAACTGGTATCAGCACAAGAGGTAAGAAGGCAAATATTAATACTAATACTGGAGATATTACATATAATAGTTCGTTTACATTATTAGGTATAATTATCTCAGAAAACACAAATTTAATTGCATCAGCAAATAATTGTAAAAATCCTCCTATTCTTTTGGAAGCATAGTAAGGACCATATCTAAGTTGAACTATAGCAGCAAATTTCCTTTCAACCCATATTGCTATTAAGAGAAAAATAAGAGTAAAGATTAGACCGGGAAATATAACAGTTAAGAAAAATGAAGGATAAAAGAAATAATACTCTATAGAGTTCAAAATACCCATTACCTATCAGCCTCCGGAGGAAAATAATCTAAACTACCATAAATAGCTACTAAATCCGCATATCTAGCTCCTTTGCATAATTGTTTAAAAACATAAATTGACCTATAAGACGGTGTTATCATCCTTAATCTATATGGTTTAGGTGAACCGTCACTTACTATATAATATGCTAATTCCCCCCTGCCTGCTTCTACTCTAGAAATAGCTTCACCTTTTGGTGGTCTAAATGAAGCATAATAGCCAGGTAATACTATTCTTCTATAAGTCTCCCAATATTTTTTTAATCTAGTTGGAGGTATTTGCTTAAAGAATCTATCGCTTAAAATATTGCCTTCTGGAATCTGCTTAATTATTTGCTCCAATATTCTCATGCTTTGCATTATTTCTTCTAATCTAACTAGACCCCTCGCAAGACCATCTCCTTCTTTATAAACTGGAATTTCAAAGTCTAATTTATCATATGCCCCATATGGTTCAACTTTCCTTACGTCATAATAAACCCCAGAAGCTCTTAAATTAGGTCCCACTGCACCCCATTTTATTGCATTTTCTTTAGACATAACCCCCACATTTTCTAGCCTAGCTCTAATAGAAGGATTATAGAAAAAGATCTTTTTCCAATCCTCTAATCTTTTGCGCTGATAAGCTATCGCCTTCAAGGTCATTTCCTTAATTTCTTGAGATAAGTCTCTTCTTACCCCTCCGGGTATTATATATGAATTTGTAACCCTTGCTCCAGTTAATGCTTCGAGTATAGTAATCCAAACCTCCCTATCCCCAAAACCCCACATAAAACCAGTAGAATGACCTAAAAATATTGCTAAGATACCCAATCCGTACAAATGACTAGCAATCCTATTAACTTCAGCTGCGAAACTTCTTAAATATTGAGCTCTTTCTGGAACATCTACTCCTAAAATCTTTTCCACAGCTAAAATATATCCTAGATTCATGTGTATTGAGTCTAATATTGCTGGCCTTTCAACTAATGGTATAAGATGCATATAATTTCTATTTTCCGATAGCTTCTCTACCGCTCGATGAACGTATCCTACATCTAACTCTACATCTTCTATTATATCTCCATTCAGTTTTACAAAAATCCTCATATGTCCAGAGCCGGGATGCTGAGGGCCTACATTAAGCTCGCCTTGTATAGGGATAAATTCAACTGACATTCCAGTTGCAGATAATAATTCATTTTGTGGATTGTTTGTCAACAAATAACCCCTCCAATTTTATTTTAAATGATTTTCTTAACGGGTAAACTCCTTCGAAATCCTCATCTAAAAAAAATCTTCTTAGATCTGGATGACCATCAAATCTTATACCTAACATCTCATAAGTTTCTCTTTCACCAGTCCAAACGCTTTCGAAAATAGGATAAAGCGAAGGTAATGAAGGATCTTTATAATTTACAAATGTTCTTAATGCTATGATTATCTTAGCTAAATCTAGATTAGAGTAAGATGAAATGTGATACACTACTTCTAGCTTTTCCTGATCCTCATAATCTATACCAGTCACTGCCTTAACATGATCAAAACCTAAAGACTTCAAATATTTGGCCACTTCTACTAGCATATTCTTATCTACTACTATAGATGCCCTTCTATCACTTTCCACCTTAGCTTGGCACTTGAACTTAGTTTGAATATCGTTAATAATATTTTTAATTACTATTTCACTCATTACCTCCGCAACCCCCAGTATTCTAGTATATTAATCTGTTTAATAGAGTAGTATAGAACTGGATACATTAGGATGATGAAAACTATAATAATCATTAGTAGTTTTGCAAATGCATTAAACGAGACGTAATAATCTGAATATGCTATTGGTATTAATAATGCAATTATTGGCTCTAAAGTTGTATAAATTAGCAAATAACCATAATATTGCAAGGGAAACCAAAGCCTACCTAAGCCAGTTGGGATATT
>JAVYOH010000008.1:18426-41911 GCA_038734615.1 Saccharolobus sp. | reverse complement strand
TATGCGTTTCCATTTTCTTCCTCGGGCGTTGCCGATAATTCTCTTCATAAGAACGTAAAATTCTTTCAATTCACGAGAAGAATTAGGGGAGTGCCGCCGCGGGGACTTGAACCCCGGACAACCCGGTTTCTAAGGCATCTTCAGCCGGGCGCTCTCCCGGGCTGAGCTACGGCGGCGAAGTAATTATAGAAGTGTGGCTTTTTAACTTTTATTGTTAATATTTTAACAGGGACCGGGCGACACCCATGGAGAACCCTTTATTAAGGGTTCTATGAAGTAGGGTCTCCAGAGGTCCCTACATTAAAAGTGATAGAAATGAAAGTTTTACTGGTATTATTATCAAATTTTGACAGATCAATAATAGAGGAATTAGTAAGTCATATCTCCAGTTATAATTTGGAAGTAGATTTAGTTTCTGAATATAAATATTTACCTATCTCAGCCTTTGATTGGGATAGGTTACAATATAATGCAGAAAAAGTAATAAAGTATTTAAGGCGTATTTATAATTTTAATTACGATTCAATAATCTTTGTTGCAGAAGCCGACGGATATGTTGATGGCTATAACTTTATCTTTGGACTAACTATAGAAAATATCGCAATAGTTTTTACCAATAGATTAAGAGAGGAATTTTATAACAGACTTCCTAATTTATCCTTATACGCGCAGAGAATAGTAAAGGAGGTTACTCATGAATTGGGGCATTCTATTGGATTAGGGCATTGTAACAATGAAAAATGTGTTATGAATTTTAGTAATAGTATAGAAGATGTTGACAGAAAAGACAAGCATTTTTGTAAAAAATGTGAATATAAAATTAATCAAAAAACTACTAAATATCTACAACAAAGGTAATTACATACGTGTGATCATTTTTATATATTGATAACTCATGATAAGTCATAGCTTTAACTAAAGTTCGACGCTCATGTTTTAATGAATTAAACCTTTCACCCCATGCAAAGCCTTCTAATATAGCACTTTCTTTATCAATCTTAATATCAAACTTACTAAATAACATAAGTTCAGAATCATAATAATAAAGTAACTCCTCAATCCATTTGTATAATAAGTTCTCTAAGTCGTATCCATTTATATAAATTTCCCTATATTCTTTTTGCTCTACCTTAGAAGTGTCAGTCATTATTTCAAATACGGCTAAAGCAGCGTTAGCGAAGGCCTCCTCTAAAGATCTTCCGTAAGCCCTAATTCCAATATCTGCCGTGTGATCAAAAAATTCAAAGGGTATCATATAGCTTTTTAATACTCACTAGAATTAATAGTTAGTTGAAGTGAGATGGGAGGAAGACAAAAAACTACATTATTTATGACAAAAGAAGTTAAAAAAGAGAGAAAGCCGCAGTCTAGTCCTCAACCCTCTTCAAAATAAATCTGCTTATGAATAATAATGTTAAGATAATAAGTGAAGTAAAAATTATTAAATAATTATTTTTTTCATAGATGTATGTAATTATAGTATCAATAATTATTAGAAAAATCATTATAGTGCTACTTCTCATGCCACCACCTAGAATAGGTCTAAGGGAAATGGTAACTTTCCACTGGATCCGCCTATAGCATTGCCTAATCCTAATGATAACCCTGCTAATATACTCAAATAAATTATTGGGAGTATTATATAACTAATTATCAATGAAGGAACAACACCTATTATAGTTTCTGTCAGATAATTTAGCTCAGTGACTGATAATGACTGAAGCTCCACTTGTGGTAATAAAGATGCTATATTATTTACGAATACTGGCAAATAAGGTAAACCCACGTAAAATATCACTGTCGATGCTATTAAAGTACCACCAATTCCTTTTCCCATTCTAAATGGCAAAGATAATAGTAGTATACCAATAGATATTAATAACATATATGTTGCTTGGATAAATATACCAAGATCGATTAGAAACTGTGTTAAAAAAATTATATCAGATAAAAAAGAGGAAAATTGAAGTATAGGAGCTAATATGGGAGCTGCTGCAGATGCTCGAGTAACAGTAAGTATGTAATACATACTCTTAAGTATTGTCATACCGTCAAACATCTGGACTTCTAAGTTCGTAAGCAAAGCATAGAAAGTATTCCAATCGATACCTAACAAACCTTGTATCTGATTTATAAATGCAATTATGAATCCATAAATATTTACCCAAACCCCAGCGTAAATTGCGTCACTCATCATTCTTGGTCCCCATTTTTTTAATCCATATATAGGAATTGGAAAGCCATAGAATAAAGACCCTAAAACATAAGTTAAACTTGCAATATTTATTGCAATATACAAAATGTAAAATGGCGAGTAATTCATGATCCCACTTGTGAAGCTATATAAGTAATTAACGAAAATACTGTAGTGCCTAATGCTAACCAAAAAGCAGCTAGAATGGCGTCCTCTATTAGATCTTGTCCAGCTCGTTTTACTCTGAAAATAGGTATAGGAGAACCTCTGAGTGCCCAACCTACTGCCCATGCGAGTATAAATATACTCCATGCAACTTCAGTAACTTGAGTATCCAAATTTTGAACAAAATTAACTATATTAGTCATTCTTATCGTTCAATATTATTTTATTTAATAAGTCAGAGTTGTGCGTAACTGATAAAAGATAAACCATTATTGTTTTAACTATGTCATCTATTTTAAGATTAGTAGTGTTTATAACCAAATCAAAAATAGATAGATCATTTATATCTATTCCATAAATCTTTTTAAATCTTTTATAATGCATATATTCACGCTTAAGTATTTGTGATACTGCTTCGTCATATCCTATATTATCCCTTGTGGCGATTCTCTTAGCCCTAACTTCCAATGAAGCCCATAAATATATTGCAATATCTGCATATTCTCTAAATAGCCATCCAGCTATATGCGACTCTATAATCAAATTTTTCTCATTAGATATGTATTCATAAATTTTTTTATCAACCATTTTATCTATATTATAATTAGCTTGGGCAAAAATATTAAGATTAATAACGTCTAAATTCATATCCTTAGCAATGTCTCGAAATATACCTCCAGCAGATACAAGTTTATAAGATAGTTGATTAGCTAAATCTTTTGCTACTGAAGTTTTCCCACTACCTGGAGGTCCGCTTATTACTAGTATCATAAATTTTTCTTCCTCAGACCTTTACACCCTAATCGATGCTTTAATTAATTGCGTAAGGCATTTTGGACACAAATAACCTCCAAAAGGTCTTTCAGGTCTCTTTTCAACTTTACTGTACTTATATAGTTTATGAGTTCTAGTTCCATGTAAGGGTTTCTTACATAATGCACATTTCGCCTTTCCATTTTTCTTTTTTTCATAATGTATAACGTTCCTTCCCCCGGGTAGCCTCACGCTAATTTTTCTAAGGGATCGTGATCGAAGAGCTGGTCTTGGCATAGTTTAATCTACTCCTATTACGCTTTTAAATTTGATTTTAAAGATAACGGGGTTAATAGGACGTATGATGCTATGAACTCAAAAAGTGAACCATCCATCATTAAATAACCATTAGAAGTTTTTAAGGTAAGGAACGGAATGTAAAATGGCAAATAAAGGTCAAAGTTAAGATAACTCAAAATAATTGTTAGATCTATTATATAAATGCCTACTAAAATCATCGATCTTATAAACATGTAATATCTTACTGACGATGTATATGAATCTAACTCTTTTGATATCTTTCTGTATGTTTTTTCCCTTCTTTTACTTGATGTAATATTTTTTAATCTTTCCTCATATTTTTCAATTAATTTTATATTTTTAGATATTCTCTGATATAATATTTTTTTATAAATAATATAGACAACCAAATTAGAAAATAATGAGATTAAAAAAACATAAATAATTCCTAATTCCATAGTTTCACATTAAAGAACTTATTATCTCTCTAGCTGCTACTGATGGATCCCCTTCTTGATTTATAACTATCTTAACTGATGCTCCAACTAAAACTGCAGATGCCATAGCAGAATATCTCGCAAATGAAAGAACCTCATTAATTATATTAACATCATTATAATCTGCTCTTACTCTACTATTATCTCTTTTCTGCCTATCTAATATTATCTTCGGATCAGATTCCAGCAGAAAAATTACATTAGGAGATAATACCTCTATAACATATTTGGGTAGTCCCGGCAAATATCCTGATGGTGTTCTTATAACAGCATGCGTATCCACAAATCCTAATCCATTTTTTCCTAGATCGGATAAATCCTCTACTATCTTTCTCGCAGCTAACGTTTGTAACTCCTTCTGCTTATCTACTGATAACTTCCTTATCTCATCCCTATTATTTACATACCCATTTTTAATCGCAGTATTCAGCATATAATCACCATAGTTCACAATTTTATGTGGAATACTCTTTTCTTGTAGAATTTCACTTACTTTTGACAAAACAGTTGTCTTTCCAACACCAGGTATTCCAGTCACAATACCTAATTTCATACCTACTCACCAATCAACCTCTTTAACAGAGGATACATTTCTAAAGATCTTTCATAAGCTAATAAACTATAATATTGCATAGCTATAGTAACTGCTAGTAATATTCCTATCCCAGTACCATATGCTCCTAATAACGTAGCTAGAACTGCAATTAAACCTACAATAATTGAACTAAAGAAAGCTAAAGGATATATATATCGCGCTAAGATTCCTTCTATTACTTTAGGATTACTTCTTACACCAGGTATCTCGATACCAGCCTCTACCAATTGCTGTGCTTGTGTTGCAGGATCAAGTCCTGCTACATCAACCCATAATATGCCAAATAGAATACTGAGAATTATGAAAATAACACTATACTCAAGCGCTCCTAAAGGATCTAAGACAACTGCGTATATACTATGTGGTATATTCGTATTTGGTGGAGGAAAGAAAAATGCATCGCTAATTATATTTAGTATATTAGATGCTGAAGGAGATACATAAGATGCAAGAGATGCAAATAATTGAATATCAGAACCTAAAACAGCAACGAATATTACGGGGATACTACTTACATAGAGAAAGTTCAATGGAATAGTTCTCCTAATTCCCCTTAATCTCTGAGAAGTTACTGGAATTTCAATTTGCATAGTAGTTAAGTATATAGTAATAATTATTAGCGCAATAGTAGTAACTAGGCCTATTAAATCGGGTTGGAATGGCGCCTTAACTGATGTGTTTACTATTAAATTTAAAATATCACCATGGGATAAAATGGCGGAAATTAATGCAGGGAAAAACCCTATAGGCAAATTCTGGGAACTCACATTCGCTATCCCAAACATATCCCAGAACATTATTTTCACTACACCAGCTAAAATGAATAAGCTAACTCCTGATCCTAAGCCCCACCCTTTCTGAATCATTTCGTCTAACAGCAAAATCAGAAATGTAGCTACAATAAGCTGCACAATAACTAAACTTGCAATCAATAAAGTTGAACCACCTACAGTGCTCGAAGTCCTAGCTAGAACATAACCAAATAACGCAGACTCAACTAAAATAAATAAGAATGCTAAGCCCTTTTGAGCTTCTGTAAATTTAACCCTATCATCAGGATCATTTAGATCTATTTGAATTAGTTTAGAACCAGCTAAAATTTGCATTATTAAGCCAGCAGTAATAATAGGACCTATACCCAACTGAGCTAAAGTTCCTGCAGTTGAAGCAAATATAATTTGTTGTAGTATTAAGTTTTTAAAAAACGAAGTAGCAGTTATCCCATACAAAGGTGTAGAAGCCATCATTAGATATATAATTACTGCAACTATTGACCAGACTAACTTTTGACCTAATGAAGGTTTTTCTTTAGGTTTAGCTACCGCAGGCAAGTATTGCCCAAGGCTAGCTAGCGAATCTACGAATGACATAATTTACTCAAAAAACACTTATTCATTTGGGCTTAATATTACTTCTCCCCCTATTTGCTTCACTTTTTGAACTGCTTTTTGAGTAGCCCTATCTACCTTTATCACGATTGGGATGGATATATTACCTCCACCTAATAATTTCTGATATCCCAATTTACCTAGATCAATAACCTTTCTACCATCTTGCTCTTCAAAAGCTACTGCCCCCTTTAAGATTAATTCATTTAACTTCCTTAACGAAATTACACTCACTAGTTTAGTAGTAGGATTTCTAAAACCATGTTTTCCATACCAACTCTTTCCATACTTAACAAGCCAGGACCATTTTTCCTTATGCATACCTATCACTCTACTCCCTTGGGAGCCTCTATCTCTATGCTGACCCCTTATACCCCAACCCATAGTCCTTGACCCTCTCAACTTCCTACTCTTCTTTTCCCTTCTGACAACCATTTCAAATCATCCTCCTTATTAACTCATTTATAGCATTTCCTCTATATCCGAATTCACCTTTATTTTTATATGGTCTCTTAACACTATTCTTAAAACCACCCTTAGGGGAATGTAAAGTAATAGGTAACTTAAAATAAGAATCGAGCTTATGCAAGTAAATTTTGCCATCATATAAATATTTTATCATCTCATCTATATTATCAACGTTCAGTACAGATTTTATATAGTTATCTGATATTTTATCATCTTTAGATGTTTTCAATCTACTTACTAAAAGTGATTTTAAAGTATCAGCATCTATTTCCCCCCACGTTATATAAGGTGCGGCTTTATATAACATGCCTAATATAGGCTTACTTTTAGGATATACCATAGCATTAAAAGTCCTCCTTAGTCTAAGCATATCTAAGGTTTCATTTATAAACCAAGGAGCTTTAGCCCATCCTCTAATTCTAACTATAGCTAATAATTCGACCATCTTTAACTACCTCTTTCTTGCCCAATCTTGTAAAGTAACGAATTTATAAGTATTATACAATGCATTATAACCAGCTCTAATGAAGTTTTCAGTGGTTCTAGTTTCACCTTTAGTAATAGACCACGCGTCCTTTATTCCAGCATAGGTTAAAAGAGTTTTTAATGTACCACCAACTACTAAACCAGTACCTTTAGGAGCTGGGATTAAAGTAACTTGAACACTCCCAGCCTTACCTGTTACCTTAAATGGTAAACTATGTGGTTCTCCACAAGTACATTGCCAACTTCCACAACCTCTTCTTACTGGAATTATATTCATTTTTGCATCTTTTATAGCTTTTTGGATAGCCACTCTTAATTGTTTTGCCTTACCGGTACCAATACTCACGTATCCATCCATATTCCCCATTATCACTAAAACCTTATATCTAGATATTTCTCCAGCATCTGTTTGCTTTTGAACTACTTTAATATCAATAACTTCATACTTAAGCTTGGGTAATAGAACATCAACAATTTCAGGCTCTGTAATCGGAAGATTTTTATTAAATAAATCTTTTATAGAAGCTATTTTTCCTTCTTTAACCATAATACCTATAGCGGTTCTTGGCTTCCATTCTTCTACATTTATACTCGGTACTTCTTCTGCCATACTTACTCACCTGCGCTCTTAATTTTATTTAATATCTCGTCAAAATGAGAGGGCAAACTAGTAGGATCTAGCCCCCTTTCCAAATATTTAGAAAATAGTCTAGTAAACAATGAAGGATTCTCGGATTTTAGCTTTTCTGCATATTTAGCTACATGCTCTCCCCTGATCCTATCCTGCCGTATACCAACATCACCTAATGGTATTTTTAAACCTGTGTCAATAGCACCTTTAATAGCATAGAAAACTCTAGCACCTTTAGCAGGCACATGAAGTCCTATATCAGCTACACAATCATTTATATTCTTTTTAATAGCTCTTAAACCTGCTAAATACCCAGTCAAATAGGCAGCAGAGGTATTATCAGTATCTCCTTTCCACCCAAACTTTTTAACTAATTCTATAGAATGTGCCGCAGCCATTACTATATCACCTCTAGGATCTATCTTAAAAATTTGAACTATAACATGCTTATTTGTTATTCTAACTACGAACCTTATCTTATTACTAATCACGTATGCATATCGCTTATAATAATTGGTTTTTCCTAGTCTTCTCCTTTTGAATTTAACCTTATAATTAGGACCATGAGCCATACGTATCATCCCTTTATTTTACCCATTTGAATCAAATCGTTTCTCACATCACTTACACCTTTATAATTTCCTCCCTTAGCCTTCAGATATAACATCCTATAAGTATGGTTATCAATAACATTATTATCCCTTAACCATCTAAGATATCTTCTTATTTTCCTGATTCTTCTCACCCACATTTCCTTCCTCTTAGCCCTAGCACCCTTTTTGCCCTTTCTGCTCCCTACTTTCTTTCCCTCACTCTTTAAAAGCCTATTTTTCCTTCTTTTATTAAGCCTTCCAGTGCTTATACCAGTCTTATTAAGAATTATTATTTTTCCTTCTTTTATTAAGCGTCTTATCTCATTCTTAGTTAAGGTCTCTTGAACTTCAGCCATAAACTCTACGGGAATCTTAACACGCTTCAAACCTACTTTAGCGACTTTTGCAGATAATCTCTTTTGTGGTTTTAAGTTACTCAAATACTTACACCCCCATTGCTTACTTTAAAGCCTAATTCTTTAGCCTTAGCTAAAATTTCTAGCCTCTTTTTAAAACCAACGGTAGAACTTATTGTTATAATAACGTTATCTTTCTTGTCTTTAATTTTTAACAACTCATCAACATTATTAACTACAACTTGATTTAGACCACTCGCATGTAAACCTCTAACTTGCTTAGGAAGCCTATAGCCAATACTAACTATTGGGGGAAATCCCCTTATCTTTAATCGTGTCTTGTTATCCCTACCATAAGGCTTTCGCCATTTTTCCTGCCTTTCTAGCCTATAATATTTATCCCAATCATATCTCAAAAAATCCGGTTTCTTGGCTAAGTATTTTTGCCTTATTTGCCTAATCTTACTAATATTATCTACTTTTGTACCTTCTACTCGTGTCATTGAATCACCTCTTTATTATAAATATAAATACCGTCAGAGAAGATACGCCTATCAAAACCAGTTATTTTTGCTGCAGACTCTATATTAGCTGCAGTTTGTGCAACATTATCCAAATCTACGCCTTCTACTATTATATCCTCGCCTTTTACTATGACTTTCACACCACTTAGTATCTTAGCTTTTCTAATGTTCTTTTCTCCTATTAAATTAGATATTTGTACTTCATCACCTACTACTTTTACTGAAATAGGGAAATGAGTATAAACTATCTTAAGATAATATCTGTAACCTTTAGTTACTCCAACTATCATATTATTTATATGGCTTATTATACTATAGAATAGAGCCTTTTTCCTTCTATTAGCAAATGTAGTCTCTAAGATTATTTTACCATCAACAATCTTCAGCTCAATACCTTTAGCATAACTAAAGTTTTTAACTATCTCTCCCTTAGGTCCTTTAACCTTAACCTCTAGATCATTAACAGTTACTTTTACATTATCTGGTATTAGAATCTCTTCTTTTAGGTTTATTGCCTGCATAAAATTGTCACCCTAATAAACATAACCCAATGCTACTCCACCTATTCTCATCTTCGCTGCATCCTTATGTGACATTACGCCCTTTGAAGTTGACACTATTATTACCCCTATTTCCTTTGACGGTAAATAACGCCTAATATAATTAGGTAAATCTATTAACTGTCTATATGATAACGGATATCTAGGAGTTATTGGCCCACATTTATTAATTCTGCCTAAAAGCTGTACTATAATCTTACCCCATCGCCCATCATCAATATATTCAAATTCACCAATATAGCCTTCCTTTTGCATAGTTCTTAATATATTAATTACTAACTTAGAAGCTGGCATAATAATTGCTTGTTTATTTCTCCGCATTTCATTGTTATATAGAGTTGTTAAAGCGTTTGCTAAAGGATTAATTACCACCATACTAATCACCAATATTTCTTAAATCCTAATTCATATGCAACTTCTCTAAAACATTGTCTACATAAATAAATATCATATTTCTGAATAACCGAATCCCTACTTCCACACCTTCTGCATACTTGAACTCCTTTGCCGTATTTTCTTTCAGTCGGAGGCTTATATTTACCCATTTCTCTCACCCTTATACAATCTGAACATTAAAGTTTTGCCTTAAGAAATCAATTGCTTCTTTCTTAGTTACCCTATGTCGTTTAGGTATTTTACTTGCTCTTCTTCTCCTTCTAGCTACCCTATAACCAGGTCTTTCTAATGTAATTGCAATATCCATTCCAAATATACCTATCTCTGGATCATATCTGGCTCCAGGCAATATTACGTGTTCAGATATACCAAATGAAACATTCCCATTATCATCAAAACTGGTCTCCTTTATCCTATAGCCAATAGCATCTAATACCTTTTTAAGAAACTCTTCTGCTTTTTTACCCCTTAACGTAACTTTAACACCTATGGATTGTCCTTTCCTTATTCCGAACTCTCGTATGGTTTTCTTAGCCTTTGTATAGACTGGTTTAGCGTTAGATAATTCTTGAAGCAGTTGATAAGCCTTTTGAAGCCTATCGCCAGATTCACCCACACCTATATTTACCGTGACCTTAGCTAGTCTAACACTCCTCATAACATTTTGCTTATTAATAGAAACTGGTTCTTGTGACATACCTAATCAAGCCTCATATCTGGTTTATCTCTACCTATACTCATCACATTTATTAAATTGGTTTGATAAGTATTGCCATCTTTACCTTGTATGGTAACCACGCTATACTTCCTAGATTTAAAACTGCTCTTAACTATACTCTTTACAATTCCATGTAATCCAACATTTTTACCACCTACTAAGATAACATAAGAACCCTCTGAAATATCATAACTATCTATTATATTTTGGCTAGGTAATTCTATCTTTAAAGTATCTAAAGTTTTATATTTTTTACTTACCTCTTTATCGACTAGTATATTCCTACCATCTTCCAAATTTAATTGTATTATCCCTTTTTTGAGTGTAGTTTTATTTAGCACACGTACATATTTATACTTCGCTTCATCCTTGGTAATTTTTGATAACCCTATAAATCTCACATTATCTGGTATAATTCTAAAATACAGGTCTGACGAAGGAATTGAAACAATATCCATAAGGCCTACTGGATATTTATAATCTTTCCTAACTTTGCCATCAATAAATATTTTACCTTCAAATATAATTCTTTTAGCCTCTTTTAAAGTTTCAGCTATCTTTAAATAATCTCTAACTAAAATTGCAAGAGGAATACTCCTGCTTATTGGATGTGGACCAGCGCTAGGCCTAACCACCCATTTATATTCTTTTTTACTTAAAGCCAAAAACCATGGAGCTTCAAATCGTTTTATATGAACCATATTTCACACCTTCTTAGATAATTTTTCTATTTTTTCTCTCCTTCTCGGATCACTTAAATCTAATTTGGTTATCATAACTTTTGAAGCATGAATCCAAACATATACTGGAGTACCATCAGCCTTTTTCCTTGTTAAACCCTCTATAGCAATTCTACCCTTTTTTGTATCTACTTCTACCACCTTACCTTCTCTTCCTACAAAATCACCACGAACTACTTTAACCGTGTCCCCTTTTCTTATATTTATCCGTTTTATACCATATTGTTTACGAAGGTCCTCTACTAACTTTGCAACCAGTAATTTCTTTCTCTGATGTAGAGGTAGATTATACAATTTGTTTCTCTGTTTTGAAGGTTTAATAGTAGGCATGATCATCACACTATAAGAGTTGCAAGACTAGCAATTTTAGGCCATCTTTCTGCGGCTTCTCTAGCTACTGGCCCTCTAATTTCTGTACCTTTTGGTGTTCCATCAGGATTTATTATCACTACAGCATTATCCTCAAAGGATATCCATGTACCATCTGGCCTTCTGTAAGGCATTCTTTGCCTTATCACAACCGCCCTAAATTTCTGCTTTCTAACCTCTGGTGTACCCTTTTTAACTGATACCATCACCATGTCAGCTATATTAGCAAAGGGTATCCTTCTTAAAACGCCCCTATATCCATAAACACCTATTATCATGGCCTCTTTACCCCCACTATTATCAGCAACATTAACAATAGTATAATGTTGAATACCAGGCGTTAAACCTTTTCTAGACCCTAGTACTTGAATCTTCTCTGACATTTTAACTCACCTTGCCTAGCACCACAAAACTTTTAGATTTAGCAATAGGTCTGCATTCACCAATTATAACTCTATCCCCCTCTTTCACATTAATGCAAGGTGGTACGTGCGCGTGTATCCTGCTTCTTCTTCTTTCATATCTTTTATATTTTGAATTATAATACAAATACTGTCTTTCAATTACTGCAGTCTTACTTGCCTTATATTTTATTATCTTACCCTCCAATACTATACCTCTAACTTTTAATGTACCATGAAAAGGACAATTATAATCATTACAAACCTTTTCTGGAATAGTTACATTTGGAATTCCTGGATTCCTTACTAATTTACTCGCAGATGACATTTAATTCACCTAAATCCTTTTCCAAGGTTTTCTTACTAGCTTGTGACCAGCTACTATAAAAGACTTACCTTTAAAAGTTATCTCAAATATGCCATTAGCCTTGAGTATCTTTATAATCTTATTTTTATCAGCTATTTTTACAAGAAACATCTTCTCTGTCTCAAAAATAACTATACCTTCCCTTGAAACTAGAGATTGATCTGTATGATATAAAACTTTAACCTTAAAGCCTATATAGTCCAACATAATGCTAAAAGTTTTTTCATTTAGCCTTTTTAGCCTCGTTTTTTACTTCATTTAATATAGTTAATACTCGTGCTATATCTTTCCTTGTATTCTTAATACTAGAAGTATTTTTCAATGTTCCCATCCGCGATTGAACTCTTAGCTTTATTAGTTCTAATCTTAGCTCATCTAATTTTTTTAACAACTCGTCTTTTTGCATCTTTCTTAATTCTTTAACGTCTAGTGTCATTTCTTCTCACCTGATTCCTCAACCTTTTTTTGTAATGATTCGTCTATAAATGAAACATTAGTAACTGAGACTTCTTGTGGAATAGAAGGAGATTCTCTAAAACCTATTTTATCCTCAATCTTTAATGGCTTGGTAATTATAACTTCTACACCATACACTCCGGCCTTTAACATAGCTATTGCTACTGCCCTATCAATCATCTTTTCTAGTTGTTGCCCACTCTTATACACTATTCCTTCTTTTAATTTCTCATATCTAGCTCTCTCCGAGGTAAGCTTACCACTAACTATTACCTCCGTACCTAACGCTCCAGCATTCATAATCCTCCTAATAGTTATAAATATAGCCCTCCTAAAATGATAACCCTTTTCTAACGCAATAGCTAATCTAAATGCCATTACTCTAGCATTAAGCTCTGGATTTTCCACATTAGTAATAGTGATTTGTGGATTTTCTAATCCGAAAACTTTCTCTAAAATCTGCGCAAGCTGCTTAATATTTCTACCGCCTCTTCCTATTATCATTGGAGGTCTATTAGCATATATTATAACTCTAGTTCCTACTGGCGTTTTTAATACTTCAACACCTGCATACTCTGCATTGTAATATTGTTTTGCTAAATATTCATCAATCATTACCTTTATCATTGATTTTTCTAGAAAATATTTCTTAATATTTGGCATTTTCAATCAACCTCCTTTAATATAATTTCAATATTACTTGTCCTTCTATATTTACGTGTCGCTCTTCCAAATGCTCTAGGCATATATCGTTTTAGTATGATACCCTTATGCGAGGCTATATGAGTTATAACAAGTTTATCTACATCTAATCCTTTATTTGACGCATTTGCTTCAGCATTTTCTATAAGTTTTAATACATATTTAACTGCCTTCTTAGGGTATCTCCCAGCCTTTATCTTAAATTTAGCCGAAATATTTGCCTTATGCGAGGCCCCAGAATTATATCTAAAATAAGGTAAGGCCTCTTTTTCTTGCAAAACCCTATTTAAGAACTCTTTAGCATCATTAACGTACATGCCCCTTATAGCTTTACACACATTATAAAGATCTTTTATTGATACTGGAACGTCTCTTAAAACACTTTTAGCTATTCTTAACTCATCAACTTCCAGTTGAGGGTAAGTCCAATTTCCCATACCTTCATCCCTTCATAGCTAAGAACAAACTCGATCTGGTAGCTTTTAAGCCGGGTTCTCCATGCTCAACCTTCTTAGTAGTTATCGAATATTCACCAAGATAATGTCCTATCATCTCTGGTGTTATAGTAAATTCCACAAATTCCTTTCCATTGTAAACTGCTAGTTTTAAGCCGATTAATTCTGGTAATATAACTAAATCTCTCACATGCGTCTTTATAACCTTATTTAGTTTACCCTCTCTTCTATATTTTCGTATTTTCTCTAAAAGACGCCTTTGTGCTTCTGTAAAACCCCTTTTTAACGATCTCCTTTGCCTTGAGGGTAAAAGTTTGATAAACTCATCCATTGGCATATTTAGCAATTCATCTATCTTTTTTCCTCTATATTCATAACCTTTCCATTCCGGCGGTATTTCTGCTAACATTTAATATCACCTATCTTATCCCATTTATAAATTCATTTACCTTCTTTTCTTCCAGTTCTTCTGGCTGCTATATGGCCCACTTTTCTACCTGGTGGAGCATTTCTAGATACAGTAGAGGATCTACTAACACTCTGATGAAGACCACCACCATGTGGATGATCTACAACATTCATTGCTACTCCTCTAACGATAGGCCACTTTTTAGCCTTAACTTTATACTTCCAATAGTTAGCACCAGCTTTTAGTAATGGTTTTTCTGTAACACCACCGCCTGCTATAACGCCTACAGTAGCCCTAGCCTTTTTTGATACTGCTCTTATCTTGTCAGAAGGTAATTTTACCAATACCTTATCTTCACTTTTACCTATTACTGTAGCATACGAACCAGCGCTTCTAGCATATTTACCTCCATCACCAAAGTTCTCTTCAACGTTACAAACTATTGTACCCTCTGGAGCATCACCAATTTCTATGATATTACCATTAGCGATTGGAGACCCTTTTCCAAATTCAATTTTCTGATTTATAGCTAAGCCTTGTACTGCTTGCGTAAGAAACTTTATTCCATTTTCTAGCTTTATTATAGCAACTGGAGCATTCATACCCGGATTATGAACAATATCTATTACCTTACCTACAAAATGACCTTCTATATTTGGATATCTAACCTTACCTATTCTCAACCAGCCTGGACTTCTAAATGTAGAAGTCCCCTTACCTGCTCTTTGTTGAAGTAACCTCTTACCCATTTATCTCACCTCATAAAATGCCTAACCTATGAGCTATGTCGCTTGCCTTATACTCAGATGCGAGTTTAACATATGCCTTTTTATATCCTTGAGGTGTAATTAGTACATTAACTTTAATTACCTTTACACTAAACAGCCTCTCTACGTACCTTTTTATATCTTGTTTTCTATCATTCTTATCTACTATCAAAGTTAATGTATTATTACTTTCAATTAATTTTAATGCTTTTTCTGTGGATAAGGCCATTCTAATCATTTTAAATCACCACCCTTTTACCTAATCTCTCATCTAAAATTTTTATACTACTTTCAGTATAAATGCTAAGCCTACCTGGATGAGAACCGGGCGCTAAATGTATAACGCTTAATTCTTTAGCGTTAACTACATTAACTCCAGCTAAATTTTTAGCAGCTTTAATTACTGGCAAATTATAGTCATGAACTACAATAAGTGGACCTACTGGTTTTTTATATCTTCTACCTCTCATCTTACCCTTTCCCGCCCTTATTCTAGTTTTTTCCTTAACCCTTTCAACATCATCAAATATTCCTATTTTCTTAAAAAATTCCTCAACTTCACTCGTGGTCTTTAAGGTAGCAAAATCATCTATTACTATTATTGGCAATCTCATAGAATAGTTAAATACATGACCTCTACCACTAACGAAGGAAGGCTCTGCGGTAGCGCTTAATGCACTAATTATAGCTAATTCCATTTCTTTATGATTCACATTTTCTACTAGTCTCTTTAGAGGTGAGGGTGGAAATGTTAACCTACCTCCAACGGTGTTTGGAGCTAATGCTGCTTCTCCAGAACCTCTGACCCTAGGAACTCTTGCTAATCCTAAGTTAATTCCAAAGCTTCTTGCCGTAGTTCTCTTACCTGCTAAAGGATCTCTTCCTTTAGGTTGAAGGGACTTTGTGAAAGAAGATAAAAATGCACGCCTTATCAAATCTTTTCTAACTGGATAAGAGAATATTAATGGTAATTCCACTTCCTTAATTTTATTACCTTCCTTATCTATTACGTCACCAATCCTTTTTGTCAACTCTAAGTACATATCTCTCACCCTTGTTGACTATTCAGATTTATATATGTTATTTTAGGTGCTTCATTAAAAACGTATGATGGTCTAATAGGTTCTCTTAAAAATATTGGCCTCTTTTTAGGGCCTAAAACTGATCCTTGAAGTAAAATATATGTATTTCTTACTAACCCATATCTTACAAAACCACCAGCAGGATTTATTTCCTTAGGATCATCACCAATCTTTATAATTCGCTTATTATATTCTGTCCTCCTATGGAATCCTAATTGGCCGGGTTGTGGAACATAACTAGGTGTTCCTAATGAAGGACCTTTAGTACCTACCTTCCTACTCCCCTTTCTGTGTTTATGCCATCTAGGTAATTCTACAACACTATATCTTTTTATAACACCTGCAAACCCTTTACCTTTAGTTACACCTATAATGTCAACAAGCTGACCTTCTTTAAACACATCTCTAATTCCTATTTCCTTACCTAGAATATTCAAAACGTAATCCAATTGAGATTTTTTATCTCCTCCATCAACTTGAATTTCAACTAAATCAGGGGTCTTTTTACCTAACGAAGGAACTCTTCTAGGTATAGTAGCTACTAATACCCTGAAATATAGTATTTTGTCTAGATTAGATTTTATTAGCTCTAAGCGATTATTTGATCTTTCTTCAAACTTCTTTTTGAGTTCCTCATTTTTTAGAAAGACTGAAAGAGATTTTATTCTCCTCGCAACATCAGCTTGAAGAGAAAGAGAATTCCAATATTCTGTAAGCACATTTGGCTCACCTTTACCATCTATACTATAAGCCCTTAATGCTAATGGTATAATAGGAGGAGTTTCAACGACAGTTACTGGCATAAAAATTTCTTTACCGTTAGTAGGAGAATTAGGCCAATCATCTATTAGATAAACATGAGTCATTCCTACTTTATATCCCACAAAGCCTAATAACTTCGGATTTTGAGAGACTATCTTTGGCCAATTTCTAGGCGTGGGTAACAATTCTGAAGCTCTTTTCCTAGGTCTAAGACCAGCTGAACCACGCCTAGGTGAGGATAATTTTCGATGACCCATTATTACTCCCCATTAATTGCTATTCCACCTATCACTTGAGAATTATAAATCTAACTTAACAGAATGTTTAAGATTGCTAAGGAGTATGCTAAAGCTTCTTCTGCTCTTATATCAGATACACCTTGATTAATCGCAAAATTATAAGCTCTTTCTAAAAAATTCTCCCCTAATTTTTCTAGTAGATGACCGTATGGAGGACCTATAATCAACGTCAAACCATCTTTTTTATATAAATCAACTATCTCATTCATATTTTTTAATGGATTTTTCCCATTTCTACTTGCAATAATTATATTTTCTAAATCAAAAATTTTTTCAAATTCAATAAATTCCATATTTATCCTATCATAAAATATGCTTATATATGGAGTATATTCAATTTTTACAGAATCAGTTATTAAGACTGAATTATATGGTGATCTAAGTTTCTTGCTTATTCCATAATCACCTTTATAGCCTAATCTTATCTCCCCCTCTGTAGCTAATTTAGAAACTATATGACTAAATAGATTTAAAGGACTCATCATTCCGACTTTTTTCAGATTAGGATTAATAGGAATGTATTTTTTGAGGTATGGCGGAGTTGATGCGTATTTTGTTATATCCATAATTGTTTTCTTTAATTTTTTCGAAATAGGAGAGTCATTTATCCAATAAATTTTACTAACCCTAAATGTAAATGCTACTCTGAGTATAAATGATAGTTTTAATGTTATCTCAGAAAGGGTATTTTCAACATCAAAAATAGATAAAAATAACCCAACATTCAGTGATCTATATCTCGGAAAAGGATACATATACATCTAAACTTTTCTGATTCCTATAATGTATTGCTCTCCTTCTATATCCCACTCTAATACTAAATCTCCTTTAGCTTCTCCTATTTCTAATTTATTAGCCCTTGTCTCACTCTTTATGAAATCCTCCCACTTTTTAATTACGTTTTCCCTGCCTTCTGGGACTTTTATCACAATCTGTATATAGTCAACAACATTCAGTCTAAGCTGTTTTCTCATGAATTGAACTCTTCTAATTATATCTCTTACTATTCCTTCTTCCTCTTCTTTTTCTGATACTTCTTTACTTATAACTATTATACCTTTATCAAATCTAGCTGCTATATAACCTTCTACTACTTCTTCTGAAATTGAAACATTATTACTATTAATCACTACCTCTCTTCCACCTATTTCAGCAATATGACTATTTTTAGACATTATATCCCTTGCAATTTTATCAGAATTTTGCTCAATATATTTTATTATTAGTGGAGAAAGACTCTTATATTCTTTACCTATTACAGATTTGTTTGGCTCTACCTTATATTTACTATATCTATTAAATTCTCCAATTCCATTTATTTCTATATTCTTAGCATTAACCAATGAGAGTAACACTTCTCTTATTTTATTTACCTGAGAAATATAAGAATCATCAGCTAGAAAGATTAAAATCTTTGATAAAGGCCATCTTAATTTTATTCCCGCCTTAGCTCTAGCATTTAAGACAGCCTCATTTATTTCTCTGACTAATTCAAATGCAGATTCCAATTCGTTGTTGATTAACGACTCATCATAACCATCCATTACTTCCATTGATACTGATTCCTTACCATTTACTACGAAGGATTTATAGATTTTTTCTGAGACAAACGGGATTATGGTAGAGGCTAATATAATCCAGCTCTTTAAAATATGATATAGAGTATAATACATAGCTATTTTATCTTCTGTATTATTTTCTACCCATGCCCTTCTTCTAACTAGCCTTATGTAAAATCTACTCATATCTTCTATAATGAAGTTAACTAAATAGTTAGCCATTTCGTGAACCTTAAAATCTCGCATTGATTTGTATATATTTTTCAGCATAGAATTAAATCTCGATAATATCCATAAATCTTCTAATTTTGCATATTTTATAATCTTATCAAATTGATATTTAGTTGGATCAAAATTATCTAAACTCATATACGTTGAAGCAAATACATATACGTTCCAAATTATTTGTAAGTCTCTCTTAGTAAGTTCCAAAGATTTCCATGAAAATTTGGCATCTTCCCATGTTGTATTTTTTAATAGCCATAAACGAAGTATATCTCTACCGTACTTCTGAATTACAATAGAAGGTTCTACATAATTTCCTAAACTTTTATGCATTTCTCTACCTTGTTCATCTAGCATAAATCCATGAACTAATACTGAAGAGTAGGGCGCCATATTAAACAAGATCATGCTTGATCTTAGTAAACTAAAGAACCAGCCCCTTAACTGATCATGACCTTCTAATACTAGATCTACGGGACCTATTTCTTTCCATTTCTTCTCCCAATCTTTACCTAAACTGGCAAAAAATGCTACACCACTATCAAACCATACATCTGCTACATCTGGGATTCTTTTTGCAATCCCACCACATTTCTCACATCTTACTCTAACATTATCTATCCATGGTCTATGCAAGTCATCTGGCACTTTATCAATAGCAATTTTCTCTAACTCTTCTTTACTTCCTACAACAATAATATTCGAGCATTTTTCGCATATCCAGATTGGTAATGGTGTGCCCCAAAACCTTTGCCTACTAATAACCCAATCTCTAAGCTCCTTTACCATATTCGTTATTCTCGTCTTTCCCCATTCAGGTATCCAATTTACTTTCTCTATAGCGTCAAGCATGTCGCCTTTTATATTAGTTACTTTGATAAACCATTGATCAATAGACCTTAGAATCAATGGGGTCTTGCATCTCCAGCATACTGGATAACGGTGAGTTATCTTGCCAGCATGTAGCAAAGCATTTGCATTTTTCAAATCTTTAATTATAATTTCTGAAGAATCCCTTACCTTTAAGCCTTTATATTTTCCTCCATCTGCAGTAAACTCACCCCTATCATTAACAAACATAACTACTGGAAAGCCATATCTTTGACCCACTATAAAGTCCTCCTCACCATGTCCAGGAGCTCCATGGACTAGTCCGGTACCCTCAGATAACGTTACCGCTTCACCTGCATCAACAACTTGATGAATTTCATCTAAATTCCTTTGAGCGGGAATAAGATTTGCTAAAGGATGTTCATATTTTAAGCCTAATAATTCCTCCCCCTTATAAACCCTTAATATCTTATAATTAGTTATACCAGCCTCTTTCATTACATTATCTACACGATCTTTAGCAATAATTAGTATCTCACCGTTAACTTCAACATCTGCATAATAATAATCTTTATTTATCATCACAAAGACGTTTGCAGGAATCGTCCAAGGAGTAGTAGTCCAGATTACCAAATATCTATTTTTATCATTTTTTAGACGAAACTTAACATAAATTGATGGATCCTCCAGGTCTCGATATTCAGACACTTCGTAATCTGATAATGTAGTTTCACATCTAGGGCACCAATGCAAAACTGCAGTACCTTTACCGAGTAAACCTTTCTCATAAGCCTTTTTTATTACACTCCAGGACGCGCTTATATATGAAGGATCTAACGTGTAATAAGGATTTTCCCAATCCATAAATACTCCAACATCCTTAAAGTATTGCGTCATCTGTGAAGCATTGTATAATGCGAATTCCTTGCATTTATTAATAAAATTTTGTACACCTATTTTATCTATAATTTCTTGCTTATTAGATATTCCTAATTGCTTCTCAATGGCAACTTCAATGGGTAAACCATGAGTATCGTATCCAGGCTGATCATATACTTTTTTGCCTAATAATCTTTCATATCTTAATATACAATCTTTTATAACTTTATTCCAAATAGTCCCTATATGAGGAGTTGGGCTAGAAGGGTACGGAGGACCATCTATGAATAGAAATTTTTTCTCTCTCTCAGCCATTTTACTTTTTAATTTATTATATATTTTATTTTCGTTCCAATACTGTATTATTTCTTCTTCGACTTTCTTAGGATCATAACTCTCTAAAAGAGGCTTTATCACTGTGGATAATTTGACTCACCAAACCTTATTAAACTATTTAGGTTTATAAAAGTTAAACGGCAAAATCAGTAAGAGAAAGAAGAGTTATAATATATGGGCATAAACCTCGTCTACAAAATCCTTTAATTTAGAATTTCCACCTACGTCGAAAGTTAGCTTCTTACCTTCCCTGAAAACTTGTATTATGGAATTCTCTAAAGACCTAGAGGCAAGCAAATACTTTTTATCTCTAGATACTTCATATATCCTATTAAGCATCAACGAAACTGATAATAGAAATGCTGTGGGATTAGCTATACCTTTCCCAGCAATATCAAAAGCTGCACCATGAACTGGTTCAAACATAGCCTTCTTATCACCAATATTTGCAGAAGGTGCTAAGCCGAGACTTCCTGCTATTTGACTTGCCTCATCACTTAATATATCACCATAAACATTGGTAGTAACTATCACATCAAATTTTGTTGGATCTCTTACCAAATTTGCGGCAGCAGCGTCTATATACATTTCATCATATTCTACTTTATCTTTTAGGAGTTCTCTACATACCTTTGCAAAAAGCCCATCTGTAACTCGCATAACATTCGCCTTATGTACACAGGTTACTTTCTTCCTTCTTTCTAATGCATAGTTAAGGGCTACATTAACTATTCTCCTTGATGCAAATTCACTAATTACCTTAATACCAATTGCTACCCCATCAGATGCTAAAAATTCGAACCCTTTATATAAATCCTCAGTGTTCTCTCTAACTATTATCAAATCTACATTTTCGTATCTTGATTTTACGTTTGGTAAAGACTTAGCAGGTCTAATATTGGCATACATATCGTATTTCTGCCTTAACCTAACTACCACATCCATTGCAGATTCTCCTACGGGACCTTTCAAAATAAACTCGGCTTTATCAATTATATCTAACGTTTTTTTAGGTAAAGCTTCGCCATATCTACTTAAAGCTATATCTCCCGCTTCTACTTCAATTAAATTAATATCTAAATTATATAACTCTATTAGCTTAGCGAGAATTCTCTTACTCTCACTATAAATTTCTGGTCCTACCCCATCTCCTGGAATAACAGCTATCTGAAAAGCCATAGATAAAGAAAATTAAGTTAGCTTATAACCTTTTGATCTAATTTTTTCTTCAATTCCGGATAAAGCATGTAGCATGAACGGAGAGGTCCGTTTTATCACTTTATACTCATACTTGAGAATCTCAAGCAATCTTTCTAGATCTTTATCTTTATATATATCTAACCTAGTGTAATTTACTAAAAAATCTATTGAAATGTGGTATCCCCTATTATACGCTTGTGTAACGTTAGTGTTTATTTCTAAATCAAAAGGAATAACATTAAAAATTACTGGATCGTTATCAGTGATTCTATTACATTCTGCAAATATTATATTGAATTTCTTAAGAATAGGAAGATTATAATCCTTATCTATATCAAAGTCCAATTTTTCTAACATAGACAAAATAAACAGTTCTGAATCAGTTGCTATATTTATAGCGCATTTATTTGTATTTTGCAAATTTGCAAAAGTTAAAGTATTTCTGTAAACTTTAATTTTTAAATCGTAACCATTAACAATAACGCCAATCGGTTTAATTATCGGTTTAATACCAGTAGTTCCTACTAAGGTCTCATATATACCATCACGCGGGAAAAACGCTTTTAAAAATTTCTTCATAATTCATATGTGATTTTTGAAAATCTTAAAGCATTATCTAGCTATGGCGAAATAATAGCTGGTTCCAAAAGTGAAGAAAAAATAAAAAATAAAATAAAGGAAATATTAGAAGAATCTGTAGATGAAATAAGAATCATTCCAATAAGGGTATTATATTGGAACCAGAAAGACTTGCTGATCGAGTGCGATGGTAATAAAATTGAAGGAGTAGCATTACCGTATTCTCTACCTTTTGATATTGAAGCAAAAATTACAGATAAAATTGACAATTGTAATAATAAATTTATCAAAATAAAATTACAAAAACTGTATGAGATCGATAAATATTACATTCAAGCCGTAGAACATGACTGCTTAGGAGTCATCTTTTCATTAGATAATGAAATAAGGAAATACATAATAAAATATGGGGAACTTTTAAGCTATAAACCTAGCTATCCTCC
>JAVYOH010000008.1:0-17885 GCA_038734615.1 Saccharolobus sp. | reverse complement strand
CCACATTGTCATAGTGATTATGACGAGATAAGTAATGAAAACTCGAAAGCTATCGTAAATGCAAAAGAAATAGGTAATTTAATTAATAAAATAGTTAATAATAGTATAGAGTATAATATACATGAAATGAGAGAATATGTTAAAAATCTGCTGAAAACCTTACCTCCAACTATCAGATCCTACGTAATTAATTTATCTGATAAACTAGGTAGTGAAAATAGTGATGTATATAGGGACATTCTTAAATTTTATGGAGGGATTTTTACATTTGACAACTCTTCTACATCGGTATACTTATTTCATAAACTTAAAGGATTAGATCATGCAAAATATAGTAAAAGAATTTGTATAGAGGATTTTATCTGTCTAAATAATCTAAAAGACAATGAAAACTATAAAAGATATTATATTTACTTTATCAATGAACTAAAAGAAGCAATTACTGCTGAATATATAAATAATATTTATTCTATTCTAAAGAAATTCTTCTAACTGCGTAAGCTTAGATACTACAAAATCTGCATAAAGCTCAGCATCTTTTACTTTACCTTCTCTATCAATGAGAACACTTTTCATATTAGCCTTTTTCGCAGCTAGACAATCCTTTACACGATCGTCTCCTACGAATAGGCATGATACAGGCTCAACTGAAATCCTTTCACATGCAATAAGAAATGGCTCTAAATTTGGTTTTGGTCTTATGCCTTGTTCTCCAGCTATTATGATTACATTGAATTTATTTATCAATGGGAAATTTTTTAGTCTCTTATTTTTATTACCTCCTTCACCATCACTATTAGTAACTATACCTAACTTATAGCCTTTACCATACAAATAGTCTATTAATTTTTCTGCATCGTCGTAAGGCTCGGTATTACTTGCTATTGACCAATATAGTCTAGTCCAATCGTAAAGCTGAGATTTATCTATGTAATCAATATTTAGGGCTTTAAGTACACTTTCCCACCACTTATTCCTATTATATTCTCCCTCTTTATCTAATCTTTCACTTTCAGTTATAACAATCTTTTCAATTATGTTCATATCTATTTCTTTATTGTAATTTTCTTTAATAAAATTGTATATATCTCTACTTACGGAAATTAAAGCTTCTTGAGACTTAGACTTAAAATCTACTAAGGTATCATCAAAATCAAAAAGCACTGCCTTAATATTGTTAAATATCATATTTCTAAAAGACACGTTAAATCACGATAAGAAATCTTCTACTTTTGGTAACTCTTTAGGTAATCCTTTTCTCTCTCTAATCTTAGTTATAACATCTAATAATATACTATCAGGAACTGGGGACCATCTACTAAATTCCGTACCCCAAAATGCTCTTCCACCCGTAGATCCTCTTAGTTCGCTAGCTAGATCATATGACTCTGATACAGGAATCTCAGCTATTATTCTAGACATATTAGCTACTTGAGATACATCCAATATTTTTCCCCTCTTTCTAGTAACTACTGCAGTAACATTGCCTATTAGATCTGTAGGAACTCTTATATCTAATTTCTGTATAGGCTCTAGTAATGTTGGCCTAGATGTTAAGAATCCTGCAAATATGGAATTTCTAACCGCTGGGTATATTTGTGCTGGACCTCTATGAGCTGGATCTTCATGAATAACCGCATCATGCATAACTACCTTTATCCCTCTCATTGGCTCATGAGCTAAAGGTCCTTCTCTCATAGCTAATCTAAAACCTTGAAGAACTGTATCGATTACTTCTCTTAGGTGTTGTATACCGCTTGTCATATCAACAAGAACATTAACATTCTCATCTATAGCAATTATCTTTTTAGCCTCATCATAGTCCCAATTAGCTTCATCTCTTAAGATCTTAGCTATTTCCTTATTATCCATATCTTCCCTTATTGTACCGTTACTGATTAGCTCTATAGTCTTGTTATCTAATGGTTCTACACTAAAGTAGAATTTGTTATGCTTATTTGGAGATTTACCTTCAAATACTTGACTTTTAGCTCTTATACTCTCTCTATACACAACTATAGGTGGAGTTGTAACAACATCTATACCATAATTTTCTCGTAGTAGCTGAAGTGAAACTTCCAAATGCAAAAATCCCATACCGGATAGTAGATACTCTCCGGTTTCCTCGTTAATCTTCACTACTAGGTTAGGATCTTCAATACTTAGCTTTCTCAAAGCATCTATCATCTTAGTTAGATCTTTAGGATTCTTAGGTTCTACTGCTATAGTTACTACTGGTTCTGACACATAATGCAACCTTTCAAAACTTCCTTGAACATTGCTAAAACCTACTGATATAGCAGTCTCGCCAGATCTAGCCCTATCTAGACCTAATAAAGCAGCTATATTTCCAGCAGGGATTTCTTCAGATAGCTCTCTAGTAGGTCCCATATATAGACTAACTTGTAAGATTCTCTGAGATGTTCGCGCATTAACTAGCCATAATTCCTCTCCTGCTCTTAGAGTACCGGAAAATGCTCTACCAGTAGCGACCAAGCCTGCATGAGGATCTACTTTCATATCAGTGATCATAAAAACTATAGGTCCATTAGGATCAGCATTTAACATTGACTTTGCTAGATCATTATCTAGACTACCTTTCCATATTTTAGGAATCCTATATTTCTGAGCTTCTATAGGACTAGGAACAAATTTTATAACAGCGTCTAATAGCGCCTCATGAATAGGTACTTGAGAAGCTAATTCCTCAACTTTTGATTTATCTGATGCAGTATAAGCATCAATTACATTTTTCATATTAATACCTTTTTTCTGCGCTATTGGTAAACTAAATCCCCATTTATCCTTAGCAGAACCAAATATCACATTTCCTGCTTGAGGATTTATCATCCACTTTTCCTTGAATTCTGGCTCTCCATACATATCTATTAAATTATTAACTTGCCTAATGATATCTAATAATCTATTTAACATCTCTTGCGGACTTAACTTAAGCTCTTTAACTAATCTATCTACTTTGTTAATGAATAAAATAGGTCTTACTCGCTCTTCTAAACTCTGTCTTAGCACAGTTTCTGTCTGGGTCATTACCCCCTCTACTGCATCAACCACAACAATAGAACCATCTAGTACTCTTAAACTCCTAGTAACTCTTCCACTAAAATCAACGTGACCTGGTGTATCAATTAGGTTAATAACGTAACCTTTACCTTCAGATTCATGATACAAACTTATGTTTGCGGCTTTTACTGTTATACCTCTTTGCTGCTCTACTGTAAGATAATCTAACGCTAAAGCCTCTCCTGCAACTTTAGGCGATATTATCCCAGCAGCCGCTAACAAGGTATCACTAGTTGTAGTCTTTCCATGATCTACGTGTGCTATTATGCCTATATTTCTAACTCTTGTTCTATCTTTCATTAAACTGAGAACTTGCTCTACTGTCTTATACCTAGGCAACTAAATCACCAACTTCTTGCTCATAACTTTAACAGACCCATATTAAAAGGTAATGGATGATTTAAAAAATTCTCTAGAGGAAATCAAACAAAGAGGAATCCTTCTTATTACCATCTTGAGAAAGAGTTTGAGATACATAAGATAGCCTCAGAATCTTATAAATATCTTCAGCTTTCTTCCTACTACCTAAAACTTTTTCCAAATCAGATATAGATGCATTACATATATTCTGAATTGATCCGAATCTAGCAAGTAATCTTTCAGCTAATATAGGGCCTACATTTGGTAGCGATGAAACTATATATATCTGCAAATCTTTAGTATTTTCCAAATGAGACTTATTATGTAAATTAATAATTTTATTACGATCATGTTGAGAGGCTTGGTATTTTTCTGCTAATTTCTTTAAAATTTCTGCTGTATCTTTTTTATCTCTAGAATATATTATCTTAACGTTGTAATCAACCGTAACGGATATAAGAGCATTATTTATAGCACGCCATTTATCAGTTATATTCCTTATTATGTTAATATCCCCTTCTATAATTAATATGGAATTTTGATAAACACTAGCAAGCCTAAAAATCTGATCAAAAAATCTCTTATCAAAAACAGAACTAACTAAATCACTTACCGCTTTCCTCTCTATTCCGACGTCTTCTGCAACTACGTAATCACCAACACTTAATTGTGACGATATTACTATAACTCCTAGTTCCTTTAATAACTCTGGTATTCCACTAGCTTTCTCTCTATCATCAGCATAAATCCTTATTACCATAACATTAGTTAGTTATATCAATTAAGCTTTTATACCTGTCTGACCTCCTTGCAAATTATATCGCGATAAAATCTCATTTATCTTAGCTTGAAGATCCTCTAATTGTTTCCTTAATATGCTTTCCTGCTTTTGATATGTTCGTGATCTTAATTCTAACAATTCCTTTCTATCATTCAGTTCTTTTTCTATTGAAGCTTTATCCGACTTAATCAGCAAATTACCTACAATTTTATATATAGTTGCATCCGTGTTAAGTGTAGCTAACTCATCTAATACTCTATTAATTTCTCTTAACTCGTTTTCTATAGTACTTTTTTCTAAGAGCAATCTATCTAATTGATCCTTTAGTTGCTGAAATTTAGCAAGTTGAGCTTGTACCTCTGGAGGTAATTTTTCAGCCAAACCTCTCCACCTCTTCTAGTGACTTTAAAATTGTATAGATCCAGAGTATATAAGAGTTCATTATAGCCCTAGCCCTAGTTACAGATGGAACTTTTATTTCTATCTTTAAAGGATTTTTTTCGATTTTAACATATTCTTTATCTGTTTTTTCAACTAATATTGAATTATAGATTATATCGCTTAAACGATTTCTATCTTCATAAATACTGATTAAGAGAGAGACCTGCATCTTGCTCTAATACTACTCTAAAAAACTTAACGTTATCTATAGCCCTTTCGAATACAAGTTCGCATGAATTTTGAGAAATTCTATTTAAATGTAAAAGAATATCACATCTTTCTTGCAAGGTAAACATTCCCATATCTATTATAAAGTTTCTAAGAAAACTGCAGCTATTTTCAGCTATGCATAAGGAATTGTTGTTTTTTATTTGATCAATATATACTCCATAATCAGTAGGTAATGAAATACCAGATATTTTGAAAACATATTTCAATGCAAATAGTTGTAAATTATATATAAATATCTTACATGGATTCCCCTTACATGTAGTTAAAAGTAATAAATATATCGCTTTTAATCGTACACTAGCCTTTATTATTTCTTCTAAACTTTGCTTACCTCTATTCAATTTAAACGAGTTAGGTAAAATGTTTGTTAAAATATTTAAAAAGCTCCTTACTCTTACATTTGGATCTCTCGAAGAAGTTAAAATGATTCTAATATGGTGTGTATGCAAGTCCAGCCCACTTAATTTTACACTTCTTACAGTACCATATTCCGGAAGCTAATCTTACTACTTTTCCATTAGTTTTACAATATGGGCATTGATAATCTTGATATCTCCTTTCCATTATATCTTTCCACTTATTTCTCAATGTTGAACCGTATCTGGCTCCGAATCTTCCTGCAATACCTACTGCCTTACCCATAAACTAAAACCTCTATTGTGTTTATATATTTAGTTGCTTTTTAAGCTCTTCTAAAAGTTTACCAGCTGCAGATCGCGCTAAACTCTCAGCCTGAGTCACGTCTTGCAATGAGAGGCTTCCTTTACCACTTTTTTGAATTCCTACTATCTTAAAGTCTGGAGTATAAGAGAATGAAATTTTAGCATCCATTATGCTTTCTTCCTCTAAATCAGGATCAACTATTAAATATTTATCTATCTTAGCAACAGAGATTGTAACAACAGGATAGTTCATAGGAAGTTTACCTATAATCTCGTCTTTATTAATCTTGATACCATCTTCCGAACGTTCTACCTTATATATTTTAGAATTATATAATGCAGATACTGACGCTAATGTACATGCATCTATCACATTTCCACCATAATCTAAAACATATACGTCTAACCATACTGTCCAAACATTTTTACCAGGCTCTATAACGAGCTTGGACAAGTCAATTGCTCTAGAATCTCTTAAGCTTCTATCTACTACCCTAGCTAGTTCAATTGCATTCTCATCTGGAGGACCTGGTTCGAAAGTTTCATAAGCTAAAGGTAAAAGTTCTACATTAACTATTAGAACTCCTTGATTAGGCATATCCTCGTAGGGCTTACCGATTTCAATTTTAGTTCCTGCTAATACCATTGTATTGCCTAACTTAACTAATGCTGAACCATTAGCCTTCTTAGCATAATCTAAAACTATTGACAACGGTCTATAATCTGTTAATTTCCTTCCATCTTGCCTTATACCTTTTTCATAAAGATTTACAATGTAGTCTTTCTTAATTATAGGGATAATGTTTTGGTTTGATGGTGTAATAGACATCTCATATACCCTCTTCTTTGTACTCACTATATTTATTTTTGAGTGCTTCTTTTTCTAAATTGTAAATCATATTTATACCTTTTATTGCTAAATCCAATCCTTGTTTAAATTCCTCTGGTGCCATATTTCCATTTAGTTGCAACAATGTAACTTGATTTAAGGAAGGCATTATAGCAACTGGCATATCAGCCTCTCCCCACATATCTTCTGGTTCATTTAAGTCTAACACTATAACACCATCAGCCTTGCCCACTGCAACGCCAGCTATTAAATCTCTCATAGGAATTCCAGCATCAGCTAATGCTAAAGATGCAGCCATTAATGAGACCAGTCTTGAACCAGCATCAGCTTGTAAAACTTCTGTGAAAATATCAATCACAGTTCTTGGAAACAATTCAACTAAAATTGCTGATTCTAGTGCTTCTCTTATAACTTTAGATAACTCAATCTCTCTTCTACTCGGTGCTGGATTTTTTCTTTCATCAGTAGAAAATGGTGTCATATGATACCTAACTCTTAAAACTGCTCTATCGGGCAATGATAGATGCCTCGGATGCATTTCTTTAGGACCATAAACAGCAGCTATAACCTTTGTATTTCCCATCTCGAAAACAGCTGAACCATCTGCATTTTTAAGAACACCTAATTCTATCTTTATATTTCTTAATTCATCAGGTTTTCTTCCATCTAGCCGGCTGCCATCATCAAGTATTAGTCTTGGTTTCTGAATTTGAAGCATTTCTCTCACCTAATTTTTCTTCAATGAACTTTTTTATTCTATCTGTGAGCCCTTTTATATGTGACTCGCTTTCAATTTTTCTTATAGCTTCGGTTAAAAGTTCTTCGGAGAACCTTGATGAACAATTAGCCAATATTCTACCATTATTCGCAACAAGCATATTACATCCAGTTCCCGAAGTTAACGTCTCGTACATACTTTTATTCTTGCCTATTACTCGTGGAACCTTAACT
Source organism: Saccharolobus sp. (assembly GCA_038734615.1). Lineage (GTDB taxonomy): Archaea > Thermoproteota > Thermoprotei_A > Sulfolobales > Sulfolobaceae > Saccharolobus. Next base: position 10,528 of record JAVYOH010000008.1, on the reverse strand, counting down.
GGCATAATATCAATAACAACGCCACTACTTATTCTACCTAAATCCTTGCCTTTTACTGACAATACTGGATTTATCGTCCTATCAAAATTATCTACCTTGGCTATAATATAGTCCCCTACATCTAAATATCTTCTTAAATCCTCTCCCGGATTAACAGACCTGCCAATAAAATTTGACGCAGGTAAATATGCTTGATATGGTGCCTTTATATCAACTAACCATCCGTATATTTCAACATCAACAACCAAACCTATAACAATATCACCTATTTTTGGATAATAAAAAGAACCCTCTAATGGAATTACTTCAAATAGATTCTCTCTCACATCAAATAAGCCTACTACTGTAGAATAATACTTATTGTTAATCTTTAGAATATACGGAGACCAAGGAATCTGAAATTCACCTTCTGCTAAAAGATCACCGGGTGCTACTATTGATCTAGGCGATAATAAGAATTTTTGCTGGCTCGTATCATCTCACCTGTAAAACCTTAACCTCAACCTCACCTTTAGTTAATCCGTTTAATTTATCAATAACTTCTTGCTGTGCACCTGCAGGTATTTCTAGTTCTGCTATTAGCGTCCCATCTTCTAACCAACTAGTTTTCTTTACATCACCTAGATTATGCAACTGAGATTTTACTTTAGAACTATATTCTGATGGAATTTTAATGCTAAGCAAAGCCTTAGCTATTTTAATTGGTATTATCTTAGAAATCTCTTTCACTATTTGCATAGCCTGAGCTTCAACATCTCTATTTAGATCAATTTGAACCCTTGCTTGTTCCATAGACATTTCTATTCTTGTAGGTGGGATAGGTAAATTAGTCTTAGGATCGACTGCGTTCCTATGAATAAAATCTATAATTTGCCTTTTTTTAGCTTCTAACATTTCTTTTCTCTGCTCTGCCGTAATTGGCAACTCTCCTTTAGTTATAATTTCTTTTACTATAGTCTCAAAATCTGTAGTTCCGAACACTTTCTTTAAAGAAGCTGGAGAAGCTTTCAAACCTTTCTTGACATCCTTATAAATAGTATCTGAAACCACAACATCAGAAAGACTTATACTTTTACCCTCTCTTAAAGCCAAAGCTTCCTTTGGCTTAACTAAGATCTCAAATCTCTCTCCATGCGATTCATACTTAACTATTATATAATCACGCTCCTTGGTCAAGAAAAAATCCACCTTTATATCTTCTGTAGATATGTAACCTTATCCTCATTAGTCATTTTAATAAATAAACCAGTCTGAACTGAAGCATAGCCTATTTCCACGGTATTTGGAGTTAACTTTTCATTTGGCTTTAAGGTTGCTGATAAGGCCCTTAAGGCCAAAAGTATTGTGTCTTCCATTTTTAAATCATCTTTATAATTTTTCTCTAAAAATTCAGTAGCAGTATAATATCCCTGTCCTATAGCTACAGCATTATAAGGCATAAATTGCCCACTAGGTTCTGTCATATATAGTTTAGGTATTGACTTATCTATTCCAGATATTACTAAGGCAACTCCAAATGGTCTAACTCCTCCATGTTGAGTATAAAGTTGCTTAACATCAGCTACTGATTTCGTTAGGTAGTCTATACTAACTGGCTCGTCATAAATAAGCCTATGTTGTAGTGCGACATTTCTAGCATAGTCTATTAACACCCTACCATCTGATGCTAAACCAGCGAAACTGCAACCCACATGATCATCAACTAAGAATATTTTCTCTATGCTATCAACATCAAGCAAAGATTGTGCTTTTCTTTTCTCACTTGCGATAACTACGCCTGACTTAGTTTTGATTCCTATTGCAGTCCATCCTTTCTTTACAGCCTCAAAGGCATAGTCTACCTGGTATAGTGACCCATCTGGGGAAAATATAGTTATAGCTCTATCATATCCCATTGCTGCAGGACCGAATGCCATATATTATCCACTCATAAAATAGTGAGTAATCCTCGATTTTAAAAATATCGTTCAGCTCGTCGCAGAGCACATCATCGAGCAGTCTGGAGCGGCGTCATCATTTTAATCCAATTAGTCTTTTAGCCTTTTTCAAACTACCGGTAGTTCTTCTTGGGACTATAAGTATTTTAATCCCGTTAATTTCTTTAACAAACGGTAAACTAGCTAATACTGACTTATAACCAAGTCTATTAGTAGCTATTATTCCTTCTTGTGTATCTTCCTTATATATAACAATTTTAGGATTAGCAATACTAAGCCATATATTACCTAATAACTCCTTTACTGAATTTCTAACTTCTCTTTCCAAATCTTTACCTTTAACTTTTTCACTAGAAATTACATAAAACACTATATATCTTTTTGCTTTAATTATTTTCCTATTTTTAATTATTTTAAAATTAAACTGCCTAACTATAGAATATACAATAGTTAATGCTAATAGCCAAACAATAGTTACTATATCAAAGATTAGTTGAATTGAACTCATATAACAACTTCATGGGATTAAAAAGAACAAATTTATAAACTTCCTCTTCATCAGCACCTAATACTGTTAAATAGTCAATTTTAGAAATAGGACTCCATAATTCGTTAAATTCATTTGCACATGAAGAAAAAATAATATTAGGAGCCCACTTATACGCAATGGTTATTCCGAAATATATTGTGTTTATAGAGGATTTAAGTGGAATTTCTACAAATTTGTCATTAATCCTTATCAAATTTAGCATAGTCTTTTTGAATATTCTTACATTATCATCGTCCAATACTATCGCGTTAACTCCCTTATTAACTATAGCGTATTTAAGAGAGTCTAATGTTAAAGGTTTAATAAAAATTAAAACATTTTTGGATTTTAATCTATTAATCTGCTTTTTTAGATAATTTGTATTAATACCCTTTAACGTAACTCTTTTTATACCTGCTACACCATCCTCACTAAAAACTAAATTATAACCTAATTTTTCCGCATAAGGTAATAGTTTAGAGTTTAGAATACAAGATTCTATCACTAACAAGTTTCTTTAATTCCTCCTTTATATTTTCTAAAGTATTATTGAACGAAACAACAACTTTTATTACATCATCACCATCCTTTAGTACTAATCTATTTTCAGCTATTAGATGTTGCTTATCAAATCTCAAATATAATTTACCATCATACCAATGACTATCTATAGTGGATATGATAAGCATTATTTCCGATATTTCCATTTTGCTTAATATTTTATCAAACAATTTTGAGCTGAATTTCCTATCAAACTTGAATTCTACTATAATTATTCTGTTTCCATAATGACCTTGCACATTTTTAACAGATTTTTTAGAATTATTAATTTCAGGTGAAAAAAACTCTTCTATTGACCTTACTACCTTATCATAATCCTCCGTCTCATGCACAAAAACTGAAATAATTACTTGATTTATTCTCATATTCACTTTCCTGGTATTTTATCATATTCTTGTAATCTATAGTACTTGTTAGCCTCATGTCTTTTCTTCTCTAATCTCTCCTTTATCTTTTTGTTCCACTTATATCTAATAGTATCTTTTAATCCTCTTGCTTTCCTTAATCCTCTTGCTTTCTTACCTGCTGAAGTTAAACCTCTAAATACTCTATTCCTATTCGCTGGATCTTGTAACCATTTAAGATTAGGATCATTCTTAATCACTGGATGAGAAGGATCAACCATAATTACCTCATAGTATTTATACATTCCATCCTCAGCTACGTAATAACTACCAAGAACTTCTAAATTAGGATATTTTCTTGCAGCTCTTTCTTCCGCTATCCATCTATATCCCTTAGCTGGCGAATATCCATAAACACCCATTCTTTTTGGTCTTCTTCCCTTATTAGGTCTACTTTTATTTAAACCTCCTCTTCTAACTCTTACTCTAACTACCACAAATCCTTGCTTTGCCTTATAACCTAAAGCTCTAGCCCTATTTAGTCTAGTTGGTTTTTTTATCCTAACTATAGCTGGTCCTTTCCTCCATTCGATTAGTCTAGCTCTTATAACTTTTTTCTTCCATTCATCTGATTGCCAAGTTTTTTCTATATAGTGATACATTGATAATGCCATTTACTCTCTCTAAAATACTACCTAAACATCTAATTAATAAATGTGTTTACTAATTCACAATATATGATTAGTATAGGGGTAATAGGCAAGACTAACGTAGGCAAGAGCACGTTTTTTTCGGCAGCGACATTAAGAGATGTAGAAATAGCTAATAGACCTTTTGTAACTATCAAACCTAATGAAGGAATAGGTTATGTTAAAGTTAAATGTATACATACGGAATTTAATGTAAAATGTAACCCTAAAAACTCAATATGCATAGATGATTATAGATTTATTCCAATTAAACTAATAGATGTACCTGGCCTTATACCAGGTGCCCATGAGGGTAGAGGATTAGGAAATAAATTCTTAGATGACTTAAGACAAGCAAATGCTTTAATACATGTAATAGATGCGAGTGGATCTACAAATGAGGAAGGAGTACCAGTAGAACCAGGATCTAGAAATCCTGAAGAAGATATTAAATTTATAGAAAACGAATTGGATGAGTGGTTCTATTCAATTGTAAGTAAGGACTGGTCTAAATTTGCTAGAACCGCAGATTTATCTGGAAAAGATATTGTAGAAGCCTTACTAAATAAATTATCCGGGATATCAGTTAATCGATATCATATAATTGAAGCATTAAAAATTACAAAATTGGAAAATTTAAAATTAATGCAGTGGAGTGAGGAAGATTTGAGATTATTTGCAAAAAGTCTAAGATTAATAAGTAAACCAATGATAATTGCTGCAAATAAATCAGATTTACGAGAAGCCAGAAACAATATAAAATTATTGCGTGAAAAATATAAATGGGTAATCCCTACTAGCGCAATATCAGAAATCAGCTTAAGAAAAGCTTCAAAAAGTGGTATAATAAATTACATTCCAGGAGATAGTAATTTTACTATATTAAAACCGCTCAATGAAAAACAGAAAGAAGCTCTAGAATACATTAAGAATAATGTTCTTAAAGTCTATGGAAGTACTGGAATACAAGATGCAATAAATACTGCAGTTTTTGAAGCACTGAATATGATTGTCGTGTATCCAGTAGAAGACGAAAGAAAGTTAAGCGATAAAAATGGTAATGTATTACCAGATGCTTTACTTCTTAAGAGAGGATCAACGCCGAGAGATTTAGCCTTTGCAATACATAGTGAATTAGCAAAAGGATTTCTTTATGCAATAGATGTAAAGAAGAAAATAAGAATAGGGGACGATTACTTATTACAACCCAATGATGTAATAAAAATAGTATCAACTACCGCCAGACCTTTTTAAATAACTAGGAAAGAAAAATTCGCCCTTATCAACATCCCTATCAACTACAGAACCTGGATATATCCATGCGTATGCTCCTATTTTAATCCCAGGTAAAATTGATACATTTATACCAGTTCTAACATGAGCACCTATTATTGCACCTAGTTTTTTCCTTCCACTACTAATTTTAGTATTTCTTATGTTAGCTTTTACTTCTTTTTCATCAAATCTTAAATTAGCAGTTATTGTTCCAGCTCCAAGATTAACATTTTCACATACTACACTATCTCCAACATAACTTAGATGAGGTATTTTAGAATTTTCCATGATTACGCTTTCTTTTATCTCATTAAATGCGCCAATTTTTACATTACTACCTATTACGGTATAAGGTCTTATGTATGAATTAGGTCCTATAACGGAATTCCTACCTATATATGCCGGTCCTTCGATATACGTACCCGACTTTATAATAGCTCCTTCTTCTATGATGACCTTATTTTTTATCTTTACATTACCCTCTATTTCTCCTAATCTACTCTCTTTTTCCATATCCAAATAAATTTTGTTAGCCTCTATTAAATCCCATGGTTTTCCTATATCAATCCATAAACCTTCATATTTAATCACCTTAACTTGATTTGCCATCAAATTAATTGCATCTGGAAGTTCAAGTTCTCCCCTTATAGAAGGTGTTATTTTATCAATATATGAAAAAATATCATCACTAAATTTATATATACCCGCATTTATTAAATTAGAAGGAGGATTTTCTGGCTTTTCCACAATCTTTTCTAAGCGATTCTCAGAATCGTGTAGTATAACACCGTAATTTTTAGGATCCCTAACAACTGTACCAGCTATAATGTTTCCTTCAAATTTCACTATGCTTCTAATAATGCCTTCATCAAATAAAACATCTCCATATACTACTATGAATTCCTCTCCGCGATTAATATACTTCTCAACGGACCTTAGTGCAGCAGCAGTACCTTTTCCTTCAGACTGCTTGACTAGAATCACGTCCTTAAGTGATCTAAAATACTCCTCATGAGTATCTCCTATTACAACTATAATTTGACTTACATATTTCTTTAAAATCTCAACAGTTCTGACAATTAAAGGAGTATCCAAAATTGGAACAAAAGGTTTAGGCCTAGTATGAGTTATTGGCTCTAATCTTTCTCCTTTACCTGCTGCTAATATTACCGCTTTCAATCTGTTTACCTAAATTTTCTGGTACTTTAAGAACTTTTGTTTTTTCTATCTCAGCTTTTCTTAGTGGATATATCTTTTTAGCAGCTTCAAATATCTCATTAGCAACCTTTCCAAATACAATCTCTTGCACATAATCGCTAAATGGAAGTTCACTTGCCTTTTTAAAAACTATATCATTAATTATCTTCCTAATAGCAGTCTTCTGCGATTGATGACATTTATAAGTAGTTAATACTAGGCCTTTAACTCTTATTACATATCCATCTTTAGTAGTTACATCAACTATAGAATTAACTTTTGAACTCTTTCTCCTAATTAATGATCTTAGATAATCTCTTGAGAGTTCATGCCCTGCGAAATCCGTTATTAGCTTATCTCCTTCATTGCCAATTATCTTAAAGTATAGATGAACGTAGACTTGGCTAAAGTCTCCAGTTAAATCATATAATGTAGTCTCTACTCTTCTACCTATTACATAAGATGGATCATAAGCTGGTGTAGAACCTAACGCAACTTCACCAAACATTTTTGGTGAAACTATAGTATACCATTTTTTTAATTTCCACTTATCTTTTATTGCCCCTCCTTTAGCTGACATTACTCATCTCTCTTTCATTGTGAATTATTCTGGTATAAATTTTTCTCAAAAGATGAATCACCGCTCTAGCCTCCTCTTCATCCTTCAATCCCCTTATTATAGCTCTTTTCAATACTAAGTACATCTTATAATCATCCTCCGTTCTTTTCAATAATTCATAAAGATCTTTGCTATATTTGTCTATTAACTTAATTGATTGCTCTGAAATTGTAGGTATATTTAGATTATTTATTGTAATTCTATATTTCCAAATCTCATAAAGTATTATACCTACTGCATGAGAAAGATTAAGAACAGGGTATGTAGGGTTAGCTGGAATATGAAGTAGAAAATCACTTTTAAATATTTCTTCTCTAGTTAACCCTACACTCTCTCTGCCAAATATTAATGCTACCTTTTTATTTTGAATTAGAGGAAAAACTTCCCATGGTTTTATAGATTTCCTTAAAATATCACCTTTATTATCAGCGATGCTTGAAGTTGCTATTTTAATATCTACATCACTAATAGCTTCATCAAAAATATTAACTATCTTAGCTTTTTCTAAAACATCTTTGGCTAAAGCAGAAAAACGTAAAGCTTCTGAGATACTTGCTTTAGGATTCACAATATATAACTCATCTACACTAAAATTCTTACATAACCTAGCTATAAATCCAATATTATATTCTCCCTCAGGTTCGACAAGCACAACCCTAATTATCATTTTCTGATCAACTCTAGCGCAACTAATCTCTCATATCCAATAACTCTTTCATATTTTTGAGAGATAATATACTCTCTTCTCTTTATCTCAGTTAAAATTGAATCTTCATCGCTTAAAGAAGAATATAAAATATAAACTCTCTTAGACTTAATCTCTCTTAGAAATTTAATTATTATATCACTTCCATTTTTCCCGCCTGACCAACTATAGCCTATCCAACTATCGTATTCTTCAAAGGGTAAATAAGGTGGGTTAAAAATTGCTACATCAAATTTTTCTTCTCTAATACAATCTAGTAAATTGCAATTTACTATATTATAATCTTTATCATCTAGCCTATTAAGACCTAAGGAACAGAGAGTAGACAGTATAGCATATGGATTAATATCAATAAAAATTACCTTTCCACCTAACTTTAATGCATAAATGCCTAAAATACCAGATCCAGAACCCATATCTAAAACCTTATCCCCCTTGTGTATTTTTATTATCCTAAGTAATAATTCTGTATCTTCTGCAGGTTCATAAGTATTTTCATTTAAACATAATTTAATCCCATTAAATTCAATAATTCTAAAATTTGCCAAGGCTTAAAATCCCTCACCTTTAACTGACTATTTGAATTACTCCCACATAATTTAGCAACTCTTCGTAAGGTTTTATTCCTATACCTACTTATACACGCAATTAAATCACTTACATATGGATCATACTCACGTATTCTAGTAAATGTGGAGATTACTGAAAAAACCTTAGGTATTGGTCTAAAAGACTCTGGCGAAATAATTAATTTCATTTCTATTTTGAAATAATAATTAAGTAAAAATGAGATATACGTTGGCTCATTAACAACTTTATCTAAAAAATCTTTCTGAACTATTAATAATAATCTAGAAATATAATTCAGCTTTATAATCTCCTTAAAAAAATCAAAGGTTATATGGTAAGGTAACGAGGAAACTATTTGACCCTTTAATATAGGCAAATATCTAGCATCAGCTAATATTAGATTTGTGTCACCTCTCAAATATTCCATAAACGTTGCGTCTAACTCAATACAAATATCTGGCTTTAATAGTTTAGTAATGGAACCTTTTCCACAGCCTATCTCTACAATAGGTTTCACATCTCTATCAACAAATGAAATAAATTTTTTAATAATATTTTCGTTAACGAGAAATACTTGGGATAGTCTTACTTTAGTTTTTCAAGGTAACCCACATAAATAAGTTGTTGATCTAATCTTTTATTTTCATCTATGAAGGGATATGCAAATAAGTAATACTTCTCCTCACCTTTAATTTCTCTTATAATTCTCTCAACTAATATAGAAACAATATCTTTTATACCTATTCTACTTTCTATATCTTTAAAATTCTCAAATGGTCTTTTCTTCCTCTCCTCTAGTATATTTCTTAAAGTTTTTTTACCAATATTAGGAAGCAGTTCTAATGCATGAAGCCTAAGTGTTAACGGTTCAGCTTTATTAAAAAATTCCACAAACGTTTTCTCCTTATCTCTGATAATTTTATTTAAAACTTTAGGTAAATTATCCTTAGATACTGATGTAAGATCATCATAAATTATATGAGCATCTACTTTTATACCTAAATTAGATTCTATTTCTATCTTCTGTTCAGGTAAAAAATCAGAAGAAGGAGAAAATGATATAAGCTCAAGTAATAAGAAGTAATCCTCACCTAATGCTTGAATTAAAGGCTTATCTCTATGAAATTTATGCTTATCTAAAGGATTGCCCTCCCGCATATAGTCTAACACATAAACTGCACGTTCTTTCACAAGCTTTCTTCTTTGCAAGCTTATATCACTAAAGAATTAATAGATTCTGAAAGTAAAAACTCAACTCTTTATGTATTTTTTAATTATTTCAATTATCTTTTGTACTTCTTCAGAAGTATAAGATTTGCTACTATCAATTACCAATATACTTCTCACTTCATCAATAGTAGTAGGACATATACTAGCTAAAACTGCTCTTACATCCTCTCTATCTATAATACTACCAAGCTCCACTACTAATTTCTGTGCAGAATCCGCATCACACTTTTCTACACTATTTAAATAATCAAAAGTCTTTTGTAATAAGTTAGACGAAATTCCAGATTTTATTACTTCACCTAATAATTTTTTTGCAACAGAATATGGAACATAGTGTTCCTCAATTATAAACACAGATGCCAAGTATTATACACCTTCATTGATTAAATGGAACTAAATGCTCTGGCCTTACAATTACTAGTTTCTCTTTCCCGCCCACTCTTATAGAAACTTCATATGCCCTACCTCTTTTATTCTCTATTATCCCTACCTTACCTTGATATCGCCTATGGGGCATACCAGCATGAACTGACGGGTTTATCTTTATAACAACTTTATCCCCTTTTTTGTATTCATATATTAAACTACTTAAATGTACAATAGCACCTCTCTCCCTAGGGCTTTTCTTTAATAAGCTCCTTGATCTACTACGATATCCCTTAGAATGCTTAACCATATTATTCCATACATATCATTATACAACACCTAATAAGATTTTTGTTGGAAAAACATTTAAGGGATAACTTAACTATACTACTTCAAGAAATGCGGGGGTGCCCGAGCCTGGTCAAAGGGGGCGGACTTAAGATATAAAGGCATAAGAGATCCGCTGGCGAAGGCCTGCACGGGTTCAAATCCCGTCCCCCGCACT
>JAVYOH010000007.1:0-47502 GCA_038734615.1 Saccharolobus sp. | reverse complement strand
TGATCTAAGAATTATTCAAGAAAAAAGAGGCGATATTAGTATTTTAAGTACTAATGCTAGAGTAGGATTATATTATTTATTGAGGAACATGTTTGGCTATAACGTAATAACTGCTTTGGTAGGTGATAATAATATAGAAGATATTTCAATTTCTGGTCTAAATAATCCAATTTTTGTTTATCATAGAAATTATGAGTATGTACCTACAAATATAATATTTTCCAAGAATATGAAAGTGTCTCCACAACTTGATATAGAAATAGATGGCGAAGAGTTGTTAGATCAATTAGTGTTGAGAATGCTTTCAATTACGGGTAAATCGATTTCAGTAGCTGAGCCAATTCAAGATGGAATGTTACCAAATGGAGATAGAATTGCAGCAACATTTAGAAGAGAGGTTTCAGCTGATGGGTCTTCCATAGTTATAAGAAGGTTTGCTGAAAAACCAATTACAATATTGGATTTAATAAACTCTGGTACACTATCAGCTGATTTAGCGGCTTATCTTTGGTATGCTATGGATTTAAGAATGAGTGTGATGTCAATCGGCGTTACGGGAGCGGGGAAGACTACTCTACTTAATTCAGTACTTAACTTAGTAAAGGAAAGTATGAAAATAGTTTCAATAGAGGATATACCAGAATTAAGAATAGCACATTCTAATTGGGTTCAGCTGTATGCGAGACCAGCTTATGCAGGAGTGGGTAAGGAGATTTCACTAATGGACTTATTAAAACTTTCTCTAAGGTATAGACCAGACATAATTGTAGTAGGAGAAATAAGAGGTCAAGAGGCGTTCGTATTATTTCAAGCAATATCTACTGGTCATGGTGGGGCAACAACATTCCACGCGTATAATACTGATAGTGCAATAAAGAGGCTAATGAATGAACCATTAAATATACCTCAAGAATGGATACCTATGATGAATATAGTAATGACGATTAGAAGACTACCAGTTTATATAGGTGAGAAGATAGTATTGAGAAGACGCGTAGTTGCTATTGATGAGATAGTTGCCTGGAATGACTTTAGGAGAGTAGCTAGCTGGGACCCCAAATCGGATTCATTCATATTTAATTTAGACTCAGCTAAAGTGTTAAGAAGTAGAATAGAGGAGGCTGGACTAACCTTAGATGATGTAAAGAGAGAATTAGAAAGAAGAGCATTATTCTTAAAATTATTAGCGTCTACAAGAGATATAATTCAAAATGATGAGAGTTATAAAATAATTAAAAATTATATAATAAAATATAGTATAAAACCCGAAGAAGCGTTGAAAGAAGCTCAAGCAATTGCTAAGACTAAGATTGTAGAAGTAAAAAGCTAATTGCTAATGCTAATAATATAAGCGAGGATAAGATGCTATCAAATAAAGCATTAATATATGATAGTAAGGCTAGAAATAGTCCAAGTATTTTTATACTTGGCACCTCATTTTCCTCGCTATTTAGCTTCTTTTTAGGCGTAACTTTCCAATTAAATTTCATCCTAAATAATCCTTGAATATATCCAAACATTGACGCTATAATTGTTATAATCCCAGCTCTATAATCACCCTTTGCTCTTAGCATTATATTGTATATTATAGTAGATAATATTACTGGTATCAAAGACCCCAATACGTATATGAAATTTATTCTAATTATAAACTGAAGAGAAAGGGTAAGCATAAGAAAAAATAAGTATAAAGGATAAATGCTCCATTGTTGCGTATAGATAAAGCCTTCAATACCTTTTGTGCCTAGTTTAAATAATCTCATACTATACAAAAGCAGTTCTGCGGATCCGTATGCCCATCTTCTAATTTGATTATATAAGTCTTGGAGATCATAAGGGGCTAAAGAATATACTATTACTGAATTAACGTAATGGATCTTAATTCCGTTTAAAGCAAGTCTGATTCCTAATTCTAGATCTTCAGTTATTTTACCGCATTTCCATCCGCCTAATTTAGTTAATAAATCCCTTTTTATTGCAAAAGCTGAGCCATTGGGAAATATTAGAAACCCTAGATTATACCTAGCTTTAAATAAGGAGTCCATTGTAAATTCTGTAGTACATTTGTATGCTCTTTGAATATAAGTTACTGCATCTCTAATTTTTATTCTAAAGGCCACTGCATCATAGTTTAGTGAAGAGAGTTTTTTCAGAAAATCTTTATCAACCCTAGCGTCAGCATCTAAGAATGCTACCATTTCTGCATTTGACATATTTAATGCAAAATTTAAGGCACCAGCTTTTCTCCCCTCATTAGAAGGTCTCCTGATTAGTATGAAATTATTAGGTATATTACCTAAATATCTAACAATCTTAGTAAAGTATTCTTCATTATCGTCGGATACTATTATTACTTTATAATTTTTATAATCTAATTCAGATAAATTTTCTACTAGATTTTTTATTACTTCTTCATTCTCATCCTTTATAGCCACTATTATATCTATCCTTTTTTCCTCGCTATTTAAGATAGGGTCATCTGTTTTTTGTTTCTTAGCCTTTTGGTAATATATTGATTGTAGAAGTAGCCATAAAGAAGTTAAAATGGAAGAAAAATACAGTAATATGGTTAGAATAACATTAATCATGCTTGTTTCTTTCTTTCTATAGCTTTTTTAATTCTTTCCTTAGCTTCTGCAGAATTTCCCCAACCACTAGTTTTTACCCACTTCCCTGGCTCTAATTCCTTATAATGCTCGAAGAAGTGGACGATTCTATTTTTAATAGCTTCTGGTAAATCATTAATATCTTTAATGTTAGAGAATGTTGGATCTATTTTATCCTTAGGCACTGCTATTATCTTGTAATCTTCTCCTTCCTCATCTCTCATATGTAAGACTCCAACTGGTCTAGCTTCTATAACAGTTCCTGGTAATAAAGAGTTGTTAGCTACTACTAATACGTCTAATGGATCACCATCTTCTGCTAAAGTATCCGGTATAAATCCGTAATTAAAGGGATACGCCATTGAAGTATAAAGTACTCTATCTACCCTTATTACTTCTTCCTCTTCATCGTACTCATATTTAATATTAGATCCCATAGGTATTTCAATAAATACATTTATCTCATCTGGAACTTTTTTACCTGGGCCTACTTTCATCCTATCACTACTTATAACTTCATTATTCCCCTTTTAAGTTGTTCATAATATCAACTATGAAACCTCTAACCAGGTCTAAAGGGCTTAATGCTAACAATTTTTCAATTTCATCAGCATAAGTTTTAATTATATCATCAATATCAAATCCTAACTTCTTGTATCTAATCCCTTGAATGTACGTAGAAAGTCTATCAGCTAGTTTAGCAACTTTAGCCTCATTAGTTTTCATCTCCTTAAGCTCTAGGAATAACTCCTTTCCTATTCCTAACTCTTCAAAAGCCTTAATTTCAGCACTCGATTTATCTATTTTACTACTTGTCCACTTCGGTAGATCTCCTAGTAATGTCTCTCCAGCATCATGAAATAAAGCAATTACTGCACTATGCTCTGGATTAATTGATATGCCTTTTTTCTTTAGCTCTATAGATATTATATAAGCTAATACTGAAGCCTCAAAGCTATGTGAAGCTACTGTTTCCCCTATAGCGGGTGGGATCCCATTTTGCATCCAACCAGTTCTCACTAAATTCTTAGCTCCTAATAATAATCTTTCTAAGTTAATTTTTCTCACCTTATAATGCTTTTAGTACGTAATTAAGGGATTCTATCATCTCGTTAATGTCACTTGTCCAAAATCTTATCATAGCTTCCTTTCCTTTCATTCCAGTATCATAAATAATATTTGGAATTTTTCCATAATTCTTATAAACATAATCTATAATCCATTGCATTGTTTTACCCTCTCCCTGCTTTGGTTCTAACTCTCTATTAACCTCTACTGTCTCATATCCAATTTGCCTAAAAATATTCAAGATTCTCTCATCTAATCTTATATTTATTAAACAACTACTATCTATTCCCTTAAATATTATTGAGAGTAGCATTCTAGCAGTATGTGTAGGATTTCCAAATTCTACTGGATATCCTATTATGACTTTTTTATCCCACCTTCTTATTATTCTTCCTCTAAATGTGGCAATATCTTTTAAATCTCTTACATATGCTGGTTTTATACTATGGGCTAAATTTGATTGAACTTCTGGTATTAATAACCAGCTTTTGCTATTATTTTCAATAAAATCAGCAAATCTTATCATATCTTCAATAACTTCGTATTTCATTGCATTTTTCATTAATTCTGCACTAACATTTATAGGTCCTATTCCTTTCCCTATTTCTAAACCATATTCTATAGCACTTTGAAGAAATTCTCTAGCCCTTCTAAAAGACTTAATGATATTTTTTGTTTTTATATATTCAGCTGTTAATGAAGTAGCAAATGCACTTCCAGTACCATGAGTATCTTTAACATTTAGTCTTTCAAATCCCACCTTGTAAATATTTTCCTCACTACACATAAGATCAAAACTATATTCATCTTTTCCATGCCCTCCCTTAATTATAACATAAGGTATATTGTAAGTTTCCCTAAGCTTTTTACATGCTCTAATAACATCATCCTCATTCTCTATCTTAATTCCACTCAGTAGTGAAGCTTCAATTATGTTAGGTGTTATAATTTTAGCTATTGGCAATATTATCCTCTTATAATCATCTACATCTTTTATTAGTTGAGTCCCATCCTTAGCGTAAATCACTGGATCAACGACTAAGAATTTTTCGCTTAATAAATCTTTAATTACTTCAAATTGTTCCTTATTATATATCATACCCAATTTAAAACCTTCTATTTTAAAATCTTCTAGTAATGTTTCTATCTGTTTTCTTAAAAATTTATGATCTATTATCATTAAATCTTTTATACCTTTTGTATTTTGCGACGTTAATGCAGTTACTGCGAGAACTCCATGAACTCCTAACATTTCAAATACTCTAAGATCGCTTTCTCCACCAGCTCCATTACTCGTATCTAAGCCTGCTATGCTCATGCCAATTAGCTTAATCATTCTTTTTCACTCTCGTATTACCCGCAACTACCCAATACTCACCATCATCTCTAACTTCTAACTTCCATATTCCCGTAGTATGTTTCACTAGTTCTAAAGCCTCTTTTATAGCATCTATAACATCCTTTCTTCCTTTGCCTAATGCCATAATTAATAATACGTTTTCTCCAGGCTTCATATTATCTATTACATGAATTATTTCGAGTTCTATTACATCTTTATATTTTTTCTTTATTTCCTCCTTTATTTCAGTAAACCTTTTTCTTGTATACGTATCATAAGCTTCATATTTTAATTCAAAAACTTTATGACCATCTACAATTCCCTTTACGAAACCAACATATATTGCCATTGAGCCCGCATCTAAAGGCGCTTTTTCCCTAAATTTTCTTATTTCCTCTAGCAAATCAAATTTATCTCTTATAACATCTCCGCCAGATGGAGGAGGTAAGAAAGCTATCTCATCTCCATCTTTAATTTCTTTAACATTTACAGATCCATTTATAAGGATTGAAATTTTTATTCCATTAATTCCCTCTTTTATGTATTTGGCGAATAGTTCGCCATAGCTTTTACTTAATTGATTAATAATACAGTCAATATCGTTACAATCCGTTTCAATTTCTTCTGAAGATTTATGCGTAATATCCTTGAGAAATGCGAAATATAATATTTTCACTTTTTTCATAGACTCACCCTTAATATTAAGGTTAAATTACCTATATGAATCAAGACGAAATATTAGATTTAATATTTAATCAAGGCTCCTCTTATCAAAATAAGAGAGAATCAAAGGAGATTATGGCTAAGCTTGATGAGATAGAGAAACTACTTCAGTATCTAATTAAAAATAATAGAAACTTCAATGAAAGAAGGGATAATTTATGCGAACAAGTTCTAACATCTTCATATGCAATTACTGAAGGATATTCGAGCTTATATAAAAACTATTTCTATATAAAACTAGACGAGAATAGGTTATTAGTAACCTTTAAAGATACTATTGATTTGCTTAATATGTATTTTTCCTCAATTAAAGATGAGGAAGTAGAATCAAAAATACCAAAAAGGCTTGTTCCGTTATTTAGGTTTATGAAGAGAAATGGTTTAATCTATTTTGATCATGAGAGTAGAACATATAAGATAATAGATTACAAATAGGCTACAGAATTTATTACATTATAAAGTAAAGCTGTACTTATACATCTTTTCAAAGATTTTTTAAGTGCTTCTTTAAATTCCCTAGATCTAGGAATATCAGCTGCAGAATAATCTAGCCTGGCAGAATTTAAGATTTTATTGGATAGCTCATTAATATCATTTTCAAAATTATAGTTACTGAGATAATCTACATATGTTGATATTTTTTGGTCTAAAAGTAATTTGTTTTGAATTAGATCATAAAAGTAGTCTTTAATTTGCTTATTTGAAACTAAATTACGTATTAGTTCTGCACTTATGTACTTTGATAATACTGGTATTGATAAGATAATAAAATACTGTTCACCACCTAATTTCCACATGCTAACTTTTTCCGCTATCTCGTCTACAGCTTTATCTAATGCTGATTTAACACTTGCAATTAGTAAATCAAATACAATATTTTCATTTATGCTCTTAGCCCCTTTAATATCCACCTTAGCTCCTAGGAATAAGCTATATACTGAATTAGATCCAAATTTCCATGTAGAGAAAGGACAGACAGTTAAATAATCTTTTCCATTTACTCTTATCGGGCTGTCCTTATAGGAAGCTAAGAATAATCCTGCGCAATCCTTGTATTTAGAACTATAACCCATTTTTTTAGCCCAACAACCTAAATGAATTTCTTTATCCTTTAATTCATTCTTTATTACATCAAATCCAAAAACACCTTTATTTTTACTAAATTTATTATATACATAAAGTCCTTCCGGACATAGAAAGTAAACTCCAACAGCGTTTTGCTCTAATCTGATTCTATCTATCTTTTCAACACTTGCTTTTGCTCCTTCTAGATTTCCTCCTAAATAGTCATCAAAGCCACAACAATTATTTGCAACAATTTTAACCCTAGGGGATAATCCTTCTGGTAATTTATCTCCATTTATTAGCAAATAATTTAGAAAGCCTTCTAACCCTAAAGGATCGTATTTAGCTGCACAACCTACAAATAATAAAAATAATGGTCTATTTTTATACTTGTCATTTAATGCTTTTTCCAATTCATAAACTGAACTTGTAACATCCATAACTTCTATTTTAATCTTCTCCTTAGTTTCATTATATTGTGGAAGTGCTTCCATTATATTAGAAATGGGAATTTGCACCGGGCAATCCTCTTGGCATGAAGTACATCCAAAACAAAATTCAAAATTAGTTTCACCAGTTAATAATCTATTAAATCTGCCTAAAGGAGAAAACATTATATTATTAGTAACATTATACGAAAGGCAGTTATCTAAACATAATGAGCAATTTATACATTTTGATGCTTCTATATAAATATTTTTATCTATCCTTTTATCTTTCTGTTTTATTTCATATTTTTTAAAATTATTTATTATGGCCTCGTGATAGTCTTGATAATCAAGTAAATAAGGAAAAGGTAATACATCTTTATTTTCTCTTAAATATTCAAAAAGTTCAGGCAATCTACTTTCCTCAATTTTCCCTATAAACACTTTATATTTCTTAGGCGAATTATAATTTATAACATATCCAACATCTATATCTAAATTGAAATCTATCTTTTTGTTATATTCACTCCTTAGTACAATCGGTACGTAATCTCTCTTAAAAACATTGTCTATACGTTTTGATATATCTCTTATTATATCACTGGTTGATACTGATTTAAGATCATTGCCTAGTAATTTGCGGTAAGCTGTTGGTATATAATATTTTATTGTATTATCATTATAAATAATGGAAGACCATGCAAATTTACTTTCTTGATCACTTTCTAGTAATTCTGAATATTTTACAGCCATTATTCTAGCTATTTTATTATCTATTAATTCATACACTGTTTTTACATTTTTTACAAATCCAAATTTGTAGCTTCCAAATCCAGAACCATTTAAAGCAATAAACCCACCTACAGTTCCTTTTAAATAAAGTGGGAATAATGCAGGGTAATAGCCTATTTCCTCTAGCTTAGTAATTAATCTCTCAAAAGTTATGCCCGCAGGGACTTCAAATATCTTATAAACATCTCCTCCATTAACTTCTCGTAGTATTTTTCCATCCTCAAAAGTAGTCGGTGCTTTTACTATTTTCGCTTTAGAATATTTTAATATGTCCCCATATAAACCAGTTAATCTGCCTATTACTACTTCAGTTTCTTCTTTAATCTGGTATTTTTTTATATCATATCCACCTATAATTGCTCTGCTAAATATTGATGCGTCTAAAAGCACTGTTTATCATAGTAAACATTATTATTAAACTTTTTAATACTTTTAGGCGTGGAAATTATAGTTCCAATTTCAGTTTCTGGTATCTGGTTTCCCGTAATTAATGATGCGAACCTGCTGGAATCAGGTTCCATAGGTTTAACTTTAACTCTTGAACCGTATATAATTGCAGAAATAAGACATGGTAGTGGAATATTTTTAATGAAGTTGAAATAAAGTTTCCAAATTACGATATATTAAGAAAGAAATTAGGAGAATATAAACTTCTTGTGTATTCTAAAGTTCCCTTAGGATATGGTTATGGCGTAAGTGGGGCTATAAGTTTAGCATACGCGTTAGGGGTTAAGGAACTAACATCAATAAGCGAAATAGACGCTGTAAATATAGCTCATATAAGTGAAGTGCTTACTGGTAATGGATTAGGAGATGTAATAGCCCAATATTATGGGGGAGGTTTAGTATATAGAGAAAAGGCTGGAGGATTAGGGTATGGTAAGGTAAAAAATATAAAGATGAACTGGCTCGATTATCCATTATTTTCACAAATAATCCAACAATTACCAACTAAGAGTATAATAAAACCATCTCAAAGTGCAATTACGCTTATAAATGAATTTCTAAAGGAACCATTACCATTGAAGTTTATAGAAGTTGCATCTAAGTTTACAACAGAGCTAGGCTTCTCATCAAATTATCCTTATTCCTATAGGAAAAAAGGCATAATTGTTAAAATCTTTGACCCAGAGTATGGAGTATGGATAAGACACAGGATAGCAGAACATGGAGCGTTCGTGACCTAATTCCTGAAAATCATCCAAGAAAAGAATCATTATTAATTAGGGAAAAAGTAGTAGAATCATTGGAAAAAGGGGTAGTAGTTCCTCAAGGGTTAATAGCTCATGGTAGGGGAGAGTGCTTTGATTATCTTATTGGTGAAAAAACTCAGATTTTTGCGGAAAAAGCCATAGAAGCTGCTGCAGCTATGTTAATCTTAGCTGAGAGGCCAGTAATTTCGGTTAATGGAAATATGGCAGCATTAGTTGCGGAAGATATTGTTGAACTGTCTAATGAAGCTAATGCTAAAATAGAGGTTAACTTATTTTATAGAGACGAATATAGAGAAAAAGCAATAGCGGAAATTCTATATAAGGCTAATGCTAAAAGTGTATTAGGAGTGGGAGAAGATGCTTCTATGACCATCCCTGAATTATTTAGCCAAAGGAGGAGAGTAAGCCCTAATGGCATTTATATAGCAGATGTAGTATTATTAGGATTAGAGGATGGAGATAGAACACAAGCATTAGTTAATATGGGTAAGAAAGTTATAGCAATAGATCTTAATCCCTTATCTAGAACGTCCTTATCAGCAACGATAACTATTGTTGATAATATAATAAGAACTATGCCTAAATTAGTCCAAAAAGTTAAAGAACTTAAATCTAAGGATAGAGAGGAGTTAGAGAGAATTATAAAATCATATGATAATAAAAGCGTTTTGAGAGAAGCTATGAAATTTATGTCAGAAAGGTTAGCTCAGCTTTCCCTTTCTTTATAATTCTGTTTCTCCGGAAATTTACTATTTTTTACATCATTTATATAATAATTTATTGCCTTAGAGATTATTTCCTTTAGATTAACATATGATTTTGCAAAATATGGTGTAAATTCTGAAAGGCCTAGTAAGTCATGAATAACTAAGATTTGACCATCGCAATAAGGCCCAGCTCCTATACAAATTGTTGGTATATTAAGCTTTTCAGTTATTCGTTTAGCTATATCAGCATAAGTATTCTCTATTACTATTGAGAAAACTCCTGCATCCTCTAACTCAATTGAATCTTTAATTAATTGCTCTTCTTCTTGTTTAGTTTTACCTATTGTTCTAAAGCCGCCTAGCTTCAAAAATCTTTGTGGCGTTAATCCTATATGTCCCATTACCGGTATTCCAGCCCTAACTATTGCTCTTATAATATCTTTTATCTCTTCACCACCTTCAACTTTTACTGCTTCACCACCAGATTTTATCAAAAATCCAGCATTTTTTACAGCTTCTTTGGTGTCAATTTCATAGCTTAAGAAAGGCATATCTACTACTATTAATTGTGGTGGTTTTGCTCTGGCTACAGCTTGAGTGTGAGTTATCATATCTCTCATTGAGACATTAATTGTCGACTCGTAGCCTAAAACTACCATTCCTAATGAATCTCCAACTAATATGCCATCAAGTTCAGTATTAGATATTATCTTCGCCATTGGGTAATCGTATGCTGTTAACATTGTAATTTTTTCCTTTGAAGTCTTCTTCTTCAAGAAATCCCTTATCGTCACTTTTTTCATTATTTAATCTAGAACTTACTCTTTTAGCCAAATTTATAATTTTTTTAAGTCTTTCGGATATCTCATAAGTTTCCTCATATTGTGAAGCTTTATAGTAAAGTTTGACTATTAAAGGAAGTATTTCGAAAGCAAATTGCATGAAATTTTTCCTATCCATATCAAATAATCTTGGTTTCTTTATGAGGAACATTAACTTTCTCTCCATATCCTTGATGTTTAGACTATTGTATTGAATTAAGATTAATGAGATTTGTGGATCCTCTTCAGTATTCTCATTTCCATCAAGTGCAATTTTTGTTTGTTCTATATCTATAAACTTCCACCAATGTTGATTAGCTGATTTATAAGTAGTTTCCAGTATTCCATAATCCTTCTCTAATGCCCTTAAAATCATTCTTGGATCGTAATTTACTCCAAGCTCCTCTAATTTCTCAACTAATTGTTTATAGCTAAAATCCCCAAGCTCTCCTCCTTTATTATCTTGAGCTATTTCTATAGCGGCCTTTAGTATATATTTTGCCTTATCACCATATTTCAGCAGAGCCTCTAAAGTTCTATCCTTTACTGTACCTAGCATTCTATATACTATCGAAAGCGTATAATAAGTTGCTTAGCCATTATAATATTGGTATGATTGAAAACCAGATTGCAATTAGTGTTATTGATTTAAGAAAGAGAGTAGGAAATAAGGAAATACTTAAGGGTCTTTCCTTTACTGTAAATAATGGAGAAGTATTTGGCATAGTTGGTCCAAATGGTGCAGGAAAGACTACAACACTAAGAATCTTATCTGGAATAATAAAAAATTATGAAGGAGATGTAAAAATATTTGATCTTCCTCCTAATAAGGCTAAAGAAAAAGGTTATATTTCTTATATGCCAGAAGAAGCATCGCCCTATGAGAAGTTAACTGGATATGAGAATTTAGAATTTTATGCAGAATTGTACTCAAATAATGATAAAGAGTTAAAGGAAAAATATTTGAAGTTAGGTATTGAAATATCTGGGCTAGGAAATAGGATCTATGATAAGACTTCTGAATATAGTAATGGAATGAAAAGAAGGCTTATAATAGCTAGAACATTAATGGTTATGCCTAAACTTTCAGTACTTGACGAGCCTACTACTGCTTTAGATGTAGAGTCTGCTGTTAGGATAAGGAATATAATCCTTGATATGAGTAGAAAATATAATATGACTATTATTTTATCATCACATAATATGTTAGAGGTAGAGTATCTTTGTGATAGGATATTGCTTATAAATGATGGCAAGGCGATCTCGTACGGTAAACCAGAAGAAATAGTTAAAGAAACTTCTTCTAGAAATTTAGAGGAGGCATTTCTGCGATTAGTTTTTGGTGGTAAAACATGATAAAAACAGTTTTAAAGAAGGAATTTATAGATTTAAAACGAGATAGAAAACTAGTTCTTGGATCCATAATATTACCTTTCATCCTTTTACCCCTAATAGGTATAATACTATACGCATCATTAGCAGTCTCACCACCTATAATAGAGATAGTAAACCATAACGAATCAAATATGCCCTATGTAGATATTCTGTCTAACTACATCACGAAAAATGGCGGTATAGTAGTTTATAATACTACAAATGTAACGCCAGATGTAATTATCATTTTTCCACATGATTTCTATAATAATGTTACAAATATCTCAAGGCAAGCGTATTTATACGTACAAGTTTTAATCTCCTCTAATCAAGAAGCTTCTAATTTAGTTGATAACGCTCTGTCATACTTTGAATATAATATAATTCATAATAGATTGGAGTATATAATAAACATATCCGGACTAAAGGTTAGCCCAAGTAATATAATAAGCCCAGTTTTAATTGAAACTACTTCTATTACAATTAGTCATCAGGTAGTTCCTCAATCTCAAGCTAATTTAAGCGAACTTGCAAGGATTGTTGCACTAATACTTTTTCCTAGTGTAACTCCAGTTATATTTTACGTTACAGAGGGAATAGTTGGAGAGAAAGAAAGAAGGACTTTAGAATCACTATTAGCATCACCCATATCTATAAGTTCTTTTATATTTTCTAAAGTAATTATGGCAATAATTCTAGGTATACTTTCATCATTGGGCGACATTTTAGGCATATTCATATTCTCTTCTTTAATGTCATTCACACTTTCAATTTCCACAACAATTAGTTTAGAATTCAGTCTATTAATAGTAGCAATTTATTTATTAGCAGTTTTGTTAACTGCTGCATTGAGTGTAATATTGCTTATAGGTTTAGGGGGTTCTATTCGAAATGTACAATTAATAAATTTTCTTGTCTTAAGTTTTGGTTTAATTGCTTCATTTTCAGCATTGTTCATAAATGTAGCTAACTTGCAATTTCCAGTGAGTTCGATATTACTAATTCCTTATGAACAACTAAGCTTATCTTTACTTTATTATGTTTCAGGTTCTCAAATTATATCGTACATCCTTCTTGGAATTACTTTATTAATTTCAATAATAATATTATTAATTTCAACAATAATGTTTAACTCAGAAAGATTACTGCTAAAGTAAGCTTTTAAATGTTAATTTATAATTATTTATGCCATGGCAGAAGCTGTTAGGGCATACGTTCTTGTATCTACTACTGTAGGTAAAGAAATAGAAGTTTCAGATTTCGCAAAAAAAGTTACCGGTGTGCTAAGGGCAGACCCAGTTTATGGTGAGTATGATGTTGTAATAGAAATAGAAGCTAAAACATCTGATGAGTTAAAGAAGATAGTTTATGAAATTAGAAGAAATCCAAATATAATAAGAACAGTGACATTAATAGTAATGTAATTTCCTTTTTTATATCTCTAATTATTAAACCTTTCACTGTATTTTAGTTATTATAAGAATATGCGCAAATCAGACGTTATTAATCTTCTACACTTAATATTCAGTTCGTCCCTGCTACATCATTTTAGCATAAAATCCGGGGGGACCCACCTGCGTTCATATACCCCCGGTACTCGGGGGATTAAAATCGCGCAGGCCTATAAAATAACTCAGTTAGAAGGTTAAATATGTTATTATAAGGTTTCGTCTTAAAGTCTGTTAGTAATATTTAAAATCCAATATTAGTGACTATTATTCAGCAATTCTACTTCTTCATCCTCACTTTCCTTTTCTTCTTCAAGCATTTGTAATTTCTTTAATACTTCAAGAAGTAAACCATCTAATTGCGCTACTTTTGCTTCAAGGAATGCAATACTTTCCTCATATTTTGTATCTCTCTTATTCTCTTCTTCATCTTTTTCATCCTCAGAATCTCCTTCTAGGCCTTTCTTAATGAATATTTTGACTAGGTCAGTCATTTGTATACCCAGTTCATCAGCTTTTTGCTTGAGCTCATCGTACATCCATTCTGGCAACGATAAATGTATAGTAGGCATTCTGTATACTCCTCTATATATTAATACTGAAAGACTAGTATATTAATGTTTATTTTCTATTCAGTATTCCTCTATATAGTAGAATACCGGAATACCGCTCCAGAGAATACTTAAACCTTAGTAATGACAAGTTTTTATTTGTGAATAAAGAATGAGAGTTGTAACATTTAAAGTAGAGGAAGATTTGTTAGAATTGCTAGATAGGTATGCAATAAAATATAATTTAAATAGGAGCGAAGCTATTAGAAAAGCCATTGAGACAATGGTTAGAAATGAACTCTCTAAAGAGACAGTTCCAGTGGCGAGAGTAGAAAAAATTAGACTTTAAAGATATATATTATCCCAGATTTGTTTTCTTCTTCATTTATTTCATTATTTTTAGTATCTAAGTATCTTACCTCATAATTTATACTTGTTATGAAATTATCAGGGGGGTCAAGAGGCATATAATGTCCATATGTCCAATAATGTAAAGGAACAACAATTTTAGGTAATGTCCTTTTAACTATTTCTGCTGCTTCCTTATAATTTATTGTTATTACACCACCTATTGGTATAAGTAATACGTCAGCTTTATATATATCATTATAAAGCTTTTCATTTGGCATATGTCCTAGGTCTCCTAAATGTACTATTTTTTTCTTATCTTTTTCAATTATATATACACTATTTTCTCCTCTTAACTTTCCGTTTTGCTTGTCATGATATGTTTTAATTCCCCTTATATTATATTCTTTATATTCAAACGAACCATAAAAATTCATCTTTAAATCTTTATGCTCAAAAAGTTGATACGCGTTATGATCGTAATGGTCATGAGTTATTAATATTAAATCCACTGCCTTTATATTAGGCCTAGGAAGACCTATACTACCCCCATCATGCGGATCAATCAAAATTTGATTATCAATTAAAACACAAGAATGGCCAAAAAATTTTAGTAGCATGCTAAATCATTAAGAATTTAGTAATTTAAGTGCAATGTTTCTAGCATCATCTACAGTTACCTTATGTCCACTTTCTGCAAGTTTTTTAACTTCATTTAATACGATACGTAGTTGATCATCAGATAAATTAATCCCTTGTTCGGATAATAATTTTTTCAACCCGTGGATTCCACTATGCTTACCCAATGCTATTCTTCTGAAATTACCTACTTCCTCTGGCGATATTGGCTCATATGTAAATGGATTTTCAATTACACCATGAACATGTATTCCAGCTTCATGCCCAAACGCGTTATCACCTACAATAGCCTTAAAATAAGGCACTGGAATACCACTTAACTCTGCCAACAATCTACTTATTTCATACAATTTCCAGGTTCTCACATTTACTTCGTAATTTAGTAATTTCTTTATCCCCATTACAACTTCTTCTAATGAAGCATTACCAGCTCTTTCACCTATACCATTTACAGTAACGTGAACTTGTCTAGCCCCAGCTTGTACTCCTGCTAACGAGTTAGCAGTAGCTAGACCAAAATCGTTATGGCAATGTACACTAACTATTATATTCTCTCCAACGAATTTTACTATCTTCCTGATTAGCTCATAATATTTGAAAGGTTGCATTATTCCTACAGTATCTGGAATATTTATCCTATCAGCTCCTGCATCTAATGCAGTTCTAATTGCTGTGAATAAGAAATCTTCATCTGTTCTAGTAGCGTCTTCTGGGCTAAATTCTACTATCATTCCATGATCTTTTGCATATCTTACACTTTCATAAATTCTATTTAATACTTCCTCCTTACTCATTTTTAACTTATATTTCATATGCAATTCGGAAGTAGCTATAAACAAATGTATACTAGAAATTCCAGTGCTTATTGTTTTATCTATATCATTTTTATTTGCTCTAGATAATCCTATTACCTCTACTTTATCTCCTACCTCTTCGAATATCCTTTTCGTAGCAATGAACTCTCCTTCTGATGAGGCTGGAAACCCAGCTTCTATTACATCTACGCCTAGCTCAACTAATTTGTTTGCTATAAGAATTTTTTGATCTATAGTTAAATCAATACCAGGTGCTTGTTCACCATCTCTTAAAGTAGTATCAAATATTCTAATTTTTTTAGTCGTAGAGAATACTCATACCTCGTAAGCACCAAGTAAAACTACCATTTATCTATATTTAAAACTTACTATACATCGTAATTTAAAACTTTTTCAATTATCATCCTAGCTATTTCTAACTTCTTTCTTTTAATCATAGATGCTGGTATATCTTTAGTATAATATGGCTTTGAAAATTTCCCTATAATTCCAGAATCAAAATCCATTGCATATAATTTTATTTTACTCGCCATCATGTATTTAGCTAGTACAACTGCCCTGTCGCCATCTGTAAAGCCCCCATACAATTTTAAACGTCCAAAAGGCATAACCTGCGAAGTAGGTATAACCTTATTCATATTATTTACTTTATGCAATAAATTAATATTATCTCCGTGTGCCAATACAACATATATTGAATCCTTTGGGTAAGTTACTATTCCATCTAAATCCGTAACTACAACATCTGGATTTAATCCAATTTCTACTAAATAATTTGTCGCACCATCTGCAGAGATTATTACATCTTCTTCTACTTTCTTCAACTTCGTTAACTGAGGACCAGCACCAATTACTGCTACACTCCTCCCTTTTATTAAGTCAATAAGTTCCTCCTCATTATATCCTTTAACCATATAATTTAGTATAGATGCCGAAGTATAATCATCTCTCTCATCAAATCCTAACTGTGATCTTATCATATTATAAAAATTCAACCATCTGAAGATATCGTAAAATAAATTATATCACCATCACGTTTGATTGTATTAATATTATATTTTGACTTTATCTCTTCGAAATAAGGATTATATACAGAAATCTTAAACAGAATTTTTCTATTTAACAAGTACTCTATTGCCTCAATAGGATTGCTAGAACATGTATAAGAGTCTAAATCAACTATGGTATTCATCATAACGCTGCTCCACCTTTTCTAATATCTTCCCTATTTCCTCTAAAAGTATTTCAGCTTCCTTATTTCTTATAATGACTGAGGGTGTCTTTAAAGAAGATTCATTTAATAAAATCATTGGCATCAGTCTAAGTTCAAATTCAAATAGGCTCTTTTCGATTTCATCATTTAAGCTTAACATGCTAGCATTCCAATAAAGGTTAAAATCATATTTATTATCGAAGACTAATAATGTTTTTGAGAGATTTTGTATCGTGTCTAAAATTCTTATAACCACATAATATAAATCACCGTCATCAAAGGCGATTTTAGCTTCCTTAAAAGTTCTCCTAGCTCTAAGTAAATATTCTGCGGCAAGTAAACTATTATCCATAATTTATCACCTATTAAATAAAATTTTTCCATTATTTATTAAATATTCAAATAGAGGCATTTCATAATCTAACTCCTTGGGCTCTACAATTATTCCATATATTTTAGGTAATGTTTTATATTTATCTATAAATTTCTTCACATTTTCACTACTTTTAAGTATTTTATTATAGAAAAATATGAATATTTCTCCCCTAGCGTAAAATGAAATTTTAGAAACTTTATCTAATGCAAGTAAATATATTGTCTCATCTCTCTCATTTAAAGTTTCAAACGATTTCCCACCAACTATTATTTTTTTGACGTAGCTACCATACCATTCTATAGCAAGAGACGATATATCTTCTAAGATGCTTAAAAGTAACTTCATGCTTAATAATTAGTGATTCGGTATAAAAATTATGGATGATATTACTCAAAACTACTTGAAAGATAGAATCAGCATTAGCTTGCCTATACTAAATATAAGTGTACCTTGTAATACTACTTGCTTAATTATGAGTAAGTATAAAGACTTGTTGAATATAGAAGTCTTTAAATCTCAAATAGAGATTCTAGATAGTTTAATAAATTTAATTGAAGATAATATATTTACACTAAAACATGAGATTGAAGATAAATTTCGTAACTACACTGATTATATAGATATAGAGGGACTAACTTACACGATTTATAAAATAATTGAAGAGGGAGGGAATACGGTAATAGGAAATAAAATTTATTTTGGTGAAAAGGAAATAGCGAGTGGAGACTTCTCTACTTTAATGAATATAAATAGGTTAATTGAAAAGTTAGTCAAAGAGGATTCTAATATAAGATCATTGTGTGATCAAATAAAGTATCTAAGTGAGTCAACGTGGGAACACTTTGATAAAAACATCTCTAAAGTATTAAGTAGTTTAATAGTGCATTAAATAGTTTATTTTTGCAATTTATTAATTAATACTATTATAGCTTAAGGTAGGAAAAATAAGGAAAAAATTTTAGGAACTTTCCATTATCGCTCTAACGGATCAAGGCTTTCAGTTGTAAGCTCTTAACATCAAACTTATTAATAATCATAGTAAATATGAGGCAAGAAAAATATCAAATTTTAAGGAAGGTAGTTTAAATGAGGATTAGGGTAGGTGTAGAAGGAATTACAATAGAATCCGCTCATTATACGCTATCATCATATGCAAATAGTCAAATTCATGGACACACTTATATTATTAATGTGGAAGTTGAAGGTGAGGTAAATGATAAGTCCGGTTTTGTAATTGATTTTGATTTTCTTAAAAAAATTGTTAAAGATCTTGTAAAAGAATGGGATCATAAACTTATCATACCAAGAAGTGATGTAGAGAAGTCTAAATTTAATGGTCCTTTTAGAGTTGAGTATAAAATAATAGATGCTCCATTTCCTACTGCAGAATATATAGGTATTGAAATAGCTAAGGAAATTTACCTAAGACTTGAGAAGAAATATAGGGTTACATTAAAAATTTATGAAGGAATTGATTCTTACGCAGTCATAGAGTATCCATAATAAATCTAAGCCCAATATTATCAATCCATTTGCATTCATTGAATTTTTTGTTTTTGTAATGACATAATACTTCATCATCTGAAAATCTGAAACACCATTCTTCTTTTTCAATTATGCTTAATAAATAATTGATATTTTTTATGTTCTCCTCTTTACCTTTACATAAATATCCATTAACTTCATATCTATTCATATCGTTATTGGAAAATACAAATACCCCGCCAAAAATTAATGGATAACAGAATTTTATATCCTCATCTCTACAGGCAATTTTTATATCATAGACTTCAGATAAAAGCTGAATAAATTTTCTAGTTCTATCATCAGCATTTTTTATCGTAACTATAGGAGGTACTACTGAAAAGATAAATGTAAGGTTATTAGCCTTTTTCTCTATTATACTGGGTACTGCTATTCTCATTAAATATCTTTTTAAATAAAGGCTGGTCTTGAATATAATCCTTATCAAGCTGGTATGCTATTTCTGCTTTAGCAAGCTCATATCCTATATAAAGAGAATGTTCAACACTAATATCCTTAATTCTTCTCACTAATGCTCTACCAACGCTTAACCCTTCTTTACCCTTAATAGTTATCCTTTCTTTACCTATCCATTCTACTCCTATTCCATCGTCACAGACAAAAATTTTGCAAAATCCAGCTCTATCCATTTCAGGCTCTATATGCTCTTTTATTTCTAAATTAGCATTTACCTTTTCTCTTCGTCTTCTCTTATCCTTTAAAATAATCAAATCTATTCCTAAATCTTTAGGAAATCTTTTTTCTTTCAATGCTATGCTGATCATCTTCGTAGCTTCCCTAACTTCTAAGCTACTCCATTTAGTCTTACCCTTTTCCATTATTAACAAATTTGGTATTCCTAATTCACCAGCTATTGCTGTAAGAAGCGCATTTATGCCTACACTATCCGCATCTAAAAGTTCAGTAACATTAAGAATACCCATTAAAGTTGGAACATCTGGTAGATTTTCTTTAACATATTTGTAATCAATTATACTATTTACTAATCCTTTTAATGGTGGAGAAAGAATAGGATCAGCTATAATTTTATCAAATCCTCTTCTTTTAGCTTCTTTCGCAATTTTTACAGTAATCTCCCCTCTATTTTCAACATTGAATGGAGCTACAACAAATCCAGCCTCTTTTTTTATTTCCTCTAATTTTTCTAGATTTACTTCGTTTAAATTAAATACAATTTCTGCGCCTGCCTTCACACCTTCTATTAGCTCTCTTGGGGATTCGGCGTCTATTCCTACTATATATCCATAATCGATTAATTCCTTAATTTTATTCCTTACTTCTTCTATATCATCATGTCCTACTGGAAATCCAACCACTACAAAATCTATGTTGTTTTTTACTCTATTAAGCTCATTAATATCTGTTTTGTGATTTACTTCTAGAAATATTCTAAATGGAGGAGGACTTGTTGGAATTTTAATATTGCCTATTTCAAAAGCAACTTTAGCTTCTTCTTCTATACTTTTTAATTTACCTTGAATATCATTATTTGTAATTTTATTTAGTAAAATATCTGCAGGTTCTATTGTAGATAACTCTAATCCTTTTTTTAGTGCATCTATAACTCTCGGTAAATCCCATGCCTCTTTTGTACCCTTATACGTTTTAATCTTTGTTACTTCTTCTACTATCTTAGCATCACCATAAACTAAACCTGGCAAAAGAATGTAGTCAGCATCAATTTTCATTTGTTTCAAGCTTTCTGCTATGAATTTTGTACTCATTAATGATGCTACAGGGTAATTTAAGATCTTTATTTCGATCTTAGTATCATTAATATTTTTTACAATCTCAGTAAGTATTGGAGCTGCTAAAGTCCCAGTTACTAATAATACTTTCACATATCACAATTATCGCTAAAGTTATTTAACTTCGCTTTTCTAATACATAAGGCAAAACTCTTAAAATGTAGGGAAGTTCATATAAATATATGAGTCTTCTGCCAAGAACAGCAAGTGTAAAGCCTGGAGAGAAATTCGATGTAATTATAGTTGGTTTGGGTCCAGCAGCTTACGGTGCTGCACTATATTCAGCTAGGTATATGATGAAAACTTTGGTTATAGGAGAAACTCCGGGAGGTCAGCTAACAGAAGCTGGAATAGTAGATGATTACTTAGGATTAATAGAAATTCAAGCGAGTGATATGATTAAAGTATTTAATAAGCATATAGAGAAATATAATGTTCCAGTAATTCTTGATATTGTAGAAAAAATTGAAAATACAGGGAATGAGTTCATAGTTAAAACTAAAAGAAAAGGTGAATTTAAGGCAGATAGTATTATTTTAGCAATAGGAGTTAAAAGAAGAAAGCTAAATGTCCCTGGTGAGCAAGAATTTACAGGAAAAGGAGTATCTTATTGTTCAGTTTGTGATGCGCCATTATTCAAGAATAGAGTAGTGGCAGTGGTAGGTGGAGGGGATTCTGCATTAGAAGGAGCAGAGATCCTATCTAGTTACTCCAAAAAGGTTTACTTAATACATAGGAGAGATACGTTTAAAGCTCAACCTATATATCTTGAGACAGTAAAGAAGAAGCCTAACGTTGAAATTATTCTTAATTCTGTAGTAAAAGAGATAAAGGGAGAAAAAATAGTGAAGCAAATAACAATTCAAAATTTAAAGACAGATGAGCTAAAGGAGCTTAACGTAGATGGAGTGTTCGTAGAGATAGGATTCGCCCCACCCACTGACTTTGCAAAGAATAATGGAATCGAAGTTGATGGTAATGGATATATAAAAGTAGATGAATGGATGAGAACTAATATCTCGGGAATATTTGCAGCTGGAGATTGTACGGGTATGTGGCTTGGTTTTAGGCAAGTTATTACTTCAGTAGCACAAGGTTCTGTTGCAGCAACCTCAGCATATAGATATTTAACAGAGAAGAAGGGTAAGAGATGAAAGATATAAACTTGATTAAGATTGCTAGTGAAATATCTAGATATATAAATGAGATAAAAGTTGAAAAAGATTTAAGTAAAGTTATAGGATTTCATAGTGGAGATACTACCAGATTAATTGATAAAAAGTCAGAAGAGTATATTTTCGAATTATTCAAGAATACTGGTTTTAAATTTAGATTTGTTTCGGAAGAGTCTGGAGTGGTTGAAGAAGAAAACTATGATTATACTGCAGTAATAGATCCATTAGATGGTAGTATGAATTTCGTGCTTGACGTGCCCTGGTACTCAGTTTCTGTTGCACTCTATAATAATAATGGGAAAGAAATGCTAGATTCTGTAGCTGGATTTGTAGTTCATATTCCTTCAAATACAATATATAGTTATGATGAAAAATCAGCATACATTAATGGTCAAGTTTTTAAACCATACGAATCTTCTTATCCTATTATATTAACTTATTTTGACAAAGAAGTATTAGATAAAATAGTTAAAATATTTTCAATATTGGATAATTTTAACGAGTATAAGATAAGGAGTTTAGGAAGTTCTTCTTTAGACATGATTCTACTATGCATAGGAAAGGCTTATATGTTTTTAGATTTGAGAGGTAAGATAAGGAATGTAGATATTTCTGCATCATCCAATTTCTGTAGTAGGTTAAATATAATTCCTATAGATTTAATGGGTAAAAAAATTAATACAAAAATAGACAATGTATATAAAATTAAGGAAATTATTATGTCTCGTGATGAGAAGTTGCTGAAGAATATTTACTCAATCTTTTCTTAACTGAAGGATGTATTTTTTTGAGCGCTTCTATTAGATCTTCTCTAGTTAATGTTCTTTCGTTTTCTCCTCTTAATATACTCTTAAGTACTCTCATTTTAGCTTCTCTTGCTAGTGCTGCTAAATCTGCTCCACTATACCCCTCAGTCTGTTCTGAAATCTCTTTACAATTAACTTTTTCACATTCTTCGCTCCCTATGTATTTCCTTAAAATATCTAATCTTTCTTCTTTATTAGGTAATGGCATATGAATTATTTTGTCAAATCTGCCAGGTCTTAATAATGCTGGATCTATTGCTTTTAACCTATTCGTAGTGCCTAAAACCACTACCTCTTTCAAACTCCTTATTCCATCCATCTCAGTTAATATTTGGTTTACTATCTTTGAAGCTTCTGAAGAATTCTTATAGTTTCTTTTGGAAGCAATAGCGTCTAATTCATCTAAGAGAATTATCGCGGGTTTGTTTTCTCTTGCTCTATTAAACACTTCTTTTATAGCTGCTATAGCCCCTTCATAACCCTTATACATAATTTCTGCACCACTTAACGGTATTAATTTAACCTTTAATGTCTTGGCCAATGCTTTAGCCATCATTGTCTTACCTACACCGGGAGGACCGTATAATAATATACCCCTTATAGGAGGTACTTTTAACTGTTCTAATAATTTATAATGTTGTAGCTGAAGTTCTAGAATTTCCCTTAATTCTGTTTTTATTTCATTATAACCTCCTATATCATCTAATGTTAATTTTTCCTCTAGTTCATTTTCTTCCTCTCCTTTACGTACACTCCTCTCAAAATCTAGCCTAAATTTTTCATAATCTTCTATCATTTGTAACGTTATGCTTGGCTTATATTTCTTTATTAGTTCGATAAAATCATTCATCATAATCTTTCTGTCAACACCTTTTTCTATTGCCTCTGCTGCAACTTTTCTAGCAGCTTCTTGACATAAATTGGCTAAATCTGCTCCACTATATCTTTCTGTCATTTCAGCTATTTTATCAAAGTTTACATCATTAGCTAAGGGTTTTCCTCTACAATGTATTTCTAAGATCTGTTTTCTAGCTGCTTTATCTGGGGATCCAATGTAAATCATTTTATCAAATCTACCAGCCCTAAGCAATGCCTTATCTAATAACTGAGGCACATTAGTTGATCCTACAATTATTACTCCATCATCACTATGTAAACCATCAATTTCAGATAACATTAATGATAATAATCTAGGTGTAACTGAATCTCCAGTATGCGATTCTCTCTTTACTCCTATAGTATCAATCTCATCGAAAAATAGTATGCATGGAGAATTTTTCCTAGCATTATTAAATAACTCTCTAAGCCTAGCTTCACTTTCACCATACCATTTACTCATTATATCGCTTATATTTACATAAATGAAGTTTAGTTTAGTCTCATTTGCTAATGCCCTCATCATCAATGTTTTGCCACAACCAGGAGGGCCAAACAATAATATTCCCTTAGGTGGCCTTAACCCATATTTGATTGCCACATCTTTATTTTTAAGTGGTAATTCTATGTACTCTCTAATCTCTTTTTTTACATCTTCATAGCCTCCTATATCATTCCAAGTAATCTTTTTATCCTCTACTTCTATTTTCTTCTTCTGAGATCTGTTTTGTAATTGTAACGCTTTATCAGAAGATGCAAATTTAGCTGTAGACCTTCCGAAAATCTTCATAAGTATTCCTACTAATACGGCTAAGCTAATAAATATAATTATCATATTAATAACGGCTTCAGGCAACTTAAATCAAGGATATTATCTATTTTTATAATTATAAGCTTATTTCAAAAGTTTTTATAGAGAAAACCAGTAATTTAATAGCCTATAATTGACTATTTTTCTTTAAATCTTCTAGAATTTTCATTGATGCATTATAGCCGGGCGCACCGGTTACACCACCACGGGATGCGTTCCAGAGCCGCATAAGTACAAACCTTGTATAGGAGTAGTGTAATCACTATATCCTATTATCGGTCTAAAAAAGTATAACTGGTCCAGAGTCATATCTAAATGAAATATATTTCCTCCATTAATTCCAAATCTTCTTTCAATATCTAAAGGAGTTAAAAACCTCATATTTAACTGGTTTAAAGTTAGGAGCAAATTCTCTAATTTTATCAAATGTTATTTCGGCTATTTTTTCTTTCATTTCGTCATTCTTTTTATTATAAACCAAATATTGACCAAATATTGAGAAAGAGAATTTACCAGGAGGAGCTACAGTAGGGTCAACAGAGGATTGGATATTTATTGAAAGCCACGGTTCTTTAGAATAACCTAAATTTCTCGCATCATCATAAGCTTTTTCTATATAACTCATGCTTGGCATAATAAGTTCTGAAGCTACGTGCTCTGGGGATAAAGCTTTACCGTTACCGAAATCTGGCAGTTCTTCTAAATAACCTACGATTTTAA
This sequence comes from Saccharolobus sp., assembly GCA_038734615.1. Taxonomy (GTDB): domain Archaea; phylum Thermoproteota; class Thermoprotei_A; order Sulfolobales; family Sulfolobaceae; genus Saccharolobus. The sequence continues at coordinate 22,294 of JAVYOH010000007.1, read as the reverse complement.
AAGAAACACCAGTATTTTTCAACGATCTGACTTTCCTTATAAATTCTTCATCTAATTCCGCATTTCTAAGCAGGCGTAGAAACGTAGTTTTAGGATCTGCGTTAGATACTACTATTCTCGCGTTAATTATCTTACCGCTTTTCAATTTTATGCCTTCAACTCTACCATTCTTGACAAGGATTTCATCAACCTCAGTATTGGTATATACTTGTGCTCCAAAATATTCTGCAGATTTTTTAAGAGCTTGTGTAACTCCTCCCATTCCTCCCTCTACATAACCCCATGCGCCTTTAACACCATTCACTTCTCCTATCACATGATGAGCTAAAACGTAAGCTGTACCAGGAGTGGAAGGTGAGGCAAAAGTGCCAACTACTGAATCCTCAGCTAAAGCTGATTTAACCTCATCAGATTCAAAATATTCATCAAGTAAAGATCTAGCATCTTGTACAAAAGTTCTTAAAAGCATTAGAGCATTTTCATCATTTCCTTTAAATAAGCTAAGTATATTTTCAAAATCATTTAATGTCGGTGGAGGATTTAACATGAAAAAATCTGCGAAATCTGCTAGTAGATCCCAAAACTTTACCCACTTCTCATAGTTTTTAGCATCTTTAGCAGAAAATTTCTCTATCTCCTTCTTAGTTTTTTCTAAACTAGACCAAATATACAATTTTTTACCATTTTCGAAAGGAATAAATAAACCTGGATCTTTTAAGTATACTTTTAGTCCAAAATCTCTTAACCTTAAATCGTTTATAATTTTAGGTCTTAACAGACTTAAGACATAAGCCCCAGTGGAAACCTTAATTCCTGGCCATAATTCCTCAGTTACTGAAGCCCCTCCTACTATTTCCCTTCTCTCAAATACTGCAACCTTTAATCCAGCCTTTGCTAAATATGCTGCTGTAACTAATCCATTATGTCCTCCACCAATTATTGCAACATCTGTCATTTAGTCCTCCTCTCAAGAAACCATATTATAAAACCGATTGCTACTCCAATAGCACCTAACCCAATTGCTATATAGGCGAAAATATTAATGGTTTGTGATAATGGTGGTACACTACTAGTTGTTGCGGCCAATATAATAGGTAGCATTAACATAAGCTTAAATACGAATATTATAACTTTATTGCAAAATGGAAGTCTTGATGCCAGATTATAAGGGAGATAACATTTATACATTAGCTTGTACTATTGCTAAGCATTTAGGAGTTAATAGGGAATGCTTAAAGGAAATGAATATTTCATTAAATAAGAAATTTGTTTTAGTATTATTTGACGGTTTGGGTTGGAATATATTTGAAAAAAGCGAGATTAATGTCAAAGCAAATAAGATAAATACCGTGTTTCCTTCTACTACTTCTACAGTATTAACTACACTATTTACAGCTTCTACTCCTGGAGAACATGGTGTATTAGGGTATACTACCTTTTCCAAAACTCTTGGTGGTATAGTTAACACTTTACGCTATACTTATCCCTCAATTAAAGATAGGGATTCTATTAAAGATGCTTTACCAATGTCATTATCGTTTCCCAACGTTAAAAGTTATTTGAAGGAAGTTAAGGATAAGAAAAGTTTAGGTATAGTTCCTAAAGGTATAGATAATACAGAGTTTTCTAACATGACACATGGTGCTGTTACTGAACAAAAAACTTACATTAATTTCTGGGATGCTTTTTATCAGCTTTCTGATTCTCTCCAAAGGGATTATGATTTTATTTACTTCTATATGGCTGATGTTGATTCTTTGTCACACAGATATGGCCCCTATGCTGAGACTACTATTAAGTCTGCAAGAGATTTACTTACAAATATTATTTCTATTTCAGAAAAATATAGAAACTATACTTTTATTATAACGGCTGATCACGGTCATGTTCCAGTTTCTCAAACCATATTATTTAATGATGATTTAGAATTGATGAAAATGTTAGAAGTTCCTCCATATGGTGATTCTAGGGCAATATTTTTAAGGAGTAGATACGACGTAGGCAACTATCTCTTAGGTAAGTATGATAGTCTTAAGGTATTTTCTAAGCTTGATGCTGAGAAGCTTTTTGGTAAGATTTCAGATTATACAATAATTCCAGACTATATTGCAGTACCTACAGATTATAAGTCATATATCTATAGCTTTAATAAGAATGATGAATATGATAGACTTAAAGGTCATCATGGAGGCTTATTGCCAGAAGAATTTGAGATTCCTTTAGTGATCTTAAATGACTGAATATTATATACCATCTTGGGATGAGATAGAGGATGCAGTATTTCATATAGGAGAGGCATTAGTTAGGAACAATTATATCCCTGACGTAATAGTTGCAGTACTAACTGGTGGTATAATCCCTGCAAAATTATTGTCTGATCTATTAGATATAAAAACCATTAGATATATTGAAATAAAGTTCTATCGTAGTGTTGGAATGACCGTAAATAAACCTGTTATAAGATCAGTTTATACGGATTCATTAGAAGGTAAAAAGGTTCTTATTGTAGATGATGTTTCTGATACTGGAGAGACTTTAGAATCTGTTAGTAATATATTAGCAATGTTTAATCCCTCTAAAATCCTCTCTGCGACACTATACTTAAAAACTTGGTCTAAGAGAATTCCAGATTTTTATTATAAGCAAGTTGATAAATGGATAATTTTCCCTTGGGATAAATGGGATGTAGTTAGAGAATACAAGGATGTTCCAGTTAGTAAGAAAGAAAGATTCTTCAATTTATATAATGAACTTTTAAAGCTTAGAAAATAGAAGGCTCTCTATATTCTCCCCATACTTCTCTTAAAACAGCACTAGTCTCACCAACAGTAGCACCAGCTTTTATTGCGTCTATCATAAATGGGAATAAATTCTGGTCCTCTTTTTCTGCAACCTTTCGTAATTTATCTAAAGCATCCCTAATCTTCATATTATCCCTCTCATTCCTATATTTCTTTAACCTTTGTATTACCCTTTCTCTAATTTCTGGATCAACTCTGAAAATTTCGGTAGTTCCTATCCAATTGGGTTCATAGAACATATTTACTCCAACTTTAACTAAATCTCCTTCTTCAATCCTCTTTTGTAGTCTATAAGCACTTTCCGCAATTTGCGCTTGTGGATATCCATTCTCTATTGCCTTAATCATTCCGCCCATCTTCTCTACTTGGTCTATAATCTTCCAAGCCCTTTCTTCTATTTCATCAGTTAACCATTCTATATAATAAGCTCCTCCTAAAGGATCTACAACGTCTGCTACACCACTCTCATATCCTATTACTTGTTGAACTCTTATGGCTATCTTAGCTGACATTTCTGTAGGCAATCCTAAGGCTTCATCATATGAATTAACGTGTAGACTTTGCGTGCCTCCTAAAACTGCTGCTAAAGCTTGTAACGTTGTTCTAATTATGTTTATTTCTGGCTGTTGTGCAGTCAACTCTGCTCCTCCAGTCTGTGTATGAAATCTGAGCATCATTGATTCTGGTTTTTTAGCGTTAAACCATTCTTTCATTATTTTAGCCCACATTCTCCTTGCAGCCCTAAATTTGGCTACTTCTTCGAAGATGTTAGTGTAACTAGCGAAGAAAAACGATAGGTGTGGACCAAACTCATCCACTGGTATGCCTCTTTCCAATGTCCTTCTAACGTATTCTATTCCATCAGCTAATGTAAATGCTACTTCTAATACTGCATCAGCACCGGCTTCTCTTATGTGATAACCGCTTATACTTATTGGATGCCATTTAGGTAAATGCTTTGCGGAATATTCTATAATATCTATTGCATATCTCATAGAGGGTTCTGGCATGTATATGAAGTTTTTTCTTGCAATATATTCTTTAAGAATATCGTTTTGAACAGTACCATCTAATATACTTCTATCCAAACCCCTACTTTCTGTAGTAGCTATTAACATGGACATTAGTTCCATTGCAGTAGCGTTAATTGTCATAGAAGTAGACACTTTATCCAACGGAATATCAGACATTACAATATCCATTTCTTTCCAATGAAACATTGAAACCCCTACTACTCCGACTTCAGTATAAGCTAATTCATGGTCTGGGTCTAGCCCTAATTGTGTTGGTAAATCGAATGCCATACTTAAGCCAGTTTGACCTGCAGTTAATAATTTTCTAAATCTTACATTAGTTTGCTCTGCTGATCCAAATCCAGCGTATTGTCTTATTGTCCACAGTCTACCCCTATACATGTTTGGATAAATTCCTCTAGTAAAAGGATATTGTCCTGGTAAACCAATTCTATTAATGTAATCAGATTTAACATCTAATGGAGTATATAATGGTTTTATTTTTATTCCAGAAAACGTAGTAAATTCCTTTTTTCTCTCCCCTCTTTTGCTTATCCATGTTTTATAAACCTTTTCCTCCCATTCTTTAATTTTGTCTTCTAAATCCATACATGTTTAAATCTCTTAAACAGTATATAACTTTTACTTTTAAATCAAATTTTTAAGCTAAAATAATATAAACGAATTTATGGAAGCAGAGAATATAGATCATATAGGTATAGCTGTAGAAAATATAGATGAAGCTATAAAATTTTATACGGAAAAATTAGGCATGAAAATAATTCACTATGAAATTCTTAATGATAGAGGTATAAAAGTTGCATTTCTTACAGGTAGTAGGAATGGAGAAACTGCAATAGAGTTAATGGAACCTATAAACCATGAAGACATGAACAATACTATAGCAAAGTTTTTGAAAAGTAGAGGGCCGGGATTGCATCATTTAGCTATTAAGGTAGAGGATATAAGCAAAAGTTTAGAGGAGTTATCTAAAAAAGGATTACAATTAATAGATACTAAACCTAGACCCGGAGCTAGAGGGCATTTAGTCGCATTTGTTCATCCAAAAAGTGTATTTGGAGTATTGCTTGAATTAGTCCAACCAAAAGAGTGAAACTTTAAAGTGTTGATATTATAATATAATTATAGGGGTAGAGCCATGCCAAAGAAAGAGAAGGATATTTTTGATTTAATGGATGAATGGATTAGACAAGTAGAGGAAGAGTTTGATAGAATAGAAAGGGAGTTTATGAGAGGCGTTAAAGAAGGCAAAAATTTTGGTCCTTATGTATATGGCTTTAGGGTTACTGTAGGTCCAGATGGAGTACCTAAAATAGAGGAATTTGGAAACGTTAGAAAAGTTAGAGGAAAACCTATGATTTCTGAGGAGAGAGAACCATTAGCTGATGTAATTGAAAAGGATAAGGAAATAAAGGTTGTAGTGGAAGTACCAGGTGTAAATAAAGATGATATTAAGGTTAAAGTGGTTGGTGGGAACAAATTAGTTATTACAGCAAAGTCTGAGGATAGGCAGTATTATAAAGAAATCGAATTACCAGCAGAAGTAGATGAGAAAAATGCAAAGGCTAATTATAAGAACGGTGTTCTTGAGGTAGTATTACAAAAGAAGGCTTCAGCAGATTCTGGTGCGGAAATTAAAGTTGAATGAATTTTATTATGTTTTTTGATCTAAATACACTATTTTAGCTTTTTCTGATTTAATGAAGCTTAATCCAGACTCATCCTCTAGTATTATGGTAAAGGGTGTTTTTACTTCCATTGCAGATCTTATCATTTTAGTACATTCGTCATTGCAATTACTTCCTAGTTGGTCCAATAATATTTCGAAAATACCTTCTATTGTTGTTATATATCCTTGAGACGCCCCTGCTGGCTCAATTTCTACATCTAATTCTGGAATTACTATCTTGGCAAATGCAGATCTGTATATGATTGTTTTTAGATCTTCTTCGCTATTTATTTCCAAGATAATTTTCTTAGGCTCTTTACTCTCATACGGTTTTACATCTCTGAATCTATACCCACACTCCTCACATGTCCAGTTTGATAATACTAATTTGCCTGCATTTGGTGCTTCATATAAATAGTCTCTAGCTTTTAGAGAATTTTTCTTACATACTGGGCATACTAATGTCTCCTCAAATATTATCGTAGGTTGGTTATCCATTATTGTTTTCACCTATTAAAACTTATTTAGTACTTCTCAAATTTAATACTTGTTAAGTGATGTAATGAAATTACCCCGCGAAAATGATGAGGGAAAGGTAGAATATAAACTTATTCTTTCTGGAATTGCTCCAGAGCGATTACAAGAGTTAGCTACACAAATGAAGTATAGATTAGAAGAGGGTAATGGAGAAGCGTTTTATGTTATAGGAGTTAGTGATCAAGGTGAAGTTATAGGTTTAACTAAAGAGGAGCTTGTGGAAAGTATAAATACTTTGGATAAAATTTCTAATCTAATAAATGCAAAAATAGTTTATAAAAGAGAGTCTGAAGTAAAAAAAGGAAAATATGTAGCAGAACTTTTAGTGAGAAGATATAGAGAAAATCTTCCAGTAGAAGTTAATGTTGCAATTATGGGCCATGTAAATGCTGGGAAGAGTACAATTACTGGTACATTAATTTTAGGTAAATTAGATGATGGTAAGGGAAGTTTAAGGGCTGCTATAGCTAGATATCTTCATGAAGTGTTATCTGGTAGAACATCTTCGATAACTTTAAGATTGTTAGGATTTGACAATAACGGGAAAATAGTCAATTGGCAGCTTAATGATAAGCTGGATGAGGCCGAAATTACCTTAAAAAGCAGTAAGATTATTAGATTAATTGATCTTGGAGGTCATGAAAGATATCTCAGAACTACGCTTAAAGGACTATTAGGTTATGAAGTAAACTATGTAATGTTAGTAGTTGGTGCAGATGATGGATTAAGTACAATGGGTAAGGAACATTTGGCATTAGCCTCAGTACTTAATTTTCCAGTTTTCATAGTAATAACTAAGGTAGACAAATATGATAATGAAAGAATAATTTCAATAGTTAATGATATTAAATCAATATTAAAAATTCCTGGAGTAAACAGATTGGCATTAGAGGTTGAAGATGAAGATGACGTGATAAATGCAATACTAGCTATTAAGACTATGAGAGTTGTCCCAATATTCAAGGTATCTAATGTTACTGGAAAGGGATTAGATCTTCTCATAAATTTCTTGCATTTACTACCTCCAATTTCTAAACAATATAAGGAGAATAATCCTTTAGTCTATATTGATGAGATATATAATGTAACTGGAGTAGGCACTGTAATTCTTGGATCTGTAATTAGAGGTAAGCTAAGAACAAACGAATCAGTATTAATTGGCCCTAATAAGTTAGGAGAGTTTAGAGAAGTTAAAATAAAGAGTATACAAGTAAATAGAGTATTCGTGGATTCTGTTCCAGCAGGGAGTATAGCTACATTTGCTATTCAAGGGATAGAAAAGGGGAATCTTAGAAAAGGTATGGTTATGATGAAAGGAATTCCTAAAGTAGTTACTAGATTTAGGGCTAGAGTGTTCGTGCTTCATCATCCTACAACAATTAGAGAAGGGTATGTGGCAACTTTACATTCATACACTATTCGTCAAGCTGTAAGGTTTGAAAAGATTCAAGATAAACTACTAAGATCTGGTAGTACTAGCGAAGTGATCTTATCTTTTCTATATAGGCCAGAATATATTGAAGAAGGACAAATTTTCGTGTTTAGAGAGGGAAGGACTAGGGGTATAGGTATTGTATTAGAACCTATTGAATAATCTATGACTCATTTATTTTTGAAACACTACATTCTATAATTTTCCTCGATAATTCTTCAGCTTCTGATTCTATATACTTTCTTAGACTATTAGCTAGTGGTCCAGATATTTCATAGTTACTTTTCCACTTTATGTTATTTTGTGTAAGAGTAAGTAAGGTATCTATATTTGCAACTATACCAGGCCCTTCAACAACAATTAATGTATCTATATTATTTTCGCTTATTTTATGTTTCTTTACGCTCCCATTAATTTCTACAGTAAGAAATGAAATCTTTACCTGAGCCTTAAAATTATTTTCGCTTATTTCCTTTACTCCTGGTATACAAGAAATTAAATTTTTATAATCAGAAAAATATTGAATAACTTTTTCCATACTCTTAATCGATACTTCTCCTTCTATTACATTACTCATTTAATCACCTTTTCCTTTATGCAATTAAATAAATCATTGATTATCTTTTCAACAGCACTACCCATTAGTCTAGCTCCTACTGAAGCTAAAACACCAGAAACTTTTACCTCAGCTGAGTAATTTATTTTCCCATCAAGAGCCTCCACAGTTGCATCTATATCAACATTACTATTCATTCCAGAACCTTTTGCCAATATTCTTCTCTTATTTTCATCAACTTTCTCGAATTTCACATCTGCTCTATATTCTCCTTTTATAAAACCTATTCCAGTAACACCAACTACTCTATACTCATTCCCTTCTTTGTTGAAACTCTTTAATCCAGGAAAGCATTGAGAAACTTGTTCTGGATTATCTAATAGTTTGAGTATTTGCTCCTTTGACGAATTTATACTTATAGATCCCTCATACTTCATAAATAAGTTTTTGAAATAGTGGTATATATGATTATAGGAGTTATAGTATTAGCAGCTGGAGAGGGGAAAAGATTTGGTGGAAATAAATTAATTACAAAAATTAATAATGAACCACTAATTATACGAACAATTAGAATTTATGAAAATCTAGAAAAAGTTATAGTTGTAGGTAAGTATGCAAATGAATTATTACCTCTTCTTACCGATTATATAGTAATATATAATCCTTATTGGAAGGAGGGAATTAGCACTTCCATAAAATTAGGTATAAGGTTTTTCGTTAATTATGATGGAGTTATAATAGCGTTAGGAGATATGCCTTTTGTATCAAAAGAAGATGTGAAAAAGATAATATCTACCTTTAATCCCAATTGTAAGGCTGTAATTCCAACTTATAATGGACAAAGGGGTAATCCAGTATTGTTATCAAGGGATTTATTTCAAGAGATAAATAAATTAAGTGGCGATATAGGAGCAAGAATTATAATAAATAAATTGAATAAAAGTGAAATATGTTTTGTAGAATGTAGTGAGGGAGTATTAATAGATATTGATAAAAAAGAAGACTTAATGAGATTTGGGAATTTCCATTCTTAATTTCTGCGATGCTAATTTTATTGCATCAACTATATTCTGATAACCAGTACATCTACATAAATTTCCGGAAATTCCTTCCCTAATTTCCTCCTCAGTGGGATCAGGTTTCTCTTTCAATAACCAGTAAGCCTCCATTATCATACCTGGGGTACAATATCCGCACTGTAAACCATGCTTCTCCCAGAAGGCCTCTTGAATAGGATGAAGCTTCCCATCCTTTGCTAAGCCCTCTATTGTTAATATTTCACTCCCATCAGCTTCAACTGCCAATACTGTGCATGATTTAGTACTTCTACCATTCATAATTACTGTACAAGCACCACAATTACTAGTGTCACATCCGATATGTACTCCAGTAAATCCTAATTCTCTTAGAACGTGAACTAGTAATCTTCTTGGCTCAGTTTCAGTCTCATAATCTTGTCCATTTATCTTTAAATGAATTTTTACTTTTTGATCCTTTTCGTAAATCTTCATTTTTCTCACCTACTCACTACTGGTAATAAATTAAGTGCTGTTAATATAGCTCTCTTAGTCATTACTTTTACCATTTTCTTTTTGTATTCTTCTGATCCTCTTATATCAGAAGTGGGATTAGCGTACTCAACTGCCTTATTTGCAGCCTCTTCTATAATCTTTTCAGATATTTTACTTGATAATAATATTTTTTCAGCTTCTGTAGCTCTTACTGCGGTCTTATTAACTGCAGTTAATCCTATTCTCGCATCTTCGATTACATCACCATTTACCTTTAAAGCTACTGCTACTCCTACAATTGCAAAATCTCCTGCCCTCCTTTCTAACTTTTGATAAGAGTACTTGTAATCCTTAAGGAGGGGAACTTCTATTTCAGTTACTAGTTCACCTTGATTTAAATCTGGAGTAAACATATCTTTTGCAAAATTAGCAAAATTTTCAACTCTCTCTCCTTTGCTGCTTCTAATCCTTATTTTTGCATCTAAAGCTATTAATGCTGCAGGAGGGTCAGCAGCAGGATCTAGATGTGATATTGCGCCACCTAATGTTCCCATATTTCTAACTTGAGGATCACCTACTTTTGAAACAGTTTCACTTAATAAAGGTATATTAGCTTTTATAATATCATAATATGTAGTTGTAGCACCTATTTTTACAATATTGCCTTCACTTTTTATATAGTTTAACTCTGGTAATCTTCTTATTTCTACTAGATAAGACGGTCTAAGTATTCTTAATTTTAACATTGGAATTAAACTATGGCCACCAGCTAGAGGTTTCGCATCATCATGAGACTCTAAGAATTCAATAGCTTCTTTAACGTTATCTGGAATCACATAGCCAATCTTTGGCGGGTACATATGCTAATTAATTACTAGACTCTTATATATTTAGCGTATAGACTTTTAAGAGGAAAACAAAATAATAAATTAGTGATATTGAGATTAAAACTATTTGGCATACTTTTCGGGTCTTTTCTTAAACTCTACCATACACATAGGGCTACAGAAATAGTATGTTTTACCCTTATATGAGTAAGTATAAGGATTTCCCTTAATTTCTTCTCCACACACACCACATTTCATATTATCACTTAAATTTCCATAAGTAATCCCTCAATTTAACTACTTCGCCAATTACAATGACCGAAGGAGGCGTAATATTATTCCTCTTAACAATATCACTTAGCTCCTTTAAATCACCAGTAAATACTCTTTGCTGATTTGTTGTCCCATTCTGTATTATTGCAACCGGTTCATTCTCACTTCTCACTTTTATTAAAGTCTGATACAATTCGTCTATCTTTCTTATACCCATTAGAATTACAATCGTACCTTTCTTAGGTATATAACTTTCATCTATTATTTTATCATTAGCTTGTGTTCCCGGTATAACTGTAAAGCCACTAGAGTAAAGTCTACTAGTAACTGGAATGCCCGCATATGCAGGAACTGCTATTGCACTAGATATTCCCGGTACAATTTCACATTCAATATTGTGGGATAAAACGTATAAACACTCCTCCTCACCTCTTCCCAAAACATAGGGATCTCCTCCTTTTAGTCTAACTACTTCCTTATTTTCTAATGCTTTTGCTACTAATAATTCATTTATTTCTTTCTGAAGTTTATAATCACCTATATTTTTACCAACATAAATTCTTTCGGATTCTGGTTTGCAAATGCCTAATAGCTCTTTAGGGATTAATCTATCATATACTATAACATCAGCCCTCTGCAATAATTTATAACCTTTTATGGTTATTAATTCCGGATCCCCTGGACCAGCACCAACAATGTAAACCTTACCCTTCATTAAATCCCACTTATCTTTCTTAAAATATAAATAGCAAATAAAACACCCTCTGGGAACTTTATACCGTATGCCAAAATAATAACTGAATTAAGTAAAAGCTGAGAGGATGCGTTAAATAAATTAGATGCAAGATATAATAATAGTAGATATAAAGTATCACCAGCAAAACCTAAACTATAAATGAGAAGCTTTTCTGTAAAAGTTAAAGAAGGTATAATATAACCTATGATAAAACCTCCCATGAATTCGCTAATAAACGAAAAGGCAAAAAGTAATTGTATTTTATCCTCTATTACATAAAGCTGAGGTAAGAGCCATGGTATTATTAATGCTAATCCAATTATAAATAAAATAGGAGCTTTTTTCCTTAATAATAAGGAAACAACGGAAACTTTTTCTCCATTAATTTCTATAAATTTTTCCTTTGGCGTATTAGAAATTAAAACGTACCATCCTAATAATGCACCAGAAATTATTGGCCCTTGATAAGAAAGTAATCTATCTACTGGATCAGTTAAAACATAAACTACTATTGACACTAAAAGCAAAGAAAAGCCAGAATACTTTGCAATTTTAACCAAGTCCATTTAAATCACTATGGGAGAAATATTGTATATATTACTTTACCATCTTGATCAACTTTATTTATCAATTTTACTCCATGATCACTCATACTTTCAAGCCACATATTTACTGAATTTTCTTGTGAACCCTTTATCGCAATTACCTTTATTTCCTTGTTTCCTCCCACCTCTAACCAAAACCTTAAAAGTCTTACTGCAGGTGAATTAGCACCACATCCTTCTTCACTCTTTGTTAAATCGAGTTCCTCCATATCAATATATCATATAAGAACTAATATCTAATATTTTTTTGTTTTCTAGGAAGTAAATTTTATCCCAATTATCCTTTTTCATCTTATGATGAATTGATTTTATAATAGTCAGCGCATTGCAAAAGGCTCCACTACAATTAGTTGCTAGAGTTTCCGTATAGTTTATACTCCTAATTAATTCCTCTTCCCTTTCAATTCCATTTCTAAATAATACTATTTGTCTATCTTTAGTCATAAAAATTGGCGAATGACAAAATTGTTCTAATCTTTCACTATTTGTACTATATCCAAAAATTTCTGCGAACTTTAGCATAGCATAATAGGCTATTCCATAAGACTCCCTATAACCAACGAAAAATGGATTATTAGAAAGATTAAGAATATTTACATTATTCGTCTCATCCTCCTTTTCTCCAGCTAATGAATAGATCGCACTTAAGCTCATTAAAAATGATAGAATTCCCGGCATTGGTATAGGGGATTTATATGGAATTAAAATTAGATAGTCTGCATATTTGGCTAATTCTGATTCTTCATTAGCTGTAATAACATATATTTTTGTCTTATTTTTGAATTTTCTTGCTAGCATTATATTCGATTTTGGTTTACCAGAAACGGAAACTATTACTAAAGGATATTCTAAATTACCATAAGTTAATCCTTCAAAAGGATCTAATGCCTTAAATCTTCCCTTCGTCTTACCTTCTATTGTTAACCCAACTGCGTAAGAGTCTCCTGCTCCTGCAACATAAGCCCTTTCCAATTTTAAGTCAACATTTATCTTATAATTTTGAGATAATTCCCTTTCTATTAGCTCAACGTACATTAAATAACTTTAATTAATGATACTAATATTAATGTTTTAGGAACAATGAAAGTTTTAATAAAAGCTGGTCTTGTCTTAGGAGCTTCAAAACCATTAAGGAATATGTACATAGGCCTTGAAGAAGGTAGGATAAAAATAGTGTCAAAGGAAGAACCAGAAGAGTTTGAGTATCCAGATTATATAATTGGTGGGCAAGATAGGGTAATAACTCCAGGTTTTGTTACAACGCATTCTTTTATACACCTATATCCTTTTAGATACCGAATATTGTATGGAAAGTCTAATGCATTTCAACTAATGACAACTCTTTCGCCTAATGATATTTATTATTTTTCACTAATGGGTGCTTATCATTTGCTAAAGACTGGAGTTACTACTGTAGTTACTTCCGGTCCATATTTAGATATGATTGCTAGAGCTATTTCTGAAGTAGGAATAAAGCCCATCTTAGCAGTTGGTGTTGATTGTCCAGATTCTAAAGAAGATTGGAAGAGAGAATTTATTGCATTATATAATAGGTGGTCAAGCAAAAATGAAAATAGGGTAATTCTTAGATTATGTAGTAATGAATATTCTAAGGAAGTTTTTGAAATCTCACAGCAATATAATTTGCCAGTTCTCGTTGAGAGATTTGTAAGTTTAGAGAAAATGGATAATGCAGTAAATGTAATAGGCTTAGGTGGTGGGGCTAGAAAAGATTTAGATATAGTTGAGAGAAAAGGCTTTTCCATAGCTATTACACCATCTTACGAGATCTCGCAATTTCCATTAAGACAATATAAACCTTCTATAGCATTAGATTTAACACCGTCATTTAATATCGAGCATGAAGCTGCAGTTAGCTTAACCAGATTCCTATTAACACCAGAGGAAGCATTTAATGCAGTGACTATCTGGGGTTATTCACAATTAAAGTATACTGATAGGGGGATTATTCAAAACGAGAGTGTTGCAGATTTAGTTATTTATGAAATGAGGGAACCACCAGCATTTCCATTAGATCTAGATTCGCCTTATGAATCAATACTGTTTAACCTAACATCTCCCGAAACTGTAATAGTAAATGGTGAAGCGATATTAGATGGTGGAGTACCCTTAAATGTTGGAATTAAGCATATTGAAAAGGCGATGGAGAGATTAGAAGATGTCGATAAAAGAATTGGCAAGGAAGCAAGGGATATGGAAAAGAGTTGAAATTATAGGAGATATTGCAATAATTGGAATTCCATTTGATAAAAAGCCAGAGGATTTACAAGAGATAGGTAATTATATTCTTAATACATTACCCTATGTTAAATCAGTATGGGGAAGATATAGGAATGTAAATGGACAATATAGGCTTTCCACCTATGTCCATTTATCTGGGGAAAAGAGGAGTGAAACCATATATAAAGAGCACAAATGTAGATATTATTTAGATTTTACAAAAATATTCTTTTCTGAGAAATTATCGTTTGAGCATTTAAGAGTTGCTAAGCAAGTTAAAAGGGGAGAGGTAATAATAAATATGTTTGCAGGATTTGGACCATTTTCTATACTCTCTGCAGTTTTAGGAAAGCCTAAGGTTGTGTATTCCATAGATATAAATCCTTATGCTTACTACTACATGATGGCTAACGTTGAATTGAATAACGCATATGAAGTTATACCGATTTATGGTGACGCGTTTAAAAAAATATATGATTTAGAAGATGCAGATAGGATTATTGCACCTTTGCCCGAATTAGCAGATAAAGCATATGAAGTAGCCTTGCAAAAGATAAGGAAAGGGGGAATAATACATCTTTATACTCAAGTTGAGGTAAAAAAGGGAGAAGACCCTATTAAGATTGCTATACAAAAATATAAGGGTTCTTATTTTGCTAGACTAGTTAGGAGTGTTAATCCTAGTACGTATCACGTTGTGGTAGATATAAAAGTAAGCTAATTTCGTGGTTATTGTTACTCGTCTATAATATTTATAAAATGATACTACATATGCTCTTTTGAGATAAAAGTGTCTAGGGATAATGTGCTAGACGTACTAAAATCTGGTAAAGTAGATTATATGAGAGTTGAGTTCGTAGATATTTTAGGAAATATTAAAGGTAGATCTTTGAGAAGGGCTGAATTTGAGAATATAATAAGTAATAATAGAGGTGTGGATTATCCAGAATCACTAACTCTTATGGATTATAAGGATAGACCCATAAAATCGAAATATGAAGATATTATTGCCATGCCAGACTTAAGCACATTTATTATAATACCCTATTTGGAAAGAACCGGTAGAGTTTTATCCTTTTTAACACAGCCAGATGGAACTTCATATCCATTCTGTACAAGATCTATTTTAAATAACGCTGTTAATAAGTTAAGGGAATTAGGATACGTTTTAGAAACGTCATTTGAACCAACCTTCTACGTTTTAGATAAAAATCTTAATCCTGCTGATTCTAGTAAAGCTTTCTCATTAGAAGGTTTATTAGAACAGCAAAATTTCCTTAAACTACTTATAAAGTATTTAGAAGATGTTGATATTAAAGTAGAGACTGTTAATAAGCATTATGGCTTAGGACAGTATGAGGTTAAACTATCACAAAAATCAGCTATGGAAGCTGCGGACGATTTTATAGCAAGTAGAGAAATAATAAGAGATACGGCAAGAATTAATAATTTAATTTCAACTTTCATGCCAAAACCATTTAAAGAATATCCTAGCAGTAGCATGGATATTACCTTAAGTTTAAGGACTGTGGATGGAAGAGATGTAATGTATGATCCTAATGATCCTAAGGGAATAGGATTAAGCAAAATAGCTTACAATTTTGTCTCTGGTATTATTCACCATTTATCTGCGATTCTCTCAATAGCAGCTCCAACAGTCAACTCTTATAAGAGATTTAAGGAAATAGTTACTCCTAATGTACCTGGCATTGGTACTGAAAGGCATTATATTGTTAGAGTACCAAGCTACTATAAAAATAATCGCTATGTAGAATTTCGTTTAGCAGATCCATTAGCAAATCCTTATTTACTATTAGCCTCAATAATCTACGCTGGTATAGATGGTATAGAGCGAGGCTTAATGGTTAATGTTAATGAATATTATGGGGATCTTCCTCAAACTTTGAAAGAGTCTTTAAATAAACTAGAAAAAGATACATATATAAAATATAATTTAGGCCAAGATTTGGTTTCAATATATAGTAGCATAAAGAATTCTGAAATAGATGAGTATGAGTCACAAATAACTGAATGGGAAAGAGATTATTATCTTAAGGCAGGTTGGTAATTCAATGCTATCTGCAGTTTTTAAAGAATTTGAGAAACCATTATCTTTAGAGGAAGTAAAAGAACCTTCTAATGGCTTAATTCTCAAGGTTTTAGCTACTGGGCTTTGCCATGGTGATTTACATCTAATAATGGGAGACTGGAAATATGATCTAAAGATAGAAACTCCTATAATATTAGGACATGAAATAATTGCTGAAGTTATTAAAAGTTGGGGAGACTTTAAAGAAGGAGATAAAGTATTAGTATATAATAGTATTGGTTGTAATAATTGTAAGCATTGTAAAATAGGGAATTATCAATATTGTGAAAGAGTGAAAGTATTAGGTTTGCATCTTAATGGCGGGTTTGCAGAGTATTTACAAGTTCCTACTGAAAAGATTTTATTAAAAGTTGAAGGAAATCCATTAGAATTAGCCCCATTAGCTGATGCTGGAATTACAGCATATAACTCAGTTAAAGGAATAGGTGAGAATGATAACGTTTTAATAGTAGGTACGGGAGCTGTTGCAACAATAGGCTTGCAAATTTTAAAAACGAATAGGGCTAAAGTAACTTTAGTTGGAAAAAATTGGAATAGATTATGGAAAACTAAGGAGTTGGGAGCTGATAATATAATATATGTAAGAGAAAACGAATCAATTTCTAGTAAAATTGATCCTAATACTAAGTTTGATTACATTATAGATTACGTAGGTACTAGTAATTCTCTTTCAGATTTGCCGTGGTTATTAGATAGAGAAGGAGAACTGAGAATTGTAGGTGAGTTTGGCGGTATTATTTCTATTCCAGAGCAATTAATGGTATTAAGGGGATTGAAAATACGAGGTGTCCTGTATGGTAGCTTTAACGATCTAAAAAGCGTATATGAAATTATATAAAAAGGGTAAGATTAAGATTCCAGTAACTCCATATAGACTAGAGGACATAAATAGTGCTATAAGGTCTTTAATGGAAGGAAAGATATTTGGAAGAGCTGTAATAGTTCCTTAAATTATGTTTTCTGTTCTTTTTGTTTAAATTCCTCTAAAAACTTCTTTAAGGCTTCTATATTTTCTTCATGAACCGATTTTCTTCTCTTATCTACATAAATTCCCAATTTTCTAGCTTTTTCTACACTTAGTCCAACTTTTTCAAGCTCGCCTAAACTAAATCCTCTACCTATTCTTTTCTCTTTTCTTTCATGTTCATATTCAAACATGTAGTTAGGTCTTTTTATAATTGGCTTAGGAGGATTATTAGTAGGTGAGCTCATCAATTTCTCAATATTCCTAATTTTCTTATAAGTTTTGTTAGCCTAAAATTGCCTAGATTTAAATCTAAATGGATTATTTCCCTCTATTTCAATATTAACATTTAAAAACTTCTTTATTATCATCAAGTTAGTAGAAGCATGAGAAGTTAATTGTGCTCCAGTAAACTCTCCGTTATAAAGTGCAGCATATAGCATTAGCATATCGCTCATATATCTATCCACTGCAGCCCCACTTCTTATGTCTTCAATTAGCATATTAGCAGATTCTTCCCCTACTACTTCTGCTCTCTTTCCTCTTTTTCCTAAAGCATCAGAGCCTATTATGCTATTTTCTCCAATTGCAACTAGGGCAATTCCACTTCCCTTACTTATTTCACCTTGCCTTACATCAATTTCTATTTTAACCGGAACACCCAGTTTAGATAAAACATTTTTAGCTGAATTAGCTTGTCTATAAGCAATATCTTTTGGTAAAGATGACACATGCGAGATTCCCTCAATTCTCTCAAGTTTTCCTAAATTAATTAAACTAAAACTGTGTGGTTTACCGCTAACATCGTCTAAAATTACTTCTCCACCGCCTTCTGGGTAATGTCCTCTAGATATTAATCTAAGTTTAGCATCTATTCCTATTTTTTTCAATATTTCCAAATAAACTAATCTAATGTAATCTATAGTGGGAGAGAATGGTACGTCAGTACCTCCCCTTATTTTAACTTTAACACTTTTGTCCATTATTGCTGGAATTATAGTTTGTAAAATGAGCGTTATACTGCCAGCACTTCCAATGTCAACATCTATATTTATTCCTTTACTAATTTCATGTGGTATGAAGATTAGCTCTTTAGAACCTAGCTCATCACCCTTTGTTTCTGCGTTAGATATTTTCTTCATGACCTTTATTGCCCATAAATGTTGTCTTTGTAATCCTGGATTTGGTCTATTCGCTCTTATATTATATATTCTAAAGGGTTTACCAGTTATTACAGAGAGTGTTAATGAAGTTCTTAATATTTGTCCCCCACCTTCGCCAAAAGAGCCATCTATTTCAATCATGAGGTGATTTATCTTGAGAATTAAAATAAAGTCAATTGCTAAGGTAATGGGCGAAGAAGAACTAGGAGTTATATGTTTAGCTGAAAATGAGTATTTTATAGAATGCTTAAACTTTTACGAGGATGTAGAAGGGGGTAGACAAGCTAGATTAGTTATTGTATTTGATAAATTTGGTTATATAGATCAAAATAAAATCAATTTTATAAAAGGCAAAAAGACTTATATAGAAGCTGAGGGAGTTGAAGAAGATTTTGAAAAAATAGGAAAAGTAATTAAGATGGAAAGAGTAGCAAGAATGTATAGAGTCCCATTATATCTAGATATTCAAATAGTAGATAAACCAGACTTAACACAAAGGGGAGTCAAGGGGGTTTATAATTACCTCAAAGTTCATAAGGAAATTGAGATAAATAAGTTAAAGGGTATAATAAATTTAGAATTGGAAGAACTTGTCTAAACTAGTAGCCTCAATAAATTTACTAAATCTAACTCCTATTCTTCTTATCTTCCTCTTATCCTCAGCCAATAGTTTTTCCAATAATTCTAAGGATGCTTTATATGCGGTCTCTTTAGTTATTCCGTGAGGGAATGTCTTACCTCTACTAATTATATCCAAATCTTCCATAACTGCTACTAGATAAATTGTTTTAGGTATTTTACCATTTAATTTATTAAAAGCTTCATCTAGTGATCTAGCTAAGAATGGTTTAATTTCTTCTATATTCCTACTATTTTTCTTTAAAGTAACTATCCTCCCTATACTCTTTCTAACCCTTTCCTCAACTGGTTCAAAATATTCATCTCTCGCTAACGAGAATAAGTAATTAGCCTTAGCTTCTCCTACAATTTTCTTTATTTTCATAAAATCAAAATTTAAAATATCTATAAGTTTATTTATACCTAATGATTTGAGTTTTTGAGTAGTAATTTCTCCTACTCCCGGTATTTCCCCTATATCTATTTCCCTTATCAATTTTTTAACTTCATTATCATCAATTACTTTTATTCCATTAGGCTTTGCCATTTCAGATGCTATTTTTGCGAACACTTTATTTTTTGAAATGCCCACTGTTACCGTTATTTTCTCTTTTTCATAAATTTCATTCTTAATCTGTAATCCAATTTTATATGCATCAGTATAATTGTTTACTTTATCGCTTATATCCAAATAAGCCTCATCTATACTTGCAATCTCAATTTTCCTAGAATATTTTCTTAATATATTCATAATTCTATTTGATACTTGTTGATAAACTTCCTTTCTCATTGGCAAATAAATTGCGTCTGGAAGTATTTCCTTAGCCTTTACAATGGGCATTCCTGCTTTAACTCCTAATTTTCTAGCCTCATAATTAGCTGTAGCTACTGCTCCACTATTCTCAGTTCTTCCAGAAAATACGCAGACAACTACTGGTTTTCCTTTGAGTGATGGGTTTAGGACTTCTTCAACTTGAGCGTAAAAATAGTCGAAATCTACGAATAAGATAATCATTTACATATAACTTTTGGTTTTTTCTTTCTTAAATATTCCCTTACTTCCTCTATTGTAGGTGAAGAGATTCCACCTATCCTAGTCACTTTTATACCAGCTGCAACAGAAGCCATTTGAAGACTTTTTTCTATATTCTTATTTTCAATTATTGAAAAGTTAAATGCTGCATCAAATACATCCCCTGCTCCAGTAGTATCTACTACTTTCTCTACTTGAATTGCCTCAACTTCACATTCTTCGTTAGGTGTTATTACTCTAGCCCCCTTTTTGCCCATTTTTATTACAATATACTTAGACTTAATATCTTTATTTTTTATAAATTCGTATTCTCTTTCATTTACATAAAGTATGTCAACACCTATATTTTCGATTTCTTTAGCATAGGGTCCGGGATCATAGGAAATTAGCTTAGCATAAGGATCTCTTATTACAACATTAGGCGAAACTGATGCGAAATGAACTACATCAAATAAGCCGAAATGTTTTCTAACATCTTCTCTAGACAATAATATAGAAGCTCCAAGCCTTCTAACCATAGATAAGCTACCATCATTTCTTAAGAAGATTAAAGCAATACTTGGTTTCTCATTAACTTCCTCTACGTATTCTAATCCTACTCCTAGCTCAACTAACTTTTCCATCATACTTTTTACTATTTCATTTTTTCCTATTTTTGCCAATAATTTTACTGAATGTCCAAATTTGGCAATTGTAACAGCATAATTTATTGCAGAACCGCCCGGTAATATTTCTAAAACATCAGTGAAATGATTAGTATCTATAGGCGGTATTGTATCTATCTTAGCTATAATATCAATGTTAAGCCTTCCAACAGATAAATGTATCACTTTTTATCACCTTTTCAGTTAGCCGCCACTGCATCATTTTTCAGACCCAAAGATCCTCATCACATGATATTCTACAATCTATCCGTTAATAAAATTTGGCATTAGGCTAAATACTTAATCAAGTGAGAGTCGATTTAAATATAGTTAATCTCAAAAACTCTATCATATATTTATATTACGATATGGCTGAAATACGAGAAATAAAAAAACCTATTCGTGAGAAAGCTAGCATTCATAGTCACATAAAAGGTTTAGGTCTTGACAATAATGGTAAAGCTAAATTCATAGCAGATGGTCTAGTTGGTCAAGTAGAGGCTAGGGAAGCTGCTGGAATAGTAGTTCAGTTAATAAAGGGAGGCAAAATGGCAGGGAAGGGAATATTATTCGCAGGTCCTTCAGGAACTGGTAAAACAGCATTAGCTGTCGCAATAGCTAGAGAACTAGGAGAAGATACTCCCTTTACAGCAATAAATGCTTCAGAAATATATTCAACAGAACTTAAAAAGACAGAAATATTAACGCAACTGATAAGAAAATCTATTGGCGTAAGAATAAGAGAAAAGAGATTAGTTTATGAGGGAGTTGTTAAGGATAGGAAAATAAAAGTTGCAAGAAGCAGACTAAATCCTTATTCACAGGTTCCAGTAGAAGCACAAATAACATTGATGACTAAGGATGAAGAGAGAACCTTGTCTGTAGGAGATGAAATAGCCCAACAATTAGTCTCATTAAATGTTAAGAAAGGAGATATAATAATGATAGATGCTCAAACCGGGCAAGTCATAGTTGAGGGAAAAGCTAAAGGCTTTGAAGGTAGTAAAGCGTATGACATTGAAGTATCAAGAGTTATGGAAATACCTACTGGACAAGTTAGGAAGGAAAAGGAAATAGTTACTACACTTACTTTGAATGATCTAGATTTAAACTTAGCAGCTAGAAATATATCTATATCTGCCATCTTCTCATTCTTCACTGAGAGAGAAATAAGTGAGGATATTAGAAAAGAGGTTGATAGATTAGTAAAAGAGTGGATAAATCAAGGAAAGGCAGAATTAGTAGTTGGAGTATTATTTATTGATGATGCTCACATGCTTGATCTAGAAGCTTATTCATTCTTAACTAGAACACTCGAAGCAGAGTTAGCCCCAATATTAATTTTAGCTACTAATAGAGGAACAACTAAAATTAGGGGAACAGACATTGAAGCTCCACACGGAATACCTTTAGACCTATTAGATAGATTGTTAATTATACCAACTAGGCCATATAATGCAGAAGAAATTAAGGAAATAATAAAAATTAGGGCAAATGAATTAGATATAGAATTAGATCCACAAGCATTAGAAGAATTAAC